>JALGSV010000003.1 GCA_029821755.1 Candidatus Zipacnadum vermilionense | reverse complement strand
GGAAGGTAGCCAACTACATCGGTCTGACCTGGGGCCAGTACACCGCCGAGCAACCGGTCGGTGATTACCTGGTCACCTTCCGCCTCAAGGTCAAGGACAACACCAAAGCGGCGCGGGTGGCCGCCCTGAGCCCCGGTATAGTCGGCGGTATCAGCGGCCAGTTGATGGACCCCAGATACCTCCTGGCCACCGACTTCGCGAAGTCCGGCGTCTACCAGGACTTCACCATCCGCTTCATCCGCCCGGAGGGGGGCGTATTGGAGTTCACCGTCAGCTTCCTGGGTGCCACTGATCTGTGGTTCGACAAGACCACCGTGACCCAGCTAGCCGCCTTCCCCACGGACAAAGACCAGGCCGCCATCTGGTTGGGAGAGTGATCTGCATGCGCGTAACCCCTGTGCCTCTGTGCTTAGCGTTCCTGGTGTTGAGTTCCGTCGCCCTCTCCCTGCCCGCCGCGGCCCAGCCCACCGTCATGGTCGAGCAGGGCCTCGGCAGCCAAACTTACTTCCCGGAGGGCACTCTCGCCTCCATGTACCCTCAATTGACCGAGAGCGAGGCCTTCCTGGCCCGTCTTCAGAGCGGTTTTGTCCTGGACCAGCCCTTCCCCCGCAAGCTGGAAGCCCTCCAGGAGGTCCGGGCCATTATCCTCAACGACATCCCGGCTTCCGCTCTCAACGGGTTCATGGGGCGGCTCACCCTACGGAGATACGTTGAGCAGGGCGGGCGCCTGCTGATGTTCGGCGGACCTTTGTCCTTTGGCAAAGGCGACATCACCGGTTCCTTCCTGGAAGACCTCCTCCCGGTGACCGTCACCGGCCCCTGGGACTTGGTCAAAGCCACCAACTCCGAGGTCCAGCCCGGTCGGGCCTCCCCGGTCACCCAGGGACTCACCTGGGAAGACCGCCCGCGCATCTACTACTACCACAAGGTCCTCCCGAAGCCCGGCGCGGAGGTCCTCCTGACTTGTGAGGGGCAGCCCCTCCTCGTCACCGGCCGCTACGGCCAGGGCCGTGTTGCCGTCTTTCTGGGCGCCTTCATGACCGGCGAGCCCCCCGCCAACGAAACCTTCCTCTACCAGTGGACCGGCTATCGCCTCCTGCTCGGCCGCGTCCTGCGCTGGCTGTTCGAGAAAGGCCCTTAGCGGGGACCGCTCCCTGATTGCGCTGATTCCCCCTCCTCTGCAAGGAGAGGGGGAAGGAGGGAGAGGCCCCACCGCCTCCCCGATTGACATTCTCTCCCCGGCGTGGTACAAACGGCCCCATATCCCCTGCGAGGTAAGGAGTCACCCCTATGCGCACCGTCCTCCCGGCGGTACTTCCCACCTGTCTGTTGTTGGGTTGCCTACTGGTTGGCATCCCCACTCCCGGCCGCGCCGACGAGCCCGAGCCCACTGACCCGGCTCCCGTCCCCGTGGTGCTGGAGAACGCCCTCCTCCGCCTCACCATCGACGGCCACACAGGCGCCGTCTTGGGCCTGCTCAACAAGCAGACCAACACCGAGTGCCTCACGCCGCGCCCTGATCCCCGGCCGCCCTTCATCATCGACGTCTACTCCGCCAACCAGGCCATCTATATCCGCGACCCCTTCGAGCAACAGGGCGGCGGCTTCTCCCGCTACAACCCCGCCGACTCCGAGAAGGTGAAAGGCGACCTCTCCCACCTGCGGGACGCGGTTCCCGACGGTGTTCGCGTCACCAAGGAAAAGACCGCGACCGGTGAGCGCGTCGAGTGCACCAGCCGCCTCCCCGGCGGCGTCGTCGTCACCTACGCCATCACCCTGACGAACGACTCCCCCCTCAACGACTCCCCCCTCATGGACTGGCGTATCCACGTCGATAACCAGGGCGGCGAGGCCCCTGACCAGGACCGCCGCGTCTACCGCGTCGCCTTCCCGGTGCTGGAGGGCGTCTGCCTCGGCGGCAAGCCCGACGAAAACTTCCTCGCTCGTCCCTACGCGCAGGGCGAGTTGATCCCCAACCCTTCCTCCTACGACTTCCTCCGTCCCCGGCGCACCACGCCGATCTTCGTCTTGACCTACCCCGGTTGGGCCTCCATGTCCTGGCTGGACCAATACGGCCCCGGCGGTGGCCTGTACCTCGCCAGCCACGACCTCTCCTTCCAGCAGATGGACCTGGAGACCTGGCCCGACGCCGCTGCGGGCACCATGACCCTCGATATGCGCACTCTCGCCTTCCTGGAGCCCCATCAGGAGTGGCAGTCCCAGCCCTTCACCGTCGGCGTCCACCCCGGCGACTGGCACTGGGCCGCCGATCGCTACCGCGAGAGGGCCCGGGAGTATCACCGCGCCTACACCGGCCCCGCCTGGCCCCGCACCGAGTCGGACGGCTGGTTCGGCACCGGTGGCCCCACCCAGCGCTACAGCGATTTTCTCACCATGCTCGACGACGCCGAATGGTTCGGCCTCAACTACTTGCAGATCTGGTCCGAGATGATCGAGAACGTGGGGCCGGACAAGTCGCGCAAGTCCTACTACTGCTTCCTCTGGCCTGACCCGGACCGCGGGGGAGAGGCGGAGCTCACCCGCACTGTCCGCGCTGTCCGCGCCCGGGGCGGCCATATCGGTTTCTACCACAATCTCTGGACCTGGGACGCCGACCTCGCCAAGGGCATGGAGCAGTGGCAAGACGACCTCCCGCCCGACGTACACGTCCCGCAGTGGTGGGGCGAGGCCCGCCGCTGGGCCTCCGTCTTCCCGGACGGCTCTCGTATCGCCGGCAACTGGGCCCAGAGCCCCGGCACCCGCTTCTCCGGCATGTGCCCCGCCGCGGAGGGCTACCAGGACTATATTCTCTCCTGGGTGCTGGACCGCTACGTTAAGCGTTACGGCGTGGACGCCTGGTACTTCGATAGCATGCCCGTGACCATGTTCTCCGCCGCTCGCGTGTGCTTCAGCGACGAGCACGGCCCCCAGCAGCCTCACGGCGTCGGCCCCGCCTTCCTCCGCCTCCTGGAGCGCCTGCAAGAAGGCTCCTCCCCCTACGTCAACCTCGCCGTCACCTCCGAGACCGTCTGCGACGCCCTCATGCAGTACAACTCCCACGCCCTCGGCCTGGAGTACCTGGAGGGTCTCACCCGTTACGTCAAGCCGGAGATCTACTCGTACACCTGGCCCGAGCACGCCATCTATAGCGGCACCTGCAATGGCGCCGGTAACGGCCTCAAATACTACTGGCCCGACGTGGGCGACGAACCCCGCCGCGAGGACACCATGAACCACGTCTTCCTCATGGGCTCCCGGTTCGACATCCTGATGCAGTCGCCGATCAACCGGGACGACCCTTTCGTCCAGTACATGCACAAGCTTCTGGCCTTGCGCGCCTCCGTGCGCAGCGAGATCTATGGGGCTGATTTCCGCGACGATATCGGCCTCGGTCCCCTCCCCGAGCGCATCTACGCCAAGCTCTTCCGCCGCACCGACGGCACCAGCCTCACCCTCAACCTGGTAGACCGACGCAAGGTTCGCAAAGGCCCCTTCGCCGTGACCATAGACCTGGCCCAACACAACTTCGCCACCCCCGGTCCGGCCCTTCTCCACGAGTTTAACGGCCGCGAAACTCGCCTGGAGACGAAACTGGAGAACGAGGTTCTAACCTTGCAGGTACCGGAGCTACAGGGGGAAGTAGGCACCATCGTCATCAAGCGGCAGTAACTAGGGCGCCTGCGCTCATGGAGTGCGCCTGGGGATGGACTAGACCAAGGAGACTCATGACCAACCCGAACCTCTCCCTCTTCCCGTCCCTCCCCGCTAACCTCTGCGCGGCGGATGACCCCCTCGGTCACGGTCTCTTCCTCCAGGCCGTCGTCGAGAAGGCCGCCGCCCGCCACGAGTTCCCGCTGGGACCCTTGGCAGGCGTCCTGCGTTTCACCTGCGGCTACCGCTACGATCCCTGGTGGGTGACTCCCGCGGCCGGGACGATGGTCCGCGAGGTGCCGGTGGAGACTGAGTTCCTTCTCGCCGAATTGGAGGACGGCCGCTACGCGATCCTCCTCACGGTTGTGGACGAACCCTTCACCACCTACCTGCAGGGCACCCCGGACGATCAACTTATCCTCGTGGCCGAGACCGGGGATCCTGCGGTGGTGGGAACGGAGGTCACCGGCCTCTTCCTCGCCCGCGGCGACGATCCCTACCAGCTCGTCTGCGCTGCCGCCGAGAGCCTCACTGCCCGCATGGGAACCGGCCGCCTGCGCCGCGACAAGCCCCTGCCGGAGTTCGTCGACCTCTTCGGCTGGTGCACTTGGGACGCCTTCTACGGCGAGGTATCCCACGACAAGATCCGCGAGGGCCTGGCAAGCTTCGCCGCGGGCGGCGTGTCGCCTCGCTACCTGCTGGTAGACGCCGGCTGGCAGACCACCCGGCGCCAGCCCACTGGCGAGGAGCGCATGTCCGCCTTCTGCGCTAACGCCGACAAGTTCCCCGGCGACCTCGGCGCGACCGTTGCTATGGCCAAGGGCGAGTTCGGTGTGGACTTCTTCCTCGTCTGGCACACGCTCCAGGGGTACTGGGGCGGCGTGGATGGCGACTCCCTCCCGTACCGCGTGCGCGCCACCGCCCATGACTTCTCCCGCGGCCTCCTGCACCACAAGCCCGACCTCAACACCCCCTTCTACGGCCCGGTCGTCGGTCTGGTCGAGCCGGAGGACGTCTACCGCTTCTACCAGGACTTCCACCGCCATTTGCGCCTCCAGGGCGTCGACGGCGTCAAGGTCGACTGCCAGGGCACCCTGGACGCGGTCGCCGCCGGCCGCGGCGGGTACGCGGCGCTCATGCGTGCCTACCACGAGGCTCTCGAAGGCGCCGTCCAGACCCACTTCCTGGGCCGCGTGATCAACTGCATGTCCGCCTCCGCCAACGTCGCCTACCACACGCTGAGCTCCACGCTGATGCGCTCCTTCACCGACTTCTGGCCCAACGATCCGGCCTCCCACGGCCTGCACCTGTACGCCAACGCCCAGGTGAGTCTCTGGCTGGGCGAGTTCATCCATCCTGACTGGGACATGTTCCAGTCCGGTCACGCCATGGGCGCCTACCACGCCGCCGGCCGGGCGGTGGCCGGCTGCCCGGTCTACGTCTCGGACAAACCGGACGGCCACGACTTCGCGCTGCTGCGCAAGCTGGTCTGCTCCGACGGCACCCTCCTGCGCGCCGCCGACCTCGGCCGCCCCACCCGCGATTGCCTCTTCACCGACCCGACCCGGCAGGACGTCCTGCTGAAGATTTTCAACACGAACGAGGCCTCCGGCGTTATCGGCGTCTTCAACGCGCGCTACCACGAGGAAGAGTCCGAGCGCGCCTCCCTCTCCGGCGTGGTCCGCCCCCGCGATGTGGAGGGCCTCGTCGGGGAGCAGTTCGTCGCCTACTTCCATACCACCGGCGCCCTGGTTTGCTGCGAGCGCGACGCGGAGCTGCCGGTCACCTTGCCGGAGCTGGGCTGGGAGATCGTCACCTTCGTTCCCCTGCAGGACGGCTTTGCCCCTGTGGGCCTGGCCAACATGCTGAACAGTGGTGGCGCGGTCCTCGACTGCGCCCCCGGCCCTGGGGGCGGCTACACGGTTCTCCTCCGAGACGGCGGCCGCTTCGTAGCCTGGTGTGCCACCGCGCCACAGACGCTGCAGGCAGACGGAGTCGACACGCCTTTCACCTACGACCCCGCCACTGGCGCCCTCGCCGCCGACTTGCCCGCTTCCGGCCCCTGCGAGCTGCGGCTGCTCTAGGCCGCCGTTCAGCGCTTCCTGGAGGAGCATCACCCATGTACACCACCCGTCCCGTTGTCTCCGGCCGCCAGGGGGCTATCGCCTCCGGTCATCACCTTGCCACCGCTGCCGGGCTGAAGATGTTCGCCCAGGGCGGCAACGCGGTGGACGCCGGGGTGGCCGCCGGCTTTGCCCTGGCCGTGCTCAAGCCCCAGGACAACAGTCTCGGCGGCGAATGCCCGATTCTCATCTACTCCCCAACGCTGCAGCGGGTAGTCGCCATCAGCGGCCAGGGCCCCGCCCCACAAGCCGCCACGCTCGCCTGGTTCTGTGAGCACAATCTCGCGCTCATCCCTGGCGACGGCCTCCTCGGCGCCACCGTGCCCGCCACCTTCGGCGCGTACGCCACCGCGCTGTCGCATTTCGGCCGCCTCACGCTGCGTGAGGTGCTCGCCCCCGCGATTTCCCTGGCTGAGGACGGCTTCCCCCTGTACGAAGCTCTGCGTAGCAGTATCCTCGCCCACCAGCAGCGCTTCGAGCAGGAGTGGCCTTCCACCGCCGAGGTCTTCCTGCCCGGCGGCCAGGCTCCCGAGGTAGGCGCCCTGCTCCTCCAGACCGCTCTGGCCCGCACCCTCCAGCGCCTGGCTGACGCCGAGACCGCCGCCACCTCTCCCGACCGCGCAACCGCTATCCAGTGCGCCGTAGACCTCTTCTACCGGGGCGAGATCGCCGCGCAGATGCTTCGCTTCGTCGCTACCACCCCCGTCCGCGACTCCAGCGGCTCCGCCCACACCGCCCTGCTGGCCGAGACCGACTTCGCCGCCTACGCCACCCGCTTGGAGGAGCCCGTCGCCGCTGACTACCGCGACTGCCGCATCTTCAAGTGCGGCCCGTGGACGCAAGGCCCTGTGCACCTGCAACAACTCCGCCTGCTGGAGGGTTTCGATCTGGCTTCGATGTCCCACAACAGCGCCGACCATATCCACACCGTCATCGAGTGCGCCAAGCTCGCCTTCGCCGACCGCGACCGCTACTACGGCGATCCCGACTTCGTGGACGTCCCCCTCGACCACTTGCTCTCCGGGCCCTACAATGCTGCTCTCCGCACCCAGGTCAACTCGCAGTCCGCGAACAATGCTCCCCTCTGGGATCTCCCGCCCGCGGTGGGCGACCCCGGCAACTACGTCGGCGATACCACCCACCTGGACACCGCCGACGACGAGGGCTTCCTCATGTCCGCGACCCCCAGCGGGGCCTGGATCCCCTCCTCACCCCTTATTCCCGACCTCGGCTTCCCCCTCGGGACCCGCGCCCAGATCTTCACACTACAGGAGGGCCATCCCAACGGCCTCCAGCCGGGCAAGCGCCCTCGCACCACTCTCACCCCCTCGCTTGCCTTCCGCCACGGCCGCCCCTGGCTGGCCTACGGCACCCCCGGCGGCGACATGCAGGATCAGTGGACGGTGCAGTTCCTGCTCAACGTCGTGGACTTCGGCATGGACCTGCAGCAAGCGATAGACGCCCCCTCCTTCCACACCACGCATTTCATCAACTCGTTTTACCCCAAGAACCCCGGTGACGGTACTATCTTCGTGGAGGAGGGCGTGCCCCTCCCGGTTCTGCGCGAGCTGCAGTCTCGCGGCCATCGCCTCCACCTCCTCCCGCCCCACACTAACGGCGAGGTCTGCGCTGCCTGCGTAGACCCCAACACCTCCCTCCTCCAGGCCGCCGCCTCCAGCAAGAGCTCTTGCCAGGCCTACGCCGCCGCCTGGTGAGGCCCGCCCCTCTCCGTGGAGGACGCGAGGGGCGGACCGAATCCGACTCGCCTGACCTTGGGCTACCCGCTGACCACTTTCTACCTGCGGATTTCGGCTCCCGACTCCTTGACGCCACCCCCGCCTGCCTGCTATCATAATCCTCGTCAAATGGGCGCGATTGCCGCGCCCGTTTGTCCAACCACCCGGCAACGAGGCGGGTGCCCGCCGCCTGCTGGCGGGCCCGCCGCGCTTCGGACGGCCCCATAGTCTAGTGGTTAGGACTCCGCTCTTTCAAGGCGGCAGCACGGGTTCGAGTCCCGTTGGGGCCACCATCAATACATCAGGCCCAACGACAGGCCCAGAAGCAGGCCGAGGGATAGGCCCGACGGCGGGCCTCGTCCTTCTCGATGTTGTTGCGTCTGTAGTCGTACGTGCCGTCATGCTTGTCGTACTCGGGGCGGGTAGCTCAGTTGGTTAGAGCGCATGCTTTACACGCATGATGTCGCAGGTTCGAATCCTGCTCCGCCCACCAGCGACAAATCAGGCGTCCGGTCGTCACCTGTAGTCGTGCCTGTCGTACCCGGGTGGCCAGGTAGCTCAGTTGGTAGAGCACTGGACTGAAAATCCAGGTGTCCCCAGTTCAACTCTGGGCCTGGCCACCACGACCTTTGTCAATCCTCGCCCCCTCTCACCCTCTTCCCTATCAGGAAGGGGGGCCGGGGGGCTCCTCGCTCGAGCCGGCGTAGCTCAATTGGCAGAGCAGCTGAATCGTAATCAGCAGGTTATCGGTTCGATTCCGGTCGCCGGCTCCATCCCTCCCCGTCCCTCCACCTCCCCGCCCCCTTTCGCCCTTCTATCTTCAGGTGTTATAATCGGGTCATGTTCTCCCGGCCCGTGTGTCTCATACTGTAAACTACATAATGTAGTTGGCAAACCGCTTGCCAATCGGCTTCCCTTCAGATTGTTTTGCGCAAAAAACCGCCGTCAACAGAGGAACCTTGTGCCCCCCAAGGTGTTCGTAAACAAAGAGAAAGCCGCTGAGCCCGTGGGCGCCGATCCGCTCCCCGGGCGCGACGAGGAAATGCGGCTGGTCGAGGAAGCCCGTCAGGGCGATCCCGATGCCTTCGGCAAGCTCGTGGATCGCTACAACCGCCGGGTCTACGGCATCGTCTACCGCATGTGCGGCCCGGACGACGCCGAAGACCTGACCCAGGAGATCTTTCTCAAAGCGCTGGCCGCCCTGCGCTCCTTCCAGTTTCAGGGCAACGCTAGCTTCCGCACCTGGCTCTACCGCATTGCGGTCAACGCCGCCATCAACGAGTTGCGACGTCGCAAGCGCCGCCGGGCGGTAGAGGGGCCCTCGCTGGACGCACCTGTCACCACCGACGACGGCTCGGTCGAGCGCGACCTCGCCGACGAGCATGACCTGGCTCCGGCCGAGGAAGTCGAGCGCGGCGAGACCCAGCGCATGGTGCACGAGGTCCTAGCCCGCATGCGGCCCCAGCACCGCCTGGTGCTGACCCTGGTGGACTTGGAGAGCATGGAGTACCGTGAGGCGGCCACGCTCCTCAAGTGCCCCTTGGGTACACTCAAGTCACGCGTGGCCAGAGCCCGGGATGCTTTTGCCCGGGAGTATGAGAAATACCAGAGGGCGCAGGCGCAAGAGGCGGCGAAACGGCGCGGGCAGGCGTCGGGTCTCCGACTGAGGGAGCAACGAAAATGAAAGAGGTACGGACCATAACCTGCCGCTTGGCCCACCGGTTGCTGAACCGGCGGCTGGAGGCCGCCCTGCCGCCGGCCGACGAGGCCCGCCTGCAGGCCCACTTGGCAATCTGTGCCGCCTGCGCGGAGCAGACTCAGCGCCTGGAGGCGGCTTTGCGCGTCCTGCGCGCCGCCCCGGCGCCGGAGCCCTCCTCTGCCCTCGCCTCCCGCATACGGGCCGCCGCCGTTCAAGCTTCACGCCCGGCTCCCGCTCCGGCGCGGCCCCTGCGATTGGCCCCGGCCTGGGCCGCGGCCGCGCTGACGGCAGTGGTGTTCGTCCTGGTCTTCGCCACTCGCTGGTCCGGTCCGGCGGTCCCGGTGGCTTCTCCCGCCGGCCCGGCTCCGCCTGTGGTTGCCGTCGCGCCGCCGGAGGCGCCCCCTGAGGAGCCGGTGCCGCGGGTTGCAGCCGCTCCTGAAACGGACGTAGTCGTGGCCGCTGTGACCGAGCGGTCCCCGGTCCGCGCCGGCCGCCGCCGCGCACGCGTGGGACCCAGCCGTCCCGCCCCGCCCTCCGCTGCTCGCCCCGCGCCGGCCCCGCGCCTGGCCTATGCTCGCACCCGGATGGCCATGGCCGACATGACCGCAGCCCGGCCGCACACCCCTCTCGCGGCGCCGGAAGGACTAGCCCGCGTCACTCCCGTGGACCTGGCCGACGGCACCCGCGTATCCCGCAATTCCGGAAGTTTTGCCGACGAGGTAGTGGGCGGACTGATCGCCGAAGCGGTGTTGTCCAACTACCTGGAGGGCGCGCCCGCCGGCGTCAGAGCTACCCCGGCGGTCATGACTACAGGAGGTGGCAGCTAGCATGAGCCGGACACTGGCGGCGCTAGCCGCTCTCCTGCTAATCGCCTCCCTGCTGGTGCCGGCGCAGGCGGAGAACACGACTCCACCGCCTCCCCCTCCCGGCCCCGCCCTGGCGCCCACCTCCCCCGGTAGCGGTGCCCCGACCTCCGCCACTCCTGCTCCCGCCTCCCCCCACGGCGCTGCCACGGCCGACGCCGACTTGCAGCGCCGCTCCATGCAGCAGGCCGAGGGCCTCATCGGGACGTTCGTTAAGGGCACCAACGCCCAGTACGCGCGTCTGACCGAACTCCTCGACACCAAGTATCCCACCCTCTCCGACGAGGTCACTCGCGTTCTCTTCACGGAACAGCCCGATCTGCTCACCGGGATCATGCCGGCTCTCATCCCGCTGATGCAGATCGACTATCCCGAGATTCCCGCCATCATCAACAAGGCCATCGGCAGCAACGACCGCCTCAAGATACGCGTCAGCCAACTGGTCACCGAGCAGTACGGCGACTTCTTGGTTGACCTCGCCAAGATCCCCCAGGGACCCGAGCGCCGGACCGCGGCCTCCGAGCTAGTCGCGCGCCAGTACCCCGACCTGTACGGCGATATCATGGACCTCTTGCGCAAGGAGTTCCCTGATACGTTGAATCAGGTCCGGGACCAGGTCATTGCCCGCTATCCGCAGATTCTCGCCGACCTGGCGCGGCTGACTGCCCGCACCTTCCCGCGGCTGACCGCCAAGACCGTCAATTTCATCGTTCACCGCTACCCGGCCCTGCTCCCGCAGATCATCACCCTTCTCTACGCCCATCCGGTCTTGCCCACCGCAGCCCCGGAAGAGCCTGCCGCTGGCGCGACCCCGCCTGCGCCCGGGACCACGCCTCCTCCGGCGACCTCGCCTCCGGCGGCAGCCCCGGACGCCCCTCCGCCCCCAGAGGAAGCTGCTGATGCAACCGCCCCGACGCCCCCGCACGCCCCGGCAGACCCCGCTCCTGCCCCGGCCACACCCTAACCGCGGCCTCATCGCGGCACTGTCCCCCGCGACCCCAGCTTGCCTCGGAGCCTCTGCCCGAGCCAACCCCGGTTTTCCCGCCCTGCCTGCAGGGGCAGTCGCTGCACGCAGCGCCGCGGGTTAGGAGCACCCCGGCAGGTCCCTCCCCCTCCCACGGAGAAGCCCCTCGTACGGCTGCAAGAAAAACGGCTCCCGGGTGGGAGCCGTTGGCCGAACGTAGCGCAAAGCCTGGTTAGTCAGTCGCGGCGGGGCAGGACCCGCCCGAGGGGCAGGACCCGCCCGAGGGGCAGGACGCCGCCGGCTTGGTCGCGCGGCCCCGGCCGTAGTCGTTGACGTGCCAGCCCTTCCCCTTGAACATGATCGCCGGCACGCTGAAAACCCGCGTAACCTTGCCTTGGCAGCCGTCAATCGGACACTTGCGCGGCGCTGGGTCCGAGACGCTCTGCTGCCTCTCAAAGTGGTGGTTGCATTTCTCGCACTTATACTCGTAAATCGGCATTGCCAACATCCTTCTGGCAGGATAACCCGCAGGATATACTGACCATTATAAATCTATTGCATTCTACGTCCCAAGCGTACGTCTGTCAAGGCCCCGCCAAATAGTTGGCACTCTCCCATAGAGAGTGCTAAGGGAGGTCGCCTTATGCATTTGACAGTCGCCAACCTCGCAAGTTACCTCGAGCGCCTCGCCCCTCTCCGCTGGGCTGAGAGTTGGGACCGCGTCGGGCTGCAACTGGGCCAACCTGACCAGGAGCTGACCGCCGTCGTCCTGGCCATGGACGTCACGCCGGACGTGCTTGACTGCGCCTGCCGGACCGGTGCCGGCCTGATAGTCGCCCATCACCCGCTCATCTTCACTCCGCTGGAGGAGGTCCGCACCGACACCCCCCGCGGGCGCCTGGTCGCCGATCTGCTCCGCGCCGAGGTATCCTTCTACGCCGCGCATACCAACCTCGACTGCGCCCCTCGCGTCGGTCCCGCCGCCGCCCTCGCCGAGAGGCTCGACCTCCGCGAGGCCCGTCCCCTTCTGCCCGTCCCTGGGGAGGCCCAGATGAAGCTCGTGACCTTCCTGCCGGTGGAACACGTCCCGGCCGTCCGCCAGGCTTTAGCCGAAGCCGGGGCAGGTATCATCGGCTCCTACCGCGAATGTGCTTTCCACGTGACCGGCAAGGGACAGTTCCGAGCCCCGTCCGGAGCCGATCCTGCGGTCGGCCAAGCCGATGCGGACAATTCCGTCCCGGAGGCCCGTCTGGAAATGGCCTTACCGGCCCGGGCTGAAGCAGCCGTCCTTCGGGCGCTCGCGGCGGCGCATCCTTACGAGGAGCCTGCCTTCGACCTGTACAACCTGTCCGCGCCGCTTTCCGACGCCGGCCTCGGTCGAGTCGGACGACTACCGGAGGCGGCAGACGCCAAAGAACTAGCGCGCCGGGTCGCCGTAACCCTGGGGGTTCCCGCGGTGCACCTGGCTGGCGGGGGGCGCGTGGAGACCCTCGCGGTTCTGCCCGGCTCCGGCAGTCACGCCGTCTCGCCGGCGCTATCCGCAGGCGCCCAGGCCCTGCTCACCGGGGAGTTGGACTACCATGCCACCGCCGAAGCCGTAGCCACTGGCCTGACCGTCATCGCCGCCGGCCACGCCGAAAGCGAGGCGCCCCTCCTCCCGGCCCTAGCGCAGGCGCTTCAGGACGAGTACGGCGATGCCCTGCGGATCACGACTGTCCCGCCCGCGCCCACTTGGCAGAGCCTAGCGCCGGACGTATAGCCACCTCTGCGGAACGCCCCTAACGGGCTACGCAGGAGCGCATACGCGAAAGTCTGTAGGGTGCGAAAGGAAGCTCCTATGGCCCTCAAAGAAGACCTGGCTCTCCTCTACGAGTTACAACGCGTCGACACGCAACTCGTGCGCTTGGCGCAGGAGTTGGCCACCCTGGACGACGGCACCCGCGCCGCCCGCCGCGCCGACCAGTATGCGGCCGCCGCCCAGGCCGCTGCGGCTCAGCTCAAGCAGGTTGAGGGCGAGGTTAAGGACCGCGAGCTGGCCCTGGAGAGCACCGAAGCGGAGCGCAAGCAGAAGTGGCAGCGCGCTTACGGGGGCACAGTCAGCGACACCAAGGAACTCTCGGCCCTGGAGCGCAAGGTCGAGGAGTTGGACCGGCGCAAGGGGAAGCTGGAAGAGGAGATTCTAGCACTATACGACACGGTCGAGAGCCTGCGTACGGGAAGTGCCGAGGCCGAGCAGCGCGTCCAGGAAGGGGCCCGGCGCGCCAAGCGGGCGCGCGCCCACTTCCTCCACCGCACCAAGGAGATCCACGAGGAGCAGGGCGCCCTCACCGGCCGTCGTGGCGAGTTAGCCGAGGAGGTCCCTGCGGCGCTCTACAAGGAATACGAGCAGCGACGCGCCACCCAGGAGGGGGTTGCGGTAGCCGCCCTGGTAGACGGCGTCTGCGAGTTTTGCCACACTCGCACCCCGAACGAGTACGTTGTCGCACTCCGCCGCGGCCTGCGGATCATGCACTGCGAAAGCTGCGGCCGCATCCTGGTGTTGGGCGGAAACGGTGAATGATCATTGATGAACGATGAACCTGGCCCGCCCCCACCGGTCCGGGCTCTTGCCCTCCCCCTTCATCATCTATCACTCATCAACGCCTCGCGGAACCGCTGCCACGGGAACTTTTTCCCCGGGCATTCGGTGCTGTCCAGGTCACAATGCCGGTGCACCTGGCTGGGGGAGAGGTGGTACTTGGCCATTAGCCGCCGGGTGAGGTCCTCCGCCGCCCGCAGTTGCGCCGCGGGCGGGCGCTCCGCCGTGAAGTCCCCCACCAGGCAGATTCCCAGCATGTCGTTGTGCCCATCGCAGTGCGCCCCGCGCATCCCCTCCGGTCGCCCCGCCTGTACCGTCCCGTCCGCCAGCACCACGTAGTGGTACCCGATGTGATACACCCGCCCGCTGCTATCTCGCCGTCCCCAGCCGCGTCCCGCGTGAGCCTGGTCGAGCACCGCCGCGGTCACCGGCTGTCCGCGGACCACCGCGGGCGTGGCGCTGTGGTGGATGACTATGCCGGGCGGCTTGCCCCGTAGCCAGGCAGCCAGCCACTCCGGGCCGCCCCGGTACACCAGCGCTCCGGTGACCATCAGCAGCACCGCCGCGACCAGCAGCGCCCCCCCTCCCCGCGCGCTTCGCGCCTGGGCCTGCGCCCCGCCCTGCCTCCGCGAGTGCTGCACTTGTGGCACTTCTCGCTCCGTCATACCTGCCTCCTACGCCTAATTGTACCACAACCCTCCCTCCCCTCTGTAGGGCGCGGGCCACGTAACGCGCGGGAGGCGCGGCGAGGTAGGCCCCGCCCGAGAAGGTCTCCGGCCCTCCCCCGTTGAATCCTATATCATCATCCATCCTTGTCTTCCGGAGGCCCTCACGGTGCCCAAGCAACCCACTCCCCCGTCCCCACCTTCTCGGCCGCAGTTGCGCCGCCGCCAGGTCAAGCGCGCCGACGGCCGCTACCTCTTGTACTACGAGTTCACCTCCGGCCCCGAGGAGAAGCCATGTCGGAGCTGAGATGGAACGCTCATCTGGGCGAGTGGACCATGACCTCCAGCGTGCGCATGGAGCGGACCTTCCTGCCGCCCGCGGATTTCTGTCCGCTTTGCCCCACGCTGCCGGGCGCCTTTGAGACAGAGATCCCCGAGCCGGATTTTGACCTCGTCGTTTTCGAGAACCGCTTCCCCTCGCTCTTCGATCCCGCCCCCGAGCCCGCCGTACCGGCCACGCCCCTCGCCCCCGTCCGCCCTTCCCACGGCCGCTGCGAGGTCGTCGTCTACACCCCGCAGCACCGCGGCAGCTTCGGGGAGCTTCCCCTCGACCGCCTTTTCCGCCTGGCTCTGGTCTGGCAGGACCGCTACCGCGAGCTGGGCGCTCTTGACTTTGTGGACTACGTCCTGATCTTCGAGAACCGCGGCCGCGAGGTCGGCGTCACCCTCGACCATCCCCACGGCCAGATCTACGCCTTCCCTTACGTCCCACCGATCCCCGAGCGCGAGCTGCAGCTAGCGGCCGAATACCACGCCCGCACTGGCGCCTGCCTCACCTGCGCCCTCCTCGCGGAGGAGCTGGCCGACGGTAGCCGCCTGGTGCGCGAGAACGACCACTTCGTCACGTACATCCCCTTCGCCGCCCGCTACCCGTACGAGACCATCGTCGTCCCTCGCGCCTGCCGCCCCAGCCTCGGTGAGATGGACGACCCGGAGCTGTGCTCCCTGGCCGAGATGCTCAAGTCGGTGGCCCTGGGCTACGACGCGCTCTTCGACTTGCCGCTCCCCTATATGATGATCTTCCATCAGGCCCCCACCGACGGCCGGACCTGGCCCGGCGCCCACTTCCACGTCGAGTTCCATCCTCTCCAGCGCGCCGCGAACAAGCTCAAGTACCGCGCTAGCGTGGAATCCGGCGCTGGCTCTTTCATCAACGACAGCCTCCCCGAAGAGAAGACCCCCGAACTCCGCGCCGCGATACAACGAGCCCTGTCCTGACTCCCAAAAGAACCAGGCCCGGCATCTCACCGGGCCTGGTCTCACTGTCGTCTGCAGGGCTACCGTACCACAGGTGGGCTAGAATCTCTGCACGCCGGTGATGTTGTAGCTCTGGCTGCTGTCGCTCCAGGTCATGCTCACCACGCCCACCGGCTTCCCCCCGTTGCTCACCTGCACCCGCACCGACCGCCACTGCGAACTCACCGACAGGATCTTGGTCGTTGAGGCCTGTCCGGAGAACTGCCGGCGCGCCGTCGCCCGCGCTGCCCCTTGCCGCGCCTTCACCGGGATCGTGTTGCTTGGCGGCTTCGCCTGGGGTGGGCGTTGCTTCACGATCACTGTCTTCGGCGGCGCCTGTTGCTGGATGATGACCGTCGTCGGGGGCGGCGGGTTCCACGGACCCTCCGACGTCAGCTCATACCCCCGGAAAGTCCACCTGTAGTTCAGCCCTGTCTGCCAGTTGCCATGCGACGGCCCCACCTTCACTTCCACCGTGGACCAGTCAGCGCTGTGATTATGCACCTCCGCCGTCCACCCCGGCTTAGCCGCCCGGGCCGCCTCCAGCGCCGCCTGTATCCCCGGCTGCGACGCGGGTGCCTGTGGCACCGGGGTCGTCGGCGTCGCTACCGGGCTGGCGGGCAGAGCCGCCGCCGGGTCCGCGACCGGAGCCGCGGCCGGTGGCGTCGTTGTCACCGGTGGCACCGCCCGCTTTTTTATGGCCCAGATCGGCACGCATCCCGCCCCCAGCATCGCCACCACCCCACAGATCAGCACTATTCCTGTTAGGTATCGCATCGCCGCCTCCTCCGTCTGACTGTCTCTCCCAGAGGACGCCATGGAGCATGGCAATCCCACCGGCTAACCCTTCAACCGCTACCATTATCGGTATTTTCGCGGCTGCCCTGTACAATTCCTGCTCCTGCCCGCTTCCCGGTCGCAGGAAGGATACCGCCTCCGCCGCGGTCAATATACCTCCGCTCCATCCGGACCCGCATCATCCACACTCCCGGGAGGGATAACCATGGCCAGACTCAAGCAACTTCGCGTCGGTGTCATCGGCACCGGCATCGGCGCTTACCACCTGCAGGGCTACCAGAGCCACCCCCAGGCGGAGGTCGTCGCTCTCTGCGACGTTAACCCCAAAGCCCTCGAGGCGGCCGGTGCTCAGTATGGCGTCTCCCGGCTCTTCACCGACTACCAGGAGATGCTGGCCATGAAGAACCTCGACGCCGTCAGCGTCTGCGTGCCCAACTTTCTCCACGCCCCGATCGCCACGGCTGCTCTTCAGGCCGGCAAGCACGTCCTGGTCGAGAAGCCCCTCGCCACCGACGCCAAGACCGGCCAGAAGATGGTTGACGCCGCGAAGAAGACCAAGAAGACCTTCATGATCCAGTTCAACAACCGCTACCGCCCCGAGGCCAAGGTCCTCAAGGAGGCCGTGGACTCCGGCGAGCTGGGCAACCTCTACTTCGCCCGCTGCGGCTGGATCCGGCGCAACGGCATCCCCGGCTGGGGCGGCTGGTTTACCGATAAGGACCTGTCCGGCGGCGGCCCGCTCATCGACCTGGCCGTGCACATGTTCGACCTCACTTGGTGGCTGATGGGCAAGCCGCGTCCCGTCACCTGCCTCGGCTCCACCTACAGCGCCTTCGGTCCGAAGATGGAGGCCCTCGGCCCGTGGGGCGTGCCCAATACCCAGGGCAAGTTCAACGTGGAGGACATGGCGGTGGGGATGGTCAAGTTCGAGGGCGGCGCCACCATCATGCTGGAGGCTTCCTGGGCCAGCCGGATCGAGCGCGAGTGGGTCTACGCCACCCTCTGCGGCGACAAAGCCGGCGCCACCCTCGAGCGCCAGTGGGCGGTGGACGGTATTGACGATACCTCCATCGACAAGCTCCGGATCTTCAAGCAGGAGCACGGCGCACCGGTGGATGTGGACCTCAAGGTCCAGCCCGACCCCGCGATGGGCCGCCTGGAGGCCGTCCGCCACTTCGTAGACTGCGTGCTGCACGGCAAGCAGCCGATCTCTCCGGCCACCGACGGCCTGGAGATCATGAAGGTGCTGGATGCGCTGTACAAGTCGGCGCAGACGGGGAAGGCGGTCAATATCGGCTGAGGGCAAGACGAATCGAGGGGGGCCGGATGGGTGGATCGTGCGCGGAACGCACGCGAGACGTAATCTGTCCAGTCGGCTGGCGCCCGAGAGCCGCAAAGTGGACAAATGTGCGACGCGACACGCATTCGTCCGCTAGCGAATCGCCGACGGATGGGCGGCTGTGACGGTGTGGACGCCGTGAAGAGCACCCCTACTTCCGATAGACCCCCACCTTGCGCCCCTCGTCGAGCATGGCCAGGTAGTTCCGGGCCGGGACGTAGTTGGCTATGCTGTTGCCGCTGCCTAGGGCATAGCCGCCGCCAGGGGCGCAGTTCTCGATGACCTGGCGCACATAACGGCGCAGGTCCTCCTCCGAATCGCGCACCAGGTGATCAATGTCTATCCCGCCCAGCGCCGCTATCCGGTTGCCGTATTGGCGCCGGAAGTCGCTTACGGGTTGGATGACATCCTCGAAGGAATGCTTGGCGTCGACGCTCACGTCCTCGATGAGGTCCTCCATCACTTCGCCCACGTTGCCGCAGGCGTGCAGCATCACCGGCTTGCCGGCGGCGTGGGCGACCTCCACCATCTGCCTATGCCAGGGGAAGATGTACTCGCGCAGGGCGGGGGGCGACATCATCGTCTGGGTCTTGAAGCCCAGGTCGTCGTTGAGCCACATGGCGCCGATGAAGTCGTACTCGGCCAGGCGCTGGAACAGATCCAGCTCTCCCTGCCCGATCCGGTTGGCGACTGCCTTAACCAGGTCCGGCTGCTCCACCAGCGCGAAGCACAGCGGCTCGTAGCCCATCAGGTCCGCCAGGTTCTCCAGCACCCCGCTGGGCAGCAGCGACACCAGCTTCATGCCCTCGGGCAGCAGGGGCTCAAAGCGCTCGGTGTCCTCGAAGCTGGTCTCCTCGATCTTCGGCCAGGGGTAGCGCTCGAAGTCCTCCCAGGAGGAGATGATTCCCTGGTTCTCGTTGCGCCAGCCTCGCTGGCCGCGGTTGCGCTCGGCGGAGGTATCATCGGTCAGGCGGGCCAGGTCGGGATCCTTGGGGAAGTAGAAGCTGTGCCCTCCGGGCACATAGTCGTACCCCAGCGTCCGGAAGAAGTCGATGCGGTATTGCCGCTGCTCGTCGCTGGGCTCTGTGGGCATGGGCCGGCCCAGAATCACTTCCCCCAGCCCCATGTCAATGATCAACTCGCAAAAGGGCACGCGGTCGGGCTCGCCGTCGCGGCGGAGGACGGTCAGCAGTCGGTCGAAGTTGGGTTCCCACAGGTCGGGCATGGACAAGTCACCTCGGGTCAGGATTGATAAGTGCCGAACGATAGGTGATGAAAGGGGAGCGATAGGTGAGCGTGAGGGCGGGGACGGATGAAGTCCGCCGTCTACCACCTACCGTCTGTCAATCATCGTTTGTCAGTGCGTTTTCCACTAGCTCTCTCACTACCGCTGCCGCCTCCGGTTCCGCCTCGGCGAGGACCTCGGTCAGGCCCTCGATGCCGAGGCCGTTGTCGCGGAGGGCGGCGGCTACCCCCTGGCACATGGCCGCGGGCTGCAATCCCTGCGCGGCTACGAACAGAGCGGCTACCGCCAGGCGGCCGTCCTCCGGGCGGATCATGCGCAGTGTGTCGCGGGCACCGCGCTGGATCTCGTCGGCGAAGACCGGGTTGACTAGGCGGGCGTACAGGTTGGAGGCGAAAGCGTCCATCGAGGCCTCGGTGAAATGCTGCGGATGCGCCCGCACCAGGGCCGCCCCGACTTCGTCCCACATGGCCCGGCGGCCCAGCCGGTCCAACTCCGGGTCCTGCCCGGCCTCGTAGAAGTAGGCGTAGCCGCGCGCCTTGCCCAGCACTCCCAGCAGCGCATGGACGCCGTTGTGGCCGTAGAGCTTGCGGTGCTCGTAGGCTACGAAGCGATCTGTTGGCACCGGCTCCAGGCAGGGCATCGGCGGCGCTGGGCCGCGGAGTGCGCCTGCGTCCACCGGAAAGGGGTCGTAGTCCTCCACCAGGATCACCGCGTCCAGATCGGGCGTGAGCGGTGGCAGGTCGCGGTCGGCCCGGGTGAGGTTCTGGCACATGCGCCCGACGACGCTGTTCACGAAGCCACAGCGGGCTTCGGCCTGTTCGCGGCCGAGGCCTTCCGCGACGGCGTCATGCAAGAGACTCGCGGCGTCGCGGTGGTTCTCGCAGCACAGGAAGTTGAGCGGCGAGCGGTCGGGAACGTCGCGGAGGGCGTCGGCAATGGATCTCCCTACCAGTGGCAGGACGCGCGCGCCGACGGAGGTGATACAGAAGTCAGCGGCGGCCAACTCAGCGACCAGGCGGTCGCGGCTAGCGGGTCGGCCGGTGTCGAAGGCTTCTACGCCGGAAACGGTCAGGGGGGTGACTCGCTCCAGGTCGGCCTTGCTGATAGTGTACTGCCGGTGGTTGGCGAGGGACTCGACGAGAGCGCTGTTGACGTCAGCGAAGACGAGCCGGGCCGAGGCGCGGTAAGCCAGGTCGCCCATGAAGCCGAGCCCTACGCCGCCGGCGCCGAAGATGAGAACACGCATGATGGGTGTGACTGCCTCCTGATGGTTCTGACCTGCCCTACAGAGGCCTGACCCCGGCCACCCCGCACCGGCGAGACGCCGGTGCCACCGGGAGGGCGCTCGCCTTGGTCAGCGCCAGTTGCGTCTCGACTAGGCCGGGCGGGTTGCCCATGTCGTGACGGGCGCCGTTGACCTCCGCGGCTAGGTAGCGGCGGCGAGTGCGGAGGATCTCCTGAGCCGTGGTTAGCTGAAACTCACCGCGCTCGCGCTTGTCCTCGCGGATCAACTCCTCCAGGCAATCGAAGATATCCGGCGTGAAAACGTGCATGCCCAGGAAGGTCAGGTAGGTCTCGTCCGGCAGGCCCGGGGTGCGCAAGTGTTCGCGGGCGTAGTCGGGCGTCGGTTTCTCGTAAAGGGCGTGAGCCTCGTAGACGCCGGGGGGGTCGAGCAGCGGCTCACCACGGACCGTGCCGAAATGGCACAGGTCAGCGGCGGCGGTGCGCTGGACGCCTGAGAGTGAGCAGCCGTAGCGCTCGAAAACGTCCAGAAGCTGCCGGGCGCAAGGGCGCTCCTCGCCGCTAAGGTAGACATGATCGCCCAGCAGCAGCAGGAAGGGGCAGTTGCCGACAAACTCACGGGCGCAGTAGACCGCGTGGCCGTACCCCTCCGGCGAGAGCTGCAGGGCATAGGAGATCGCCTGCTCCATCTCCGCCAGCCGCTGCGCCTGGGCGAGAGCCGCGGGCCTGTCGACGTAGATCGCCAACTCGTCGTCGTCCAGGGCGCGGAAATGGCGGCGGAGGACGGTCTCCAGGCCGGGCCGAGTGACGATGAGCACCTGCTCGATCCCGGAGCCGAGCGCCTCCTCCACGACTAGCTGCAAGGTGGGCTTGCAGACGCCGTCGCGGTCCACCAGAGGGATCATCTCCTTCTGGAGGGTCTGGGTGGCTGGGAACATACGAGTCCCGCGGCCGGCAGCGGTAATCACGGCCCGAGTTGCGCGAGGAGGCGGGGGCATGGGTGTGAGGGGGATGATTCGACAGGGGAGGAAAGATACCCTTCTGCGGGCCGTGGGCCGGGGTCGGCCTCGCCCGGGAGGGGCCGGATCCGCCGCACTCCTCACGGTCTCTGCGGGAAGGTTGTCGTTCTGCCTGCCGTATTGTGCTATAATCCCCGACGTTAAGGAGCCTGGGAGGACTGCTCGGTGGAACCCGACCCTAACTTGCTCGTCGCGCTGCTGGCGGTCGCGTTGGTGTTGCTCGCGCTGTTCGCCGGCGGCGAGGCGGCGTTCGTAAGTCTTCAACCGGCTGCCTGGCGCCAGGGGGCGCAGGAGGGCCAGGGGCTCCGGCGGCTGGTGGCGTGGCTGCATCACCACCGGTCGGCGAGCCCGGTCGCTCTGAGCCTCGGCAACGTCGCTTGCCTGTGGGCGCTGGTGTACCTGGGCAGCGCCTTGTTGGAGCCGGTGCTGGCACCGGCGTGGAACGTCGTGGTCGCTGTCGCGGTGACCGCGGCGGTGCTCGTACCCCTGTTTGCGCTCTTGCCTTACTATGCCGCGGTGCGGCGGCCGGAGCAGGCCTCGCTGTTGACCGCGCTGCCGGTGGCTGGCTTCCTCGTAGTGCTTTCTCCCGTGGTCTTAGCCGTGCTGGCTCTGTCGCGGCTGCTCTTGGCCGTGCTGGGGGTCAAGAGCGCCGACTTGCGTACGCCGCTGACCGAGGAGGAGCTCAAGGAGATGCTGGCGGAGAGCGAGCAGCATGGGGTCCTGCCGGAGCCACAGGCACGGATGCTGTACGGGGTGCTGGATTTCGCCGACCAGACGGCGGCGCAGGTGATGACGCCTCGGCCGGATATCCTGTCCATCCAGGGGGATAGACCTCTGGCCGACGCGCTGGCTTTGGCACTGGAGAGCAAGCACCGGCGGTTGCCGGTCTATGGCGAGAATGATGACGACATTACCGGGGTGCTGTACCTGAAGGATATCCTGCCGTACGTGCGCAGTGAGGACCTGGAGGAGCCGGTACGGGTGGCGACGCGAGCGACGCTGTATGTGCCGGAGACGCTGCCGGCCAGCGATCTGTTGCGGCGGATGCAGGAGGAGCGGCAGACGATCGCTATCGTGCGGGATGAGTTCGGCGGGACGGCGGGGCTGGTAACCACCGAAGATCTGCTGGAGGAGATAGTGGGGGAGATCCGGGATGAGGATGATGTGGGCGAGGAGCCGGAGATCGTGGAGATCAGTGAGGACGAGTATTCATGCGACGGGCAGGTATCGCTGCATCCGCTAAGTAACCTGCTGCACCAGCCGCTGCCGGATGAGCAGTACGATACGCTGGCGGGGCTGGTGGTGGACCTGGCAGGGAGGCTAGTACGGCAAGGGGAACAGGTAATTTGGCAGAATGTGACTTTCACCGCCGACCGGGTGCAGGGCAACCGGCTGGAGCGAATTCGGGTGACGCGGGTGTCGCTGCTGGATGAGGATGAGGAGGGGGATCAGTAGCTCTGGGGGGTACCGGCGTGATACTACTGGTGGTGGCGCTGGCGGTGCTGGTCTTCCGCGGGTGGCTGGCGGCGGCGCTAGGGGCGATGGCGGCGGTTAGCGAGGCGGGAGTGCGGCGGGCAGCAGCGGCGGGGGAGAGGCCGGCGCTGGCGCTGGCGCGCCTGCGGGACCGCGAAGACTTGCACGGGGCGCTGGTGCTGTGGCGGGACGGCTGCGTGCTGGTGGTAGCGGCGCTGCTGGTGGTGGTGGTGCTGAGGGCGGTGGGGCCGGGGCACAGCCGGTTGGCGCCGCAGGTACCGGTGCTCGCGGCGCTGTTGGTTTTCGGGCACTTGGTGCCGCGGGCGTGGGGACGACTGCACGCCGAGCGGCTGGCGTACAGCGCGGCGCCGACGCTGGCCCGGCTGGCGCGGCTGCTGGTGCCCTGGAGCCGGCCAATCCACAGCCTGTGCCTAGCGCTGTTAGGTGGAGATGAAGCGCGCGGTCGCGGCGGGCGGCTGGTCACCGCGGCGGATATTAGAGTGGCGGCGGACCTGGGGGAGGAGAGCGGGGAGGTGGAGCCGGAGGTGGGTAAGATGCTGGACGAGGTGATGGAGCTCAGCTCCACCACGGTGCGCGAGGTGATGACGCCACGGGTGGAGATCGTGGGGCTACCGGTGGAGGCGAGCGCGGAGACGGTCATGGAGGTGGCCATCGACAGCGGGCTGACGCGGCTGCCGGTGTATGAGAAGGACCTGGACAGTATCGTGGGGGTGCTGAATGCCAACGATCTGATGGCGCGGCTGGCGGCGGGGGAGCGGGAGTTCACCGCGCGCGACCTGGCCCAGCCGGCGCTGTTGACCCCGGAGACGCGCCGCGCGGGGGAGATGCTGTGGGAGATGCGGGAGCGGGCGACACATTTGGCGGTAGTGGTGGATGAGTCGGGCGGAACGGCGGGGCTAGTGACTATCGAGGACATCCTGGAGGAGCTGGTGGGGGAGATTCGCGATGAGCACGATACCAGTGAACCGGAGCTTACGGTGGTGTCGCCCGATGAAGTGGTGGCCGAGGGGCGGGCGCGGCTGGAAGAGGTGGCCGAGGCGCTGAGGGTGGAAGTGCCGCCGGTGGAGGCAGAGACGGTAGGGGGGCTGTTCGCGTGGCTGCTGGAAAGAGCGCCGCGGGAAGGAGATTCCGTGACGCTGGGGGAACTGCGGTGGGTGGTGGAGGAAGAGGAAGGGCAGTATGTGACGCGCGCGAGGATCACTCGACGGATAGGGGAGGCGGACTGATGGCCCGCAAGGTTAAACGCCGCAAGGCAAAGCCGACGACTACCGTCAACATCGCCCAGGCCCAACTGCGGTTCCCGGGGGAGGTCACCAACTACTGGACGGCTGTGGGCATCATTACATGGGGCTGTGTCCTGATCGCGGTCGGAGGTTGGTTTGGCAGCGGTCGGCAGTACTGGCAGTGGGTATACCTGGCCGCCTGGCCCATCGGCTCCATCCTGCTGGTCAACTGGCTCTCCAACCAGCCGCGGAAGAAGCAGCTCAAGGCGCTGGGGCCGGCCGCGCGGGTATTTGGGACCAACCACACGGAGCTGGGCAAGCACCTGAAGGAAGTGGCCGACCTGCTGGGGCTCCGTAAGCTGCCCAACTTGTATCTGGTGGAGGATGACGCACCGTACATCTACAGTATGGCGGATAGGAAGGGGAGCATCATCCTGACGACAGCGATGGTCAGCTTGCTGCGGCGGGACGAGCTAGCGGTGATGCTGGCGCGGGAGCTGGCGCACCTGAAGTACGGGCACGTTCGGCTGGAGCGGGCCTTGTGGTGGATTCGTAGCGCCTCGCCGCTGTTCGGCATTGCGCTGCTCCCGCTGCTGCTGTGGAGCGTGGTGATGGGGCCGTGGCTGGACATCATCGAGTATACGGCTGACCGTGCGGCGGTGCTGGTGGTGGGCAGGCCCGCGCTGGTCACGGCCACGCTGGTCAAGGTCGCCGCCGCCGGTGACCCACAAGCGGGGGTGTCGGCGCAGGATGTCGATGACTTCCTGAGCCAGAGCCGGACCGGGGAATTGGATTCTGGGCAGATGGAGGCGACGTTCAAGCTGAACCGCTTCATCGAGTCGGTCCCGAACCTGAAGGACCGGGTCGAGCAGGTGGCCGAGTTCTACCAGAGCGATGAGGGCAGGCAGCTTATGGAGAAGGTAGACGAGGCGCGGGCGAAGCTGGGGTAGGAGGAGGGGGCCGAGCTCTACTTCGGGGGACACCGTACTCGCCTCAAGAGCGAGAAAGGTACGGTGTCCCCCGATTCGCTATCCCTGAAACTCCCGCACGGCCTCGAACATCGCCAGGACATTCTCCACCGGGGTCTTGGGCTGGATGTTGTGGATGGGGTTAAAGACGTAGCCGCCATCAGGGGCGAAGATCTCCAGGCGGGAGAGGACCTCCTGCTTGACCTCCTCGGGGGTGCCGAAAGGTAGGGTTTTCTGGGTGTCCACGCCGCCGCCCCAGAAGGTGAGACGGTCGCCGTAATTGCGCTTGAGGTGCGCGGCGCCCATGCCCTCCGCGGAGACCTGGACCGGGTTGAGGATGTCGAAGCCGGCCTCGATGAAGTCCTCCAGTAGTGGCTCTACCCCCCCGCAGGTGTGCATGAAGGTCCGCCAAGTGGTGTTGCGGTGCACCCACTCGTTCACTATCGTGTGGAAGGGCTTGAACAGGTCTCGGTAGGTGGCGAGGGAGAGGAAGGGGCCGCGCTGGGTGCCGAAGTCGGTGCCAGTGACGAAGAAGACCTGGACGCTGTCGCCCACCAGCGGGGCGACGCGGGCGAGGTTCTGCAGAGCAATCTCGCACTGGCGCTCGAAGACCTCGTAGATATAGTCGCGGCGGCTGACGGTAGACATGTACCACTCGGCTACATCGCGAATGCCGCGGGGGTGCTTGAGTTGCGGGCCGGGCACCCAGGCGATATCCCCGAAGCCGATCCCCTCGATCCCCGCTACCACGCCGTAAGGAGTGTCCTGGTAGAGGCGGTCAGCCCCTTGCCCCAGACCTTCGGCGTCATCGTGGGTGAGGTGGGTGAATTCCTCTAGGTTGTCGTCGGGGTCGAGGTGGGCATCGTCTATAGGTTCCTGGCGGATGAGGGAGTCGTGGTAGTGGCCGCCGGCGGGCATGCGGCCGCTGGGGGATACGGAGGTGTCGCCTTCGGGGTATTGGAGGAGGTCCCCGTTCTGCTCGGGAGTGGTGTTGAACTGGCCGGGAACGAGGACGGGCGTGCCATCGAAGAGCGTCCAGGGCTTCCAGTCGGCGGCGGGGTAGCCGAACATGGTGGGGCCGGAGCCGAGGCCGACGGTGTCTATCCCCAGGGCCTCGCGCAAGTCATCGGTGACCTCGCCGAGCATCTGGTAGGGCTCGATGACCTTCACGCGGTCGCCGGGCTGGTCCAGGCCGAGGGCGAGGCGGAGCTTCGAAAGAGTGGAGGCGTGGATACCGGTGACGGCGGTCGCGCCGAGGTCCACGGCGACGCGGTCGGGCTGCTGATGGTTGAGGGAGGTCTGCAGGCGTTCGCGTGAGGTCATGGTGATGGTCCTTTCTCTAGGGCGAGACTCGGCCCCCGTGTGCGTCAGTCGAACCAGGCCCGGAAGAACTGATCCAGGGGGCCGTCGTAGATGGCTTCGGCCAGGAACTCGGTGCCGGATTGCGCGCCCCAGGAGTAGAGGACTACGGTCTGGTTCTGGTACTCACAGAGGTCCACGTCGCTGTTGTTGCGGTTGACGGCGCCGGCGATGTGGGCCTGTTGGGCGTCGGTGAAGTTGGGGTTGGCCAGGAGCTTGTCCTCCGGGCTGATCGAGAGTAGTGGGTTGCAGTCGCTGCTCTCCCAGTGGAGGAAGTCCTGGGTGCGAACTACGTACGGCTCCAGGGTGCAGTTCTCGATGCGCCAGGTCTCCGCCGGGGCGTCGGCGGGCGTGTGGAAGAGCTCCAGGTAGACCATGTAGTAGTACGGCTCCACCCAGCGCAACACGGGGCAGGCGGCATAGCGGTCGCGGAGGAAGGCGTGGTCATCCGGGGGGAGGACCTGCCAGTTTTTCAGGTCGGAGGAGGTGGCGAAGAAGAGGGTGAAGCGCTGGCCGACCAGCTCCGGGGGCTCGCCTACCTCGAACGCCATCATATAGCCGTCCGGGCCTTTGCAGACCGACTGGTTGTAGAACCCCCAACCGGGGAGGTGTAGGCCGAGCTGGCTGTCCCAGGTGGTGAGGTCTTGCGACCAGAAGACCTCCATCTTGGAGTAGTCGGGGCGGACGGTACCGAAGACGTACATGGTATCGCCCTCGACATGGGCGCTGCCGTAGTTGTGGTCCCAGCCGAAGCGGGGAGTGGTGGCGCCGGTCTCCATGTCCACGAAGTGGTAGAAGGAGTGGCCGGTGTCGTTGGCCCAGTGCATGGCCTGAACGTACTCGAAACGCAGCAGGCGGCCCTGCCAGACGACCGGGGTGGCCTCGATGATGTCGCAGTCAAGGGTGCCGAGTTTGCGGAGGAGAGGCTTGGTGCAAGTCATGAGATCACGCCCTGGGACTGGATAGTTAGTTAGGTATACTTCGACACAGGAGGAGGGGGTCCCTCCGTGGGAGGGTGGGCCCTCGCTTCGCCGAAGCTACGCAGGACAAGCAGGAGAGCCCACGTCACGCGCAAGGAGCACGATTTGCCTGCCGATTGAGGCGTATGATATATTGGGCGGCAGGGCAGGCCCCGCTTCCGGCCGCCTCACATACCCATGACTCCCCTCGAAGTACTTCTCATTGCTATTGCTCTGGGTGCCGACGCTTTCTCGGTAGCCGTCGGCGTGGGGGCCTCCCGCACCGACCGGGCGGCGCGAGCGCGGCTGGCCGCGGCTTTTGGGCTGTTTCAGGGGGCTATGCCCGTAATCGGCTGGAACGTGGGCCGGGTGGCGCTCCGGTCCATCCATGCCTATGACCACTGGGTTGCGTTTGGGGTATTGGTGGCGATTAGTCTGCACATGCTGTGGGGGTCCTTCCAGTCGGGGCGGGGGGAGGGCGAAAGACGCGCAGACCCCACGCGCGGGCTTCTGCTGCTGGGGCTGGCCGTAGCAACCAGTATCGACGCGCTGGCGGTAGGATTCACGATGGGGAATCTGGACGCGCGGCGCTGGGTGTATGCGGGGATCATCGGGGTCGTGGCGGCGGCAATGACTTTGGTGGGGATGATCATCGGTCACCGGGGCAGCCGGCACCTGGGGGGGTGGGCGGAGCGGGCTGGGGCGGTGCTGATGCTGGGCGTGGCGGTGAAGATGCTGGTGATATAGTGGCAAGTGGCAGGCGGAAAGAGGGATGCGGAAGGGAACGTGCGGCGATCGGCGAATATTCATAGAGCTAGCCGCTGTACGTGGATGGTGGGGGGAGGGATGAGATGAGTCGGCGTTGGATCCCTCTAGCTGTCGCCGCCGGGCTGGTGGTGATCACCGGTGCGGTGGGAGGCGCGTGGCAGAAGGCGTGCGGGCCACGGCACGCTGTGCCGTGGGGAGGGTCGGCCGAGGAGAGAGCTGGGCGCTGGCTGGCTTACTCGGAAGACCTGACCGTCCTGCGGGTCCTGCGCGTGCAGCCCCCTGGGTTTTCTCCTCAACTGCTCTTCCTGACCGTGGAGGAGCTGTACCCCCGCCGGTCCCTGGAGGAGCGCGGCAAGCCTGCCAACTCCTTTGCGCGGGGCGGGCCCGCGCATATCACCACGTTCCCGCGCCATCCCCTGCGCAGTCGTCTGTACCTGGTTGACCCCGATGACCCCTTCCACCCCCGTTTGCTGGCGCCCGCGTCCTCGTACAACTTCTGGGAGGTGTCCCAGGGGGATGTGGACGGGGATGGCGTGCAAGAGATAGGACTATGTACTTGGAGCCGGACGGTGCAGGACTCTCGGATGAACTACCGGTTCTTCGTGTACGGCTGGACGGCAGACGGGGACCTGGAGCCGCGCTTCCGGGGCAGCCGGTTGAGCCGGGCGTTGGTGGCAGCGATGCTGCGGGATGTGAAGGGCGACGGGCGGGCAGAGCTTCTGTCGGTGGAGAAGGCTGTCGACGGAGGACAAGTGGTAGTGGCATACGCTTGGAACCAGTTTGGCTTTCGGGGGATAGGGGAGTCGGAGGTGTACCCGGAGGTGTGCCTGGCAGGCGCCCCGCCGCGGTCACGAGACGATTCGCGAAGTTTCCCTGTATACATCGCGGGGGAGCATGACCGGTGGCGAGGTGCGTGGATGCGGTGGGAGGCGGGAAAGATTGCAACGGTGGAAGCGGGGAAGGGGTAGACGTGGGCGGACCTGAAGCCCACCACCCGTACGAGGCGGAGCAGGGCCGGCAACAGACGGCCCGGCGGGACGCGAATCGCTACTAAGGGAGGGCTCGGCTATGCGACACTTACTCATCGCGTTGTGCCTGTTGACTCTGGGGCTGGGGCTGGCTGGATTGGCAGGATGTAGACAGGCGGCTACCGACACGCCCCTGAGGACATCGGCACGGGGGGACGGGGGCAGATACCAGTTCGCCGCGGAGACGGGGTTCTCGGTGGACCTGGGGAAGCGGCCGGAGTTTACGCCGGCGGTGGCGGAGTACGAGATCGCTTCCAACCTGGGGAATGTCGCCAACCTGAGGCAATTCAGGGACGACCTGAGGAACGACCATCTGAAGAGGCTGGCCCAGCAAGGGTTCGTGGTGGTGCCGGCGGACTGGAAGCAGATGGAGTTCGTGTATGAGTTGAACAACTACGAGCTGGAGCACCTGCCGAGTGTGGTAACGGTGGACTCGGCGCTGCACGCGTTTCATATCTTCTACGACTACGTGCTGCGGAGCATGGAGGTCAGTACGCTGTATGAGCGGGCGAGCACACTAGCAGTGGGGCTGCTGCAGGGGACGGTGAAGCAGCACGCGGAGGCGGCCGACGCCGAAATCAAGGAGGCCGCGCTGCACAACGTGGGCTATGCGCTGGTGCCGGTGAAGCTGCTGGAGATACCGGCGGAGGAGTGGGGGGCGGAAGTGCCGGTGGAGGCGACGGCGCTGGCGGATCAGGAGCTGGCGCTAATCAAGGCACATGAGGGCTTGGAGGGGTCGCCGACAGTGGAGCTGTCGGTGGACTACTCGCAGTTCATCCCGCGCGGGCACTACACGCGCAGCGATAAGCTGAAGCGCTACTTCCTGGCGCTGATGTGGTACGGGCTGGTACCGGAGGCCTTCTACAACAAGGCGGCCCAGCCGGCGCTGCAGCCGCGCGTGGCCCGGCAGGCGGTGCTGCTGTCGCAGGTCGTCCTGTACGGCAAGGCGGGGGAGGAGCCGCTGGGAAAGGTGTGGGAGGACCTGTACGAGCCGACGGCGTTCATGGTGGGGTTTGCGGATGACATAACCCCGGACGATATGGGGAAGGGCGTGGCGAAGGTGCTGGGGGAGCCGTTGGACACCAAGAAACTGATCCCGGAGCAGAACCTGGCGGATCTGGCGAAGGAGTTGCTGGCGATACGGCCGCCGGAGATCGTGATGGAGTCGCTGACCAACGACGAGAAGCTGCCGGGGATTCCGCAGTTCCGGCTGATGGGGCAGCGGTTTGTGCTGGACTCGTACCTGTTCCAGCACATGGTGGCACCGCATGTCGGGTCCGGGGGCGATCCCAACCATCCGGGGACCTTCAACACGCGGACCTTCCCGATGGGGCTGGATGTGATGAGCATCCTGGGGTCGCAGCGGGCGTATGAGATCGCCGATAAGGTGTACGAGCAGACCAAGTTCAAGAACTATGCCGAGCAGACGGAGAAGCTGCGGCAGGAAGTGGCGGCCTACACCGACGCGGACTGGTCGGAGAACGTGTACGCCGGGTGGCTGCAGACGCTGGGGCTCTTGATCGAGCCGAAGACGCAGGGATACCCGACTTTCATGCGCAGTGAGGCGTGGCTGGACAAGCAGCTCAACGCGGCGCTGGGGAGCTGGGCGGAGCTGCGGCATGACACGATCCTGTACGCCAAGCAGTCGGTAGTGGCCGAGTGCGGCGGGGGGCCGGAAGAAGAGCCGCCGCCCCCGCCGAAGGGGTACGTGGAGCCGGAGGTGCTGACCTACTGGCGGTTGGGGCTGCTGGCGACGCAATTGCGGGAGGGATTGGGCAAGCGAAACCTGCTGGCCGATGAGGCGCTGAAGGATTCCTTCGACGAGCTGATCTCGCTGCTCAAGTTCCTGCAGGATACCTCCGTCAAGGAGTTGACGAACGTCAAGCTGACGGCGGAGGAGTACGACGCGATTGAGTACTACGGCGCGAGCCTGGAAAGGCTGAACCAGTACACCAAACGGGGCAGCGAGGGGGATGAGATCACCTCGGCCACGGATAAGGACATGGCGGTGGTGGCGGATGTGCACACGGGGCCGATCGGGATGGCGATGTTTGCGCTGGAGGAGGGCGTGGGTCACGCCAACGAGCTGTACGTGATCTATCCGGTGGAGGGGAAGCTGCAGATCGGGCGGGGGGCGGTGTTCGCGTACCACGAGTTCACGGTGCCGGTGGACCAGCGGATGACGGACGAAGCGTGGCAGGCGAAGCTGTCATCGGCGCAGCCCCCGCAGCCGCCGAAGTGGACGGCGAGCTTCCTCAGCAAGTACAAGCGGGGAGGGGAACAGATCGAGTTCAGCGACGTGGCGCCGTTCACGAGGGGAGGATGCTGAACGGCGAGAGATGCCTCACCCGGCACGCTGCGCGTGCCACCCTCTCCCCGCGCCTTCGCTGCGCTCAGGCTGGGGAGAGGGTAGGGGAGGGAAGGCGTGTCGGGAGAGCGGTGCCACTGGCAGTGGAGGGTTTAGGGAGAGGAGCAGTGGGGTGGGCGGGACCCGCCCCACTGCTGTGCTGACATGAAGGGTTGTCTCGTCGTAATCGGCCTCGTGGGTATTGCGGTGGTCGCGCTGGGCGGCTGCGGGCGTCAGTCGGACACCGTCACTCTCACCTGCGTTGGGGATGTGATGCTGGGGCGTGGGGTCGCTCGGCTGTGCGCTGAGCGCGGGCCGGATTACCCCTTCGCGGAGGTGGCGCCACTGCTGCGGGAGGGGGACCTGACCTTCGGGAATCTGGAGTCGCCGCTGACCGAGGCGGGGACGCGCTTTCCGCGGGTGAACGCGCTGCGGGGGGAGCCGGAAATGGCGGAGACGCTGGCGCGGGCGGGGTTTGACGTGATGAGCGTGGCGAACAATCATGCCATCGACTACGGGCGGCCGGGGCTGGCGCGGACGCGGGAGGTGCTGCGGGCGGCGGGGATTGTGCCGGTAGGCGCGGCGGCGACGCAGGCCGTGGCGGAAGCGGGGGTGGTGGTCGAGGCGGGCGCGGTGCGGGTGGGCTTCCTCGCGTACAGCAACTTCCCCTATGCGGATTTCGTGCGCGACCCGGAGCGGGAGAGCATCGTGAGGCTCAACGAGGCAGCCTTGCGGCGGACGATTCCGGGGCTGGCGGGGCGGTGCGGGGTGCTGGTGGTGTCGCTGCACTGGGGACGGGAGGGGGTGCGGGAGGTGACGGCGGAGGAGCGGCGGCTGGCGCGGCTGGCGGTGGACCTGGGAGCGGACCTGGTAGTGGGGCACCACGCGCACGTGCGGGGAGAGATCGAGGAGTATAAGGGCCGGCTGATCGCGTACTGCCTGGGGAACCTGGTGTTCGATGAGGATAGCTACGGCGGGAATGAGGGGTGGGTGCTGAGGTGTGTGTATGAGGAGGGCGGGAGGTTGGTGAGGTGGGAGGCGACGCCAGTGGAGGTGCGGGGAGGAAGGGCGAGAGTAGTGGGGCCGACGGTTGGGGCATAGACGCGCCTTACCCCTGCGCTCGCCGCGGAGCCTCACCCCTTGCCCCCTCTCCTTGCAGGAGAGGGGGTAGCGGAGCCGCCCAGAAGGCATCGGGCCTCTGGGCAGCTAGACGCCGTGCGTACGGAGACCAAGGGTTCGCGGGAGGATAGTCCATGAAGATCGCCTTTCTCGGCGGTGGTGCGTTGCGGCTGCTGGGGACCGTGGAGGCCTTGCTGATGAGTGAGGAGGCGTCCGGGGACTTGAATATGGTCTTCCAGGACCTGGACCTTCGGCGGGCGGAGACGACGGCGGCGCTGGCGCGGAAGATGCCCTCGGCGGAGGGGCGGCGGCTCGTGACGCTGGGGACGACCGACCTGGACGCGGCGCTCGAGGGGGCGGACTTCGTGTATTCGTGTATCCGGGTGGGCGGGGTGACGGCGCTGGAGCGGGACAAGCGGATCGGGGCGAAGTGGGGCTACCACGGGCACGACGACTTTGGGCCGAGCGCGATCATGCTGACGGCGCGGACGGTGCCGGTGGTCTTGCGGATTGCCGAGCGCATGGCGGAGTTGTGCCCGCAGGCGTGGTTCCTGCTGTTTACCAACCCCGTGACCACGCTGGTGGACGCGCTGCACCGCTACAGCGACCGGCGCGCGATCGGGCTGTGTCCGGGGGTGTACAACTTCGCGTGGGATATGGACCACCTGTTCGAGATCGGGGTGCCCAATCCAGAGCTGGTATATCGGGGCGGGGGACTGAACCATCTGTCGTGGGTCACGCAGGATTCCACTTATCAGGGGCGTCCGGTGGGGGAGCTGATCCGCGAGGCGTGGGAGGACCTGCCCACTCGGCCGGGGGCGGAGCGGTGCAACTGGGAGATGGCGGCGAAGTTCTTCGAGTTGTTCGGGGTCCTGCCGCTCAATAATGGGCATCAGCATCACTACTTCTTCCATGACCAGTTGGCGCAGGGGATGCGGGAGTACTTTGAGCGGACGCCAGTGGACGAGCAGCGGGCGGCGCGGCAACAGAGAGCGGCAGACGAGGCGGCGGAGCTGGCGGCGCGGGAACGCATCGAGGACTTCTGGGCGCAACCGGCGCTGGCCGGGTGCGCAGTGTCCGCTCTGGGGGACCTGGGCGCGCAGGTGATGCGGGCGCTGCGGAGAGAAGAGCCGACGGAGCTGGCGGTGACCTACCCCAACGCCGGTCACGCGGTGGGGATGCCGGCGGAGCATGCGGTGGAGGCGCATGCGCTGGTTAGCGCGGCAGGGGTGGCGCCGCTGGAGATAGACGCGGTGCCGCGGGAGCTGTGGGGGCTATACCACGCCATCGCCGAGCACCAGCGACTCACGGTGGATGCGGCGGTGCGCGGTGACCGGCAGGGCCTGGAGCGAGCCCTCGTGGCGGAGCCGACGATCCGGTCGTGGGAGCGAGCTAAGCCGATGTGTGAGGAGCTGTGGGCGGCGGGGGTGGCGGCGGGGGAGCTGGGAGGCTGACGGGCGGTGCGGCGCTGACGCTTCTACCCCGGCGCGCTGCGCGCGCCGATCCGCCGTGAAGGGAGGGTGGGCTGGAACTCCGCCCCCCGCGGAGCGGACACGGGCTACTTGACGCAGTGCCCCGCAGGAGAAGGATTCCCCGCTGTTTCCACGAAATTCCTCGCACTGACTGAAGTCTGCCTCTGGGGTGATTACCATGCTCGACGAACGGATTGCCGGATCATACCTGCGGGATTTGCGGTGGACGAGCGACACGCCCGCGGAGAATGAGCGCGCGCGCCAGGGCCTGTTCGAGTCGATCAAGCAGCGCTCTCTGCTGGTAGTGCCGGTGGAGGGGGCGCATGCGCATCTGGCGGTCGGACTGTACCCGGACAGCGACCACGTGCTGGGGTGGTACCAGGTGAAGGGACTGGATGGGGCCTGGCCGGGCGGGGACTATGCGCTGCACTCGCTGCAGTTTGTCTTTGACCCGGGGACGCTGGGTGGGCGGATCGACATCGAGATGCTGCCGGCGGGACTGCACGGCTTTGCGGCATGGAAGCGCCGGTGGGGGATGGGCTTTCCCAAGGGACCGCTGCTGCGGCGGTTCCCTCTGCTGGCCGGCGACTATGACTTTCGGGTGAAGCTGCGGGGGTCGTACCGCGGGGCTCCGGCGGTGGAGGAGGAAGTCAACCTGGGGGCGGTGACGGTGCCGCCGGGGTTGTCATGGCCGGGGTGGGGGGCGACCAATGACCTGCTGGTGAGGTGGGGGAAGCTAGCGGGGTATGAAGGCGACGCGCCGGCGGGGCTGGAAGCTCGGCCCACGCGGACGGCGCCCTCGTGGCTGGAGCCGTACTTTGCGGCGCTTGATGAGGCAATCGAGCACGTGCGGGAGTGGCACTTCTGCCCGAACACCACCGAGAACTGGTACTACCGCCGGACCCCGGCCGAGGGGTACATGTGGAACGAGCGGTACCTGGGATTCTACCTGAGTGCCTTCATCCCGGCGTGGCTGCTGACCGGGGAGGCGCGGTACTTCCAGATGGTGGAGTACCTGTACAACACCATCCTGCATAACCTGGTGCCGGCGTTCTGGGGCGGGGTAACCTCGTCGCAGTCGGGGGCGGATACGGGGGACAATCTGCTGCACATGGGGATTCTGGCGCGGGCGTGTCTGCGGCTGGAGCGGGCGCTGGGGAATCCGGAGATCGCGCGGCCCCTGTATGACGTCTTTGCCGCCTGGCCGCGGGACCCCGAGCACGGGCGGCGGTTCGTCAACGTGGTCTATCCCGACCAGAGCGAGCAGCGCAAGCCGTTTGTCTACAACCAGGTGATGTCTGCGGTCGCCACGGCCTGGCCGCTGGGGGAGAGGTTCGGGAATGCCGACCTGCGCGATACCGCCGAGCGGATGTGGACGGAGGGGATGCGGCCGGGCTGGCAGGAACCGGGGTACTGGTTCTATACCGAGGACGCCGAGGTAGTCACCCAGCACTACGACCTGGTGATGAAGTCGGACGCCTCGCTGTGGCTGGAGTATCCGCGCTGGGCGGAGGATGCGGATTTCCGGGAGGTGATGCGGCGGTCGATGGACTTCTCGCTGGAGATGTGCGCTACGCCGGTGTCGGATATGCTGGCGTGGCAGCCGTTCTACAGCGGGAAGTTCGAGACCTCGCTGGCGCTGGGGAAGGCGGGGATGGCGCTGAAGGTCATGCACCGGCTGCACGCGGTGGGGTTCGACCAGTACGAGGAGCCGGCGCAGAAGACGATGCGATTCATCGAGCGGATGCGGGCGCAGGCGCTGGACACGAAGGACATGTGGAAGTGCTCGTGGTTCGCGTGCCATGTGGTGGGGCCGTTGCTGGAGGCGGTGCTGGGAGGAGTGGTGAAGTAGAGGGGAGCACTGGTGAGGCTGCGGGGTTAGCGAGGGCTGTATCAGATCGAACTGCCTCGGGGACGCCGAGTACTACATCTGTCGGCGGGCGAAGATAGCTGCGATCTACGCGCAAGGCGATCTCTACCGTGCGGACCATCTGAACGTTCAACTCTGTCGGTGGGGTAGCAGCCCAGCCTGGATCATCTCCCCTGACAGGTGCAAGGACGGATGGACCAACTGCGGAGCGTATGGCCACGAGAAGGGGTAGCTGGATGGCCGCATCATCTAGAAAGACGGGTGCGCTCACTAGCCGGAGGCGGGCGGGGCACGAGTCCGCGCTCTACAGAGATGCGTTGTCCGCCAGCGCCCTGCGGTAGACCTCCAGGAGTTGGTCGGTTACGGCCTCGGGGAGGAAGCGGCGGAGGGAGGCCGGGAGGGCAGCGTCGGGGCGAGTAGGGCGGTGCGCTGTGCGTTGCCAGGGTTGGTCGAGGTCCCAGAACTCGCGTGAGACCAGAAACTGTTCCAGGCCCGCCAGGCGGCCCGGCTCGGTCTCCACCTGCTCGGAGGGCTGGCCGGTGGGTATCAGGTGCAACGCGTCGAGTAGGGCCGCGGCCAAGGCCTCCGGGTCGTCCGGGGGGACCAGGTGTACGCGAGGCAGGCCCGCGAGCAGCTCCCCCAGGGCGCCAACCTGCGCGGCGACTACCGGCAGACCGTAGCCGAGGGCCTGGAGAGCGTCGAGATGCGCCGCCTCTGCATCGCGGAGCAGGGCCAGGGCGTTGAGGGCGCTGAGGGCCTCCGCCATGCTCCGGGGGCGACCGAGGAAGACAGCCGCGCCGGAGAGGCCGAGCTGGTGCGCGTAGGCCTCAGCCTCGGGGCGACGGGGGCCCTCGCCGAGAAAGGCGAATTCGACGTTGGGGACCTCCTCATGTACGTGGGCGGCGGCCTGTAGGAGGGTGCGGTACTCGAGGTCCTGGAAGGTAGTGCGGAAGCCGACGACGGCGGCGTGGCCGGTGAGGCCGAGCCGGCGGCGGAGCTGGCCTATCTCCACGCCGCTGGGCCGAGTGGTCTCGGGGACGGCGGGGTAGAGGACCTCGGCGCGCGCGGCGCGGGGACCGAGCAGGGAGAGCAGGGCCTGCTGGTCGGCCTGGGAGGTGAGCAGCAGGGCGGTGCCGGGAGCGAGCGCCGGAGCCAGCTCGCGCCGGCGGCGGAGACGCTCGAACCAGGGCAGACGGCGGGGGACGTGGTAGAGCGAGGTCACCAGCGCAGGGCGGGGAGCGCGAAGGTGGCGGAAGGCCGCGGTGGCCAGGCGCAGAGCGGTAAGGCCGTGGGCGTGGATCAGGTCAGGCGGGCGGGTGGCCAGCTGGCGCGAGAGCTGCCGGGCCGTGGCACGGGAGGGGAAATCGCCGAGGCGCTGGGGCCAGGGGAGCAGCGTCCAGCGGACCCCGAGGCGGCGGAGGCGCTCCTGCAGGCGCTTGTTGAGGCGCCCAGCGATGGTGACCGCCTGTCCCTGCACGGTGAGACCCGCGGCCAGGGCGAGGACCTGCTCACCCACCCGCGGGTCTTCGAGGTCCGCGAGCTGTAAGATAGAAAGCGTGATCGGCTCCGACAGTCGCTCCACCCCGCCTTAGCCCCCGTCCGGACGGTAGTACGCCCCGCTCCAGCCCTGGGCTTTGAGGTAGCCCTGGACGGCGTCAATGCGGGTGTTGTCGCCCGGGTGGGTGGCGAACATGATCTCGAACTTGCTAGGCTCGCGGCCCTGTAACTCCTGGAACTTCTTGAGCACACCGATAGCGGCAGTGGGGTCGTAGCCAGCGGCGTGGGTGTAGATCAAACCGTAGCGGTCTGCCTCCAACTCCTCGTCGCGGCTGTAGCCCAACAGCATGAGGTTGGCTACGGCGCCGGCGATCTGGGGGGCGTCACCCTTGTTCAGCAGGAGGGAGATGATGGCCTGGTAACCCAGTTGGCGCTCGATGATTTTAGTAGCGTGGCGACGGGAGATGTGGGAAACCTCATGGCTCAGCACCCAGGCGAGCTGGTCGGGGTTGCGGTCGAAGGTCTCGATAAGCCCGCGGTAGAGATACAGCCGGCCGCCAGGGAAGGCAACCGCGTTGACGACCTTGTTGTCGAGGACGCGGATGTCGTAGGGGTAGTCAGGCGGCTGCGCGACGGGGGTGATGCGGGCAGCCAGGCGTTGGGTGAGAGCGACGAGCGCGGGGTCCCTACCGCGTCCGCCGTTCTCGCGCTCGAATTGGTCGGCCGACTGGCGGCCCATCTGGATTTCCTGATCGCGGCTGATGATATGCCCTCCGCAACCGGAGAGCAAAGCGGCCAGGAGACAGAAGAGACACAACAGCGAGAGCAGGCGCATGGTGTTACACCTCCAGAAAGGTGGCTTCAAAGGTATTATGAGCGGAGGGGAGGGGCGTGTCAAACGGGGGGGAGGGGAGAGAGCGACCTCCATTTGTCGGTAAGGGGCCAGGCGGCTTCAAGAAAGGCCGCGACGAGCGGGGCACGAAGTGCACGACGAATCCGGTCCCTCCATGTGGGCGGGCCATGCGGACCCGCCGGGAAGATTTCCTGGGTAGAGGTTGGGATTGTCGTACGAAGGTAGTATAATGGGAGCGTCAGGGGGGGCGATGGGGTTGGACCCATACCGATCAGGAGCCCTTTATGGCCACTCTTAGAGCTTTCTTCGCTGTTACCATCGCACTACTGCTCTGTGCGTGGGGGGCTGGTTTCTGCGCCGCCCAGATGATCGGGCCGGATTACGTCATCAGTCCCGGCGACGCCCTGGAGGTGCAGGTCTTCGGGGAGACGGATCTGTCCAAGACCTACCCCGTGGGTCCCGCCGGAAGCCTCGTTATGCCCCTCATCGGCCAGGTCACCGTGGGCGACCTGACCCTCTCCCAGGCGCAGCAGGTGCTCACCCAGAAGCTGCGCGTTATCCTCCGCTCTCCCCATGTGACCGTAGGCCTCAATGAGGTGCAATCCGGGCGCAAGGTCTATGTGCTGGGGTACGTGGCCACGCAAGGGCCGCTGCTGCTCCCCTTTGGGGCCTCAGTGCTGGATGCGCTGGCGGCGGCAGGTACTACCGACAACAGCGACTTGCGGCAGGTGCAGCTTACTCATCCGGGGCGGCCAACGGTCACGCTGGACCTGAGCGGGCTGCGGACGGGGGAGGCGGTGGCGGTGGCGGCGCCGGAGAAGGTGCGATACGGGGATGTCGTCCGCGTGCCGCGCTTGGAGGACCGGATCGCGGTGCTGGGGCAGGTCAACACGCCCGGGAGTACGGTGCTGCCCCTGGGGGCGAAGGTTAGCGTGCTGGACGCGCTGGCGCGAGTGGGGGGCGGCTTAACCAAGGATGCCTCGCTGGTCAACGCCATGCTGGTGCATGAGGATGGCGAGACCACGGTAGTGAACTTGGAGGCACTGCTCAAGCGCGGCGAGACCGGACAGAATGTGATACTGGCGGCGGGGGATGCCCTGGTAGTACAGGAGGCGGAGAACATTTCGGTGGTGGGGGAGGTCATGCGTCCGCTGTCCTTCCGTAGCACCGATCCGGTGACGGTGCTGGAGGCACTGGCGCAGGCGGGGAGTTTTACGCCTAAGGCCGACCTGGCCAGGGCGCAGGTGGTCTCATCGAACGGGAAGGCGCGAGGGGTAGACCTGAAGGCCCTGTGGGAGAAGGGCGACCTATCACAGAACATCAAGCTGGCAGCGGGCGATGTGCTGCTGCTGCCGGAGATGGCGCCGACGAACCTGCTGGTGGTGGGAGCGGTGCAGTGGCCGGGAGTGCAGGAGCTGGCGAACGTCAAGCAGCGGGACGTGCTGCGGATCGTGACGGCGGCGGGGACGACGTTGCAGTCGGACCTGTCGCGGGTAGCAGTGTACCGGGGCGAACAGCGGATGGTCGTGGACCTGGACGCGGTCATGCAGGGCGCGCTGGACAAGAACCTCACCCTGGAGCCGGACGATGTGGTGATGGTGCCGGAGAAATCGGTGGTGTACGTCTTCGGCACAGTGGGGCGGCAAGGGAAGCTGCCGTGGGACCCGAAGCTGACGGTGCTGGAAGCACTGAGCGATGCTGGGGGCCTGGGGCCGCGGGCCAACGACAACGCGATCCAGATCGTGCGCACCATGGCGGACGGCGAGAGCGAGGCCATCCCGGTACCCTTCGGGGCGCTCAAGCGGGGGGAGGCCCCCGAGAATGTGAAGTTGCAGCCGGGGGATATCCTTTACGTCCCGAGTCTGGGTGAGCGCGGGAAGACGCTGGCCACGCTACGGGATCTGCTGTGGGGTGTGGGTGTGATTATTGGGCTGACGAGGTAGGGGGGGAGCCTCACCTCCTGGCCCCCGCCCGGGCAGAGGAGGGGAAAACGGAGCAGCCGGGGGCCTGGGCCGAGCTCGCACGCGAACTCACGTCTCGTGCGTGGGGCGCGCGAGCTACGCATGCGGCCCCTCCCTGTGGGCACGGGCGGAAATCCCCGACTCGTTGACGGAACGCCTCCTAATGAACCCTCCGAATGTGATCGTCTTCTTCAGCGACCAGCAGCGTTGGGATACCGCGGGGTGCTACGGGCAGCGGCTGCCGATTACGCCGCACCTGGACCGCATGGCCGAGGAAGGGGTGCGGTTTGAGCATGCCTTCACCTGCCAGCCGGTCTGCGGGCCGGCCCGGGCCTGCCTGCAGACGGGGAAGTGGGCGACCCAGACGGGATGTTATCGCAACGCCATCGGCCTGCCACGGGACGAGAAGACGCTGGCGCACTGGCTGAGCGAGGCCGGGTATGAGGTAGGGTACCTGGGGAAGTGGCACCTGGCCTCTACACGGGGGCTGGGGGAGAGGGACGTCAACTTCGAGACGGTGGCGGTGCCGCCGGAGTACCGCGGCGGGTACCGAGATTTCTGGCTAGCCTCGGACGTGCTGGAGTTCACTTCGCACGGCTACGACGGGCACATGTTCGACGGGGAGATGCGACAGCGGGACTTCCCGCCAGGGCGCTACCGAGTGGAGGCGTTAGGGGACTGGGCGATCGAATACCTGCAGACGCGACGCGGCGATAGGCCCTTCTTCCTGTTTGTCTCCTTCATCGAACCTCACCATCAGAACGACCACGAGCGCTTCGAGGGGCCGGTGGGGTCACGGCAGCGGTTTGGGGATTACGACGTCCCGGGGGATCTGGTGGGGACGGAGGGGGACTGGCAGGAGCAGTACCCGGATTATCTGGGGTGCTGCGCGGCGCTGGATGCGAACCTGGGGCGGCTGCGGGCGGAGCTGGAGCGACTGGGGAGGAGCGACGACACGCTGCTGCTGTACTCCAGCGATCACGGCTGTCACTTCAAGACGCGCAACGCGGAGTACAAGCGGTCGTGCCACGAGGGCTGCATCCGGATTCCGCTAGTGGCCTGCGGGCCGGGGTTCCGAGGCGGGCAGGTGGTACGGGAGCTAGTGAGTCTGATGGATGTGCCGCCGACGATTCTGCAGGCGGCTGGGGTGACGCCGCCGGGGAGCATGGGGGGACGGGCGTTGCAGGAGGCGCTGGCCGGGGCGGAGGATTGGCCTGGGGAGGTCTTCCTGCAGATCAGCGAGTCGCAGGTGGGGCGGGCCATCCGTACGGAGCGCTGGAAGTACTCGGTGCAGGCGCCGGGTGACCTTCCGCGGGACGGCTGGAATCGCTCGGCGAGTAAGGTGTACGTGGAGGAGAACCTCTACGACCTGCAGGCGGACCCCCACGAGCGCAACAACCTGGCGGACGATCCGGCACATGCCGCGGTGCGGGCCGAGTTGGCAGGGAGGCTTAAGCGAAGGATGGCGGAGGCAGGGGAGGGGGAGGCGGAGATCGTGGGGGTGTGATCGCGGAGGGGCCGTGTCGAGTTGCGGCCGCAGAGCGACCGCAAGAAGGCCGGCCCTGGGACCATACGCCCCCCCCGCGTGTCGACGGAAGGGAGAGCGTATATGGTGACTGGCCCTCCTACTGCGCTGCGACGGCGTGGGCCTCAGGGCGGGGGTCGGCCTCCTGGCGATTGCTGCGCAATCGCGACTCGACACGGCCCCTCCGGGGAGGGTTACCCCTTCCGCCGACGGAACCCCTCGTAGTCCGACCAGACCACCGCCTCGGCACCCAGTTGCCGGGCCAGGATCCGGCCCTCGTGGACTAGCTCGGGGTGGAGTTGTTCGGTGGCCAGCCAGAGCCAGAGAGGCTTGCCCTCGGCGGCGGCGGCCTGGCTGTGGGGTTGGAGAAGGTCCGACTCGGGGAGGCGATAGCCCCGGCCCTCGGGGGTAACGACCAGGGCTAAAGACTCCATGCCGGCGTTGGCGGCGAGCTGGCGCCAGTCATCGGCGCCGGTGGTGCTGGTGCTGGGGTCAAGCGGCGGCGGAGGGGCGACGACGGACTGCAGGCGACGGTCCACCGACTGGATGGCGGCGGCCGCAGCGAGGAGGAAGAGGCTGAGGCTCCGGCGGCGGAAGTCGAGGACCTCCGGGGTAAGAGAGCGAGGGAGAGGCTGGCCGGCAGCGGCGCTGAACAGGCGCTGGCAGTACGAGCAGCGGCAGGCCCAGACGCCGCGGCTGTGGTAGAAGCTGGGGGCGTCCCAGACGAAGCCGCGCGCCTCGACCATCCAGGCCAGTGTGCGCATGCTACCGGCGAACCACTCGAGAAAGCGGGGGTCGTTGGGGCAGGCCTTCGCGCAGCGGCGGCCGCGACTGTCTACCTGCAGGGTCTGGGGATGGGTGTGTAGGTAGAGGCTGGGAATGGCGGGGTCGGGGTCGAGGACCTTGCCGTAGCCGGTGGGGGCGAGGTAGCGGTCCAGGCCGGCGTGGGCGGCGGCGCGAGTGAAGGCGGCCAGACGCTCGGCCTCCCAGCGGGCCTCGTCTTCGGGGCAACTGATGACGATGAAGTCCATCCCCTGGTCACGGAGCCAGGAGAGGGGGATTTCGTCCAGGCGCGCCAAATTCTCGGCAATGACGATCCCATTGCGCGGTGCGCCGCTGCCGCTGGATCGAGAAGCAGAAGAGTCCGGGGCGGGCAGGGGACCTCACTCCTGTGACGCGCGGATTGGAGCGGATGGAGGGGGAATTCGGCAAAGGAGTGGTGGATTCCTTCTAGGGATGTAACGTGAGGAGTGGGGAGTGGAGGCGTGGGAGGCGATATGGCCCCGGATCGCCACGCACGTGGGTTTGCCCTCTTGACATACTAATACAAATGTGCTATATGGTACATATCGACTGAGGGCAAGGAGACCAACTATGGCCAGCACAGAGCTCAAGGGACGGCGACAGCAGATATTCGACTACATTCTGAAGGCGACCAGCGAAGAGGGGTACCCGCCGACCATGCGGGAGATAGCGGATGCGCTGGGATACAAATCGCCGTCTACCGTGCTGCATCACCTGCGCAAGCTGGAGGCGATGGGGTACATTGAGCGGGCGGCGGACCGGAATCGGGCGCTGCGTCCGACCGAGGAGCACATGCCGCCGGCGCAAAAGACGCAGCTAGTGCCGCTGGTGGGGCGGGTGGCGGCGGGTACGCCGCTGTTGGCCACGGAGAACCTGGAAGGCTACCTGGCTTTGCCGCAGGACCTGTTCAGCGGACCGCAGTTGTTCATGCTCCGGGTGCAGGGCGACAGCATGATTGACGCGGGGATCTTCGACCAGGACTACGTGATCGTCAACCAGCAGAAAACGGCGGACGACGGCGATATCGTGGTGGCGCTGCTCGAGGATGAGGCGACGGTCAAGCGGATGTTCCGGCGCGAGGGCTACATCGAGCTGCGGCCGGAGAACGTCACCATGGAACCGATCCGGGCCACGGAGATGGGGGTGCTGGGGAAGGTGGTCGGAGTGGTGAGGACGATACGGTAGCCCCCGCGCACAGGAGGGGTGGGCCTCGAGCGGCGGTCGCGATGGACCGCCGCTCACTGTTAACCCCTACACCCCCCCTACTCTTTGCCCCTTTGCAGCACCAGGCAGGTCGCGTCGTCGCTGCGGGGGTGGGCGGCCCAGCGGCGGGCGGCCTCGAGAAGCCGCTGGACTATCTCCTGGGGTTTGGCCCCCTGGTGCAGCGCGGTGAGACCCGCGTTGGCAAGGCGTGTGTCCTGGAATTCCTCCCCATACTGGTTGCGGGCCTCGCTCAGGCCGTCAGTGTACGCCACCAGTACCTCCCCGGGCTCGATGGTGCGCATCTGCTGGACGTAATCCGGTTCCCGCATCGCCCCGATGACGATTCCCCCGGTTCCCAAAGTCGCCATCCGACCATGCTCCACGGAAAGCACCAGGGGAGGAGGATGGCCGCAGTTGACGAAGGTAAGAACGCCGGTATCGGGGTTGAGTAGGCCGATGAAGAGGGCGGCATAGGTCTCCGGCGCCATCATGCCGTAGACCTGGCGGTTGACCTGGAAGGCGATGGCGCGAGGGGCGAGGCCATCCCGGGCCGCCGAGCGGATGTGAGAGACAATGAGGGCGAGGTAGATCATGGCGTAGATGGACTTGCCGGCCATGTCGCCCAGGCAGACCAGGTAATTGCCGGTGGGAAGGCGCTCGAGCATGTACAGGTCGCCGCCGACCTCCAGGGCAGGCTGCAGGCGCAGGCCGACACCCCAGCCGGGGATGGTGGGCGGGTGGGGCGGGAGCATGACATCCTGGAGGGTGCGGGCCAGAAGCATCTCGTTGCGGATGCGGGCGATCTGCTCCTGCTCCTCCTCGCGGGACTGGGCCAGGTAGCCGGCGACCACAGCGACGGTGATAAGGAAGGGGATGCCGAGAAAGGGCAGGCCAGTAGGCTCGTGGACGATGAAGTGCACGACGTCGGTGCCCGTGGGGAGGGTGGCGACGAGTACCAAGATATAGCCGAGGATGGCGCTCAGGGCGGTGGTAATGGCGCCGGGGACCTGGGCCCAAATGGCGCCCTCCAGGACGATCAGGTAGTAGACCTGGAAGAGCGCGCCCCAGTAGGTGTCGCCGGCGGTGTAGAGGGCGCCGCTAACCAAGGCGATGTCCAGGGGCAGGGAAATCCAGCGCTGCCAGTGCAAGGGGCGGCGGCGGAAGTAGCAGAAGAACACCACCGAGGTGAAGAGACTCGCGATGATGATGATGACGCGGACCGGCCACTCCTGGCGCATGGGGACGCTGGAGAGAACGGTGGTGCCCAGGAAGGCGACCAGGAAGGCAAGCCGCAGGAGGGCGGAGAACAGGTCAGTCTGTTGTTCCAGGAAGCGAGTGGCGGGACGGGGGAAGTCCGATCTCTTGGTCCTCAAACGGCGTCACCTCCTTCCGCATCGGTAGCGCACAATCACAAGGATTGTACGCTGCTAGTACCCCCTACTGTCAAGGTTGCGGGAGGAGGGGGAAGGGTCCGTTACTCTCAAGATAGATCCAGACAAGGGCCGGAGGGGCTGAGACCAGTTGCGGCCTCAGGTCCGCAGGCGGCGAACGGCGCCGCATGCAGCCACCCATGGGGCCCCCCGGAACCGGTCCGCGAGCGGCGCGCGGGATAGAAGGTCCGCACCACGCGGGCCGGTGACGCTGACCATCCAACCATGATCCGCGACTTTCCTTACGACGCGCATGTGCATACGTCGCTGGGGCAGGGAAGTGATGCCCCGGAGGAATGCGTGCGTGCGGCGCAGGCGGCGGGGCTGCGGGCGGTGGCGCTGACCGATCACTACGACCAAGAGGAGAGCCAGGCACCCGCGCGGCTGGCGGCATATGCGCGGGCAGCGGAGGGAAGTCCGGTGCGGGTGGTAGCGGGAGCCTCGTGCGCGATCCTGGATCCGCAGGGGCGGCTGACCCTGTCGGAGCAGGCCGGGCAGCAGTTCGCGCTGGTGCTGGCGCGGTTGTCGCCGCTGACGGAGGGGGTGGCGCGGGCGACGCCGGTGCGGATGGAAACGCTGCTGGAGAACCTACTGGAGGCACTGGTGCGGGCTTGCCGGCGGCCGCACGTGAACGTTCTATCAGCGCCGTTCAACCTGGGGCGCTTCTCGGCGGCGCTCAGTCCGGGGCAGCTTCCCACGGCGCTGCTGGAGGAGCTGGCCGGAGTAATGCGCGAGGAGGAGGTGGCCTTCGAGCTGAACAATACCATCTGGTCGTGGTATCCGGAGCTGCCGCCAGAGGAGTTTCTGGAAGAGTATGGGACGGTGGTGCGGGCCTTCTCGCGGGAGGGGGTCAAGTTCGTGGTAGGCAGCGAAGCGCGCGCGGCGGCGGCGGTGGGGAACTTCGGCTTTGTGGCGAAGTTGACTGAGGTGACGGGGCTGGAGAAGTCGCAGTTGGTGGATTTGGGGAGATTGCGGGCGGTGGGGTAACGGCGAGCGGGCGGCGGGAGGCGATAGGCCAGTCCCCGGGGAGCGCGGGCTGGAAAGCCCGCGCCACGCGGATTATCGGGAGGTGCAGAGCGATGTCCAAACAGTTTCCGGCTGACTTTCTGTGGGGTTGTGCTACGGCCTCGTACCAGGTTGAGGGCGCGGCGCATGCAGAGGGGAAGGGGGAGTCCATCTGGGACCGGTTTAGCCATACCCCGGGGAAGGTCAAGAATAACGATACCGGTGATGTGGCCTGTGACCATTACCACAAGTGGGCGGAGGATATCGCCCTGATGCAGGAGCTGGGGCTGAAAGGGTACCGATTTTCGCTGGCCTGGCCGCGGATCATCCCGACGGGGCGGGGCGAGATCAACCAGCGGGGGCTGGATTTCTACAACCGGCTGGTGGACGGACTGCTGGAGGCGGGGATCACCCCCTTTGCGACACTGTACCACTGGGACCTGCCGCAGGCGCTGCAGGACCGAGGGGGCTGGCCGAGCCGGGATACGGCGCAGGCTTTTGCGGAGTATGCCTCGGTGTGTTACGAGGCGCTGGGAGACCGGCTGCAGAACTGGATCACGCTTAACGAGCCGTGGGTGGTGGCGGACCTGGGGTACCGGGAGGGGATCTTCGCGCCGGGGCATCAGAGCGTGCCCGAGACGCTGGCTGCGGCGCACCATCTGCACCTGGCCTCGGGCTGGGCGGTACAGGCCTTCCGGGAGAGCGGGCAGGCAGGGAAGATTGGGATTACGCTGAATCTGGCGCCGATCCAGCCGCTCACCGACAGCGAGGCCGACGCGGGCGCGGCGGACCGGTACGACCAGTGGCTCAATCGTTGGTGGCTGGATCCGATCTTCCGGGGAGCTTACCCGGAGGGCATCCATGCGCTGCTGGAGGCACAGATGCCGGAGGTGCGCGAGGGGGATATGCAGGTGGCGAACACGCCGCTGGACTTCCTGGGGCTGAATTACTACTTCCGGCAGATGGCCGAGCAGGCGCCGAGGGAGTTCCTGGACGTGAAGGTCAGCTACGGGTCAGGGCCCAAGACCGCCTTTGGGTGGGAGATTTACCCGGAGGGGTACTACGAGATGATGACGCGGCTCGCGCGGGAGTACGGGGTCGAGGATCTGTACCTGACGGAGAACGGGGCGGCGTACAACGACGTCATCGCCGCGGACGGGGAGGTGCATGACCCGGAGCGGATCGCCTACCTACAGGCGCATCTGGAGCAGGTGGGGCGGGCGATTCAGGACGGGGTGCCGGTGCGGGGGTACTTCCTGTGGAGCCTGATGGACAACTTCGAGTGGGCCGCGGGGTTCAGCATGCGTTTTGGGATTGTATACAGCGATTACCCGACCCTGAGGCGGATACCGAAGGACAGCGCGAAGTGGTATGCGGAGGTGATGGCGCGGGACGGAGTGGGATAGGGGGCAGCCTGCCCCGGCTCTGCCTTTCTCTCGGCGGTAGCGCAAGCGCTGCGCTTCCGCGCGCGTTCACCCGGCAATCGTGAGCAGGGCGACGATCACGATGAAGGCGGCGGGGAAGACCACGAGCGAGACGGCGTCGATCAAGGCCAGGGCCCGGTGCTTCTCCCGGCGGTGGAGCATCAAGGAGACACAGGACTCGAGCAGTGCGAAGAAGATGAAGGCCAGGGCGATGAAGTGGATGCGGTCGGCGAGGGTCATGTAGGCGGTCTCCGGGAGGGCGGCGGAGACGATTATCTGGGAGGAGATAGCGCCGAAGATAGCAGCGACACCCAGAACGAAGCGCGAGTCTTGGTTGGCGGGGTGGATGAGGAAGGTTAGGAAGGCGATGGCGACGGAGATGAACAAGGGCAGGAACGTCTTGGCGTAGGCCTCGGTGCCGCGGTGGGAGATGGGGACAGTGACGACGTAGCGGGAGTAGGTGGCCTTCTGGCCGATCGGACGAGCGGGGTTGCCGAAGTCGGTGGGGTAGGTGATGGTCAGCACTCCCGAGCGGAGCTTGCCGACCCGCCAACCGGGGAGGGTGAGGGTAGCGTCGTGGGCTGTCTGCGCCAGGTCGGGCTCATAGACCAACTGGGAGGCGTCGTGGTCGGCGTCCTCTATTCCCAGCGTCAGGTTGTGTTCGTCCAGGGGGTAGCGAGAGAAGTCGAAGGGGTTGTGCACCTCGCCTCGGCAGCGGTAGGAAACGTAGTTGACGCCGTCGACGTGCCTATAGTCGGCGTGGTCGCGGGAGGTCAGGTGGCCGTTGAGCAGCTCAAATCGGCTGGGGTCAATGGGGCCGGTCCAGCGGAACCAGACATAGAAGTCAACATTGTATGAACAGTGATGGGGATCGAAGTCCCGCACGTCTAGCAGGTAGATGCCCACCGTGACCCGCTGGGGCGAGCCAGAAGCAGCAGGGGCTGAGGCCGGCGGGGCCGCCAGGGCCAGGGAGGCGGCAAAGAAAAGGAGCGCGGCGGAGACGGCTCTGCACACGATTATCGCCTGCCTTGCGTGGTGGGGTGGACTCTCGCGTAGGGAGCATACCAGCATTGGGCGGAAGGGGCAACGGCTAACTGACAACCCGTCCGAGCGACGTTGGCGCAGGAGGTTTTGGCATGGCTCGACGCAACGCGAAACCGATACGAGTCGGGGTGTTCGGCGCCTGGCGGGGAGCGGGGTTTGCCCAACTGGCGCTCAACGTGGGAATGACGCCGGTGGCGGTGTGTGACCAGTGGGAGTCGCGGGCGCAGCAGGTGGCCGAGCGGCTAGAGCTGACGGCTTACTCCGACTTTGACAAGTTCCTGGAGCATGAGATGGACGCGGTGGTGCTGTGCAACTACTTCCACGAGCATGCGCCGTATGCCATACGCTGTCTGGAGGCGGGGCTGCACGTGATGTCGGAGACGGCGGCGTGCAAGACACTGGGGGAAGGGGTGGAACTGGCGCGGGCGGCGGAGCGGTCGAAAGCCGTCTACTTCTTCGCCGAGAACTACCCCTTCTTCGCCACCAACCAGGAGATGCGGCGACTATATCAGGCGGGCGAGATAGGGGAATGCCGGTTTGCGGAGGGGGAGTATGTGCATCCGGTGACGGCGGCGGAGTCCAACCGGCTGGCGCCGGGGCTGAGCCACTGGCGCAACTGGTTGCCGGTGACGTATTACTGCACCCACGCGCTGGCCCCGCTAATGTACGTGACCGACTTCATGCCGCTGGCGGTGAACGCGCAGGCCATCCCACGGACGCCCGAGCAACTCGCCGAGCCGCAAGTGAGGCGCAACGACATCTCCTGCTACATGATGCTGCGCATGGACAGCGAGGCGGTGTTCGGGCTCAACGGGGGATGCAATGGCTTGTCGGGGCATGGGAACTGGTACCGCTTCCAGGGGACGCGGGGACTGATGGAGACCTCCCGGGTGGGACACATGGGGCAGGTAAGGGTGGTGCATGAGCCCTTCAACCTGCCGGAAGGCGGGAGCCGAGAGCGGATCTATACGCCGGAGTTCCCGGTGGCGAAGGAGTTGGCGGCCAGGGCGGGGCACGGGGGCGGGGACTTCTTCGTGATGTACCACTTCGCGCAAGCCATTCGCAAACGGGAGCAACCGTGGTTCAACGTGTACCGGGGACTGGCCATGTCGGCGGCGGGGATCCAAGCCTGGCGGTCGGCACTGGATAACGGGACGGCGTATCCGATTCCCGACTTCTCGGACGAAGCGGCGCGGGCGCTGTACGAGAAGGACCAGTGGTCGCCGTACCCGGAAGACGCTGGGCCGGGACAGCCCCCGGTGTCGGTGAAGGGGAAGATTGAGCCGACGCGGACGCAGCGGGCGGCGGCACGGAAGGCGTGGAAGGAGATGGGGTGGACGGGAGAGGGGTGAGGGGGGCGGCGCATGGGGCCGGGTTGACGGTGGGGCCATCCGGCTGATATACTCTTAGCGTTTGTGGAGGCCCCTGCCGGCGCGGGGGTCTCCTGCTTAGTCCATGCAAACAGGAGAAAGGTGATCGTGATATGGCCGGACCGCGCAACCGGGGAGACAGGGACCGAGACCGGGGCAGTCGCGACGACCGCAGAGGAGGGATGCGCCGAGGGCGGCGCAAGCATTGCCAGTTCTGTGTCGCTCGTGTCGAGATCGTTATCGACTATAAGAATGTCAGCCTGATGCGGCAGTACATGGATGACCGCAGTCGCATCCGCAAGGCGCGCCAGACGGGGACCTGTCGGCGCCACCAGAACCGCATCGCCGCGGCTATCAAACGCTCGCGGGAGATTGCGCTGGTGCCGTACGTGACAGAGGGCACTATGGAGAGCCGGGGCGGCGGACGCGGACGCGATCGGGGTTAGCCTCACCTCCCTGCCCCCTCGCCGGGCGCAGACGCCCGTGTCAGTAGAGGGGGAGTGGGTAAGAGCGCCAGACCTCGGAAGACCGGTGTGGAGAACAGGGACAGACATACTCTCCGAGTGAGAGGACGTCTGTCCCTACTGCTTAGGGGGGAGGGGGCGGACGAGGACGCCCTCGGCAGTGCTCTTAAGCTCAAACTCGCGCTCTTCGCCGGGGGCGACCTCCTGCTTGATGCGGACGGTGCCTTCCCGTTCGTTGACGGAGTACGGAGCAGGGGCCGGGGAGGGGCCGCGCAGGACGCGGACGGCGCGGGTAGGGGAGGAGCCAGCCAAGGCCAGCGCTAACCAGATGGCGCCGGCGAACAAGACCAGGCTGGCGATGGTGAATGCTACCCAACGCAGGAGTCGGCGGCGGCGAAGGCGAGGGAGCATGGGGGGATGATACAATCCACGCGGGTCTTAGTCAACGGTCGGGAGCCGTTGATCTAGCCAATATGCTTGCCTACTCCGCGAGGGCTGTGCTATAATCTTCATCGCGAAAGCCAAGTAGCCGCCGTCCCGGTGGACGGCGGCGCTTTAATCCTGCGGACCTCTGCGTCCGCCTGAGGGGTATCATCGTCATGCCGCAAATCAAGTCCCGCAAGAAAGACCTTCGCCAGGCCAGGGCCCGGCATCAGCATAACCTGGGGATCAAGCGCGCTTACAAGACCGCCGTCCGGGCCGCCAGCGAGTTGGGGCAGGCCGAGGCGCCGGAAGTGGCCGCCGCCTACAAGGCGCTGGACAAGGCCGCCAAGACCAACGTGCTGCACCCCCGCACCGCCGCCCGCCGCAAGTCGCGGCTGATGAAGAAGCTCAACGCGGCCAAGAGCTGAGCGGCTAAGCGGCATTGCTGAACGATGATTGGTAATCGATGAAGGGGGAGGATAGGCTCCTGCGGGGCCTCGGTACTTGCTCCTTCATCCGCCATCGATCATCGTTCGTCGCTTTCCCTTTCCCCCTCCTCCTCCGTCTCCTCCACTGTCTTGATCTCCACTATCCCCAGCGCTTTGGCTGTTCCTGGGTCCAGCGTGTCTACTATGTCCTGGGGCACGGCTACCACTATCATGCCGCGCTTGGCCAACATGCGCAGAAACTCCGTGAGGGAGACCTCCACCTCACGGCGGCTGAGCTTGTACTGCTCCGCCATCGCGGCCACCATGTCGGCCACGGTGTGCTTGCCGTCGCAGAGGTTCCAGACGAAGGTACCAACCTCATCGAGCTTGAGCTGCTTGGATTCGGGCAGCATCAGGAAGGTGCCGACTACCCGGTTCTTCAGGTCCCGCGGGCGAGTGAGGGTGGCGGTAACTGCGCCCTCCTCGTCCGGCTCCCACTGCAGGCTAGGGTTGCGCATGGGGTAGACGCGCAAGGCATCCTGGCGGGTGATGCTGGGAGGCGGGGCCTTCTTGCCGGAGATCAGTCGCCACAAGCCGGTGAAGCTCATACCACACGTTCCTCCTCAAGCGCCGGAAGAGGAATCCGGCGGGTTTCAGCGATGTTGTCGAGGCTGCCGGCGATTAGCTCCAGGATCGCTATTTGCGGGCGGCAGTTGATGCGGGCGGGGAAGGCAGAACTGACGCCGCGATTGACGAAGAGCAGCGTCTGCCCCAGGCGCAGCAGGCCGCTGGCGCGCCGGCGCTGCCGCCAGACGGGGGCCCAGATGCTACCAAGGCCGGGGACCTGTAGTTGCCCCCCGTGGGTGTGCCCGGCCAGGATGAGATCGGCCCACTCGGTCTCGGGGAGGTCTACAGTATCGGGGGTGTGGCAGAGGAGCAGGCGTAGGTCGCCGGGCGGGGTGCCCGCCAGGGCCGCGGGGAGGTCGTCCTGACCCGCGGAGAGGTCTCCGATGCCGGCGATGACCACTTGTTTACCCCGGACCTGGAGCGTCCGCGACTCGTTGTCGAGTAGAACCACGCCGTTGGAGGCCACGGCCTGGCGCCAAGCCTGTTCGGCGTCGTCGCAGGAGGGGTTCCCGGCGAGGAAGTCTTCCATGGTGGCGTCGCAATCGTGGTTGCCCAGAACCAGGAAGACACCCAGCGGGGCCGAGAGCAGGCGGAGAAGCTCCACGCCCTCCTGCATGTGCTCGGCGTGGTTGGCGAGGTCGCCACTGATGCAGATGAGGTCGGGACGCTGCGCCATCAGCTCGGCGCAGGCACGCTCGGCGATCTGGCGGGAGGTGGGGCGGCCGCGCAGATGGGTGTCGGAAAGGTGGCCGATGGTGAGGCCGCGGAGTTCCTCAGGCAGGCGCGGGAGAGGGAGGCGGAGGCGGCTTACCTCCAGGTGGTGAGGCTCCACGAGCAGGCCCCAGATGGTCAGCCCGGCCGCTAGAGCGGCCAGGGTCCACAGGATAGCGGCGGCGAGGATCACTCTGGCTTCCCCTCCGGTGCGTCGGGTGGCGGGGTCTGCAGGGGCCGCATCGCCAGCCAGGCGACCAGGGCGCAGACGATCATGCCGAGGATGGCGACGAGCAGCGGACCCTTGGCCTGGGGGCCGCCGACGAGGGCGACAGGTTGGCTGCCGCCGCCGAAGTTGACATTGAACAGGCCCTGGGGGTAGAGGTGGTGGAAATAGAGGCCCACGGACAGCGCGCCGAGACAGCCCAGCCCGAAGACCACCAGGCGGGGGCCCACGCGACCGGCCGGATGGCCCATCTCAAGGGCCCGGCGGTAGAGCATGTAGCTGATCAGAGTCAGCAGGACGACTGCTACCGCGCTGAAAGCGATCACCATCGGCAGATCGGTCAAGCCTCCGCCTCCTCATGCCCGCCCACGACTATTTCGGCCAGGCGCAGGTGGGGGCCGCCGGTGTCGACGGGAACGCCCTGGCCGCTCTTGCCGCAGGTGCCGCCCATCTCGAAGTCCAGGTCGTTACCGACAGCGGTGACGTGCTGGAAGGTATCGAGCGTCAGGCCGGCAAAGCTGACGTTGCGGTAGTGGCGGCCCAATTCGCCGTGCTTGATGGCGTAGGCGTGCTCGGCATTGCAGGTGAACTGGCCGCGGGCGGTGTAGACGTAGCCCCACTTGCCGCCCGCCAGGTACAGACCGTCCTTGATGCCCTCGATCATCTCCTCGAAAGACCAATCCCCCGGCTCAAGGTAGGTGTTGCTCATGCGTACCAGGGGCGGGTCCTGGGCGCTGCCGGCGCGCGCGGCGCCGTTGGGAGGTTCGTCGAACTGGGCGGCGGTCTCCAGACTGTGCAGGAAACCGCAGAGGACGCCATTCTCCACGAGCACGTGGCGCTGGGCCGGGGTGCCCTCGCTGTCGTACTGGAAAGAGCCATTCAGGTTTTCGCGGAGGGGATCGTCCACGATGTTGACAGTGTCGGCAGCGACTTGCTCGCCGATCTTGTCGGAGACGATGGACTGGCCGGACCAGACGGCGTCGGCCTCACAGTTGTGGCCGAAGGCCTCGTGTACGAGCAGACCGGTGATCTTGGGGTCGATGATTGCCTCGAACTTACCGGCGGGTGGGGGAGAGGCCTCCAGCAGGTTCAGGGCGCGTTGGGCGGTTTCGCGGGCGAATTCCTCGCCATTCACATCCTCGAAGACCTCGTAGCCGCGGCCGCCGGCGCGGCTCTCTGAGGCCCACTGGCGGACCTCACCCTCCTGGGCGATGACGGAGAGGCCAAAGGAGCAGCGGACGCGCTCGGCCTCCAGGTAGGTGCCCTCAGTGTTGCCGATCCAGGAGCGGCTGAAGCCGTCGTTGTAGCCGGCGATGGTGTTGGTGATGCGCTCGGTGTCCTCGCGGCGGGCGGCCTGTTCCAGCTCGAAGATGGCGGCCACGCGGTCGGCGAGGTTGATGTCGCGCGGGTCAATCCGAAACTGTGCCTCGACGGAATCCTCTACCGGCTCGATCTCGGCGACCATGCCGGGCTCGGTGACGGAAGGCGCAGCGGCGCGAGCCATGGCGGTGGCCTCGCGCACGGCGCGGAGGAGTTCGCGCTTAGTGACGGTGGTGGTGGGGGCGAAACCCCAGGCGCCGTCCACCAGGACGCGCAGACCGGCGGCCCGGCCGGAGCCGGTGCTAATGCGGTCGGCCTGGCCGTCCTGGACGGCGATAGAGACGCCGCTGCCCTCGCCAACGCGGAGGTCGGCGAACTGCGCTCCCGCCTGGCGAGCGGCCTCCAGGATCTGTTCTACTAGTTCACGCATGTGCACTCCCTTGTAGGGCGCGGGCTCGTACCGCGCCCTCTGCGCTGGCGGCAACCAAGGCAAGCATGCCGCGCGTCAAAGCGAGGGGCGCGGCACAAGCCCGCGCCCTACAGACGTCCCTACACGGCCTCCTCCGCCGCCCGCTTCCGCCTGCCTCGCTGCCGGACCCAGGGGAGGGCTTTCTGGAAGGCCCAGTAGGCCGCGGGCCTGAGCACCAGGTCCCAGTCACCCAGGTATTCCACGTACTGCGCGCCGAAACCTCGCTTGAAGCGGTTGAGGCCGGCCAGGTAGCCCTGGGGCTCGCCGTCTACCTCGGGAGCCACGCCCCGGAAATCATAGACGTTACAGCCCTGGCGTTTGGCCCATTGCATCATCGCCCACTGCAGGGCGTGGTTGGGCATGAGGTTGCGGTGCTCGTTGGCGGAGGCGCCGTAGACGTACCAGCACTGCGGCGGGAGGCAAAAGGCCATGGTGCCGGCGATAATCTGCCCGGCGGACCGGGCTTGGTCGTCGAGCCGCGCCAGAAACATGCGACCGAGGCCGGGGGCGATGATCAGGTCCCAGAGGTCATAGAAGTAGGACAGCGCGCGGACGGTGAAGCCGTCGCGGTGAGCGGTGATCTTGAGGACCTCGTACCAGGCGGGGAGGTCGTCGCGGGTGACCTCGTCAGTGACGGTGACCCCTTTGCGGGCGGCGAGACGGATGTTGTAGCGCCACTTGGGGGCAAAGGAGGCCAGGAGCTCCTCCTCGGAGGGGGTGAGATCAAGCTTCATCACTTGGCGGGGCTGGGTGCCGCCGATCGCCTCGGCGGTGGTCGAGGAGCGGAAGCCGGCGGCGCGGAGGGCTGTGGCGACCTGAGCATCTTCCGCCGGGAGGGCTGGGTCGAATTTGACCACCATTGCCCGCTCACGTCTCCCAACTGCGCGGATCTCGGCCGCGAGGTCAGCCCAGAGGTCGGGCTGGGAGAAGTCCACTAGGGGCCCGCGAGGCGCGTAAAGGAGGCTCAGGCCGCCGGGGACCGGTCGCCGGAGCAGGAGGCAGGCCGCGGCGAGGCGGCCCTGGCGCTCCACGGCTACCGGGAGGGGGGTCCAGCCAGTGCGGGCCTTGAGCTCGCCCCACTCCCAGCACTGGAGCAGGTCCCCGTGTGGGCAGGCGGCGACCAGGGCGTTCCATTCGACGCGGCGGTCAGGGGTGACGATCATGGGCGGTGGGCGAGCACCTCCCGCACGGCCTCGGCCACGCGTTCGGGGGTGAGGTCGATCATGCAGTGGTAGTCCGAGCAACGGGGCCGGCGCACGCAGGGACCGCAGGGGGGGCGATCCCAGAGGACGCGGTGTTGGTCGCCGTAGGGGCCGGTCGCCTCAGGGCTGGTGGGGCCGTAAAGGCCGATCACCGGTGTGCCGACAGCGGCGGCCATGTGCAGGGCGCCGGTGTCGGGTGAGACGACGGCGTCGGTCCGGGCGAGCAGGGCGGCCAGTTGCGGCAGGCTGGTCTCGCTGACTGCACTAAGGGCAGGCTCGGGCAGGGCCGCCTGTATAGCCGCCTCGCGCTCGGCCACGTCGGGCCCGCCGATCAGGACCACCTCGGCGCCGGTCTCGCGCAGTAGCTCGGTTAGGCGGGCGAAGTGCTCCGGGGGCCAGGCTTTCACCGGGGAGGAGGCACCCAGGACCAGGCCGACGAGAGGCGCACCGTCGGGGGGCGCAAGCTCCTCGACCCACTCGGCCGCCTCCGGCAGCACCGGGTAGTGGAACTCGACGGGGTAGAGGGGGGCGCCGAGGTAGTCGGCCATCAGGAGAGAACGGTCCACCGCGGTCAGGCCCGGATCGATGGGCACGACCTCGTTGATCCAGCGCATACCCAACATACTGCGGACCTCGTTGGCGAAGCCGACTCGGCGGGGTGCGCCGCTGAGGTAGCACATGAGCGCGCTCTTGCCGCGGCCCTGGAGGTCCACGGCCCAGTCGAAGCGGCGTTCGCGGAGCTGGCGACTGACGGCGCGGGTCTCCTGCCACCAGGCGAACGGCTGGCGAATGGTGAGGCGGCGAATGGTGAGGACCTCATCCAGGCAGTCGTGGCCGCGGACCAGGTCCGCCAGCTCCTCCTCTACCAGCCAGGCGAGGTAGGCCTGGGGAAAGCCGCGGCGGAGGGCGACCAGCGCGGGCAGGCCGACGATGACGTCACCCAAGGAGCTGCGGCGAACGATCAGGATGCGGGGGGAGCGGTCGTCAGACATCGGCGCCCTCCGTCTCCAGCAGGTGCAGCAAGTCAGCGCGGAAGGCCCGCAGAGCCTGTCCGCGATGGCTGACGGCCGCCTTCTCCTCCGGGGTCATCTCGGCAAAGGTGAGGCTCGCGGGCTCGTAAAGGAAGACTGGATCGTAGCCGAAGCCGCCCTGGCCGCGGGGCGCCGTGAGGATGCGGCCCTCGACCCGGCCCTCCCAGGTGCCGATCAGGCGCCCCCGAGGGTCAGTGAGGGCGAGAACGCAGAGGAAATGGGCCTGCCGGGAAGGGTCGGGGAGGCCGTCCAAGCGCTGCAGGAGCCAGGCAAGGCGCTCGGGATCGGTGGCGGCGACGCGGCTGGAGTGCAGGCCGGGGGCGCCGTCCAGGGCGGGGACGACCAGGCCGCTGTCGTCCGCCAGGGCCCACTCGTGCAGAGCTTGGGAGACGGCCCGGGCCTTGAGGGAGGCGTTCTCGGCGAAGGTCTCTCCGGTCTCCTGGGGCAGGCGCACCTGGGGGTAGCCGGCGAGCGAGCGGACCGCCACCGGCAAGCCGGCCAGGAGCGCGGCGAGCTCCTGGGCCTTGCCGGGGTTGTGCGACGCGACGAGAAGACGGCAGAGGTCGGTCATGCGGGGTTACGAGGGGGAGGTTTGCAGCCCCTCCAGGGCCTGGGTCTGGAACGCTAGTAGCTGCATCATGCCCTTCTGCCCCAGCGTCATCATCTGGCCCAGTTGGCTGACGGAGAAGGGATCGCCCTCGGCGGTGGCCTGGACCTCGACTACGCCGCCGTGGCTGGTCATGATCAAGTTGGTGTCTACGGCCGCACGGGAGTCTTCCTCATAGGACAGGTCGAGCATCATCTCCCCGGCCACCAGACCCAGGGAGATGGCGGCGACCTGCGCCTGGAGCGGCCAGACCTTGACGCGGCGCTTGCGCACCAGAAAGGAGAGGGCCTCGGCCAGGGCCACGTAGCCGCCGGTGACGGAGGCACAGCGGGTGCCGCCGTCGGCCTGCAGGACGTCGCAGTCCACCGTGATGGTGCGCTGGCCCAGCGCCTTGAGGTTGGTCACGGCGCGCAAGGAGCGGCCGATGAGACGCTCGATTTCCATGCCCCGGCCCTGGCGGCGGCCTTGGACGCTCTCGCGGACCGAGCGGTCGGAGGTGGAGCGCGGGAGCATGGCGTACTCGCCGGTGACCCACCCCTGGTCGCCGTCCTTGAGCCAACGGGGCACGCGTTCCTCTAGGGAAGCGGTGCACAGAACATGGGTGTCGCCCATCTGGATGAGGCAAGAACCCTCGGCGTACTTGCTGACCCCACGCTTAATGACTACGTCGCGGAGGCTTTCGTTATCTCTACCGTCTTTGCGAAGCAAACGGATTCCTCCTTAGGTAGGACGGGTGTAACTCCCGTCCGGGGCGGGGGGAGCCCCGCCCCTTGCCCCTCTCCGAGCGCCGACGCCCTTGGTATGGGGAGGGGGTCTCGAAATTGCAGCCATCCGGCTGCCCGGCACGAGCCGCACGCGGGCGCCTATGCGCGTGCGAGACTGCTACCCGTCTTTCCCGGCGGCCGCCGGAGCGATGTTGGGTAGCGGCAGGTTGGCCTCGGTGCCCATGAACAGCGGCGGCCGGTTAGAGGGCCAGCTCCCTTCGGGCGTGAGGGGGAGGCCCTCGAAGTAAGCGCGCAAGGCGTTGAACAGGGACCCGGCGGCGAGATGCTGCACTTCGGGAAGACGGAGCAGATCGCCTTCGGCGTCCCAGTCCAGGTACATCAGCTCCACCAGTGCGCAGGGCTGTTGGCTGCGCCAGAGGACCGCGAAGCGACGCTGGCGGACGCCGTTGTCGCGGCGGCCCAGGCCGGCGACGAGGCTGTCCTGAAGCATCGTCGCCAGGAGGCAGCTCTGCGGCGTGTAGTAGTAGGCTTCAGTCCCGTGGTTGAGGTTGGGCCGCTCCATGGCATTGCAGTGCACGCTGACGAAGGCGTCGGCCTCCAGGGCCGTGGCGAGGCGGGGGCGCTCAGCCAACGGTACGAAGACGTCGCTGTCGCGGGTCAGGAAGGGCACGGCGCCGGCGGCCGCCAGGCGGGAGACCAGTTCCGTAGCCACGGCCAGGTTGATGTCCTTCTCATTCAGGCCGCGGGCCTGAGCACCGGGGTCCCGGCCGCCGTGGCCGGGGTCCACGACCAGGCGCTTGCCGGCCAGCGTATCGCGCTTGAGCCGGACAGTGATTTCCTGGGCAGCAGCATCGGCGGACACCGCGCAGCGCATAGCCCAGCCGAAAGAGACGGCCACCTTCACGCCGTGGTCGGCGGCGGGCAGCACCTCGGCACCGCGCACCAGGGCGTCGGGCGCAGCAGTGCGGCATAGCGGGGAGGCGACCGCGTCCGGGAGAGTGAAGGTGATACCGTAAGGGCACCGGCTGACCTCCCAGGTGAACTCGACGGGCCCTGACAGGCGAATCACCGCCTGACCGCTCTCGCCGGGTTGGTTGAGCAACTCGACGGACTTTACGCGGGGCCGCTCGGGGGTAAAGGGCAGTTCTTTCCCGGTGAGCGTGCCCAGCTCCAGGCAGCCGCCGTCCGGTGCGGGTGTCCAGCGGGCGGGCTGCCGGTCGCGCAGGTCCAGGACAAAGCGGGCGGTGAAGGACTCAGGCTTGAACTGACTGTAACGCAGACGCCAGACGCCGGAGGCGCCCACGTACAGCTCGCCCGGGGGGGGCTCCAGCGCCAGGCCGGGCAGGTCAACATACACGCGCTCCGGGTCGGCAAGGCGGCGCGGCACACCGGAGAGGGGCGCATTAGCGATCAGACGAACGACCAGGCCGGCGGGAGATAGCAGGAACTGGATATCGCGCAGAACGGCGGCTGCGACGAAGAGTCCCTGCTCAGGAGCCTCGCGGACCCGCGCCCCCAGAGCGGAGAACAAGGGGGCGAGGGGCGCGTATAGGTGAGCGCCGCCCAGCCGGGGCGAGGCGGGCAGGGCAACTTCGCGGTCGTCGAGGCGCAGGCGGGACTGCCCGGCTTCCACGACCACCCGTCGCCCCTCAGAGGTAACGAGCTCCAGACGAGGCCCCGTCTCCGGGCCGAGCAGGCGGGCACCCCATAGCTTGGCCAACGGCGCTACGGGGCCCCAAGTCCGGCCATCGGTGACCTGGGCGGCCGGGGCGCCGGTATAGACCTGTCCGGCCACGACTACGCGCGCCGGCCTGGTCTGAGCGTGGGCCGCTGCGGCGGCTAGCCCGACCAGCGCGGCCACGCAGATAGCGCAGACAACAGGGCACCGAATTGGGCTGCGACTGGACGGCATACGGTCGCTCATTATACGTTGCGCGGTGTGCGTGGCGCAAGGTAGGGTGAGTCGGTGGTCCCTTCACGCCCGTTCTCCCCAGTCGTGGGCGCCTCCGGGTTGACTCAAGTTCTCGAACGGTGATATAATCCGCAGCGTTCCGTGCCTTACAGTGCCGTCGATACCCTGTGCGTCGGGGTTCGCTCAGGAGGCGCTTACACTACTTGGCATCGCAGACTCAAACCGCAGAAACGATTGCACCCCGATTTGACGCCCGCGACTACATCCGCATGGTAATGCGGAGGTGGTGGTTCATCGCCGCTGTCGGCGCGGCCGCCATGGTAGTGGGCGGACTGATCTCCGCGGGAATGCCCAAGACCTATCGGGCCTCCGCTACTGTTGTCGTACCCCAAGAAACCGCTGGCGTTCTCTTGCTCGGCGGAACTCCCACTGCCTCCGGTGAACGCATCGCCCTCGAAACGCAAGCGCACATAGCTGCCGGTAACGAGGTAGCCGTGCGCACCCAAAAAGCCCTCTCCGAACGCACTGTCGGTCCCAAGATCATCGTCGATCCTCAGGAGATTGCCGCGGCGATCAGCACCGCCATTCGGCCTCCGGATCTGCTCATCATCACGGCGAAGTCCGAGACCCAGCCGTGGGCCCGGGAATTTGCCAATCAGACAGCGCAGTCGTTCCTGGAAGTTATGGACGACTTGCGGCAGAAGGAGTCCACTAACGCCAGGAAATACCTGCAAGAGCAGGTGGACACTACGAGCCGGGAGCTGGACATACTGCTGCTGAAGAAGCGGCAATACCAGCGCCAGTGGGGGGTGACGACGGCGGCGGGCGGGGCCGGGGGCCAGGGGCAGGTGGTGGCCGTCGGCGGGGAGGCGGCGGACTTCCGTAGCGCCCTCAATCAGACGCAGGCGGATCTGGCGGCGATGCGGGCGCGTCTGGCGGCCTTGCGCAGCTCCGAGCAGAAGGCCAAGGCACAGCAGACCATCCGAACGGTGGTAGCCAACCCGACTTACGCCAGCCTGATGGAGCAGCAGAACACGACCCAGATCGCCCTGCTGCAACTGGAGTCCCGGTACACGCAGGACCACCCCGCGGTGGCGGAGATGCGTACGCGCCTGGCGGAGATCCGCCAGGCGCTGGCGCGCACCAGCCCCACCCTCGAGACCACGGCGCCGGTGGAACCAGCGAAGAGGTACGGCATCGAGGCGGAGCGCCGGGCGGCAGAGCAGGCCGTGGCGGAGCTGAGCGCCAAGGTGGGCAGCCTACAGGGCATCGTGGCCGCGGGGGAGGCGCGCCGGTCGGACGTGCTGGACAAGGAAGGGGTGCTGGAGCAGCTCCAGGACCAGATCAACCTCAAGCGCGCGGCGTACAAGGAGTTGCTGGCCCAGTTGGAGGCCAAAGAACTGATCGCGGCCTCCCAGCGAGGGCGCAGCTCCATCGTGGACCCCGCTCTACAGGCGCGGGCGAGCAGCCCGACCCTGATGCGGACGCTGCTGGCGTCGCTGGCGATGGGATTGTTCGTGGGGCTGGCTCTGGCGCTCTTGATGGAGACGATGGACGACACGGTGCGGCGGCCGGAGGATCTCACCCGCGACCCTTCCCTGCGCTTCCTGGGCGTGGTGCCCTGGACGGGCGATCAGGCTACCTCACTGGTGGTGTTGGATGCGCCCAAGAGCCCACCCGCGGAGGCCTTCCGTACCCTGCGCTCCAACGTGAACTTCGCCACGCTTGACGACCGCCCGCGGACGATTCTGGTCACCAGCGCCGGGGCGGGGGAAGGCAAGAGCATAGTGGCTGCCAATCTGGCCATCGCCTATGCCCAGGCTGGGGAGACGGTGTTGTTGCTGGATACGGACCTGCGGCGCCCGACACAGCACAATCTGTTCCAGTTGGATGCCAGCGTCGGTCTGACGAACGCGCTGGTCGGAGAGTTGAGCGCGCAGCAGGCCATCCAGGCGACACGGGTGGAGCGGCTGTCGCTACTGCCGAGCGGGCCTCTGCCGCCCAACCCGTCGGAGCTGCTGGATTCGGCTCGTATGGGGGCGGTGTTGCAGGAGCTGCGAGAGACGGTGGACGTCATCATCCTGGACTCTCCGCCGGCGATCATGCTCACCGATGCGCTGCTCCTGGCGGCGCAGGTGGACAAGACCATTCTGGTGGGCGCGGCGGGGCAGGTGACGCGGGACGCCTTCGACGAGATGGTGCGGCTGTTGCGCCATGCCCGCGGCGACATCCTGGGCGTGGTGCTCAACAAGCTGCGGTTCACTGCGGGCGATCCATACTATTACTACTATTACTACTACTACGACTACAACCAGTCGGGCTCGGCTCGGCGCGGGCCGCGGGCGAGGCGAGAGGGATCTGCCCAGCAGCCGCCTGCGCCGGGGGCGCCGACGCCGCCGCGGAGTGACGACGAGTTGCCGTTCTAGTGAGTCTGGGCGGTAACCGACAAACAAGAGGAAAAGCGCCGCGACCTAACCGGGTCGCGGCGCGTTGGCTTCTGGTGGGGTGGTGGTGAGGCAGGTTCGGACAATCAGTTGCGGGTGGCTGGCTTTGGGGATGGCGCGGGCTTGGCGGTGAGGTTCGGCCGGGTGGGGGAAGCTTCCGCGCGGGACTCGCCCACGCCGCTCCATACCTGGAGGACCTCTTTGGTGTAGCGAAGCCGGTCGACTACGACCTCACCGACGTTTTCAAGCCCCTGGTTGATCCGCTCAGCGACGGTCTGCGGTTCCTTGGCCTGGCGGGCGGCCTCGGAGAGGATGATCAGCCGCTCGCCGGGCTTGAGTGCCTGCACCTCAGCGCGAGCGGCCAGTTCCCGCCCGTCCGACGTCTGCAGGAACTCATAGACTTCCTGTAACTGTCGAATCTGCTGATTGAGGTCGGCCTCGCTCCGACGCGCGTCCACTACCTGGGCGGCTAGACTGAGCCCGTAGCCGGTGGGGTGGAGGAAGCGGCCCTGCGTGGCCAGGGCGAGGGCGAGCAGCGCCAACAGTAGCGCGGCGCCCATGGTCATCCGTCTCGGTCCCCACCGGGCGGTGTGGGCCCGCTCCAGACGAATCCAGAGTCTCCGCATGAGACGCCCTCCCCGGACTGCGATGCTTGGTGTGTTTCCCCTCCGCCTGTCTCCGGTTGGTTACCCGTATGGTCCCCATGGATCCCCCTCTCCCGTTCTGGAGAGGGGGAAGGGGTAAGGTAGCCCTACCCGTGTAGATTATAGAACGCCTGGCGTCCGGGGTAAAGGGCTACGTCGCCCAGTTCCTCCTCGATCTCAAGGAGGCGGTTGTACTTGGCCACGCGCTCGCTACGGGCGGGGGCTCCGGTCTTGATCTGCCCCGCGTTGACGCTGACCACGACGTCGGCGATGGTGGTGTCCTCGGTCTCGCCACTGCGATGCGAGACGACGGCGGTCATGGAGGCGCGCTTGGCCATCTCGAGGGCATTGAGCGTCTCGGTCAGCGTCCCGATCTGGTTGAGCTTGATCAGGATGGAGTTGATGGCCTGGGTCTCGATGGCCTGGGCCAGTAGGGAGGTATTGGTAACGGTCAGGTCGTCGCCGACGATCTGCACCTTGCTCCCCAGCCGCTGGCACAGCTTGGGCCAGGTCTCCCAGTCGTTCTCATCCAGGCCGTCCTCGATGGAGATGATGGGGTAACGGGTGACCAGGTCGGTGTAGAAATCGACCATTTCGTCCCCGGACAACTCACGCCCCTCGCTGGCCAGGACATACTTGCCCTTGGCGGAGTCGTAGAAGGAGCTGGCGGCCGGGTCGAGGGCGATGAGAATGTCCTCGCCCATAGTATACCCGGACTTCTCGGTGGCTTGCACGATCACCTGGAGAGCTTCCTCGTTGGAGCCCAGGTTGGGGGCAAAGCCGCCTTCGTCGCCGACGCCGGTGCTGTGGCCCGCAGCGTGCAGGACCTTTTTCAGGTTTTGGTAGATCTCGGCGCACATGCGCAGGCCCTCGGAGAAGCAGCAGGCGCCGACCGGCATGATCATGAATTCCTGCAGATCCACGTTATTGTCGGCGTGGGCGCCGCCGTTCATGATGTTCATCATGGGCACCGGTAGCGTGTAGGCGTTGACTCCGCCCAGGTACTTGTACAGTGGCAGCTCCAGGGCGGCCGCGGCGGCCTTGCAGGTGGCCAGCGAGACGCCGAGGATGGCGTTGGCGCCGAGCTTGCTCTTGTTGGGCGTGCCGTCCAACTGGATCATGAACTGGTCGATAGCGACCTGTTCGGTGGCGTCCCAGGCGATGAGTTCGTCAGCGATAACCTCGTTGACGTTGTCCACGGCCTTCTGGACGCCCTTACCGCCATAGCGGTCCTTGTCGCCGTCGCGCATCTCCACGGCCTCGCGCTCGCCGGTGGAAGCGCCGGAGGGAACTCCGGCCCGGCCCATGGCCCCGCCGGCCAGGTACACATCCACCTGCACCGTCGGATTGCCTCGCGAATCGAGAATCTCTCTGGCCAAGATGGCCTCGATAGTAGTCATCAGTCTCCTCCTCTATTGAAGGTGAAAAGAGGGGCGGCCAGCGGCCGCCCCTCTGGGTAACTCGGTCTTACCTCGGGCTCTTCACTTGCGCCTGCGCGGCCGCAAGTCTGGCGATGGGGACGCGGAGCGGGGAGCAGGAGACGTAGTCGAGACCTACCCGGTGGCAGAAGTCCACCGAGTCGGGGTCGCCGCCGTGCTCGCCGCAAATGCCGAGCTCCAGATCGGGCCGAACCGTGCGGCCCTCCTGGCAGGCGATGTCGATCAGCCGGCCCACGCCCTGCTCGTCGAGGGACTCGAAGGGGCTCACCATGATGAGGCCCTGGGAGATGTAGGCCGGGATGAACTTGCCCTCCACGTCGTCACGGCTGAAGCCGTAGGCGGTCTGGGTGAGGTCGTTGGTGCCGAAGGAAAAGAATTCGGCGACCTTGGCGATGTCCGCGGCGATCAGTGCGGCGCGGGGTAGCTCAATCATGGTGCCGAGCATGTAGTCGAGTTCGACGCCTTGCGCCGCCAGGACCTCTTTAGCCACAGCGTGCGCGTCCCCAGCGCAGAGGTCGAGTTCGCCCATGATGCTGACGAGCGGGATCATGACCTCAGGCACGGGGTTGAGGCCTTCTTTCTTCAACTGGCAGGCGGCCTGGAAGATGGCTCGGACCTGCATCTTGTAGATCTCAGGGAAGGTCACGCCCAGGCGGCAGCCACGGTGGCCGAGCATGGGGTTGAGCTCATGCAGGGAGGCCGCGATGTCCATGATGTCCTGCTCGCTCTTGCCGCTGACCTCGGACGCGGCCTTGACGCTGGCGGGGTCCTTGGGTAGGAACTCGTGCAGGGGCGGGTCGAGCAGGCGGATGATGACGGGCCTGCCGTCCATGGCCTTAAGGATGCCGTAGAAGTCCTCTTGCTGGTAGGGTAGGAGTTCGGCGGCGGTCGCCTCGCGCTCCTCGGGGCTCTCGGAGAGGATCATCTTTTGGAACGTAAGCAGGCGCTCCTCGCCGAAGAACATGTGCTCGGTGCGGGTCAAGCCGATGCCATGGGCACCCAGGGCCACGGCCAGGGAGGAGTCTTCAGGCGTATCGGCGTTGGTGCGCACGCCCAGGAAGCGGATGTCGTCGGCCCAGGGCATGAACTCGGCGAAGAGTCGGGCGAGTGGGGCGTCGGCCATGTCAATCGCGCCACGCAGGGCCAGGATGATCTCGGAGTCCATGGTGGGGACATCGCCGAGCATGACCTCGCCGGTAGCCCCGTCAATGGAGATGAAGTCGCCCTCATTGATGGTGTTCCCGTTGATGTTCATGGACTGGCCGGAGGCGTCGATCTCCACGGCGCTGCAGCCGACTACGCAGGGCTTACCCATCTGGCGACCGACGACCGCGGCGTGGGAGGTCTTGCCACCCATGGAGGTGAGAATTCCCTCGGAGGCGGCCATGCCGCGAATGTCGTCGGGAGAGGTCTCGCGGCGCACCAGCACCACGCGCTCACCCTTCTCAGCCTTCTCGACGGCGTGCTTAGCGGTGAAGACAACCTGTCCCGCCGCGGCGCCCGGGGAGGCGGCTACGCCCTTGGTGATGGACTCGGGCTTCTGCTTGGAGTCAAACTGCGGATGCAGCAGCTGGTCGAGCTGCGCGGGCTCTACCAACATGACGGCCTCTTCCTTGGAGATGAGGCCCTCTTCGACCATGTCCACGGCGATGCGGATGGCGGCCTGGGCGGTGCGCTTGCCGTTGCGGCACTGGAGCATGTAAAGCTTGCCGCTCTCAATGGTGAACTCCAGGTCCTGCATGTTGTGATACAGGTTCTCCAGCAGATCGCAGATGTCCACGAACTGCTGGTAGATCTCGGGCATCAGTTCCTGCAGTTCAGAGATGTGCTTGGGGGTGCGAATGCCGGCGACTACGTCCTCGCCTTGGGCGTTCAGCAGGAAGTCACCGTAGAGGAGCTTCTCGCCGGTGGAGGGATCGCGGGTGAAGGCGACACCAGTGCCGGAATCGTTGCCCATGTTGCCAAACACCATGGTCTGCACGTTGACGGCAGTCCCCAGATTGTGGGGGATCTTGTTCATCTGCCGGTAGGCAATGGCTCGGTCGTTGTTCCAGGAGTCGAAGACGGCGCGGATACCCTCCAAGAGCTGCTCGCGGGGCTCTTGCGGAAAGGGCTTGCCGAGGTGCTGCTCGTAGATGGCTTTCTCCATCGCAACGACCTTCTTCAAGCCGGCGGGGGAGACGTCGACGTCGTTGGAGACGCCCTCCTTTTCCTTCACCTGGTCCAGGGCCTCCTCGAAGTAATGCCGCTTGACGCCCATGACAACATCGCCGAACATCATGATGAAGCGGCGGTAGGCATCCCAGACAAAGCGCTCGTTGCCGGTGAGCTTGATCATGCCCTCGGCGACGGCGTCGTTCAGGCCCAGGTTGAGGACAGTATCCATCATGCCGGGCATGGAGAACTTGGCGCCGGAGCGGACGGAGACTAGGAGGGGATTGTCGGGGTTGCCGAGCTGCTTGCCGGTTTGGCACTCCAACTCCGCCATCGCCGCCAGGATCTCTTCGGGCAGGCCTGCGGGGAACTGCCCCAGGGCGACGTACTCGTTGCAGGCGTCCGTGGTGACGGTGAAGTCGGGCGGCACGGGCAGGCCCTGGTTGGTCATGATGAAGAGATTGGACCCCTTACCGCCGAGGAAATCCCGCAGCTCCCGGCCCTGCGCGGCCAGCGCCGCCTTGATGGGCTCGATATCGGTATTAGCCGGATACACACGTTCCAGAGTGGACATCAATACTGCCTCCTATGTGGTTATGGGTGAAACAAAGATAGGTGAGTAGCGCCGGCCTGCGAGCCGGGGCCGGCAGGTGCGGACCAGGGACAGAGCGGGCAGGCGGGAAAGCCTGACCTGCGCCCGCGAAACTACGGATCCACCGGGCTACTCTCGAGCAGCTCGGCCATGTTCGGGCGATCGCGCTTGGCGACGGGGCGGTTAGGCAGTTGCAGGACCCGGTAGCGGCGGCGGTTCATGCCCAGCTGCAGGCTGATCTCCTGGTCGACCTCCACCGGGCTGGCTGGCTTGACGGTCTTGCCGTCGATCTTGACCAGGCCGCCGTCGCACATCTTCTGGGCGAGAGTCCGGCGCGGGACCAAGCCGGAATTGCGCAGGAACATATCAACCCTCATCGCGCCCGGCCGCCTTCGCCGCGTTCCCAGTGGAACCCGCCTTGGCGGCGTTCCACAGATGGTCCATCTCGTCCAGGGTCATGTCGGATAGGTCCCGGCCCTGGGCCTTGGCGCCTCGCTCGACCTCGCGGAAGCGTGCCTCGAACCGCCGGTTGGCCTCGCGCAGGGCCCCCTCCGCATCCACGTCTACGAAGCGGCAGAGGTTCACCACGCTGGCCAGAACATCACCGATCTCGTGGCGGATGGCCTCGGGATCCTCCTGGGCGAGGGCGGTATCGAGCTCGGTGATTTCCTCGTCGAGCTTCCCTCGAGGTCCGGCCAAGTCGTCCCAGTCGAAGCCGACCTTGGCGGACCGCCACTGCAACTTCTGCGCTCGCTGCAAGGCGGGCAGGGCGCAGGGAATGCCATCCAACACCGACTGGCGCGGCTCATCTACATACTCGGCGTGCTTGAGCTGCTCCCAGTTGTGGAGGACCTCTTCGGTACCGCTGACCTGGACCTCGCCGAAGACGTGCGGGTGGCGGTGGTAGAGCTTGTCGACGAGGCGCTGGGTGACGTCGTGGATGTCAAACTCGCCCCGCTCGGCAGCGAGTTGGGCGTGGAAGATCACCTGCAGCAGTACGTCGCCAAGTTCCTCGCAGATATACTGCGGCTTGGCGGCCTCGATGACCTCGATCAACTCGTAGGCTTCCTCGATCAGATGCGGAGCCAGGGCCTCGTGGGTCTGTTCGCGGTCCCAAGGGCAGCCGTCCGGGGAGCGCAGACGCTGCATTATCGCCACCAGTTCGTCGAATTCCTTCATAGTGTAGGGACGCAGTTCGTTGCGCCCAGGCCGCGGAAGATCCGAGGGGCGCAGTGCGCTGCGCCCCTATCCCTACCCACGCACTAGCGACCGCGAGTGCCCACGGTCGCTGGAATACGGGGCCGAGTTGGTCGGCGAGTCGGAGTACTACGGGCTGGACGGAGGAGGCGTGACCGGAGCCGGAGGGGCGCTGCCCGGAGTTCCTCCGGGGGCACCGCCGCCGAATTCCGGTATCTGCGTCGGACGGAACTCCTCGTTCAAGCTCTGGAACTCCGGGGCCACGACATTGATCTTTGCCTCGCCGCGCAACTTGTTACGGAGAGTCATGATGGCCTCGGGGGTCAGCTTGGCGCGGAGATTGTCGCGCTGCACCTGGGTCTTAACCTGTTCAAAAGTGCGCTTCTCAGCCGACTGGCGCTTCTCAAGCTTGACGATGAGGTACTCGCCGCCCAACTGTAACGGCTCGGCGTATGCGTCTTCCTTGAGGTCCTTGAGGACGTCGGTCAGGGGGGGGCGGACGCCGCTGATGTCGATGTCAGAGATCAGCCCACCAGTCTCGCGGGTGCCGGGATCGGTCGAGTACTGCTTGACCACTGCTGGAAAGTCTGCCCCGCCCTTGAGGGCGGCAGTGACCTTGTCGGCTGTGGCTTTGTCAGGCACCACGCACTGGCGGATAGTGACCTTCTCCGAGACGTCGTACTTGTCCTTGTTCTTCTTGTAGAAGTCTTGCAGTTCGGCGTCGGTGACGGTGAGGCTATGGGTGGCCAGCTTCTCGAGCATGATGCGGGGTTCGAGGGCCTCTTTGATGAAATCTTCCGGGTTAATCCCGGCCTGAGCAGCCTTCTGGCGGAAGGCATCCATCGAACCGAAGCTCTCGGCGATGGCCTGGTCCGTATCCTCTTTAGTTACCTGCAGGTTGGCCTCGGTGAAGGCGTCGCGGATGATTTGAGTCTCGATCAGGTTACCTAGTACTTGCTTACCGTTGGCGTCGCGTAGGCGCTTATTCAGCTCGGCCTCGGTGATTTTTGTGCCGTTGACGATGGCGGCGGGTCGCGACCCGCACCCCATCAAGACAGGAAGAAGGGCGACGACTAGCCCACACAGGACCAGTCCTCGCCCAGATTTGCTGAGCATGGACAAGTTAGGTGACTCCTTTCAGATAGAACCGCGGCAAAATGCAACGAAATTATAGCACATGGCCGGGCAAAAGGAAAGAGTGAGCGGGGTGCGGCATCTCGTCGGGTCGCGCGGCGGCGCGGACGGCGGAGGCCCGGCCCTGCGGGACAGGTGGCAGTGGACACGAGAGAGGAAGGACTGGAGTCCAGGTGCGGAGAATACTGCCAACGGGAGGGTGTGGAGGCGAGCGAGGAGGGGGGCAGACATGTGATAGCGAGGACAGTGGTTGACATGACCCATAAGTGGCGTGTTTTGCTGGTCGCGGTCGTGCTCCTGACAACGGGGCTGGGTTGGGGGCAGGTAACGACAGAGGAACCTGCGGAGGTCCCCCCGCCGGTGGCGACACCGGTAACCGCGCCGGTGGCACCGACTTTGCCCCCGGCTCCCCTCGGGCCTGCAGTGTATAGCGAACCGGCACTACCGCGGCCGACTCAGGCGGACACTTATGCCGCTTTGCCCCGCTTTGGGGCCAGTCTGTTCGCGCCGCTGGCGTCGACGCCGGTGGGACCTGCGGAGGGAACGGCCCCGCCGCTGGCGCCGACGGCGACGGGCGGCTCCGGCGCTCAGATCGCCGCCGCTCCGACGGTTACCGTGCACGTGGCGGGAGCCGGGGCCACGACCACCGGAACGGCGGTCGCCCACGTGCTCGGCACGGCCGGGACGCCCGTCGTCAACGCGCCGGTGCCGCCAAATTATGTGATCGGGCCGGGGGACGTACTGAACCTGTCGGTGTGGGCGATGCGCCGGGAGCAGATCAACCTGCAGGTGACGGTGAGCCCGGAGGGTTTCGTGATGCTGCCGCAAGTAGGCAGGCTAACCGCGGCGGGGGAGCGCCTGGAGCGGTTGCAGATGGCCCTGCAACAGGCCTACGAGCAGTTTTACACGGGGCCGACGGTCACCCTAGTGATATCCCAACAACGGGTGGTGGAGGTGTACGTGACTGGGGAGGCGGCACGACCGGGGAAGTACTCCTTGGTGGGGATGGCCACGGTGTTCACGGCGTTGTACGCGGCGGGGGGGCCTTCAGAGATCGGGAGCTACCGCAACCTACAGTTGACGCGGGTGGGCAAGCCCTCCCTGACGATAGACCTGTACGACTACCTGCTGTACGGCAAGCGGGATCAGGATGTGATGCTGCAGCCGGGCGACAGCCTGTTTATCCCGCCGCTGCAGGCGGAGGTGGGGCTGGCCGGGGAAGTGCGGCGGCCCGCGCGGTATGAACTGAAGAACGAGGCAACGGTGGCCCAGGCGGTAGAGATGGCCGGCGGCCTCAAACCGATTGGCTACGCTCCGCAGGTGCAACTGTGGCGTCTGGATGCGACGCGGCAGTGGCAACTGAACAGTCTGGACCTCAGCACGGCGGGCGGGCTGGATAGTGAACGGCCGCTACAGGATGGCGACCTGCTGCTGGTGCCCGCAGCCCTGCCGGAGCCCAATAACGTGGTGTTCCTACTGGGCGCGGTGCGGCGGCCGGGGACCTATCCGGTGGGGGCGGGGAGTACGCTGCGAGCGCTGCTGGCGGCGGCCCAGGGGCTAGAGATGGACGCCCACATGAATCTGGGCATCATCCGTCGGCTCAACGCCGCCCTGGACTACGAGACGATCCGCTTTAGCGTGTGGGATGTGATGGGCGGCAAGGGAGATGCGGACGTGGCGTTGCAGCCGCGGGATGTGGTGCAGATCTACAAGCAGAGCGAGGTGGAGGCGGCTTTCCAGGTGGAGGTGCAAGGGCCGGTGGCGAAACCGGGTTTATACCCCTGGGCCACGGGCATGCGGCTGAGCCAGTTGGTGCTGCTGGCCGGGGGGCCTCAGCCGGGGGCGTACCTGGAGCGCGCGGATATCCAGCGCCTGCGACTCGACCAGCGGCGGGAGATTATCCCGGTGAACGTCCGGCTGGCCCTGGCAGGTCAGGCGGAGGCAGACGTGCCCCTGGAGCGTGGCGACCTGCTCGTCCTGAAGCTGCGGGACGAGTCCGTGCCGGCTTCGATAGTGCATATCAGCGGGTTGGTGCGCAAGCCCGGTGAGTACCCGCGCGCGGAGGGGATGCGCGTGAGCGATCTGATCCATGCGGCAGGAGGGCTGCTGCCGGGAGCGGGTCCGGCAGTGGAATTGACGCCGGGCCGATTCGAGGGGGCTGTACGCAGCACGACGCTGGTGCTTGCGGGGGATCCTGAGACCTATCGGCTGGATCCGGACCCTGTGTTGGGTGACGACGACAGCGTGGGGGTGGCTGGGCGCGGCGACTTCACAGTGCGGGCAGAGATGGTTGCGCTGCGTGGGGAAGTTGAGCGGCCGGGTAGCTACGCGCTCAAGCGGTCGGCGGGGAGCGAGCAGTATACCGCGTGGGACTTGCTGCAGGAGGGGGGCGAGCTGCTGGCCAACGCGGACTCGGAGGGGATGGTGGTCTACCGCTACTCAGCCACGGCAGCTAGCCAGGCTCAGGCGGAGGACTTGCGGCGGGTGGTGGCGGATGTGAACACGGAGTCGCGGGGGGCGGGGCCGGTGGCTGAGGGGTCGTCAGAGGGGGAGATGGACGTGGCGACCCGGTCCTCCGCTTTGGGGCAGGCAGTGGCGCAGGGGATCACTTCCGTCCTGACGCACGAGGCCGGGGTGACCATCGTGCTGCCTCCTGCGCCGGTCCGGGGGCAGACGTCGGTGGCGGGCATCCCTCTGCATGGAGAGTTGCTGATCAATACCCGCGGGCGCGAGGGCAATTTGATCCTGCAGGACGGGGACGTGCTAGTGATCCCCAGGCGTTCGACGACGGTCATGGTGCTGGGTGCCGTAGCCCGGGCGGGCAGCCTGCCAGCTCAAGCGCAAGACACGGTCAGCGATTACCTCAACCGGGCCGGGGGGCTGCGTGACGACGCAGCGAGGAGCGGCATGGTGGTGGTTCACGCCAATGGCGGGGTGAGCCCAGCCCGGATGGACATGCCGGTGCATGCAGGCGACGTGATCGTGGTGCCGGCGCAGCACGTGGTACGTAACATACGGACCGAGTCGCAGCTCTCGCAGTGGCTCAAAGCCATCGTACCGGTGATAACCGCGGCCCTGATTGTGAAGTAGCTGGCAGGGCGCAGCGCAGAGTGGGGGAGAGGGCGTGAAGAGCGGCGGCTGCGGGGTTAGTCGTCGGTGATGACGAAGACGCCCCGGCGCCAGGCCCAGCCGGCGGCCAAGAGAAGGGCGACAAACAGGAAGGCGCCCAGGGCGCTCCTGACGGAGGAGGGGCCCGATTTCTTCTCGGGCGGGACGGCGGTGTCCAGGACCTGGAAGCGGCCGCTAGTCTCGGCCTGCTCCTGGATGATGGCCATCTCCAGTCGCTTGCTGAGCGTCACGAGTAAGTCGGACTGCATGTCGCGCTCGCGGGAGAGTCGGGTATACTGCCGCGCCATCGGCGGCAACTGCTCGGCTTCCGCCTCCCAGCGGGCGAGGATGGCCCCGTACCTGGCCTGGCGCGCACGGGCGCCGGCCAGGCTCACCTCCAGATCCGCCACTTTTCCGGCAGTCGCATCGTAGACGGGGTTGGGCCCGACAGTAAGTTGTTGGCGGACCTCCTGAGCGACCGCGGAACGCTGTTCCTCGGCGCTGCGGACGGCCGAGCGGAGTGCGACCACGTCGGGATGCTCAGCGGACTTGCCGGAGGCCAAGGCGGCGGCGAGGTCGAGGCGCAACTGGGCGAGCTTCTCCTCCAGGTCAATCAGCACGGGATTGCGCAGAGTGATTTCCTCACTGATGCGATCGGCTTGCTCCGTGGTAAGCCGGCGGCGGGCCACCTCGAGGGCGCGGGTAGCGCTATCGACCTCCGCGGCGGCCTGGGTCTGAGCCTGGGTGGCTCCCTTCATCAGATCGAGCAGTTGGCTGACCTTGCTGCCGGGCTCGACCAACTGGTAGTGGCTTTGGAGCGTGAGCAGGCGGTCCTCGGTGCCCTTGAGCTTGGCTTCGGCCTCCTGCTTGCGCTGTTCCACGAAGACCCGGGCGTCGCGCGCCGTCTCGACGTTTAGCCTGGTCATGTACTGATCGAGCAGGACAAGATAGTCGTCGGCGAGGGCGGCACACAGTTCCTTGGCTTGGCGCGGCGTGAAGGGGCGGGGAGCGCCCAGCCACGAGCGGATACGGCTGGTGCTGGGGCAAGTCACCTGCACGGCCAGGCCGACGCCGCCGAGGCCGCCGACGCCGGGCACCAGCCCGGTGCCCAGCGTCTGGATCTTAGTGGCACTGTTCAGCCAACGCATGGCACCACCCTCGGTCAGGCCCGGCACCTGGACCAGGTGGTGGCGTTTGAGCAGTTCGGCTCGCAGGCTAGTGCTGGTGAGAGTCGCTTGCAGGCGCTGCAAGGCGCCGGTGCCGTTCAGGTTGAAGGCACCGAGCGTCACGCGGGGGGCGACACCTGAGGCAGCCAGGAGGCCGAGACTGGTGGCAATGTCGGGCTGTTCACTGAGCAGGACCGAGGCGCGGGCGGAGAAGCGGACGGGTACCATCAGGAAGACGTAACCGCCTACCACTATCCCTGCCGCCAAGCTGAGCAGCAGCAGCCGTTGCCACTGCAGCCAGTCCAGAAAGCGCAGCAACCGGGAGGGCTGTTGAATCGCCGGTTCCACCGAGCAGCTATCCACGTTGTCGGCCATGTGATCCTCCTGGGGTCGCTGTCACCGGGATCGCGTTGTTCGAGCGCGGGCCGGTGAGTAGGGGCCTCCCGTAGACGCGTAATTCCTCATGTGCACTGGGGTTTCCTTCTTGCCCAGCACCGGTCTAGTGAAGCGGGGGAAGGCCTTCGGCTCGGCGTCCTATCTTGACCCCACGAGGTTGTAGGTGTTATAGTCCATGCGCTTGGAGGACCACGCCGCCGGAGCCACGAGGGGGCAAGGAGGTGTACCTTGTCCGCCGTTGTTTACCTGCCGAAGGGTGGACGGCGAGGCTGCGGCGCGGCCTCGCGGTGGCACGAGCAGCGCCAGCAGACAACGGCCACGCCTTGCTCTCATGGATGCCGCAGGGGATGCACTGGGCCCCCGTCAGGAGCCCGCCGGTGGGCGGGCTAGAGACTGACGAGGGCCTGCGTGTTCCACTCTATGACCGGACAGACCAGGAGCGCATAGAACTGACTGAGGAGGTCAGCGTGTGACGGTAAGCAATGGGGGGTTCTCGGTGATACTGGCGGCCGGGCGCGGCACGAGGATGGGCGCCGAGTCCATCCCCAAGGTCTGCATGCAGGTCGCGGGGGTACCCTTCATCTTACGGTGCCTGCAGGCATACCAGGAAGCCGGAGTGGCCAACCACGTCGTGGTGATCGGGACTGGTGGGGAAGAGGTGGTGCGGACTGTAGACACACGCGTCCCTGGCGTGGTCTTCGCGGTGCAGCCGACGCCCTTGGGCACCGGACACGCCGCTCGGTGCGGAACGGAGTGTCTAGCCGCGGCTGGGTACGAGGGCGCCATTCTCCTGGCGATGGGCGATCGGTGGTTGGCGCCGGAGGTGGTCCGCCGGATGCTCGATACGTTTGAGCATAGCGGCAGCGACCTGACCCTTCTGGTGGGGGACAAGGAGGAGCATCCGTCGTGCGGACGGCTGTTCGAGGATAGCGAGGGCCGGCCGGTAGCGATCGTTGAGACGAGCGACATCAGGCTGTCGCGGCTGGTGGCGGAGCTGTCCGACCGGACGGCTGAGGGCGGGCCGTGGCCGGCTGGCGACCTGCGGGCCTTAGTCTCCCAGCGGTTCCCCCAGGAGAACAAGGCACGAGCGGCCTGTGGGGCCCTGTACGAATTGGTGCAGGGAGAGACGGAGCTAACCGCCGAGGCCCTGGCGGCGGCCCTGAATCCACTGCGAGAGAGGACTACCCTCAGGTGGGAAGAGGCCGGCGAGCATCGGGAGATCCCGATGGCGGAAGTCGAGGACAAGGCGCGCTGGGCTAGTCTGGGCACCTACCTGTTCCGGGCGCCGGCGCTGTATAATGCGCTGCAAGGGCTGAACCGGGACAATGCCCAGGGCGAGGAATACCTGACGGACGCCGTCAAGCTCCTATCGGCCGCCCGTGCAGTGGAAGAACACCCCCAGTACACGCTCACCATAGCCGCAGTCGAAAGCCCCGACGAGACCCTGACCTTCAATACGCCGGAGGAGCTGGCGGAGGTCCAGCGGCGGTTGCGGATCATCAGCCCCAGTGACCTGCAGTTAGTGGAGCGGCCGGAACTGCTGCACGCAGCAAGTCTGCGCAGTGTGGCCGATTGGCACACGCTTTTTTCGCTGAACCTGTCGCCGGTGCAGAGCTTCATGAACGAGACGTACGGGCCGGACCTGGACCTGCAGGAGGCCCGGCGATCCGCGTACCTGCGGGCCCTCGAGTGCTACGCGCATCACCACGGGATGGGCGAGCAGGTCTTTGTCGTGCGCTCGCCGGGGCGACTCAATCTGCTGGGACGGCACATTGACCACCGCGGGGGCTTCACCAACGTGGTAGCGATCAGCGAGGAGGTGGTGATGGTATGTGGGCCCCGGGACGACGACCTCATCTGCTTGCACAACACGAACGGGGACGAATTCCGCGACGACCGCTTCTCGATAGCGGAAGAGGCAGCGGCACTGGGCCAGGGAGACTGGTACACGGCGATCAACAACGCGCAGGCCCTGGCCACTGCGAGTCAGGGCCGGTGGGGGAACTACTTTAGGGCCGCCGCTCTTCGCCTGCAGGCGGCCTTTCCCGAGACGCCGCTGGAGGGGCTCAACTTGGTGGCACATGGGACCATTCCGATGGGCGCGGGCTTGTCCTCCTCCTCGGCGCTGGTAGTGGGGGCAAGCGAGGCGCTGATCGCGCGGAACCGGCTACCGGTGCACGCGCACATGCTGGTGGACCTGTGCGGGGAGGGGGAGTGGTTCGTCGGCACCCGCGGTGGCTCCGGCGACCACGCGGCCATTAAGTTCGGCCGGCGCGGGCAGGTGGTACGCTTTAGCTTCCTGCCTTTCCGGGTGTGCGCGGCGGCGCCCTTCGTACCCGGTCACGTAGTGGTGGTGTGCAACTCGGGGGTGCAGGCCAAGAAGAGCGAGAACGCCCGGGAGATCTTTAACAGCCGCGTGCTGGGCTATGTGGTGGGGGAGATTCTGTTCAAGCGCCTGTACCCCGAGTACAGCGACCGCGTGCAGCGGCTGCGCGACGTCACCTGCGAAAACCTGGGGATCTCGCTCGAAGAGCTCTACCGGCTGCTGAAGGGCATCCCGGAGGAGATTTCGGCGACGGAGCTGCTGGAGACGTATGGCCCCTTCAGCGAGGAAGAGCACGCGCGGCTGGAGGCCATTCTGGTTACCCTGCCGCGGCGGGATGCGCCGCTGGCCGTACGGGGGGTCATGCTCTTTGGCCTGGCGGAGTGCGAGCGCAGCGCGAAGTGCCTGGAGCACCTGGTCGCGCAAGACGCGCAAGGCCTGGGTGAACTGTGGTACATATCGCAAGACGGAGATCGCGTGGTACAACATGATGAGGAGCTCGCGCCCTCCGCGTGGACCTATACGGTGGACGACGCCTACCTGGACAGTCTGATCGAGGGGCTGCGCTCGGGGGACCCGGAGCAGGTGGCGGGGGCGCAACTGCACCGGCAGCCGGGCCGCTACGCCTGTAGCACTCCGGAGATCGATAAGATCGTAGACCTGGCGCGGAAAGTGCCGGAGGTCAAGGGTGCACAGATGGCCGGGGCGGGCCTGGGTGGGTGCGTTATGATCCTGGTGGAGGCGTCGGCGGCGGAGGGGCTTATCCATATCCTGGGGGAGCATGGGTGGGTGGCGAGCCCCTACGAGTTCGTGGACGGAGCTGGGCTGGTCGTACTGTAACCGAGCGGACGGCAGCGGCCGCGGATAGGGAGGACATGGCTATGAGCGAGACCAACTACTTCGTGCATGACTCCTCGTACGTCGACGAGGGCGCCCGCATCGGCCGAGGCACTAAGATTTGGCATTTCTGCCACATCAGCGGCGGTGCGCAGCTCGGCGAGGACTGCAAGCTGGGGCAGAATGTGTTCGTCGCGGCCAAGGTGATCGTCGGCCGGAACGTGAAAATCCAGAACAACGTCTCGCTGTATGACGGGGTGGTGCTGGAGGCCAACGTTTTCCTGGGGCCGAGTTGCGTGTTCACCAACGTCAAGACGCCGCGGTCGGCGTTTCCGCGCAACACCGCCGACGACTACCTGTGCACACTGGTCAAGCACGACGCCTCCATCGGGGCGAACGCGACGATTGTGTGCGGGGTCACACTGGGGGAGTTCTGCTTTGTAGCCGCGGGAGCGGTGGTGACCAAGGACGTGCCGGCGTACGCTCTGGTGGCCGGGGTGCCGGCGCGGCCGTTGGGTTGGGCCTGCGCCTGCGGCGTCAGACTGCACTTCGCCGGCGATGAGGCGAGGTGCGCTGAGTGTGGCCGTGAGTACATCCAGACCGGCGAGACGACTATCGCGTCGGGCACTGCCGGCGCCTAGAGGTGTGATGAAGTGGCCGAGTTGAACCTTCCTCTACTAGACTTGGGGCCGCAGACCGACGCGCTCTGGGAGGAACTGACGAGCGCGGTGCAGGAGGTCATCCGTGGCGGCCGCTTCATCATGGGGCCGAACGTGAAGGCCTTCGAGCAGGAAATGGCCGCGTACCTGGGCGTTAAGCACGCGATCGGGCTGAACTCGGGGACCGACGCCCTAGTGATAGCCTTGCGGGCGGCGGGAGTCGGGCCGGATGACGAGGTCATCACTACTCCCTTCAGCTTCTTCGCCACGGCGGAAGCCATCAGTAGCCTGGGAGCGCGGCCGGTGTTTGTGGACATTGCTCCTCGGAGTTTCTGCCTGGAGCCGGAGCAGGTGGCGGTGGCGGTGACGGAGCGGACGCGGGCGCTGCTGCCGGTGCATCTGTTCGGGCAGGCGGCCGACATGGATCCGCTGGTGGACCTCGCGCGGGAGAGGGGGCTGCGGGTGGTGGAGGACGCGGCCCAGGCGCTGGGAAGCGAGTATCGCGGCCGCAAGGTGGGAGCCTTGGGGACGGCGGGCTGTTTCTCCTTCTTCCCCACCAAGCCGCTGGGAGGCTTTGGGGACGGCGGGCTGATCGCCACGGACGATGACGAGGTGGCGGAGCAGGCCCGAATGCTGCGCGTGCATGGCGCGAAGAAGAAGTACTTCAATGAGGCCATCGGCTACAACAGCCGCCTGGATGAACTGCAGGCGGCGGTACTGCGGGTGAAACTACCGCACCTGGACGAGTGGAACGAGGGTCGCCGGGTGGCGGCGGCGCGGTACGGGGCCATGCTAACAGAGGTGGCGGGAGTGGTGCCGCCGCGCGAGGAGGTCGACGGGCGGCACGTGTACCATCAGTACACCATTCGGGTGCTGGACAACCGGCGGGACGGGGCGAAGGCCAAGCTGGCCGAGACGGGGATTGGGACCATGATTTACTACCCGGTGCCGATTCACCGTTTGCCGGCCTACGCGGGTCAGTATGGCAGCCTCCCGGTGGCCGAGGCGGCGGCGGGGGAGGTCCTTAGCCTGCCACTATGGTCGGAGATAACCGAAGAGTCTCAGGCCCGGGTGGTGGAGGCGCTGGCATGGGCACTGGACTAACGGAGGGCTGCCGGCAGCTGGTCCGGCGGCTGTGCGGGCGGGGCTTTTTCGGCCAGGTGGCGATACTGGTGGGGGGAACCGCGTTCGCCCAGGCGCTCACGGTGCTGGTGACTCCGGTGCTCACCCGTCTCTACCAGCCAGACGACTACGGAGTCTTGGCGGTGTACGTCTCGCTATTGTCTTTTCCTTCGGTAGTCGCCAGCCTGCGCTACGAGTACGCCATTCCCCTCCCCAAGGACAAGGTTGACGCGGCCAACACGCTGGCGCTGGCCCTGGCAATCGTCGTCGGTCTCAGCGCGGTGGCTGGTGTGGTGGCGTGGTTCCTGCGGGACTACATAGTGGGCTGGACGCAGACCCCGACTCTGGCTCCTTACATGTGGCTAGTGGGGCTGGGTGTGCTGTGGTCAGGGACGTACCGAGCGCTGACTTACTGGGCTATCCGGAAGCAGGCCTTTGGCCGGATTGCGCGGACTCGAGTAAGCCAGGGGCTGGGGCAGGTGCTGATCCAACTGGGCATGGGGCTACTGCACTGCCGTCCGCTGGGCCTGTTGGTGGGGAGTGTCGTCGGCCAGGGCGCCGGCAGCACTACCTTGGGTACGCTCGCGTGGAAGCAGGATCAGGAGGCGCTGCGCGGGATCACCTGGGGCGGCATGCGGCAGGTGGCTTGGCGCTATCGCCGGTTCCCCTTCTTCAGCGCCACTGCTTTGCTCAACATCGCTGGCCTGCGCTTGCCCGCATTGCTCATAGCCGCGCTGTTCGGCGCTGTGGTGGCGGGTAGCTTCGGAGTGGTGATGCGGGTGATGGGGTGGCCGATGCAGTTCATCGGCGGGGCCATAGCCCAGGTCTACACCGGCGAGGCCGCCCGCCTGGTGCGGGAGAGCCCGGCCGACTTGTACGCGCTGCTGATGCGAACCACTCGGCGATTGGCGCTCATTGGGCTTTCCGTGCTGGGCGTAGGGCTGCTGGCGCCCCTGTTCTTCTCCTTCGTTTTCGGCGAGCGGTGGCACGAGGCCGGGGTCTACTGCCAGGTGTTGGCGCCGATGCTGTACGCGCAGTTCGTGGTCTCGCCAATCTCGGCTTTAGCGAACATCGTGGAGCGGCAGGATCTGCAGTTGTACGGCGACGCCGTGCGGGCCAGCATCGTTGTGGGGCTCTTCTACCTGGCCTCGCGCTGGCACTGGACGCCGGTGGCGACTCTGGCGGGACTGTCGGCGCTGATGACTCTGACGTATGTCGCCTACTTCATCATGTACGCGACGATTGCGCGCACCGCCGCGGCGAAAGCGCCCCCCGCACACGATGCTCCCGCGGAGTGAGACATCCATGAGCGCTCGGAGAGGATCATTGCGCGGTGTCGTCAAGCACCTCGGCCTGCTGCCGGTGCGGGCGTTGGGCTACCTGTGCTTCCCACGCCGTTACTTGCGGGGGCGACACTTCGAGCCGAGCACCCGCGGGTGGCATTCGGTGTGGTGGTCGATCTGGCTGCAGAAGGTACTGGGCTTCAACCGGCACGTGCCCTGGCCCGTCAGCCCCTTCATCGCCATCGGCAACCCGGACAACTTGACCTGGGACGTTGACGACTTGAACAACTTCCAGACCTTCGGGTGCTACTTCCAGAACTGCGGCGCCAAGATCCACCTCGGCCGAGGGACGTGCGTGGCACCCAATGTCGGCATCATCAGCGCCAGCCACGACCCGCTCGACCCCGAGGCCCACCTGCCCGCGGAGGACGTGGTCATCGGCGAGAATTGCTGGATCGGTATGAATGCGGTGAACCTACCCGGGGTGCGCCTAGGTGATGGGACGACGGCGGGTGCGGGCGCGGTCGTGACCAGGAACTTCCTGGACGGCCACTGCATTCTTGGGGGCGTGTCCGCTGGCCTGATCCGGGCGGGGAGCGTCGGGGAAGGGCCCGAAACCGCGAGCGAGGACACGGGGGAGCCATGAGGGTACTGTACGTGACCGGTCTCTTCTCGGGCTTGCGGGATCTGCTGCTGGAGGGCAGGAGTGAGGCGGCCGGGATGCCGGCGCTGGTGCGGCCGCTGCGGGCGCTCCTCGAGGCTGGACATGAGGTGGACTTCGTCATTGGGGTGAGCCCGGAGGACGTCCGGCGGCCCCTGCGCCCCGGACCGGAGTGGCTGTGGGGATGCGGGTTTCAGGTGGTGCCGTGGCGCACCACGCGGCTGGCGGGGCTCGCCTCGGCCTGGCGCATGTACCGGGCGACGCTCCGTGCCCTGCGCGGGAAGAGATACGACTTTGTCTACGGGCACGGTCCGGCCGGGACGGTCGCAACCCTGGCGGCCCGGCACCGACGGGTGCCGTGCGGGGCGCGGCTGTACGGGAGCTTCCTGATTGAGGAGATCGACCGGCGGTCGCGGCTGAGCATATTCCTGCGCCATCCGCTGGAGTATCTGGCCTTCCGCCTGCCCAAACGGTTCCTGCTCGTCACGAACGACGGCACGCGGGCGGACCAGGTGCAGCAGCGACTGGCGCCGCGGGGGAAATGCCCCTACGATTTCCATTTCCTGCTTAACGGCGTGCAACTGCCCTCAAACGACGAGCAAGCGGCCGGGGGGAGCGCAGCAGCACCGGCGTCGTTGCCGGAGGGACCCTTCCTGTTCTATCCGGCGCGACTGGCCCGGTGGAAGCGTCAGCACCTGGCGGTGGAGATCCTGGAGCGCCTGTATCGGGGCGGGCAGGACAAAGTGCGGTTGTGCTTCGCGGGGCATCTGACGCAGCCGGAGTATTGGGAGGAGATCCAGGCGGAGGCGGCCGCGCGCGGACTGGCGGAGCAGGTCATGCATCTGGGCGCGCTGGGGCCGAACGAAATGCTGTGGTGCTACCGGCACGCGCTGGCGGTGCTGTCCTTCTACCAGACCTCCAACCTGGGCAATGTGGTCATCGAGGCGCTGGCGGCGGGGGCGGTGGTGCTGGCTGCGCGAGATGGGAGCCTGGAGGGGATCATCGAGGACGGGATGACCGGCTTGCTGGCTAGGGATGCAGAGGAGGCCGCGGAGAAGCTGGCGTGGCTGCGGGAACACCCGGAAGCTGCGCGGGAGATCGGCGAGTGCGCTGCGCGCCAAGCGCGGGAGACGTTTCGGTCCTGGGAGGAACGGTCGGCGATGGAGGTGGCCCTGATCGAGCGAGCGGTGGCAGCGCCGCGGATGGACTGACATGACTACCTGTGCCCAGGAAGATGGCTTGGCTTCTCCCGCCACACCGGCGGTGTGGGCGCGCCGCGCCTGCGGCACCGTGTGCTCCTTTGAGATGTTACTGGTGCTGTTCCTGTTTGCCGGGCGGTACAAGAACGACCCTCGGTTTGAGTGGTTCCCCGTGGACATCACCGCGGCGATGGGCGCAGCCAGCGCGCTGGCCGGGGCCATGGTCTTGTATCACCGCGGAGGGCGGGTCCGGCGACCAGCGTTGGTCTTGGGAAGCCTCTATGCGCTATTCGCGGGGTATGCGGGACTGAGTCTACTGTGGACGCCCGGCGTCGTATACGCGCACACCAAGGCCTTCTATCTGGCGACACTGGTGTTATGGGCGCTGCTGAGCACGGCGGCCATTGTTGCCTACGATCGGGCGCGGGTGCGCCGCTTCCTGGTGGCGCTGGTGATCTTTGCCGGAATGATGGGGCTGGAGTCCACGTTGTTGTACTTGCGCAGCGGTTTCGCCCGGGTGGCCGACATCATGGGCAGCAACTACTTGGGGGTGGGGCGTTGCGTCGGCCCGGCGGCGTTGGTGGTCTTGGGCTACTTGCTGTACGAGGCGAAGAGTCGCCGCGCGCGTCTGGTTAGCCTGCTCGTGCTGGGCTGGCTCTTCGGGATAGTGGTGGTCCTGCCGGGGCGAGGGCCGCTGATCGCGACAGTGGTCCCGATGGCCCTGCCCTTGCTGGGCGGCCTGCGCTTGCGCCCCGGGGAGCGGGGGGCGGTGGAGCTGACGCGCAGTGCTGCACGGGGGCTGGGGGTGGCGCTACTGGGGGCGGGGGCCCTGATCGCCGCCCTGCTGACCACCCGCCGCCTGTTCTCGCTGCTGCGGTTCGCGACGCTGTTCTCGCAGGAGGGCGGCGGCCTGTCGGCGGGGGCGCGGGTACTCAACTACCGTGCCGCGGTCCTGCAGTGGCTGCAGCAGCCGCTCCTGGGGCATGGGATCGGCGCCTGGCCGATTCTGGCGGGCGTACCCGACATTCGGTCGTATCCGCACGACATTTTACTGGAGACCCTGGCCGAACTGGGCCTGGTAGGAGCGGTACTGCTGGTCGGTGTGATTGTCTACGCCTTCCGGTCGCTGGGGACGTGGGCGGAGATCAAGCGTGACAAGCTCCGGTTGGTGGTGTTGATGCTGGTGCTCAATACCTTGCTCAATGCGCTGGTCAGCGGCGACCTGCCCGATAACCGCTTCGCCTTCGCGGCGCTGGGGCTGATGGTCTTGCCATGGGGAGGGTCGGGACGCCGTGCGTAAGGTTGTACATGTGAGCACCGGGCACCGGCCGCGGGACGCGCGCATTCTGGGGAAGGAAGCGTTGTCGCTGGCGCGCGCCGGCTACGAGGTGTCCTATCTGGTGCCGGCGGCGCAGTCCGAGACGGTCGGCGGCGTAGGGATAGTGCCTCTAGCCCGGCCACGAGGGCGCCTGCGACGGTTCACCGCGAGCACTTGGGGCGCTTGGCGCGCGGCGTTGCAGGAGAAGGCTAGCGTCTACCACCTGCATGACCCCGCGCTGATTCCCGCCGGGCTGCTGCTCAAGCTGGCAGGCAAGCGGGTGATCTACGACGCGCACGAGGACCTGACGGGGCAGGTGCTGGGGAAGTACTGGATACCGCGGCCGCTGCGGCGAGTGGTCTCGTGGTGTTCCGGCCTGATGCTGGGGTTGGCCGGGCGGTGCTTCGATGGGGTCGTAGTGGCGCGTCCGCAACTGGCGCGGCGCTTCCCAGCGCGCAAGACCGTGGTCGTGGAGAACTTCCCGCGGCTGGAGGAGATCGCTGTGGCGGAGGCGATCCCTTATCCAGAACGGCCGCGGTGGGTCTATTACGCGGGAGGCATCAGTGTCGCGCGCGGCGCCGTGGAGATGGTGGAGGCGATGAGCCTGCTGCCGGCTTCGCTGGGGGCCAAGTTGAGGCTCGCGGGGGCGCCGGAGCGCGAGTCGGTCCTGGAGACGATGCAGCAGACGCCCGGGTGGGAACACGTGGCTTTTCTGGGCTGGCAGAACCGCGAGCAGGTGGCCGCGGAGCTAGCCCGCGCTCGTATCGGCCTGGTGCTCCTGCACCCGATCCCCAACTACCTGGGGGACGGGCATCCGACTAAGCTGATGGAATACATGGCGGCGGGCCTGCCAGTGATCGTGACCGACCTGCCGCTGATGCGGGAGACCGTGGAGGAAGCGGGCTGTGGGATGGTGATTCCCGTGCAGGATGCGGCGGCGCTGGCCGAGGCCATACAGTGGATGCTGGAGCACCCGGAGGAGGCGGAGGCGAGGGGACGCCGGGGGCAACAGGCGGTCCGGGAGCGGCACAACTGGGATATAGAGAAGCGGAAGCTGCTGGAGCTGTACGCGAGGTGGGCATGAAGATCGTGACAATAGTTGGAGCACGGCCGCAGTTTGTGAAGGCTGCCGTGGTCTCGCGGGCGCTGGCTGCGCATCCCGGCGTGGAAGAGGTGTTGGTCCACACCGGCCAGCACTACGACGAGCAGATGTCCGGGGTGTTCTTCTCCGAATTGGGGATGTCCCCCCCTGCCTGCAACCTCGAGGTGGGCTCAGGAACCCAGGGGGCACAGACCGGTCGGATGCTCGAGGCGATAGAGCAAGTGCTGCTGGAGCAGCGCCCCGACTGGGTGTTGGTTTTCGGCGACACCAACTCCACGCTGGCGGGAGCGTTGGCGGCGGCCAAGCTGCATGTGCGGGTGGCGCACGTGGAAGCGGGGCTGCGGTCGTTCAACCGGAGCATGCCGGAAGAGGTCAACCGGGTGCTCACCGACCACGCCTCGGAGCTGCTATTTGCGCCCACCGAAGCAGCGGTGGAGAACCTATGCCGAGAGGGGCTACCTCCCGAGCGCGTTCATCTGGTCGGGGACGTGATGTATGATGCCGCTCTGTTCTACGCGGAGGTGGCGGCGCAGCGCAGCGACCTGCCGGCGCGGCTGGGCCTGCTAGAGGTCGACTACATACTCGCGACGGTGCATCGCGCCGAGAACACTGACAACGCGGCTCGGCTGCGGGCCATCTTCGAAGGATTGCGGCGTGTAGCGCGGGAATACGCCGTCGTAGTGCCGCTGCACCCGCGCACGCGGGGGGCTTTGGCGCGCACCGGGGAGGGGCCGAAGCTCACGGAGGGCCTGCTCTTGACTGACCCGCTGGGGTACCTGGACATGGTCAGTATGGAGAGCCACGCGCGCGTCATCGCCACGGACTCCGGCGGAGTACAGAAGGAGGCGTACTTCTACGGGGTGCCGTGTGTGACCCTGCGGGAGGAAACGGAGTGGGTAGAGCTGGTCACCACCGGCTGGAACCGGCTGACACCGCCGGTCAGTGCAGAGGGGGTAGCGGAGGCCATACTGGAAGCGGTCGGTACACGGGGCCGAGTCGGCGCGCTGTATGGCCAGGGGAATGCGGCGGAGCGTACTGTCGCCATATTGTGCGATGGCTAGCTGGACTTGGCAGTAGACAGCCGGTGGGCTTATGGCGCCCAGGAGACCGAAGGATGAGAATCTGGATTGTCAATCACTACGCGCAGATGCCTTCCGAGGTAGGCATAACGCGTCACTACTCCCTGGCCCGACCCCTGGCGGCGCGGGGGCACGAGGTCACAATCATAACCGCGGACATCCACCACGTCACGCGGCAGTCTCTGCTGGCGCCGCACGAGCGCTGGCGGGTAGACTCGGCTGATGGTGTGACCTTTGTGCGGCTGCGTACCCCCTCCTACCAGGGCAACAGCCCGGCTCGAGTCAATAACATGTGGGCTTTCGCCCGGCAAGTTCGCCACAGCCCCATTCTGGACGGCCTGCCGCGGCCGGACGTGGTAGTGGGCTCCAGCCCTCACCTCTTCGCCGGCTGGGCAGCCGAGCGCCGGGCGCACTCCTGTGGGGTGCCCTTCGTCCTCGAGGTGCGCGACCTGCTGCCCCAGAACTACGTCGACTCCGGTCAGTTTTCGCGATGGCACCCGGCCGTAGTCGGCTTCTCCTATCTAGAGAACCACTGTTACCGACACGCCGCCCGGATCATCACGCTGCTCCCGCGAGCGGTGGAGTACATGGTGGGCCGCGGGGTACCCCGGGAGCGCGTGGTGTGGATTCCCAACGGCGTCGACTTGTCGCTCGTGTCCGAGCCCATGCCATGCGGCCCGCACGAGCCGCTGGTCGCCGTCTATGCCGGGGCTCATGGGATGAACAACGGCTTGGACACCGTGCTATGCGCGGCACGCCTGTTGCAGGACAGCGGTTGGGGACGCCGTCTGCTCCTGCGCTTCATCGGGGACGGGCCGGAAAAACCCGGGCTGCAACAGAGGGCGCGGGAGATGGGCTTGCAGAACGTGGTCTTCGCGGACCCGGTAGCGAAGGCGGAGATCTACCAGGAACTGACCCAGGCGGACATCGGCCTGCTGCATCTGCGGCGGTTCCCCGTCTTCCGGTGGGGCATTAGTCCCAACAAGATGTTCGACTATATGGCCGTGGCGCGGCCGGTCGTCTGTGCGGTCACTACAGAGGACGACCCGGTGCGCTGGGCCGAGTGCGGGATCTCGGTGGATTCGGAGGACCCGGAAGATATGGCTGCCGCTTTGCGTAACCTGGCGGAGATGACCCCGGAGGAGCGGTGGAAGATGGGGTTGAAGGGCAGGCGCTACGTGGAGGAACGGCACTCGTTCGCGCTGTTGGCGCGCCGGTTTGAAGAGGTACTCCAGGAGGTCGTCGAGGAGGGGCGATAGTTTCAGTCGGCGCCCGCGGGCGAGATGCGGTCAATCACGGCTGCGCCGGTAGGGTGTAGCTGTACAGGTGCGAGCCACTGGCGAAGTAGATGCGTCCCTCCAGGTAGTCCCCGCCCGGGCCGATCGGGACCGGAGCCTTGGTTAGCAGGTGCAGGTGATGGTCGACGGCATCCACCTGAGCGATGGCTCTCTCGAACAACACGTAGACCGTCTCCCCGGGCCCGCGCACGAAGTAGCGCGGGCCTTGCTGGTAGGGGGCATGACCGAAACTCGCCCCGGTGGACTGCTCGTAGACCACTTGCCGCTGCACGGGATCGAGAACGAAGAAGCGGTTCCGGTCGGCAAGCCCGTAGACCAGGCCGTGAGCGCCCGAGCACAGGTCGCTGTAGGCCTGCACACCGGGGAGGACGGCGGCGTGCCACTGGACCTTCCGCGTAGCCAGATCCAGAAGATAGAGTTCCGCCTCCCGCGCCTTCCTCACCCCGCCACCAGCGGGGGCAGTAGTGGTGCCGCCGAGCACCTTGCCCTCGCCCAGCGCCACCAGACTCATGGTGGACTGATCGGGGCCCACCGCGGTGTCGGGGAGCAAGGTTGGCGTCTGTGTCTCCCGATCCCACAGGAGCAGCCCGGCTCCGGTGCGGCCCCGTGGTGGAGAGCCACCCATCACCAGGGTGCGGTCGTCGGGACAGGCCAGGAGCGCGCGCGGGCGGTAGACGGTGGGAGTGGAGGTGGTGACGAGGAGGGGGTTGGAGGTGGGATCGCCGGCTTTCGTGGGCGTCCACTCGCGCTCGGGCGCCCACTCCAAGAGCATCCCCTGTCCGTACGCCCCCACGAAGAGGTGGTCTCCCTGTCGGGCCAAAGTGTTCCATTGGCCCAGACACTCGCGATTCGTCCATCGGTTCTTCGCCGAGTCATAGTTGAAGAAGCGGAAGGGGAACATGGTCCCGCCGCACAGGGCGCCCTGCGGGGAGGCCGCGACAGCCAGGATAGCGGCGCCCTCGGTCTGGTAGTCGAAGGATACCCTAGTGGTATCGGTGGCCTGGGGAGCCACGGTGACTAGGCTGCGCTCGGTCAGATCGAGACTCTGGAGAGTCCTGCCGGTGGGGAATCGGGTGTGGAGCAACTGCTGGGCGCCGGCAACGATGGGCTTCCGCTTGACCCCTGGGCTCGCGCCGAGCAGCTTCGCTTGTCCGCGGTAGAACTCGTACCAGCGGTCATTGCTGGTCGCGAGGGGCGCGCCGTAGACCTTCCCGTCGACGCCTGGGTAAAGCGCCGGGAGGCCCTGTGCGCGCTCGACCTCCCCCAGCAGTGGCCCGGCCTCGCGGGTCGCCGGGTTGAAGGCAGTGATCTGGCTGGCCGCGTAGCCGGTGCCCACGTAGACCCAGCCCAGGTCGTCGGTGGCTATCCGCCGGGGGTACTGGGTCCAGTCTTCTTGCCGCACGCTCCCGAAGTCCGTGAGCTTCCGGGTCTCGGGGTTGAAGCGCACCAGGCCCGCCGTCGGGAAGGTGGCTGCCCAGATATCGCCATGGTCGTCCTCGGTCATACTCATGGCGCTGTGCGGGCGGACGGGGCTCTGGAAGGTGAAGGCTCGTTGGGTGGGGTCGAACTCGACGAAATGGTCTCCGAAGAGGGTGTAGAGGCGGTTGCGGCTCGAGAGCAGGGAGAAGTAGATGGTGTCGCCGCGCTGATCAAAGGGCATGGGGAACTGCTCGCCGCGGCCCGTCTCAGCGTCGACCATTAGGAGGGCATAGCCACCGCGGTGGTCGCTGAGCCACACCAGGACCACGTCCCGGCCGGCACCGTCCGTGGTGGCTACCGTGCCCCGGCTGATGCTGAAGGGAGCGGCGATGCCGTGATCGGTGAAGCCGGCGGCCGAGTCTTGGTCGGGCGCGCACCCCACGCCGCTGGGCAGCGCCCAGCAGACCAGTAGGGCGAGCAGGAGTTGGCTTCGGGTCAGAGCCAATTGTCTCATGATACCCTCGTCGAGCCGCACTTCAGCCGACGCGGTGTAGCCGGCATTCACTTCCCGCGTCTACGGGGAAGACGATCACCGACTCCTCCTCCCCTGTAGCCTCCACGGTTCCGCCGTTCACCTGGAGCTGCGTGGCTCCCGCGGTGCGGACCTGGCAGAGGCCGGCGTGGGCGGCCCGAATGATTCCCTCTTGTAGACGCCCGGCGCTCCAGGTGAGATCCACCTCATACCCTCCGCGTGCGCGCAGACCCGCTACCCTTCCCTCCGGCCAGGCCTCGGGCAGGGCGGGGAGGAGGCTTAGTTCACCGGCGTGGCTTTGCAGAAGCATCTCGGCGATCGATGCGGTGGCGCCGAAATTGCCGTCAATCTGGAAGATGTGTGGAGGGTGTAGGTCGAAGAGGTTGTACTCGGTGGACTCGCGCAGGAGGATGTAGAGGCTGTCGTGGGCCAGGTTGGCTTCCTCCAGGCGCGCCCACAGGGCGGCAACCCAGGCGCGGCTCCAGCCGGTGCCGCCGCCACCGTGTGCCAGGCGGCGCTCCAAACTGGCCCGCAGCGCCTGCGCTAGTTCGGGCGTGCCGCGCAGGGTGATCTGGTCACCGGGGTAGAGGCCATAGAGGTGGGACAGGTGGCGGTGGCCGATTTCGGGCTCGTCGAAGTCCTCCAGCCACTCCTGCAGTTGGCCGTGCTTGCCGATCTGCAGCGGAGCGAGGCGCTGGCGCGCCGAGTCGAGCACCCCCCAGAAGTCCCCCTCGATCTCCAAGGTAGTCGCAGCCTCCATGCAGGCGCTGAACAGGTCGTGGATTATCTGCAGGTCCATGGTGGCCGCTACGCAGAGGTGGTGGGGCTGACCATCCGGGCCGAAGAAGGAGTTTTCCGGAGAGGTGGAGGGGTTGGTGACCAGCCGGCCGTGCTCGTCCTCCACTAGGAAATCAAGGAGGAACTGGGCTGCTTCCTTCATGATAGGGTAGGTCGTGTGCCGCAGGAATTGCCGGTTGCCACTGTACAGGTAGTGCTCCCAGAGATGCCGGCAGACCCAGGCGGCGCCCATTGGCCAAATTCCCCATAGCCCATCGGCGGGGGTGACGTGGCCCCACAGGTTGGAGACGTGGTGGAGGGTGAAACCGCCGCAGCCATAATGCTTCCGGGCGGTCTCCCGTCCCGGCCCCCGCAGGCGGTCGATCCAGGAGAAAAGCGGCTCGGCACAGTCGGCCAGATTGGTCACCTCAGCGGGCCAGTAGTTCATCTCCACGTTGATGTTGACGGTGTAGTTGCAGTTCCAGGCCGGACGCATCTCCTCGCACCAGAGGCCCTGCAGGTTGGCCGGCTGAGTGTCGGGCCGGGAGCAGGCGATCAGCGCGTAGCGGCCAAACTGGAAGTACTGCGCCACCAGCCCCGGGTCCAGGGCGCCCGCTCGCACGGCGTCCAGACGTTCGTCGGTGGGCAGGTCGTCCTGCGCAGTCCGGCCCAAGTCCAGCGAGACCCGGTGGAAGTAGCGCCGGTGGTCGGTGACCGCCGCCTCGCGTAAGTCGGTGTATGGTTTCTGTCCGGCGCGGCGGAGCCATTCCTCGCAGGCCGCGTCCGGGTCGGGCGTCTCAAAGGTAGTGGCTGCGGCTAGCAGAAGCGTCAACGCCGACACTTCGGTTATCTGGAGTCCGTTGGGCGACCGCCTGAGGCTGCCGCCCTCCGGCAGCGCCCACAGGTGCGCGGCAAAGCCGATCCCCTCGCCCGCGTCGCAGCGCCCGCGCAGGGCCAGTCGGTCGTCGGCCAGCACCGTGATCTGGGCTTCCTGTTCACGCGTTAGGCGAATAGCCCCGGTGAGGGGCCGGTCGCTGGTCCAGTGGACGACGAGGACCTGGTCCGGTGCCGAGGAGAACACCTCCCGGTGGAAGGCCGCTCCCTCGGGGGTGCCGCTGAGTCCGGCTATCCCCGTCTCCATATCCAGCTCGCGGCGGTAGTCCTGGGGGACGCCGGAGACCTCCCAGTCCAGCCACAGGTCGCCCAGGGATTGGTAGGGGCGGATGCCGCGCGGCTCGCCGATGAGGTGGGGGGCAGCCAGAGCCTCCGCCTCCGCGTAGCGGCCGGCGGCGAGCAGTTCGCGTACCTGGGGCAGGTACTCCAGCGCATCCGGGTTGTTGCTGTCCTCAAGGCCCCCGGTCCAGAGCGTGTCTAGGTTCAGTTGGAGGCGCTCCGTCGGCAGGCCGCCGAATACCATCGCGCCCAGGCGACCGTTGCCGATGGGCAGGGCGTGAAGCCAGGAGGTGGCGGGCTGGCGGTACCAGAGGGTGTGGGGGGATGTAATCATCGTGGTCATCTGTCTCCAGAGCGCAGGTGAGTCTGCAGGCCGGGCTACTCGGCAGGGGACCGCTCCTTGGCCTTGTCCGATTCGGCCGCCAAGGCGCGCATTTCCTCTTGCTGCGCCTCCAGCTGCTCCGCGGTACGGACGGGCAGACGAGCGGCGCCCTGGTAGTCGCGGGTGGGGAGTAGGTTCCCGCTCGCCAGCCGTTGCTTGGCGGCGGCGGTGGCCGGGCCGTACTGGGGTAGCCACTGTTCCTGGGCGACCAGCAGTTCGTCGGCCATCTGCCAGATTTCGGGCGGATTGCAGACGGCCCCCGTGAGGGGGTCCATCATGAGCGCCTGGCGCAAGAGCGTGTCGTCGCCGTGAACCGCCGCTTCCACGGCGAGACGCTGCACACCGATGCTGACGTTGCACACGGCCGCGCATCCTGGCGGCAGGTCGCCGATGATTCCCATGGTCAGACCGTTGCCGTCAACGTACCCGGGGGCCTCGACAATGCAGTCAGGTGGCAAGTTGGTGAGGCAACCGCCGTTGGTCCGGTTGAAGTGGCCGCGGTAGACGCGGCCGGTCTCCAGCGCCTCGATGATGTAGGAGCCGTGCTCGTGGCCGCGGTCCTCCGGGCGGAAGGTCCAGGGCGGCTGGCCCATCCAGTTGGGGAAGTCGTGCTCGAACCAGTTGCGGCCCTCGATGCACACCCGCAGGTAGCCGCCGGTCTCGCCGTTGATCCACGAGCCCAGGTCGATCCACTGCATGATCTCCTCCGGGCGCTTGCGGTACCAGGGCAGATACTCGGAGAGATGGCCGTTGGACTCAGTGCTGTAGTACCCGAAGCGCCGTAGCATATCGATACGGACTTTCTCGGTGCGGCTGTAGTCGGGGTGCTTCTCAAAGGCCTCGAGGATCTTGCCGGTGAGGTCCTCGCCCTGGTGCTTGACCGAGATGTACCAGGTCTGGTGGTTGATCCCGGCGCAGATGATGTCGACTTCGTCCTTCTCCAGACCCAGGGCTTGGGCGATCTGCCCGTGCCCGCCCTCGACACCGTGGCAGAGGCCGACGACGTTGACGCCGTGGCCGTACTTGCTGCAGGCCCAGGTGTTCATGGCCATGGGGTTGGAGTAGTTGAGGAAGAGGCAGTCGGGCGTCGCGACTTCGCTGATGTCTTTGCAGAACTCCAGCAGCACGGGGATGGTCCGTTGGGCGTACATGATCCCGCCCGGTCCCAGCGTATCGCCCACACACTGGTCTACGCCGTACTTGAGAGGGACATCGATGTCGGTGGCGAAGGCCTCCAGGCCGCCGACGCGGACGAAGGAGAAGACGTAATTGGCATCGGCGAGGGCCTCGCGCCGGTCGAGGGTGGCATGGACTGTGGCCGGGATCCCCGCCGATTCGACATCGCGCCGGCACAGTTGGTAGACCATGTCGAGGTTGTGCGCGTTGAGGTCTGTGAAGGCGAAGCGGGTGTCCTGCAACTCCGACACGCACAGGATATCGCGGACCATGCCGCGGGTGAAGCCGACGCTCCCAGCGCCGATGACAGCGATCTTAATGGACATGCGGACCTCCCTATCTTTCCGCGGGAGCGGCCTTGTCGGCCCGCCCTCGCCCAGTCTTTCTATCTCCGGCCCGCCATTTCCTCCACACATGGGAAGGGGCGTGACGAATCACGCCCCTGGTGAATGCGGTACTCCGGGCTCTGGCTGCCTCTAGCCCTGAGCGCCCGGTCCGGGCGGGGGCGTCAGGGGACTCTTCAGTTCGTCCTCAATCCCCTTGAACTCCTTGTCCTGCACGTGGACCCGGGCCTCCTGACGGAGCTTCTCACGCAGGGCCGTTAAGGCAGGCTGGCCAGTCTGCTGCGCGGTGTAGTCCTGCGCCACCTGCGGCTTGGCCTGCTCGAAGGTCTGTTCCTGGGCCGGCGTGCGCTTCTCGAGTTGGAGGACCACAAATACTTGCCCGATGGTGAGGGGCTCGCTGTAGTTGCCCTCCTGCAGGTCCTTGAGGGCTTGATCCAGTGGCGGAGGAATGTTGCTCAACGGGACGTTCTCTATAAGACCGCCGCTGTCTTGGGCGTTGGGCTCGATCGAGTTGTCCTTGGCTACCTGGGCGAAGTCAGCGCCGTCCTTGAGGGCGGCCATGACCTTGTCGGCGTCCTCCTGGGACTCGACGACTATCTGGCGCAGGGCGACGGTCTCCGGCGTCCCGTACTTGGCCTTGTTCGCCTCGTAATACTTCTGGAGGTTCTCCGGCGTGGCCGGGGCAGCGTTTAGCGCCAGGTGCTCGAGCATGATCTGTGACTTGACGGCGCGTTCGATGTAGGCGTCCGGGTCGACGTTGTTCTCCTGGGCTAGGGTGCGGAAGTTCTCCATGCTGTCAAAGCGCTGGGCGATGAAGGCGGTGACATCCGCGTCCAGCAGGGGCAGGCCGGACTTGATGAAAGCGTCGGTGATGATGCGGGTCTCGATCATGGCGGTGAGAACATCGTGGCCGGCGGCCTCGCGCAATTGCTGGACGAAGTCGGCCTCGGTGATCTCCTTACCGTTGACATAGGCCACCCCGACGGCCTGGACCGTTCCGGCCAAGCTGAAAATCAAAACGGCTGCCGCAGCCAGCGGCAGCGCGAAAGGTAGACGTGTTGGCAAGTTAGTGACTCTCCTTTGTGAGGAATGAGAATGGTGCTGCAGGGCAGCCACTATACCATAGTTAGCGGGGGAGGGAAAGCGCCCCACACGTGATAGAGGGCGACAAAGGACCTATACCCAAGAGCGGCGAATCCCCTTCCGATCATGGGGTGGAATGACGCGATTCTCTCTCCAGGAGACCACATGGAGCTACCGACCGGCATCTTCGACCTCATAATGCACCTAGACCAATACCTCGGTGCCTTCACCCAACATTACGGCACGCTGACGTACGCCGTCCTGGCGGGGATTATCTTCTGTGAGACCGGGCTGGTGATCACGCCCTTCTTGCCGGGCGACTCGCTGCTGTTTGCGGCAGGGGTCACAGCCAGTACGCCGGGCTCGGCTCTGACGCCGGGGATGTTGCTAGCGATCCTGTGGTTGGCGGGGGTGTGCGGGGATTCCACCAACTATTGGATCGGCCGGTTCATCGGCCCGCGCGCCTTCCACTCCAACAGCCGGTTGCTCAACAAGAAACACCTGGAGCGCACCCACCACTTCTATGAGAAACACGGCGCCAGCACGGTCATCGTGGCGCGGTTCGTGCCTATCGTGCGTACCTTCGCCCCGTTCGTGGCCGGGATTGGCGCGATGCACTACCGTCGCTTCGTCATCTTCAGCGTGCTCGGCAACCTGTTGTGGGTGGGCTTGTTCGTCTTCGGTGGGTACTTCTTCGGGAGCCTAAAGGTGGTACAGGAGCACTTCTCGCTGGTGATCGTCGTCGTGATTCTGATCTCCCTCGTGCCCGGGATCATCGAGTATCTCAAGCACCGCCGCGAGTCGCGATCGGGACCCAAGGCCACGACCTCCGTTGACGCTCCGTAAGGCGCCGTGCTATAGTCGCCACAGGTTCGAGCCTCCTGGGTAGGCGCCGCTCCGCGAGGGAGCGGGAGTCGCAGGGGGAGAGCCTCCCTATGACCGAACTCTGGCAGATCCTCACCAATCTGGCCATCAGTGTCCGCTTCCTGGACGCCCTGGACGTCCTGATCGTGGCGTACCTGATCTACCGAGTGCTGCTGCTGGCCCGGGGCACCCGGGCGATGTCACTGCTGCGGGGGGTCGTCCTGGTGCTGCTGGTGCTGCTGGTCTCCTCCTGGCTGCCCACGCTGCGTTTCATCCTGAATGCCATCGTGCCGGTCGCCGTTATCGCTCTGGTGGTCATCTTCCAGCCGGAGCTGCGCATGGCCTTGGAGCGCCTGGGGCGCACCGGCTTCCTGCCGGCACCGCTGGGATCGCTCAGTGAGGAGAGCGGCCCCGACGTCATCGGCGAGGTCGTGGAGGCAGCGGCCACTCTAGCAGAGAAGGGCTACGGGGCGCTGATGGTTCTGGAGCGTGCCCAGCCGCTGGTAGACATCACTCGTACGGGCAAGACCATCAGCGGTCGGGTATCGGTGGAGCTGTTAATCACAATCTTTAGCCCGCGCACGCCCCTGCACGACGGGGCCGTGGTGATCCGCGGGGCGCAGGTTCTGGCGGCCTCTTGCGTGCTGCCGCATTCGGAGCGGCCGGGCTTGTCCACGGAGACCGGCATGCGTCACCGGGCGGCGCTGGGCCTGGCCGAGCGTACCGACGCAGTCATCGTGGTAGTGTCGGAGGAAACGGGCAACATTTCGCTGGCTTTTAACGGTACGCTGAGCCCAGCGCTACAACGATCGCAGCTCACTGAGCGCCTCATGGAGCTTTTCGAGGCCCAGCGCGCCGAGCGAAGGGTGTTCTTCTGGAGAAAGTAGGGCGGAGTGACAATCGACAGGGACAGTGGTGAGAATGCCATCGACCGGCGGCTGGAACTGACACTGACGACTCAGACTGGCTGGCGCAGCCATGCACTACCTGAATGCTCTGTTTCGTGACAATCTGGGACTCAAGATCATCTCGGTCCTGATCGCCGCGTTTCTGTGGGCCTACGTGATGGTCAGAGAGAACCCGGCGGTATTGCGCGGAATGCCGGCGCGCATCGTGCTGCGGAACGTGCCGGAGGACATGACCGTAGTCAGCTACAGCCCCCAGTCGGCTACCGTACAATTGAGCGGTCCGCGCCGAATAGTGGAGGGCCTCAGTTCCGCCCAGATCGTGCTTACGGCGGACCTCAGTGGGCGGGGGGCGGGCGAGCACACGGCGGCCCTGAAGCCCTCGGAGTTGCCGCAGGGCGTGACCGTCGAATCCTTGACCCCTGCCACCGTGCGGGTGGTGTTGGACACGACGGTGACGGAAAGGCATCCGATTGAGATGCGCCTGCGCGGCAAACCGGCAAAGGGGTACACGCTGGGGACGCCGCAACCGAGCCGGACGGAAGCTCAGCTTACCGGCGCTGGCAGCCTGATAGCGCGCGTGAGCCGGGTGATAGCCGAGGCTGATGTCGCGGGCTTGACGGGCACGGCCGAACGCCCCGGTACGGTGAAGCCCCTGGATGATAAGGGTAACCCGATCGACGGGCTGCGGGTCAGCCCCTCGGAGATCACGGTGGTCGTTCCCATCACTCGTGGGCCGGAGCAGAGGAAGACTCTGAAGGTACGCCCGCAGGTGGGCGAACCGGGGGAGGGGTACGAGGTCGTCAGCGTCAGCGCGCGGCCTGCGGAGGTGACCCTCACCGGTGGCGCGGAGGAGCTCGGAGCACTGGAGTCGGTAGACACGGAGACGATCTCCATTGGCGGTCTGACCAGCAAGGAGACACGCAAGGCCAAGCTGGTGCTGCCTGCGGGGGTCAAGCGAGTAGGGGAGGGAGAGATCGAGGTGACGGTGTCGGTGGGCAAGAAACAGGAGCCTGGACCGCCGGCTGTGGCGCCACCCTCGCCACCTGTGCCCTCGACGGACGCTCCCGCGCTTACGCCCAGACCTGGCGGCAAGCCCGGGCTGGGGACCACTCCCGCCCCGCGCCCCGCTCCGCCCGCCAAGCCGGCCCCGAAGCCCCCCCCGCACTCGGCGGGGAGTGCCGGATAGAACGGAAGCGCCCTACCGGGTGCCGGTCAGCCTCGCCAGATTCCTCCGTGCAGTCTCATCCTGGGGGAAACGCTGCACGGTTTCTTGCCACACCCGGAGGGCCTCGTCCCGCTTCCCCAGCGCTTCGAGGTCGTGAGCGTAGGTGTGCAGGGGCACCCACCATGTCTCGGTGTGCTCGACGGCGTACTTGAGGTAGGGAAGAGCCGGGGCGTAGCGCTTGGTGTTGAAGTAGTGGAAGCCGAGGTTGAAGTGCGCCAGCCAGCTCTCCGGGCTGACCGCGATCCCCTTCTCCAGGACCTGCACTGCCCGCTGCCCGTGTCCCAGACTCCACTGCAGCCAGGCCACGTCGTCGTAGGTCTCTACCCGGTGGGGGCTGAAGAATAGCGACTGCTCCAGCAGGACGCAGACCTGGTCGTAGTCCCCCTCATGCCACCAGTAGTCCGAACTCAGCGCGAGATCGTCAGCGACCTGCTCCCAGAGCTCCTCCCCGGGAGCGGCCTCGGGGGTGTCCCCCGTACGGCTGGGGTAAGGATGAGTGGGTTTCCAGGGGCGTGAAGCCAGAGCCAAGGGGATGAGACTCTTTACGAGGGGGCCCTGATCGAGGCGCCGGGATTCCAGCATGGTGCGCGTACTGGGCGAGTCCAGTCTCCATAGGCCGATCAGCGCCAGGTAGCGCTCCCAGACCTCACCCTCGCGCAGCACCCGCGTAGCTTCCGCCTCGCCGCGACTGTCCCCCATATAGCACAGCGCCAACCCGGCATAGCGGCGCACGACGGCTTCGTGGTCGTGCCGGGCGTCAGCCAAGGCTCTCCGGGCGCGCGTGGCGCCGGTCAGGCCCAAGGCGAGAGCGGCGCGGGCGCGCTCGGTGGGGTCCTGGTCTCGCAGGCGTAGAAGCAGTGGTTCGCGCCATTCGCGGTGGCCCCACAGAATCTCCAGGGGAGCCCAGTCCGGCCTCCCCGGGGTGGTCAAGAAAGCGTCGAAGAGGGACTCCTCGACCTCAAGCAACGGCCCTTGCTGGCCATTGGGTCCGGCGGCAGGGGCGGAGGGCTGAGCATCCGCCGGTAGAAGCGCACTCGCCGCTCCCAGGAGAAGCATCAGCCGCAACAGTTGCAGTCTGTTCGGAAACATCGAATATGGCCTCCCTCTCGGAGAGCACCTCTTCACCATAGCATCTCCCTGCGCCTGCATACCTCCCGGCGAGGAGGCATCAGCCGGTGACGGAGAGAGTGAAGTCGATACCCGTCAGCACCCGTCCGCCACCAAGCAGCACGACATCGCGCCCAATGCTGTGCGAGCCGTACTGGACCGTGATCCGGTAGGAGCCCGGCGGCACGAACAGGTAGTAGTCCCCGGCTGCGTTGGTGGTGGCGGTGTCCATCACCTGGCCGAGATCCTTGCTCAGCGCGGTCACCGTGGCTCCCGAGTTGTCGCTCCTCCCCAGCAGCGTTACCGTGCCGGTGAGGGTATAGGGCGTAGGCGGCGGGAAAGGTGAGGTGGGCGCTAGGTAGATTGTCACCAGTGACATACCGGGGGTGACGGCGAGCTGCTGCTGCTTGTCGTCGTAGCCCGAGGCGCTAACTTGGATGGTCTGGGTGCCTACCGGCACCTGGGGCACACTGAAGCTGCCGTCGGCGCCGGTAGTGACGGGGGGGAGGTCGTCGATCTGCACCTGTCCCCCGGCGATGGGAGTGTCAAGCCCAACGCGCAACACCTGGCCAGTAACGGTCAGCTTGGTGCTGCCGCTGAGTAGGGCGAGGTTGACCGGGGAGTTAGCGCCGGTCGCGTCGGAGGTCAGAGTTAGCTGTTTGGTGGTCTCCAGGTAGTCGCTAGCTTGCGCCATCACTGTTACCTGCCCGGCAGGAACGCCAGTAAACTTGTAGTGTCCGGCATTGTCCGTGTAACCCACGACCGGGTCGCCGCTGGCCGGGGTGAAGGTTACCACTGCGTTGACGATAGCCCGCGTACCGTCCTCGGCGGTCACGGTGCCCTCAACAGTAGCGGTCACAGTCGGGTCGGCCGCGGCCATCTCGACGCTCACCGAGGTGTAGGAGTAAGTGTTGAGCGTGAGTATCTGCGAGACGGTGACCCAGCCCGGGGCACTGGCGGTCAGCGGCTGCTCCGGCGGCGTCTTGTCGCCCAAGGGCACGCCGCCAATCACGGCCCAGCCCTGGGTCATGTCAATCTTGCCTTTTACGCCGCCGACGACGAGGTCCGCGGCTACGGGGAGCAGGTCAGTAGTACCTTGCTGGACCGTCTCAACGATCACGGTGGTCGTTTGCTGGCTCGGGGTTGATCCAGAGCCTACTCCGCCGCAACCCGCGGCCAGCATCAAGGCGGCCACAGCCGCCCCGAGCGTCCAGTTGTAGGAGATTGTCGCACGCAGAAGTCTTACCATCTCATGGTCGCAGTCTCCACCCTCAGGCCGCCGGGAAGATCACCCGGACTCCACCCGGCATCAGGCACCGTAGCCAGTAGCCCTCGAAGGGCTCAATCGTGTCGGCCATTTCATAGGCGTTGGTTGGCGGGTTATACTGGTAGAAGCCTTGCTGCAGCCAGCCGTTAGTGACGGCGTCGGCGAAGGGTAGGGGATTGTCCGTGCCCGCTTGCACCGTTAGTTCGCTGACGGGTACGTTCACTCGCCGCGGACTACCCACCATGCTCCAGCCCAGCGGCACCCCCAGGGCGTAGGTACGATCGGTCGGCGGGAGGATGCCCTGCACGTCCACGGTGACATCCTCGTATAGTTTGACCCAGAACCCCCGTCCCGGGCTGAACGGGTCAATACGTGGCCAGATCTGGTAGGCCCCATCCGGCAGCGCCGTGGGGTCCCAGCGCGCCAGCAGCAGACGTCTGGCGTCTATCCCCAGTAGGGCCGCCGCGTTGGACTCGGTGGGCTCAAGGGGGAAGGAGATCATCCTCATGCCGGTGCCTTCGCGTCGGAAGGTGTGGGTGAGTCCGGCTTGCCCGCCGCCGGGCAGGAAGGCGGTATAACCGTCCCAGCCGACGTTCAGCTTGCGCTCCACCTGCTGGCCCAGGGGATTGGTGATCAGGACCGAGATCTGGCCAGGAGTAAGCCGGGGACCGCTGCCCAAGAGCGTACCCCAGACTCCCCGGGTTGCGCCGATACTGGCTCTGTTGTAGACCCCGGTAACATCGAGGTTGGCTACGGGGCCGCCCATAACTGAGCCCCAGAAGTTATTCTCGCCGGGGTTGAAGCCGCGCACGCCGTACGCATAGGGGTACATCCCCCGCAGGCCGTTGACGTCCAACTGCACGGTGATGCGCTGCGGGCCGCCGACGCTGGAGAAGGAGGGGATCAACTGGGTCTCGCCGGCTCCCGGCCCCGTGGCCGCGATCGTCGGCATGACGTTGCCTTCCTCGGAGTATAGGCTGAGGGTGTAGTCGTAGTTCCAGTAGATCAGCCGGGGCGTGCCCGACCGGGGCGACTCGTCACCGTTCGGGCCGGTGAGGTAGTGATCGGTGATGAGGATGACGGCGTCCTCCAGCGGGGCGTTCCAGGTGTACAATTTCAGCCCCGTATGCACGGAGGTGTCCAGGATGTACTGGCGCATGTACCAGTCGTGGAAGGAGAATCCCTCCACCTCGGGTAGGATGGTCGCGGCAATCTCCTTGAGCGCAGGTACGTCGCCCGGCAGACCCGGAACGGAGGCGGCGTAGTAGGCCTGGTTGAAGTTACTGAAGAAGTTGTTGTCCTCCGCCCAGGCCTTGAGCCACACGGTGCGGGCCATGGCAATACGCCAGGCCAGCATGCCGTCAAAGCCCGAGGAGGGATAGAAGGTGTTGTTGGCCAGGGCAGGCTGGTTCTCGCACTCGTAGACTGACCAGGCGTAGAAGGGGCCGGGGTCGACGGGATCGTAGCCCGGAGCCACGCCCGGCATAGTCTGGACAACCGTCGCTGCCGCACCGGCCATGCCGCCCTCCCAGGCGTCGTAGTAGAAGGCCACGTCGTCGTGGAAGGCGTGGAGCACCATCAGGCACAGGACGAAGGTATCCTCGGGGAAGTTGCCGGATAGCGGGGGCAGGCGGATCTCGTTGGTCGTGGCGTTGTACACACCGCCTTGCAGGGGATGGATGGAGGTGTCCAGGACGATGGTGATCGTCATGTTGAAGGCGGGAGGACCATAGACCAGCCGCATCTTGGGGTAGGCGTTGTTGAGGTACGCCTGTAGGGCGGTCCGGTCAGCGGTCGACCACCCCCTGAACTGGAAGGTGAGCTGGTTGGCGGGATTGCCGATCCCGGTGCCGGTCTGGAGGGCGCGGACCAGGTTGGGCAGGACTAGGCCACCGTTGCGGACCCGGTACATCATGCGGGGGAAGCGGGCGCGAGCGGCCGAGCGGGGGGGCTTGCCGCCGTGGCGCGTCAGCAAAGTCAAGCCACGCACGGCTCGCTGGAGACTGGTAACGGGATGCTGCGCCGCCACGACGTTGCCGGCCGCCATGGCGCTGACCTTGCCCCTCGCCGGCGCCGTGTCCAGGATGGCCCCCTGGGGCCCCGTGCAAACGGTGGCGAAGGGCTCGTTTACCAGCGTGCGGAAGGACGCGGCCCAGGTCGGAGCCGCGGCGACGAGCAGAGCCAGCGCCACCGCTGGGAGTATTCCGCTCACTACGCGCTTGTCATACTTCATGTGCTACCACCATTCCCCAGGAGCGCCGAGATCCCAGCGGGACAGGCCCTCCTGCCAGTACCAGTAGTAATCCTCGGCCGTGGGCGGGAGGGTCTCCCCGCCGGCAGCCGGCGTCCCGGGCTGAGTCGGGCTCCAGCCGAGTGACGGCTGTGTCGAGGGCCGCGTGGTGCTCTCCCTCTGCTGGAACTGCCCCAGACCGGTGGAGAAGCCGCCGCTCGAGCCGAATCCGCTATAGTTCGAACGCCCGAGTCCGCTGCCGTAGCTCCCGTAGGAGTTCGAGATACCTCCGCCAAAGCCGCTGCCGAACGTCCCTGTTCGCCTGGAGTATCCGGCACCCGAATAACCCGACCCCGAGCCGATGCCGGTCTGGTAGCCGCCGAAGGTGGACAGGCCGGTGCTGCTGCCAAAGCCGGAGCCGAAACCGGTGTAACCCATGTTGCCGTAGTCCGTACCCGCTAACGGCCCGACTCCGCTGGCGCCCGTTCCGCTCCTGCCCAACCCGCCGCTGAAGCTGGTGGTGATGGTGAGGGCGAAGGTGTTGGAGAGGTAGTCCTGGCCGGTCACCGCGGGGCCGGTAAAGATCGGGGTGGTGGGAGTGCCGGCCAGGTTCTTGATGAAACGGTAACCGAAGTTGAGCTGGGTCGACTTGCCCAGATTGGTCTGCCATCCGACGTCGGCGGTACTTTTCTTGAAGGCCGCGTAGCCGCTGGCAAAATCCGATAGTCCCAGGTTGCAGTACACGCTGGAGTTGTCGTGCAATCGGTAGCGAATCTGGCCGCTGATGTCTGTCAGGCCGGTATCCACCATGAGATAGCGCTGCCGATCCCCGAAGGAGACGTAGGTGGGGCTGGCGCCCCTCTGCTTGTTGAGGGTAAGTCCCAGTCCCCAGGGCGCCTGCTGGGGCTGGTAGTTGAGCGAGGCGGTGTAGATGTTGTTGCTGACCGCACCACGCCCGGGGTCGGTGAAGACCAGCTTGTCATTACCCAGACTAGTGGTTAGCGACCAAGTGGGGGAGAAGCGATAGGTGGCAAACAGGTTGTGAGTGTTCTGCACGCTGTCGGCCAGGTACCCTACGTTTCCGCTGCTCAGATAGCTGCGGCGCGCGAGATTGATGCCCAGGTTCAACTTGTCTGAGGGGCTGTAGGTGATCCCGAGGGTGGTGTTAACATCCTCGTAACGGGTGGAAGTATCGGTATCGCTATCGCCACCGGAGATTTGTTGAGGCCCAAGCGCCGCCCAGGGCAGAGCCGGCTGCCCTGTCGGGGAGGAGACTCCCATTGGATTCGTGGCTGCCGACGTCCCCATGGTGTAGAGACCTCCACCAATCCCACCGTAGAGGCCGCTGCCCACCGCTCCGTTGGATACGGTGCCGGTCCGGTCGAGGTTGAAGCTGAGTTGCGGACTGGGCGCCCAGCGCGCGGAGAGCTGTAAGGCGGTGGCTGTGGAGGAGGCGGGATTGATATCAGTGCCGGTGGCCGAGTTTCCGGTGGAGCGGTTATTGTTCAGGTTGGCGGAAAAGGACAGCTTCTCATTCGGACTCCAGGTGACCGATATCAGCGAGAGGACCGAGTTGCTGCTCGCCGGGGGAGTCGCCGATTCCCCGGAGCCACCACCGTAGGTCTGGTGGTTGTTCTGCCAGGAGGCCTGGGCTTTCAGGCGCGTGCTGAAGTCGTGCTGTACCTGGAATTGGTTGATGGTATAAGTGCTCTTGCCCAGGGAACCGCCGGAGTTGGACATGTTGTCCAGGGTCCAGCTTAGCGCCGGTAATCCCGGCTTGAGATATTGCAGCCCCAGGGAAGCGTGCTTGGCACGGACGTCGAGGGAGGTGGGAGTGGTAGTCTGCTGTGGTCCCAACCCTTGCGCCGAGTAGGTGCTGTAAGTGTCGAAGGTACTATAGCCGCTGTAGCCGCTATACCCGAAGGAAAGACCGTTGTTGGTTTTGACGTCGGAGTAGAGGCTGCTGAGACTGAGGTACTGGTTCAGCCTCCAGTCCAGGCGGGTGTTGAGCCCCGACTCCGAGCGGTAGAAGCCCACCGTGTCCATGTAGCTAAAGGTGGGCTGCATGTTGCGCCATTCGGCAGTCATGTTGAAGTTGGGCTTGCTATAGGCAAGCAGCGTCGAGAGGGCCGTGCCGGAGGAGCCACTGGAGCCGCCGGTGCTGCGGGCGAACTGGCCGACCAGCGACATGTTATTAGAGATCCGGTATGACAGGTCCAGCCCGTTGATCTGCAGATCCGGGGAGCCGTAGGTGATGCCGAGGCTATAGTAGTACTGAATCTTCACCAGAGAGGTGGGAGGGACGGCTCGCCGGAAGATGACGCGGCCAATGGAACGGTAGGCATCGTAGTCCACGCCCTCACGCTGCTCCTGCAAGTCCACGAGGACGACTATTGCCTTGGTGATGGTCTTGGTTTCGCCCCGGTAGGTCACGGAGGCTCCATCGGCTAGGATGGGCCGGTAGTTGGTGTCAAAGGGCCCGGTGGTGCCCGATCCTTCGTAGATGTCCTCCTGGTAGCCGGCGGTGTCGCCCTGCCCCACGGCGGGCCGGTTCTGTCGCAGCACCGTTAACCCCACCACACCTCGCCCGCGCCGCAGGGGCATCTCGGCCCGCACCCCCGAGAGCGTCCCCACGTTACTGCTGTAGCCCGAGGACTGGTAGCTGACGGAGATGGTGGAGGTGCTGGGGATGATGCGCGGCGGGCCGCTAGTGGGCTCAAACCACAACTCCCCGGTCTGGTAGTCCACCCGGTAGTCGGTTCCCAGTTGGAGGATGCGCTCGTCAACCTTGACGTTTAGCGAGTTATCGATGATGGGCGTGTAGGTCACAAAATAGGGGCCGGAGGTGTTGTTGCCGGGGAATGTCTCATTGCGGGTATAGCCCTTTTCCTGAGAGTAAAAGACCCGCAGCAGGCCCCGGTTGGGTAGGGCCTGGTCCAGCTGGAAGCCGCGTAGGCTCTTGGAGAAGGAGGCGAACTCGTTGCCGGGCAGGTTGACGTTCAGATCGCCGTAGTAGACCGCCGTGTCGTTTCCGACGTATCCCAGTACCCAGCGGGTATAATCCTGCCCCCACCCGGACGCGGACAGGTCGGCTTGGAAGCCGAATTTCTTCCAGATGGGTCCCTCGAGGTGCAGGCTGCTCTGGCGATAGAAATTGCCGGTATCCCAGCGTTGCCCCTCAAAGGCCTGTTGGGAGCCCTGCAAGAAGTTGCGCTGGAGGGTGAGAGTGTTTTGCCCGCTGGCTTGTACGCCCTGGAAGAGGCCGGCGCGGTCCAGGAACTCCTGGATGGAGTCGGCCCAGCCCGCCCGCGCGGGGGCCGGCGCGAGCAAACAGCCTAGCAGCAGGCCGCACAGTCCGAGAATCGGGGCTGGGGGTTTGCTCGCGAACATGGGCACGCTCGACGGAAGGCGGAGATGGCTGGACGCGGATTGGACGCCCGCTGCAAGATGATTGTTCCCGCTCGGGGACCATTCTCCCTCCCCGGCAATACTGGGGGAGTGTCCGCCCAGCGGGCCAGACGGGGATTGCGGTCTCCACCAGTCTGCTCAAGCTGGTACATGGCAGTCTCCACCCGCCGCTACGCCTCCCAGTGGGATCGGCCGGGGAGGTGGTAAGTGTCTACCGCAGCCTATTCGGTGGGCCGCGGCGAGGGAGCGGGAACTGGTCTCCCGAGACCACTACCCGGCCATCGCTTGCGTGATCCGGGCCGGGCTTCCCGCAGAATAGGCGCTCGTTCGTAGCGTGCACGTGTGGCGTAGGGCCTCGGCTTGCTTCCTCTGCTCACCCACGCTGAACCTCTCCTGCCGGCGCGCCGGGCTTTACCTGATGCCCCCCGTCTGCTATGCTCTCCCTGACACGCTAAGCGGCCCAGTCCTGAACGCGCGGGGACGCCCGAAGCGTCCAACAAACCGTAGACTCCTACCTGTCGCTGAGGAGTCGGCCGACAAAGAGGCACGAACATGAGTCAGTATCCCTCGCCACCCTTTCCGCCGGATAACGGCTCCACGCCGCCGCCACCTCCCCCGATGCCCCGGCCAGTCGTGATCGCGCCGGCTCCGGCTCGGCGATCGATCTGGCCGGTGCTGGGTGTGGGCTGCGTGGTGTTCGTCGTGCTGGCGATCGTCATGGGGATAATGCTGCCCTTCCTTGCCATGCGAGGGGGAGGCGGCTTGGAGCGGGGGGGGAACATCGGGGTGATAGACGTCAGCGGACAGATCCACAGCGGCGGCGGGGGCTTATTCGCCGAGGCGGGTGCGGATCAGCCTATCATGCAACTCCTACGCAAGGCCGGCGAGGAGGACGACCTCAAGGCCGTGGTGTTGAACATCAACAGCCCCGGCGGGGGCGCCGCGTCCTCCCAAGCCATCGCGGCGGAGGTGCGGCGGCTCAACGAGAAGAAGCCGGTAATCGCGACGATGGGTGACGTGGCCGCCTCCGGTGGGTACTACATCGCCTCGCAGTGCCGTAGGATAGTGGCCAACCCGGCTACGATCACCGGCAGTATCGGCGTGATTACCCAGTCGATCACCGTCCATAAGCTGCTGGAGAAGTACGGGGTCGACGCGCAGGCTATCACCACGGGCAAGTATAAGGATATGATGTCGCCCTTCCGGGAGATGCGTCCGGACGAGCGGGCGCTGATCCAGGAGATGCTCCAGGACACCTACGACCAGTTCGTGAAGGATGTGGCCAGGGGGCGCCACATGGACGAGAGTAAGGTGCGCGCTCTCGCGACTGGTCGGGTCTGGACGGGGGCGCAGGCGCAGAAGATCGGCCTGGTGGACGAGCTGGGTAACCTCTACGACGCCCTAGACCTGGCGGCTAAGGAAGCCGGCGTGACGGGCGAGCCGAAGCCGCGCTTCCTGGGACGGCCTCGGGGATTGGCCGACCTGTTGCTGTCTTCCTCGAGTCGGGCCCCGATTCCGGTGCGTGCACCGGGGCCGCTTCCCTCGATCGGCACCTACCCGCTGTGGCTCTACCAGGGGTCGATCACCGGTGTGTCGGACGCCTCGGGGAGGCCCTGATCGCCTATGCCTGAGCGCCCCTCGCGCCCACAACTGCTCCTGGTGGATGGCAACAGTCTTCTGCACCGGGCTTACCACGCCCTGCCCCCGCTGACTACCTCCGACGGCCGCCCCACCAACGCCGTCTATGGCCTCGCCACCATGCTGGTCTCGCTCTTGGAGCAGCACCCCCCGCAGGCCGCGCTGGTAGCGTTCGACGCCCCCGGGCCCACCTTCCGCCATGAGGAGTACGCCGAGTACAAGGCCACCCGCAAGGCGCCGGCGGAGGACCTGGTGCCCCAGTTCGCGGTGGCCCGACAGTTGGTGGCGGCGCTGGGGCTGGAACAGGCGGAGTTGGCGGGCTATGAGGCGGATGACCTGATCGCGGCTCTGGCCGACCAGGCCGCCCGCCGAGGGTATGACGTGCTGGTGGTTACCGGCGACCGGGATCTGCTGCAGTTGGTGGGGGAACACGTCAAGGTGCTGGCGACCATCCGGGGTGTAGCCGACACGCGCCTGTATGGTCGAGCAGAGGTCGAGAAGGAGTATGGACTGACCCCTGAGCAGTTGCCTGACTACAAGGGCCTGGCCGGGGACAGCAGTGACAACCTGCCGGGAGTGCGGGGTATCGGGGACAAAACGGCCAAGGCGCTGCTGCAGCAGTACGGCACGGTGGAAAATCTACTAGAGCACGTGGGGGACGTCAATCCGGCGCGCCTGCAGCGACTGCTGGCCGACCAGGCGGAGGAGGCCCGCCTGTACCGGCGCCTCGCGAAGCTGGACCCGGGGAAGACGCCGATTGAGTTCTCCGCGGAGCAGTACAGGTGGCACGGGTTTGACCGGGTGAGACTCCAGGGGCTGCTGCTGGACCTGGAGTTCAGCAAACTGTGGCAGCGGCTGGAGCCGATGACACGGGAGGGCGGGGCGGATGAGCCGGCCCCGGCGCCGCCGACCGGGCTGGCTACCGTACTGGAGCAGACCCGTAACCAGGGGCGGCTCCATCTGGCAGGGGCCTGGCATGGGGACAACCTGATTGGCCTGGCAGTAGGCGAGGAGCAGGGCGAGGCGGCGTATGTGCCGGTGGTGTCAAGCGGCGGTGACAGTCTCTTCCCGGAAGCGCAGGAAGCTGTCCTCCCCGCTGAACTGAGAGCGGCGCTGGCAGATCCGGCACTAGGCAAACGGGGGCCAGAGCTCAAGGCACTCGCCAGCGCCCTCCATGAGCGGGGCACGGAGCTGCGCGGCTACCAGTTCGATGCAGCCGTGGCCGACTATCTACTGGCCTCGCACCGGCGTGACCACAGCATGGACATGCTGGTACTGCAGTACCTTAGCGAGCACCTGCCGGGGCGGGCGGAACACGAGGCGCGGGCGCTGGCGGAGGTGCGATGCTTGCCAGCGCTGGAGGCGGCGCTGCGCGAGGAACTCCGTGGTCTGGGCCTGGAGGCCTACTTTGACCAGGTGGAGATGCCGCTGGCCCCGGTGCTGGCTGAGATGGAGGCGGCCGGGGTAGCCGTGGACACGGCGGCGCTGGAGCATCTGGACGAGGTGTTCGCGGCCGAGCTGGCGCGTCTCGCCACGCGCATGTACGAACTCGCCGGGACGCAGTTCAACCCCGACTCGCCGCAGCAGGTGGGGGAGGTGCTCTTCTCGCAACTGGGACTGCCCGGAGGCAAGAAGACAAAGACGGGGTGGAGCACCGGCGCACAGATTCTGGGGATGCTGGCCGAAGAGCATGAGATCGCGCGGCTGGTGATGGAGTACCGGGAATATGCCAAGCTGCGTTCGACCTACGTCAAAGGTCTGCTGGCCCAAGTTGACCCGCAGGATCGTCGGGTCCACACCACGCTGGAGCAGACCGTTACGGCGACAGGACGGCTGTCCAGCCGCAACCCCAACCTGCAAAACGTGCCTATCCGGACCGACCTGGGGCGCGAGATCCGCGCCTGCTTCCTGGGGGGAGATGCGGACCAGGTGCTGCTTTCTGCCGACTATTCACAGATCGAGTTGCGCTTGTTGGCGCACTTCTCGGCAGCTCCCAGCTTGGTGGAGGCCTTCCAGCAAGAGCAGGATGTGCACCGAGCTAGCGCGGCCATCATCTTCGGGGTAGACCCCGCAGAAGTAACTGAACGGAACCGACGTATTGCCAAGACAGTCAATTATGCTGTAATCTATGGCCAAGGTGCCGGCGCGTTGGCCCAGCAGATTGGGGTCAGCCGCGCCGAGGCGGACGAATACATCTGCCAGTACTTCGAGCGGCTGGCCGGGGTGAAGCAGTATCTGGACCTGGTGGTGCAGTCGGCGGAGGAGCAGGGGTTTGTCGAAACGCTCACTGGCCGGCGGCGATACCTTCCGGGATTGCGCAGCCCCAATCCGGGGGTGCGGGCCTATGCGCAGCGGGCGGCGGCGAATAGCGTACTCCAGGGCTCGGCGGCCGACATCATCAAGATAGCGATGGTGCGGATGGCCAGCGCGCTGGAGAACGTAGCCTCGGGGACCGAGCTGCTGTTGCAGGTGCACGACGAGTTGTTGTTTGAGCTGCCGGAATCGGGATTGGCTCCGGTAGCGGCACGGGTGAAGGAGATTATGGAGGCTGCGGCGAAGTTATCCGTGCCGCTGGTAGTGGACCTGAAAGTCGGTCCCAACTGGCGAGACATGGTCGCAGTCCGGGCCTAACCAGCCCGCAGGCTCACCCGACTACGATCCGAGAAGTAAGGTCTGCCCGACTACGCGAGAGGAGTACTCTGTCATGGACGATCAGGTGCAGGTAGACGATCTCTACGAGGCCGAGCAGCAGTCAACGGAGGCGGAGAGTGCGACGCCCTCGGAAGATGCTCGCGAGGAACCAGAACAAGCGGAATGGATAGAACTGGAGGAGAGCTTGGCCCCCAAGACGGTGCAGCGTGGCGACCTGGTGCAGGCGCACGTGGTGGATGTTCAGGACCAGATGGTGGTCGTGGACCTGGGCACCAAGTACGAAGGCTTCATTCCCCGCTCCGAGTTCACCTCTGATGAAGAGCTCCCCCAGGTTGGTGATGACGTCAAGGTGGCGGTAGTCAACGTGGATGAGCAGAACGAGCGCATCCGCGTCTCCAAGCGGCGGGCCGACTACGAGCGGGTGTGGGCGGAGCTGTACGAAGCACATAAGGAAGGGCGCACGATTGCCGGCATGGTAACCGAAAGAGTCCGGGGCGGCCTGCGTGTGAATGTGGGCCTGCCCGGGTTCATCCCGGCCTCCCAGGTCATAACCAGGGACGTCCGTCACTTGGACCGCTTCGTCGGCCGCACGCTGCCGTTACGGATCGTCGAGGTGGACCGTCGTGCGAATAAGGTGATCCTCTCCCACAAGACGGCCGTGGAGGAAGAGCGGATCAAGCGCCGCGAAAAGACGATGGCTCGGCTCTACGAGGGGGCAGTTTGCGAGGGGCGTGTGGTGAGCCTGACCGCCTACGGCGCCTTCATTGACCTGGGCGGAGTCGATGGTCTGCTGCACGTTTCCGAGATGGCCTGGCACCACGTCAGCCACCCCTCCGAGATACTGAAGAAGGGCGACATCGTGCGGGTCGTCGTACTGTCGATCGAGAGCAGCGGCGACCGCATCTCCCTCAGCCGCCGCGAGATCCTTCCCGATCCGTGGAAGGAATTGGTCGGCAAGTACGCTGTCGGGGACACCGTCAAGGTGGAAATCACGCGGCTGGTCTCGACCGGCGCCTTTGCCCATCCTGCTGATTCCGAGGTAGAGGGCTTCATCCCCATGCGGGAGCTGGCTGAGTATCGGATCAAGCGCCCGGAGGAAGTCGTCAAGGCCGGGCAGAAGACGGAGGCCAAGGTCCTTGACCTGCAGCCGCAGGCACACAAGATGACGCTGAGCCTGGTTGCGGCAGGGACTGCCCGGCGGCGTGAGGAAGCGCAGGGATACATGGCAGCGCAGAACGCTGGCGGCGGGGGTGTCACCCTGGGCGATCGCTTCGGCGACATCCTGATGGGCGCCAAGGCAGCCATTGAGGGGGCGGAGGGAGAGGCGGAGGAGGTTCCGACCGCAGAGGTGCCGGCGGAGGAGCCAGTTGTCGCGGAGGAAGCCCCTGTCCGCAAGCCCCGGGCCAAGCGGGCGCCGAAGGCCAAAGCTGCTCCGGCGGAGGAACCGGTTGAGACTCCCGTCGAAGCTCAGGTCGAGTCAGCAGCCGAGACGGAAGCGGCGACGGAAGAGCCGCCGACCGGCGAGCCGGCCGAGGAACAGGTGGAGGAGCTGGCTAAGTTAGCCTGTGAGCCGCCCGTGACCGAGGAGCCGCCAGCCGAGCCCGTCGAAGGAGCAGCGAAGTCGGCGGAGGAGGGTTCGCCCGAGGAGGAGAGCGCTCCGGAGGAGTCGGCCGCGGAGGTGTAGCCTTGCCGGAGCCGCACGATAGGCCGGAAGACCGGTCCCCTGTCGTGGTCGCGCTGGTCGGGCCGGCGAGTTCCGGCAAGTCGGCGGTCCGAGAGGCGCTGGCTCGCCGGGGTGCGGCGACCATCGACTTCGACGACTATTCGCGCGACCTGCTCCGCCCTGGTACGGAGGAGTACGGACAGCTCCGGGCCTCGTTCGGTGACGAGGTACTACTGGCCGACGGGTCGGTGGACCGTGCGGCGCTGGCAGCGCGTGCCTTCTCCAATGGCGCGGCGCGACAGCGCCTCAATGGAATCGTGCACCCACCCATGCTAGCGCGCTTGTGTGTGGCCCTCGCCGAGTTCCGGGCGGAGCCCGGAACGCCGGTGCTGGTGGTGGAAGGTGCGATCCTGGGCCAACTGCCGACGGAAGGTTGGTTTGATCGCGTGGTTCTGGTGACCGCGCCGTCGGAGGTGCGCGCGCAGCGACTGCGTGCAGGCAAGGGTGTCAGCGAAGAGATGGCGGCGCGGCTAATCGCACTGCACGAAGAGATGGGCGTGGAGCAGGGGCCAGCGGACGAGGTGGTGGTCAATGACGGGGACCGCGCCGCGCTGCAGGCGCGGGCGGACGAGTTGTGGGAGAAGTTGACCAGACTCGTCTAGAAAAGCGGCTTCTCCGGGAACCATCTTCGGGAAGCCGGCGTTATACTAGGCAGCACCTCGCTACCGGCCCTGCCGGTTTCTGCAGCGGGGTACCCTCATTGTTAAGCGTCATCGGGGCGACTGCAACCCGCGGTGCGGCGGCGCGCCGGGGGTTTGTGTTATGCGGAAAGAGTTGACCGCCGGGAGGATCGAGCATGATTGAGGCTGTGGGTTTGACCAAATTCTATGGGCCCCATCCGGCCATCATGGACGTGTCGTTTGAGGTCGCGGAGGGGGAGGTCGTTGGCTTCCTGGGCCCCAACGGTGCCGGCAAGAGCACTACTATGCGCATCCTGACCGGGTACATGTCGGCGACTGCGGGCCGGGCCTTCGTAGCCGGGCACGATGTCTCCGAAGAGTCTCTGGAGGCGCGACGCCATGTGGGGTACATGCCGGAGCACATCGCGCTTTACCCTGATATGCGGGTCACGGAGTACCTGACCTACTGCGGGAAACTGGAGGGCATGGGCCGCCAGGAACTGGCGGACCGTATGGCCTTCGTGCTGAGCAAGTGCTCCCTGGAGGACCGGGCGGACTCGATGATTGGCTTCCTCTCGCTCGGGTATCGGCAGCGTGTCGGCCTGGCCCAGGCGCTGCTGCACGACCCCCCGGTGCTGATCCTCGACGAGCCCACCATCGGCCTGGACCCCATTCAAATCGTCGAAGTCCGGGGCTTGATCAAAGAACTGGCCGGTCGGCACACGATCCTCCTGTCCACCCACATCCTCCCCGAGGCGCAGGCCTCGTGCGAGCGGGTGTTGATCATGAACCACGGGCGCATCATCGCCGAGGGAGCTCCCAGCCGCCTGACGGCCCAGATTCGCCAGGCAGAGACCTACCGGCTCGTGGTCAAGAGCCCGTCCGAAGGCATCCTCGCCCAATTGCGGCAGATCCCCAATGTAGTGGGCGCCCAGCAGCAGGCGCGCGATACGTACCTCGTTGACGCCCGCATCGGGACTGACCCACGCAGCGAACTGGTGAAGAACGCGGTGGAAAAGGGCTGGGGCCTGCTGGAGTTGTCTCCGCTGGAGATGACGCTGGAGGACGTCTTCCACGCTCTGACGCGGAAGGAGAGTGCGGCCTAGATGAAATCCATGCTAACCGTTGCGGCAAAGGAGTTTCGCGGCTATTTCACAGCGCCCATGGCCTATGTGGTCATCCTGTTCTTCCTGGGCGTGAGCGGGCTCATCTTTGTGATGACCCTGACCATGCCTCAGGCCCAGACGAGTAACTACCGGGATGTACTCCAGTCGATGGTCTTCATCGCCCTGATGATGGCCCCGGTGCTGACAATGTCGCTGCTGGCCCTGGAGCGGGGAAGAGGGACCCTGGAACTGCTCATGACACGTCCGGTGAGCGATTGGGCCATCGTCGTCGGCAAGTACCTCGCGGCGGCGGGCCTGTACGTCAGCCTACTGATCGTCACCCTCCTGTTTCCGCTGATGATGTCGGTTGGCGGTGAGATGGATTGGGGTTCTGTTTTCGCCGGGTACCTGGGCCTCCTTTGTGCGGGGCTGGCCTTCCTGGCCATCGGGATATTCGGGAGCGCCATAACGTCGGACCAGATAGGCGCAGCGCTGGGCAGCTTCTTTATTCTGCTGCTGTTCTGGATTATCGGCTTCGTGGGCCAGTCAGTGCCTGCGGCGATAGGTGGCGTCCTCAACCACCTGTCCTTCGTGGAGAACTACATGGACTTCGCACGCGGGGTAATCGACCTGAAGAATGTCGTCTACTTCCTTAGCGTCGCCGGGTTCTTCGTGTTCCTCGCCGAGCGGCTCGTCGAGAACCGGCGGAGCATCTGACGCTCGAGCTCGAGATCATCGGCTGGGGCCATACACGCAGGCGCTAGCCGGGCAGCCTGTTCTTCTAATGCAAGTCAGTCCTTTCCCTGTCCCCAGGTGATACAGAGATGAGCGAAGAGAAAAACACTCCGAAACCAGAAAAGCAACTCGCCCGAGGTGCGGACCCCCGGCTGCAGCGGCCGCAGGCCGCTGCAGGGCTGGTGCGCAGCACCCAGATCGTGATCTGGGTCGGTCTTGGCCTGCTCGTTGTCTCGCTGGCCTGGTGGGGCATTGCGGGCAAGCTGACGTTGCCGCCGGTCCTCATCGGCGCGGTCGGTGTGCTGGGCGTAGCCATGTGGGTGGCGTACAATTTGCGCAATCTACGTGAGATTGCCGGCACGCGGGCGGCCAGGTTGGTGCTCAACTCGGTCGGCTTTGTCCTGTTCGTGCTGGGCATTGTCGTCTGCCTCAATGTCATCGTCGCTCGTCACCATCCGCGGCTGGATCTGACGGAGAACAAGATCCACTCCCTGGCGCCGCAGTCGATGGCGGTGCTCAAGGGGCTAGACAATGACATTGAGATGATCGCGTTCCTGCCCCAGGATTCCGGTAGCCCCAAGAGCTCCCGCGACTTGGTGCAGCTTTACGCCACGCTGTCGCCGCACATGAAGATCACCTGGGCAGACTACACCGATGTGACTCTGGCCAAACAATACGAGGTTACGTTCCCCGGGACGGTGGTGGTCAAGTCGGGTGATCGGAAGGAGAAGGTCACCGACGTGAACGAGTCGCGGATGACCTCCGCCATTCTCTCGGTGACCACTGAGACCAAGACCACCGTGTACTTCCTGGTGGGGCATGGAGAGACGAGCACGGCCGGCGGGCAGAATAGCGTAGCGGCGCTTAAGTCCGACCTGGGCAACCAACAATATGTGGTCAACGATCTGGATCTGGCCAAGATGGCAACGCCAGAAATCCCGCAGGACTGTGACGTCCTGGCCATCATCGGGGCCAAGCAGGCGCCGACGCCCGAGGAGATGAAGGCTATTGAGGGCTGGGTGGACGACAAAGGCAAGCTGCTGCTGGCCCTGGCTCCGCCGCCCGCGCCGGACTTCTCGGCGATACTCGCCAAGCGCGGGGTCACAGTGCTGGCCGGCGTGGTGATCGATCCGGACGCCAACTTCCTGGGCCAGGAACAAGTCCCCTTGGTGACCCCTAACCCGGGCTCGCCGATAGTAGAGGGAGTTGAACGTCTGGTGATGCCTTTCGCGCGCGCCATGCAGGTGCAGTCTAGCGCACCTCCGACAACGCCCGGGATGCCGCCCCCCCCCTCGGGGCCCGCTGTCGGTCTATTGGACTCCAGCGCTTCGGCCTGGCTGCAGACGAACCCGGAGCAGGCCGGGATGCCGCAGAAGCCGGCCAACGCGGAGGTGGGTGCTTTCGCAATGGCTGCCACTGTGGACGAGGCTCCGCCGGCACCGCCGGCGATGCCCGGGTCTCCGCCCCCTCCCCAGCAGGACCAGGACGCCACGCGCATCGTGGTGATCGGTAGCGACCTGGCCCTAACCGATGCCATCGCGCAGCGGTTCAAGTTCAACAGTTACCTGGCGCTCAACTCGATCGCGTGGCTGTCGAAGAACGTCCGCCTGATCTCTATTCCGCCGAAGACAGAGACACCCCACAACCTGCTGCTGACCAGCACGCAGAAGAATTTCATCATCTTCGTGGTGATGGTCTTCATCCCGCTCGGGATCATTGTGGCCGGGGTGTCGGTGTGGTGGACGCGGAGGAGATAGCCCCATGAAGAAGCGCTACCGTACCACAGCAATAGTCGGAGTGGTTTTCGCTGGTCTGCTGGTCTATATGATGCTCCAGCAGCGCGGCCGGGTCACCGAGAAGGGCGAGTACTTCTCCCTGCAACTGGCGGACATCTCCCAGATTCAAGTCCAGGCCAAGGACTACAAGTACACTATGGCTCGGCGCGGGGAGGAGTGGTGGATCACTCAGCCCTTCGAGGGGTTGATGGCGAAGGACACCGCCAAGCAGGTAGTGCAGGCCATCGCCGCGCTCAAGCCGCAGAAGCGCGAGGGCAAGAATTTGCAGGATCCCGAGTTCGGGCTCGACGCCCCGCAGGTAACGGTGACGGTCACCTACAAAGGGAATCGTACGGCCGTTATACGCCTGGGCAAGCAGAGCCCGCTGGGGTCGATGGTCTTCTCTACTATCAGCAACGAACCCACAGCGCTGTTCCTGATCAACCAGTCGTTCCTCTCGGATGTTGACAAGGACCCCGAGACAATGCGCGAGAAGAAGCTGGTGGCCGACCTCAAGACGGACGCCGTCAAGCAGATCACTATCCAGCGGGGCGACGAGACCGTGACCGCGGCGCTGGTGCCGCTCGCCAAGGAAACGACGTGGCGGATCACGGCCCCGCGCCCGCTAAAGGCGGACAAGGCTGCGGTGGAGGCGGCCACCTTCGGCCTGAGCGGGGCAGAGGCCGTGGCCTTCATGCCCTATACGCAGGAGAATCTGGCCACGACCGGGCTAGACAAGCCTCGGCTTACGATCACCGTTACGCACGAGGGCTCCGAGCCGACCACCATCTACGTGGGGGGCGAGGGCAAGCATGCAGTGGAGACCGCCGCGACGGCTCCAGGGGAGACGGCCGGGACCACCGACGAGGCCATCATCTACGCGACGTGCGAGGGTCGCCCGGAGATCCTGATGATCAGAGCTCCGCTATTCACCGAACTCAACAAGGGCGTTCTGGACCTGCGCGACAAACACATTCTGCAGGTCAAGCAGGACGAGATCGACAGCGTGCGGGCGCAACGGGAACAGGGCTTGAACTTCAGCATGATGAAGTCCGGGCAGGAATGGCAGGTGACCGCGCCCAAAACGGGCAAAGCCAGTTCCACAGCGGTGAGTGATCTCCTATTCGCTTTGATCGATCTGCAGGCTTTGGCCTACCCGGTGGAGAACGGGGCCGAGGCTGACTTGGATGAGTACGGCCTCAACCTCCCGCAGGCCACCATCACGGTGGGAACGGCAAATCGGGGCAAGCCAATCACCATCTGGATAGGCGCGAAGGTGCCCAATGAGACCGAGCGTTATTACGCGCGGACCTCGCTGGCCACTGATGTCTACGAGATAGACGGGGGCCTGCTGCGTGGCCTGCCCGAGACGACGAACAGCCTGATCGCACCGGCGGGGGCGACAGGTGCGAACGGGGTGCTGCCCGGCATGCCTGCGGGGATGCCTCCGGGTATGCCTCCCATGGCACCGCCGCCGGGAGGGCCGGGCGGGCCCTAGTAGTGGCTTCTCTCCAGCCTCCGCTTGCAGGAAAGGGGCGGCGGTGGTAAGATGATTGCGATGACCCGGTGGCGGGGGCGATGCCCCCGCCGCTTGGCTAATCGGCGGTAGTGACCTCTTCTACGGTGGAGATGAGCGCGACATGACCAACTCCGAAATCGGCGAACTATACACGCAGCACGTCATGCGGACCTACCGGCCCCTGCCGGTGGCCTTTGTGCGCGGACAGGGCTGCCGGGTGTGGGATGCGGAGGGTCGCGAGTACCTGGACTTCGTCGCGGGGATCACGGTGATGGCTGTTGGTCATTCGCACCCGAAGGTAGTGGAGGCGGTGCAGCGGCAGGCGGCACAGATCGTGCACACCTCCAACCTGTACCTGATAGAGCCGCAGGCGCGACTCGCTGAGCGCTTGACCTCGCTGAGCTTCGCCGACGAGTGCTTCTTCTGCAACAGTGGTACCGAAGCCAACGAGGCGGCCCTCAAGCTGGCGCGGAAATGGGCCGGACGGCAGCAGCCCGAACGCGGGCGGGGTATCATCGCTGCCCACAAGTCCTTTCATGGGCGCACCCTGGGCGCGCTCAGCGCGACGGGCCAGGACAAGTACCAGAAGGCCTTCGAGCCGCTGTTGCCTGGGTTCGCGTACGTACCGTTTGGCGACTTGGGAGCGCTGGGCAGTGCCCTAACGGAGGACATTTGCGCCGTCGTGCTGGAGCCGATCCAGGCGGAGGGCGGCGTGAATGTGCCTGCTGACGATTACTTGCCCGCGGTGCGAGAGCTGTGCACCGACCGGGGCGCCCTGCTTGTCCTGGACGAAGTGCAGACCGGGCTAGGAAGAACGGGCAGGTGGTTTGGTCATGAACACTGGGGGATCACGCCAGACGTGATGACGCTGGCCAAGGCGCTGGGGTCTGGTTTGCCCATTGGGGCGTGTCTGGCCACCTCTGCGGCCGCGGTGTTTGAGCCCGGTGACCACGCCGCTACCTTCGGCGGTAATCATCTGTGCTGTAGTGCGGCGCTGGCCACCCTGGACGTTATGGAGGAGGAGGGACTGGTCGCAAGGGCCGGTGAACGGGGGGCGTTGCTCCGGAGTCTGCTGGAGGAGCGGCTGGGCAGCCATCCGGCCTTCCGGGAGGTGCGGGGCAAGGGCCTGCTCCTGGCACTGGTCATTGATCCGGAGTATCGGAAGGCAGGGGAGGTACAGAGCGGGGCCCTCGCCGAGGGCCTCGTCTTGAACGCTATGGGTGACGATCGCCTGCGCCTGGCGCCGCCCCTGGTCGTCAGCGAAGAGGAATGCCACCGGGCGGTTGACGTGATCGTGCGGTGCCTATCGTAGAGTATACCCGGCTCACGCGCCGCGGCCTACGGTAACGGCCCTCCGCCCTTCGGGCGGAGGGCCGTCTGCTTCCCGCCAGGGACCGGAGGTGTCCCTCTGTAACAAGCACGTCCTATTGGTGTGGCATATTGCCACGTTCATCGGCGGCCGTAGAGGCTCACTCCCTGCCCCTCTCTGGGGGCCGACCCCGGTGGCAGGAGAGGGGGGTGGCAGAGCAGCCACAGAGAGAGGATGACTACACCGAACAATAACACCGCGGATCGTGCGAGGAGCAGCAAGTAAAGCAGCCCTCCGACCAGGAGGAAGGAGGGCTGCCAGATACGGTCGGACGGCGTGAGCGGAATACTGCCTAGAACTTCCACCCGGCCACCACGCGGGGGCCGTTTATGTCGCCCTCCACGTCGAAGGTGAGCCTGGTGGCCAAGTTCCAGCGCGCCTCAACGAACAGACCCGGCTCGCCAAACTCTTCGGGCGAATTAAATTCCTTGCCTATCACGATGTTCCACATGCCGGTGGTGTCCGTCTCCGGGCCCCCGGGGCCCGAGATGTCAGCGTAGGCGAACCCATAGCCGCCACCGTAGTATAGGCCTGGGTCGGTCTCGGCGCGCCAGATGTACGATGCCTCCAGAGAGAACATCTTCGCGACCACGCCGGGGAAGTTCGTGACGTCACTCTTGAAGTAGTTGGCACTCAGCAGCGCATTCTGCCAGATGTAGGAGGCACCGATGATGACGGTGCTGTCCACGTCGCCGGGGTCAACCCAGCCGACGTGGGCGCGTGGGCCCTGGAAGGCCTGCGTCGCGTACTCGGAACCGTATCCGCCCTGGGCGAAGACGGCCGACCCCAAGGCCAGAAGCCCCAGGATCACTACGATAGCGAACGTCTTTCTCATTTCCTGTTCCCTCCTCTGGGAATGTGAATAGTGGTGCAAATACGAGTAATACCGAGGACTGCCCTGGTGTCGGTGTTCAGTTGCTGCGTCTCCCCGGCAGGGAAATGCCTAGCAGAAAGTCAGTTCGGTTACCAATCGCCGCGGAGCGTCGCCCCGAAAGCCAAATCATTGGCGACCACTCCGGCGTCCAGGGAAAGCCAGGGCGCGGCCTGGTAGCGGAGGTTGGCGTTGAGGTCTTTGGCGTCATACTCAACCTGCACTAGCACTGCTGCGAAGGGGGAGAAGTCGAGCCCGCCGAAGAAGCCGTCGAGCCGGGTGTCGCTTACATTCGGATGACCCCAACCGGCGTGCAGGTTGATCGCTGCGTTGTTGCTCTGCGTGAGGCTGAGGGAGCGGCTTACAGTCACGTAGTAGGTCCGGTTGACCTTATCGGACGCGTCAAAGACCCCCACCGCTACCTTGGGCAGGAGGGGATCAGTGAGGAGATTGCCCAGTGGCACCTGGTACTTGGCGTTGACCACTGTCTCGTCGCGAGTAGGAGTGGTCTGACCGGGCAGGGGTTCAACGTTAGTCAAGCGCACTCCGCTGACCTCCAGGTTCCCGGGCAGCCCGAGGGTCGCTCCGTAGAACCTCTGGTCGAGATCGGAGCGAATCTGGTGCCAGTACCCGGACACCTTCAGGGGTGCCGCGATCATGGCGGTGGGTGTGATGAGCAGCCCAGTGGCGCCAAGGTAGGAGGCGGTGGCATTGGTGGCTGGTCCGGGCCTGGTCACGGGGCCATAGAGGAAATCATCGGCGGAGACGGCGAGGACAGAGAAGGAGAACCAACAGACGAGCGCAAGCGTTACTGCAAGAGCACGGGGCATATTTGGGTCCCTCCCAAGGCTGTGAAGTATGCTACATACCGCAGGGAGTATACACACACGGCCCCTTGGCGTCAAGGGTCAGCAGTGCCCGCAACCTGGGGGCTGCCAGCCGCTCCACCAGCCCTCAGGAGCGAGGTAGGCGAGGCATGTGCTGTGCCCCAATCGCCTGGCAAATGTGCCTGCTCCCGGACCGGATTCTGCTGATGTACACGGTGTTCGTCAAGCCGGGAGAGGGCGACCTCGGACTCACCATCGCCAGCGCGATCGGCTCCGGCGTCGTCTCCGTCCCCTATATGGCCGACGGCCGGCTGGACCTGAGCCTTTCCCTGGCGACCCCGAACGGGACCGCGTACCTCGTCTACAACGCGCGGCAGGGGGCGACCAACCTGGGGCTCTTCCTGGCCGAGATCGACTCGATCATCTGACCCCCGGATCGGGAGGGGCTACTCCTCCGCGCTGATCATCGACCTCATGACCTGGTTGAGGGCGATAATTCCCTCGGCGGTAGCCTCGACCACGTCGGAGGTCAGATCGGCTCCCATGGTGCCCTTCAGCCAGCTCCCGTTGGCCAGTTGCATTGACAGCAGTCCCTCCGCCGCCCGCTCCGCATTGCGCTGGTAGTTGGCGTTCCCCGTCATCTCGAAGACCAGAGCACCCGCCCAGGCGAGCCAGGCGCTGCGCTCGCCCTGGAAGCGGTCCTCGTTGCACGAGTCCAAGAACTGTAGGTACCGATGGCTGCCCTCCAGGTAGTCTGTGGTGCCGGAAGCATCGTGCAAGAGCGCCAGGAAACCCGCCGCGAGCGCCGGGGCGTGGTAAGGCTGCTCCGAGAGATTAGTGTCGACTGCGTACCAGGCGCCTTGCCCGGACTCCCACTCGGTCACGGGTGTGGGCTGGTCGCCGCTGGCCGCCAGGAAGAGCCGTGCGGCGGCTCCGCCCGGCTGAGCCTCCCACAAGTCCAGGAGGAACCGTCCGGCAGCCTCGGCGGCGTCCAACTGACCGCCTTGCAGACAGGCCAGCCCGCACAGGGAGGTGGTGACCATGTCCTGTTCGTCGACCAGCGTGGCCTCCGGCCCGGCGGTTAGGAAGCCCCCGCTGCGCGGGTGCTGCAGACTGGTGAGCAGACCAAGCGCAGGATAGGCGAGGGCAAACTGACCCAGGCGCATGGCCCCGCAGCCCAGGAAGGCGTTGCCGACGGCATAGTAATGGTCGTGGGGTGTCGGGCGCACCAGCCCGCCAAAGTCCCCCTCCTCATCGAGGGCGTACTCGCGCAGCCAGGCGGCCAACTGCGCCGCCTTGGGCTGCTGCCCCATGTCGTTGAGGGCCCACAGCAGCTTGTTATGCGTGGCCATGCCATACTCGACGGGCGCGAACGACCCGTCGGGGTTCTGTTGGGTGAGCAGCCATTTGATGGCCGCCACCGTAGCGCTGCGGCAGCGACGTAGATCCATCAGTGAGTCCTCCGTCTGCGGCTCCGCGGGAACCGCTTAGTACCAAGGTAGACTATAGGCTTGGCAAAGACAAGCCCTATTCGACATGCCGGAGACAGACACCTCCCGCACAGCTATCCGATACCGCGATGAAGCGGGCTGCGCCCGGCAGGGAGGAACCAGGCAGACTCCCCCCGAATAGCAGGGCGATGAAGCATGCGCGCGAGGTCCAACCTGTCTGCGCCCACCACCGACTCCTGCAAGCTTACGACATGCGGGAGATCGACTCCGAGCAGCCTCGTGACCTGTTCCGGCTCAAGTACGTGGTCCGGCTGGCAGCCGTGACCCACACAGCGCGTCGCCGGGCCGGCCCGGGCGGGTCGGTTCTGGAGGTCGGCTGCTCGCAGGCCAACGCCGGCCTTATACTCGCCGAGGCCGGGCTCACCGTTCTGGCCGTGGACCTCCTCCCGGAAGCCCTGACCTACGCGCGGGCTAAGTACGAGCGCGGGCCCTTCCAGGTGGCCGTCGGTTCAGCCGAAGCGCTGCCGGTGCACTCCGGTTGCTTCGACTGTGTGCTCCTCGGCGAGATCCTGGAGCACTGCGCCGACCCGTCAGTCATCGTGGCCGAGGCGTTCCGTACCTTGCGTCCGGGGGGACACCTGCTAGTCACCACCCCCAACGGGTGCTATGGGCGGTCGCGTCTGCCGCTGTATCAGCCGGGAATCGTGGACGAGCAACTGCGTGACCGGCAGTTCGGTCCGGAAGGCGCCGATCATCTCTTCGCTTTCACGCCCCACTCACTGCGCCAGTTGCTCCATGAAGCGGGTCTGGGTGCTGTTCGAGTCAGCTACCTGAGCAGCGCCCTGTTCTCCAACCGGCTCGGTGGGCTGAAGCGCTTGGTGCCGGCGGGGGCCCTGCAAGCTCTGGCCCGTTCGCTCAACCGCCTGCCAATCATGGGGCGACGATTTTCTCCCACGCTCTTCGCTGTGGCGCAAAAAACGGGGTCCTGAGTTACCACAGGACCCCGTTCTGTGCATTGCCTGCTAAAGTACTACCACTCGGGCGTTATGTCAACCACACTGGAGATGACCTCGCCCTGTACCTTGTGTACGATGCGTAGGACCACGTACTGCCTCCCCTCCTTCTTGGCCGTGTCGAGGGCCTGGCGGTAGGCGGCGGCCGAATCCACCTTGGTTCGGTTGACTTGGGTAATGACGACCCCTGCCCTCAGGGTGTCGGCAGAAGGGCCCTGGCGGTTGACCGCGGTGATCAGGACGCCCTTGCGCAGGTTCAGGCCCTGGGCTTGGGGCATACTCGGCTGGAGGGTCTCTACTTGCAGGCCCAGGGGGTCAACCTGCACGGTCTCCTCGTCATCACCACCGACGGCGCGGAGAGAGGTGCCCGCGTACTTCTCGGGCATTTCTCCGACCTTCACGTCCACGGTGGTCTGCTGGCCGTTGCGAATGACGGTCAAGCGCAGAGTAGTGCCGGGGGCGGTGTCGGCCACGACCGCCTGCAGATCAGCACTGCGCCGGACAGGAGTGTCGTCAGCCTTGACGACCACGTCGTCCTGCTGCAGGCCGCTCTTGGCCGCCGGGCCATCGGGGTTGATGTTATTGATAAGCGCGCCGCCCTGGGGCGCCTTGTAGAAATCGCGCTTGTTCTCGCTTAGGTCGGCAATCACCACGCCCAGCCAGCCACGCACTACCCGCTTGTTGGCGATAAGCTGCGGGACGACCTTGGCGGCCGTGTCCGAGGAGATGGCGAAGCCGATCCCCACGAAACCGCCAGCGCCGCCGGAAGAGATAATGGACTCATTGATGCCGACCACGCGGCCGTTCAGGTCCACCAGCGGCCCGCCGGAGTTGCCCGGGTTGATGGCGGCGTCGGTCTGGATCACGTCGCCGATGGAGGCGCCCAAGGCACCCAGTTCGCTGGCCGCGCCTTCCAGGACTCGGCCCTTCGCGGAGATGATTCCCTGCGTCACGGTCTGCTGCAGCTCCGTGCTAAAGGGGCTGCCGAAGGCCATGACCCAGTGGCCAACCTTAGCGTCCTTGCTGGCGGCCAAGACCAGGTACGGGAGCTGTCGTGCGACGTCCACCTTGATAACCGCCAGATCGCTGCGCGCGTCGTAGCCGATGACCTTGGCGGGTACGGACTCCTCGCCCTCCACGTCGTGCAACTGGATCTTGAGGCTGCCCTCGGTGGCGTTCTTCACCACATGGGCATTGGTGACGATGTAGCCGTCCGGGCTGTAGATCCAGCCGGAGCCCAGGAAGGGACGCTCCATGCGCTTGGGCGGCTGGGGGCTATCGCCGTTGTCACCGGGGCCCGAGGGACCGCCAAAGGGGAAGCCCTTGAACCATTCCGGCAGGTTCGGCATGGAAGGAGCCTCAATCGAGGCTTTGCCCTGAATCGAGACTACCGCAGGCAGAACGGATTCGGCGACGGCGCTGAAGGCGTCTTGCCATTCCGCGCGGGGCGGCACTACCGCTCCGGGCTCGGCTATCGCCGGGACCATGCGGGGGTAGTAGATGACTGCCCCCATCAACACCATCCCCAACACGACACTGAGCAGGATGATGGTAAGGTGTGAGTGCTTACGAAGGTCTATCCGCATCTCAAGTATGCCTCCTCGAACGTCTTGGTTGTGCACTGCCAAACACGCAAACCCCGACGACCGGGCTGCAGGACCTACGGCCGCCGGGCGGTGTTGCGTCGGCTAGCGTGCTAATAGTATAACGCTTGAGGGAGGGGTGAAGTTTCGCCAAGATGGCAGAGGTACAGACAGCGCCGGGGACGTTGCTCCAGTTATTCAGACGGCCTCCTCCGGCGTCTTGTGGCGCAAGGCGATCAGAGCAGCCATGTAGCCGGCCGCGAAGCCGTTGTCGATGTTGACCACGGCCACTCCCGTGGCGCAGGAATTGAGCATCCCGAGCAGGGCCGCGACTCCCCCGAAGCTGGCTCCGTACCCAATAGAAGTGGGGACGCCGATCACCGGCGTGTCGACCAGCCCGCCCACTACGCTGGCGAGTGCTCCCTCCATGCCGGCCACCACAACGATGGCCGCCGCCTCTCGGAGCGTGTCCAGGTGGTGGAGTAGCCGGTGCAGGCCCGCCACCCCCACGTCGTAGATGCGGTGAACGGTAATGCCGGTGGCCTCAGCGGTCACCGCGGCTTCCTCGGCAACAGGAATGTCTGACGTTCCGGCACTGACCACGGCGATCGCACCGGCCCGGGGCTCGGCTTCACCGACCCAGATGATCCGGGCGGGGTCCCGGTACTCGGCCTCGGGAACTTGGGCGCACACGACCTCATATGTCGCGCGATCTGCGCGGGTGGCCAGCACTACCCGCGCGTGGGGGCGGAGGCACGCCACGATTTCGGCGACTTGCTCCGGCGTCTTGCCGGGGCAGAAGACAACCTCGGGAAAGCCGGTGCGCAGCGCGCGGTGGTGATCCACCTTGGTGTGGCCTAGGTCCTCAAACGGCAGAGAACGCAGGCGCTCCAAAGCGTCCTGCGCGGGCATCCGCCCAGCCGCCACGGCTTCCAGTAGTTGTCGCAGGTTCTGCTCGTCCATGCGCACTCAGCCCTTTGGACGGCCGGTCGACCGTCCGCGCACCGCCCGACCGCACCGGTACTAGTCTGAGGTCGCGGCGAGCTGGTCGCCGGACACCTGCGCTGGGGGAACTTGCCGCTTGGGCCGCCGCAGCATGACGGTGAGGTCGTCGCTACCCGACATCATGAAGGGTTCCCAGCCCTCGGCGGCCATCCTGTTGATGCGCTCTTTCACCGATTCCATTCTCCCACCGGCGGGTTTGTGCTCAAGCCAGTACTCGTACATGGTCCTCCCTCTTCTTATGCAATGCGGGCGCGCCTGCCTACGGGCAGGTCAACGCGTCGCTGCGGCGGCGTTCACTTGGTCACCTTCGCCGACAGGTAGCCTACCACCTCGGACATGGGTGTGACCTCGCCCGAGTGGTGATACGCCAGTATTTCCCCGCGGGTCGCACCCAGGCCTTGGGCGGCCAGTATCATGGCCGCGGTGACCCCCGTCCCGCACATGGTTATGCCTTGCCGGTGTGCCTCGCGAATCAGCCCCTCCGCATCGAGCGTGCGGACGAACTCGGCCAGGTGCAGATCCTGCCGCCGGGCCACGGGGGCCGGCACGTAGTGGCTCATGTCAGTACTGGCGACGATGACGACGTCCTGCCCCGCCGCGGCTGCGGCAAGTGCTGCTCCGACGCGCCGGGCCGCTTCCACGCCCTGATCGTCCATCATCACCGGCACGATGCGGAGCTTGTCGCCGTAGAGGTGCTGCAAAAAGGGCAGCTGCACCTCGAGACTGTGCTCACCGGATAGGGCCACCACATTATCAGCCATTTCCGGCAGACGCGCCGCGACCTCCGTGGCGAGTGACTCATCAATCTGGGTATCGCCTAGCGGTGTACGCCAAGCCCCCGAGGTCTGCAGCGCGCCCCCGGTCAGGCGGGAGCGATGGGTGAAGCCGAGAACAACGACCGTGTCCGGCCGCCCGTCCGCGGCGAGCGCAGCGTAGCTGGTGGCGGCAACATGACCGGAATAGGCGTAACCCGCATGCGGTGACACCAACCCCAGTATCCGGCGCGGGCCGGTTTCCTCCACCACCGGCAGGGCCCCCGGCCCGAGCGGGCTGCGGTAAGACTCCTCAATCTCTCGCCGCAGGCTTCCGCTGTTTCCGGGGTAGAACTGCCCGGCTACCGCCGACTCCCGTATCGGGCCGGTCATGCTGACTCACCCCGCTGTCAGTGCGCAGAGAGTTGCTGTCTAGGCGAGCAGCTCCCCGGCTTTGGCAACGACCTCCTCGGGTTTGGCCATCGCCTGAACCCCGTCACGGCGCCGCTGCAACTCCACTTCGCCGGTCTCTGCGGTCTTCCTGCCCACGACAATCCGCAACGGGTGGCCGATCAAATCCGCGTCCTTGAACTTGACCCCCGCGCGTTCATCCCGGTCGTCCAGGATGGTCTCGCAACCCGCCGCCTCCAGGTCGGCCGTAATCTGCTCGGCGATCTGCCGAAGGTCCTCGCGGTCCGGATCCAGGAGCAACAGTGCCACTTGGAACGGCGCGACTGCCGCCGGCCAGACGAGGCCGTTGTCGTCGTGGTATATCTCGGCAATAGCGGCCACGATCCGGCTGACGCCGATCCCGTAGCAGCCCATGATCAGCGGTCGCTGCTCCCCATGCTCGTCGTCCACCACCGCGTCCAGTGCCGCCGAGTACTTGGTTCCCAGCTTGAAAACGTGCGCAACCTCAATGGCCCGCTTGGCCTGCAACGTCCCGGCGCAGCGAGCGCAGGGATCGCCATGTACGGCCTCGCGCAGATCGGTGTAAGTCTCGACCTGGAAGTCCACGCCGGGATCGGCGCCGACTAGATGCGCGTCGGCCTGATTGGCGCCGACCACGGCGTCGGTGACCGAGGCGATCTCGCAGTCGGCGATGATCCGCACGGACTCCGGCAAGCCAATGGGGCCGCTGAAGCCGACAGGTCCGCCCGTGACCTGCTCAATCTCCTCGGGAGTGGCCATGCGCAGATCAGGCGCGCGCAGGAATCCGGCGAGCTTGAAGTCGTTCAGTTCGCGGTCACCGCGGACCAGCACCGCCGCAAACTCCTCACCTGCCCGATAGATGAGCGTCTTGATGAGCTGGTCGGCCGGCAGGCCCAGCACGGCGCAGACGGCGTCGATGGTCTTGGCATTGGGCGTGGAGACCAGTCGCGGCTTTTCCGTGCGCTCGCGAGAGGTCGACGCCGGAGGACGCGCCACCGCGCACTCGGCGTTGGCCGAGTAGCCGCAGGTGTCGCAGATGAAGATTGTGTCCTCTCCCGACTCGTTGAGCACCATGAACTCGCGCGTGTCATGGCCGCCCATCGAGCCGGCCTCGGCCTCGACAATCTGGACAGGCAGCCCCAGCCGATCGAAAATGCGCACATAGGCGTCGTACATGGCCAAGTACGAGCGGTCCAGGCCCGCTTCGTCCACATCGAATGAGTATGCGTCCTTCATGGTAAATTCCTTGACGCGGATCAGCCCGCCGCGCGGGCGGATCTCGTCGCGGAACTTGGTCTGGATTTGGTACAGCGTCAGCGGGACCTGCTTGTAAGAGGTCACATCGCGGGCCACCAGATCGGTGACGACTTCCTCGTGGGTGGGACCAAGACAGAACTCGCGCTCGTTCCGGTCTTTGACGCGAAGAGGGCAGGGCTGGAAGGCAGTCCAGCGGCCGGTGCGCTCCCACAGCTCCCGGGGATGAAGCACCGGCATGAGGACCTCCATCGCCCCGGCGCGGTTCATTTCTGTACGGATGACCTCCTCGACCTTGCGCAGTACGCGTAGGCCCAGGGGCAGGAAAGAGAAGACTCCGGCTGCCAGGGACCGGATGAATCCCCCGCGCAGGAGCAGTCGGTGGCTGGCAATCTCGGCCTCCGCCGGGGCCTGGCGTAGGGTAGGAAGGTAGTACTGGGATGCTCGCACTAGAAAAAGACCTCCGGACGGTGTTGGGCACCAACTAGCCTCAATGATACCGACTGTGCGGTCAGAACACAAGGGAGACCCCGCGAGGCCTTCCCTGTGCTACTACGAAACAGCGATCCCGGCTACCCCGTGCGCGTTGGAGGCGACGAGGGAGGGGGCATGGGCGGCCGGGGTGCCGGAGCCTGGACGGGCGGCACCGATTGGGCAACCGGCGGCATCGGGGCCGCGGGGCCGTCCACGGTGTAACCGGCCATCAGCGGCTGCGCCTTGGGGGCGCTTGTCGGCGCGGGTCACCAGCACCACCGCTGGCACGACCAGCGCGATGATAGCGATCGCCACGATTACCACCGTCGGCAGCCACTCCTGCCAAGACTTATCATTGAAGCTCCGCGCCTGGTAGATCGCGAAAACGCAGACGACGGCGGACTTGGCCACGTCGAACAAATGGGACGCCTTCCTGCATTGGTCCGTGCGGGCACTACACAGCCCGGGAGGAACACGGCCGCGAGCAGTAGGAACGTGACCAGGGAGGGCAAAGCGGTCGACATGACGACACGGCAGGGGAGCGGCAGCTGCATAGGCCCGGCGACCACGTACGCTACAGGACAACTCCTCCGGGTATACGCCGGTCCGCGACGACTACCGTTATTGAGGGAGGAGAGAAGCGAGCCTACTGCGCAGGAGTGCTGCCGGATGACCCGCCCTCTGCTTCCGGTTCCGTGCGCCGACTAGCCGCGCGTGACGTCGACCCGAACAGCAGCCCGCACAAGACCAGAGCTAGACAGTGAAAAGCAACCAGGCCGCAGGCGAGGGTCGTCCAGCCGAAGGCAGTGCTGCTGAGCGCCTCCCGTCCGTAGGCATGCCAAATGCCGACGTAGAGTACGCTCATAAGGACCAGCGTCATCCCGCCCACGACCAGCCCCTGCAGCCAGGAGGCGGGGAGGGATTTCTGGTGAACGAATCCCGGCGGCACCATTCCGAGCACGCGCAGCCGCAGGCCACCGCGGCGGATAAGGTAGTACTTGTCGTGTGCTTCGGGCGAGAACCAGCTGCGCGCATCGCTCAGGCTCAACACCATGAAGCCGGCCACTAGCAGCGGCGCGGGTAAGAGGACGAACTGCAGAAGGTTGAAGGCGACCGGGGCCAGGATAGCCCCGGCCATGACCAACAGCGAACCGACTGTAGCCCCCACATAGCTGCGCATGCCTGTCTGCCGGTGGACTGACCAACTGATGGCCGCTTGCCACAGGCAGATGCCGGCGAAGACTGCCCAGGCCACAGGGGGCACCTGCCGCAGGACGTTGGGGTAGTAACTCAGAAAAGCGAGAATCTCGGCGAACATGGTATCGGGACCGCGGTGCGACTATCTGCCCAGGAGGCTCGCGAGTTCAGCGATCAACGCGGGGGCTGCCTCTGCCATGGGAACGCGACCGACGATTTCGCCCCGCCGGAACAGGACCACGGTGTCCTGACCCGCGGCCAGGCCGACGTCGGCGTGTCGAGCCTCCCCCGGACCGTTTACCTCACAGCCCATCACCGCCACCACCACCGGCTCCGTGACCCCTTCCAGAGCCAGCCGTATCGCCTCCGCCAGGGGCCTCAGGTCGACCTTGCACCGCCCGCAGGTGGGGCAGGAGACCAACACCGGGCCGGGTATCATGCCTAGGGCCTGCAGGATCTGCCGCCCCGTTCGCACCTCTTGCCCTGGGTCCTCGGTCAGGGAGACGCGGATTGTGTCGCCAAGGCCCTCGGCCAGTAAAGTGCCGATGCCCACCGCGGAGCGCACCACGGCCTCCTGGCCGAGCCCGGCCTCCGTCACCCCCAGATGCAGCGGTAGGTCACTGGTCGCCGCGAAAAGCCGGTTGGCCTCGATGGTCCGCGACACGTCGGAGGCCTTGAGTGAGACGACTAGGTCGCCAAAGCCCAGGTCCTGTGCCTCGTCCACCATGCGCACCGCTGACTCGGCCATGGCCTCGGCGGTCGGTCCGCCGTGGGATTCCAGCAGATCCCTGGGCAGCGACCCGGCGTTGACGCCCACGCGGACCGGGATGCCGGCTTGGGTCGCCGCTTCCAGCACCGCGGCCAGGCGTTCCCGTCCGCCCAGATTGCCTGGGTTGATCCGCAGCTTGGCCGCGCCTCGCCGTGCTGTCTCGATGGCGAGACGGTGGTCGAAATGGATATCGGCGATCACCGGCAGGGGCGACTCGGCGCACAGGCGCTCAAAGGCATCGAGTGTGCCGGCGTTGGGGAGGGCCACCCGCACCAGGTCGGCACCGGCCGCGGCCACCTGCTTGATCTGAGCCAGGGTCGCCTCTGCGTCGCTGGTGTCGGTCTTGGTCATGGTCTGGACCGACACAGGAGCGCCGCCACCGATCTCGACGCCCCCGACGCGTACCGGTCGGGTAGTCCGTCGCGCGCTGCAGTTGCGGGGGCCTTTCTTCATAGCGATGGTTCGGACACCTTCCGGCGCACGTTAGGGCGTCCCGTGCATGATCAGATTGGCCACGTCGTTGGAGGTGAGGATCAGGAACAGCCCCATCAGCATCACGAACCCCGCCACCTTCACGATGCGCTCGAGGCGTGCGTCGATGCGGCGACGGATAGCGGCTTCGAAGCCGAGCAAGAGCAGAATGAATCCATCCAGGGGCGGAATCGGGAGCAGGTTAAACACGGCCAGGTTTGCGCTGAGGAAACCGCCAAAGCCGGCCACCGCCGGCCAGCCCAGTTGCGCCTGCTGGTAGGTCATGGCGATTATGCTCACGGGGCCTCCCGGCGTCGCCGCGATCTTGCCGCTGATCAAGCCTTGGAGCGTCTGCACGATGAGCCTCACCGCGTTGACGGAATCGATTGCTCCGATGCGGATCGCTTGGGCGAGGGGTACCGACTCCGTGGGTGTCGTCAGCGCGATCCCGATACGGCCGATGGTCATGATCGGGCTCTCCAACCGCCCGCGGGCATCGACCCGGGCTATGCGCGCTTCAGTGGCCTCAGTGGTGACTGGCACTTGCACCTCTGCGTCCTCGCGACTGACAGTCAACACGATAGTCTTGGTCGGGCGCAGTGAGGTGTAAGCAACGATATCGGCCTGCGCCAACGGCTCAAAGGTCAGTCCCAGGCGCTCACCCAGCACACGCGTCGCCTCCTCGGGCGAGAGGCGGCCGACCGTTGCGGACAGGGCCGGCAGCTTCCCGACCTTCACGGCGCTGCTGATGTCCTTGGCCGCGCTGTCGAAGAAGGCCACCTGTGGTTCGGCCCCGTCCGGAGCGGCCAGGCGAGCCGCGAGGTCCACCGGCGCTCCCACCAGGTCATCGCCCACTTGCACTATGCGGTCGCCGGTTTTCAGGCCTGCCTGGGCTGCCGGCGAGCCGGTGGCAACAGAGGCCAGGGTGAGACCGTGCCGAGAGCCGTCCACCGCGACAATCTGATCCTGCTTCTGGAGGTCGACTTGGGAGGCCGGAGATCCCGGGAAGACGTTGGCCACTACGTTGCCGGGCGCGCCGGGCACGGGGAGGCCCTGGAAATGGGCCACGGCGGCGTAGAGCAATATGGCCAACACGAGATTCATGGTCACGCCGGCCAGTATAACCAGCGCCCCCATCCAGCGAGGGCGGGAATGGAAGCCGCGGTCGACATCCGTCTCGCCCGGTTCCATCCCGGCGATCGCTACCGAGCCACCGAGGGGGATCCAGCGAATCGCGTAGTAGGTCTCGCCGTAGGTCAAACCAACGATAGGGGGCCCAAACCCGAGCGAGAATTGGTCCACTCGCATCCGACACCACTTGGCCATCAGGAAATGCCCGGCCTCGTGGAAGAAGATGCACAGCCCCAACAAGACAATCGCCGAGGCTATCCCCCACACTCCCGACGTAAGCTGCTGAACTACTTCCATGCGCCAACTCCTATCATCGGCCCGGTGCGCTCCCAGACCGAACCTATCCCATGGTCGACACCAGGTGCCCGCCCTGCTCCCGCCCCCACTGCTCCGCGCGCTGCACTTCGGCCAGACTGGTCAACGGGAAGTGCTCATGCGCCTCCAATGTTCGCTCCAGGAGGCGAGGTATGTCTGTGAACCGCAAGCGGCCCTGGAGGAATGCTTCCACGGCTACCTCATCCGCTGCGCTGAGGACGGCCGGGTAGCTGCCGCCCGCCTCACCAGCCTCCCGCGCCAGACGTAGGCAGGGAAAACGCGTCGCATCCGGCCGCCCGAAGGTCAACTGCTCCAAGGTCGGCAGGTCCATTCGCGGTACGTCGTTTTCCCAGCGCTCCGGGTAACTCAAGGCGAACTGGATGGCTACTCGCATGTCCGGTCGCCCCATCTGCGCCAGCACCGACCCGTCCCGGAACTGCACCCCTGAGTGTATAACGCTCTGGTGGTGGATCATTACCTCAATTTCGCGGAACTCCAGCCCGAATAGCCACTTGATTTCGAAGATCTCAAAGCCCTTGTTCATCAAAGTGGCCGAGTCGACGGTCACCTTCGGTCCCATGCGCCATGTAGGATGGGCGAGCGCCTGCTCCGGCGTCACGTGCGCCAGCTTCGCGGCGTCCCAACTCGCGAAGGGCCCTCCGGAGGCGGTAAGCAGCACCTTCTCCACCTCACGTCGGTTCTCCCCGCGCAGGCACTGCCACACGGCCGAGATCTCGCTGTCGATGGGGAGCAATTGCGCTCCGAACCGGGCCGCGGCCTGCGTCACCAGGTTGCCGGCGGCTACCAGTGGCTCCTTGTTCGCCAGGGCAACATTTGAGCCTGTCTCTAGCGCCGCCAGGATTGAGGCCAGCCCCGCTCCTCCCGAAATCGCCGCGACCACCAGGTCCACCCGCAACTCGCGCACCAACGAGCATAGCCCGTCCGCGCCGGAGTGAACACGCAAGTCGCTGCTCTGGCCCAACTGCGTGGCGGCGGCTTCGTCGGCGAGCGCTACTTGGGCGACGCCCCACTCCTCCGCCTGTGCTTGCAGTCCCGCGGCGTTGCGCCCCGCGGCCAGCCCCACCACGCGCAGGCGATCTCGGTGGGAGGCGGCAATCTCCAATGTCTGCCGGCCGATGGAACCGGTTGAGCCTAGAATCACGAGGGTCTTCTCTGCCATAGGTACCCCAACCGCCCTGGAGGGTCTGAAATCCCACTATCAAGAATAGGGTGCAGTCGGTGGGTTGTCAAGGGCGCGTGCAACCAGGCTGGGCACTGCCTGACCTGCGCGACTTCTACGTGTGGGGAAGGTCCTTCGCCCCGCGCCGCGAAACAGTTCGCGGCATTGCCAGCATGACCGCACCCGCCCCGCCATCCCGCCGCGGTCCCACTCGGCCCCTCACCGGTGCTCAGCGTGGCTGCTTGGGCGGCTGTCTGATCGTGGCCCTACTCGGCGCGGCCGGGATGGTGGCGCTGGGATGGTGGGCGCGTGAGGCCATGCGCCGCGACCCGACCGGCGCCGCTGCGGTGCTCTTCTCCGGCCAGCCGGATAGCCCCGTGAGAACAGAGCCTGCCGGTCTAGCTGGTCGACTCGACCTGGATGTGCTCTTCGCCACCACCGCTGCTTGGTCTCGCGACGGGCAGACGTTTGCGCTTTGCGGCATGCCCGGTGTGAGCTTCCGCAAGCTCATGCCGAAGGAGCCGACGCAGCCGTGGGAGATCCCGAAGGCTCAGAAGGAACAACAGCGCGTGGCGCGAGAGGCCTTGACCAGTCGCGTTTTGGTGGTGAACGCGATCACTGGCGCCAGCCGGGCCCTGCCCCGACCGGAGCCGGACGCGGAGGTCGAGGAGACGGTCTGGTGGCCAGACGGCCGGCTGCTTGTGTTAACTCGGAAGTCGTACTCGCCGACGGAGGACAAACCCACCAGGGACAGCTATGGGCCACGCCGTGTTTGGCTGGTGAACCCGGACGATGGGCATGCGGAGAGAATCTCCGAGGTTAATGGGCATCCCCGCCTGGCCGTCGGCCGAGTAGGGGTTGCGTTCTCGGTCACCCATAAGAATGGGGACCACGAGACCTATGTCCTACTGCCCCAGCCCGGCGGACCGGTGCTCACCAGACTTCGCGCCGACATCCCTTACGGATTGAGTTGGGACGCTCTGGGCAACCTCTACGCCTGGGGCTCGGGTGCCGAGGGAGAGCGGTGGGCCGTGGCTCGCGTTTTCCTGCCCGCGGGGACCACGAGCGCTTGTTCCGTGCAGGAGACATCGGGGCGCAGCGCCGCGCCGCTGATGGCAGACGAGGTCCTCACCACCAGGCGATTCCCGCCCGGGGGCGGGACCCGCGCCTTCTACGCCCTGAATCCGGGCCTCGGCCGCGCGCGGCGATTGAGTGAGGCTCTCCCGGACACCGCCGACTATCCCCGGGCGCGCTTTCTGGGCGGGCGCTGGATACTGGTGGAGCAAGAGCGCTACCGCGACAACCGGCGCGTGTACCGACTCTACGGCTACAACATCCCGCAAGGCCGGTTCTACCCGGTAACAGATTGGGGCGCCCTGGAAATGCTGGTAACGCAGGGCACGACCAGCCCGGAAGGGAATCTGCTGCTGCTGGAGAAGACTGCGCGGCCGGAGAACTTCCTTCGCATCTTTACGAGCGGCCTGAGCAGCGAAGCCTGGCTACTCAGGCTGGATGAGCGTCAACTGCTGGCCCAAGATCCGACCAGTGCCGAGGAATGGAAGATCAAGCCGGGCGAAGAATGCCCGAAAGGTGGGTGACTATGAACAAACCCGATTGGCCCAGTGGGCCGATCATGATACTAATGCTCGATGTAGACGGCACCCTGACCGATGGCGGGATGTACTACTCTGCCGAGGGACTTGGCATGAAGCGCTTTGACGTGAAGGATGGCCTGGGGCTGGTGAGGCTGCGAGAGGCAGGGGTGGAGGTCGCCATCATCAGCGCGGACGAGTCGCCTATCACCGCGACCCGGGCCCGGAAGCTGGGCATAGAGCGGGTGGAGCTGGGATGCGATGACAAGGGCTGCACAGTGCGGCAGATACTCGCGGAGCGGAGGATGGCGCCGGAGCGGGCGTGCTACATGGGGGACGATGTAACCGACCTGTCGGCCTTCCGCGAGGTGGGGCACCCCGCGGCTCCGGCCGATGCCGTGCCCCAGGTTCTGGCAGCGGCCAAGTACGTCGCTAGTGCCCCCGGGGGCCGCGGGGCTGTGCGCGAGGTCTGTGACCTGATCCTGGCGGCCCTGTAGCGCGCCAGCGGCTTGTTGCTGCGCCGGGGCGCGCCCCCTCCGGGCCGCGCTTACGTCCCGCCCGGATTGAGTCAGCCGATGATTCCGTACGCAAGGGCGGCCATCGGTAAAGCCATCACCCACGCGCCCAGGGCGTTCCCCACCAGTCCCCACCGCACCGTCGACAGCCGCCGGGACACGCTCACACGCATGATGGCCGAGGAGATGACGTGCGTGGCCTATGTCTTCCGCCGGTCTTGGCCCGACTGCCTTCGAGAGAGGATATCCGCGTCGGGGAGGGAAGTAGAGCCGACCGCCTATGAGAAACCGCATCAACGACCTGAGTCCCCGCGATTGGCTGCTTTTCCAGAAGTCGTGGTTCATTCACAACCCACCTCCGCGGGGAAAGAGCGTCTTGCTGCACCCAGCCAAGTTCCCGGAGAGCCTCTGCCGAGAGTTCATTGAGTTCTTCACCAAGCAGGGCCAGACGGTCCTGGATCCGATGGCTGGAACCGGCAGCGCCCTGGTCGCGGCCGTCGGCTGTGGTCGTTGCGCGATTGGTGTAGAGTTGAACCCGAAGTACGCCGCCATCGCCCAGGAGCGAATCGCGGCAGAGCTGGGGAGTCGCTTGCCGCTCGGGCCGAAGGGCCTCGTGGGGCGCGTCATCCAGGCCGATGCCCGGGACTTGCCAGAGCTGAACATCGAGGCTGTCGATTACGTTCTCACCAGTCCGCCCTACTGGGACATGCTCCGTCGCCGGGGCTTCGAGACCCAGAAGAAGCGTCGTGAAGCCGCTGACCTGGACATGTACTACTCTGACGATCAGGCCGACCTCGGTAACGTGGACGACTACGAGGAGTTCCTGGCGCAGTTAGTGGAGATCTACCGCCGGGTGGCTGAGATCATGAGACCCGGAGCCTACGCCACCATCATCGTCAAGAACGTTAAGAAGGGCGGCACGGTGTACCCCCTGGCCTGGGATCTGGGGCGTCTCGTCGGCGACTTCTTGGACCTGAAGGATGAGAAGATCTGGTGCCAGGACAACCAGCGCCTGGCGCCTTTCGGCATGGGCAATGCCTGGGTGAGCAACACCATGCACCATTATTGCCTTAACTTTCGCAAGCCGCCTCTACGACCGGGACGGCCGCGACCGTCCGGACGGCGCAAGCCAGCGTCCGCTGCAGGCCAGGAGGAGACCTATGTCCAGCAAGACTCGACTGGAAGCGTTTGACCCCCGAGTGGTGGTTGTGGGCGGGGGCATGGCCGGAGTCTGCGCGGCGATAGCCGCCGCCCGAAACGGGGCGACTACCGTGTTGGTGCAGGACCGGCCGGTGCTGGGGGGTAACTCTAGCAGCGAGATTCGGGTGCACGTCACCGGCGCCGACGACGCCGGACAACGTCCTGGCTTCCGCGAGGGCGGTTTGCTGGAGGAGTTTCGCTTAGAGGAGGCGGTGCGCAACCCGGAGCGCAACGCCTGCATGTGGGACCTGGTGTTATGGGAGAAAGTCCAGGCGGAACCCCTGTTGACGCTGCTGCTCAACGCCTCGTGCGACGCCGTGGAGACCGACGAGGCAGGCCGGATCACCGCCATCTCCGCACGCCAGGCTACCACGGAGACCGTCTACCATATCACCGGCGACTACTTCATCGATTGTACCGGGCACGGGCGCCTCGGGCACCTGGCGGGAGCGGACTTTCGCATTGGACGCGAGGGCCCCGAGGAGCACGGCGAGCCCCACGCGGAAGGGCCGGACAGTAATACCATGGGTGCCAGCCTCCTTTGGTGCGCACGGGATGTGGGGCATCCGGTCACCTTTGCCCCGCCCCCCTGGGCTCGCAAGTTCACCAAGGCCGAGGACCTGCCCCAACGTCTGCACGGGGGACCTATGGAGCACGGTCACTGGTGGATTGAGTACGGAGGGGAACTGGACATTCTGCACGACACGGAGAAGATTCGCGACGAGCTGATCGCTTGCCTCATGGGTGTGTGGGACTTCCACAAGAACCACAGTGGCACCGAGGGGGCTGAGAATTGGGACTTGACCTGGTGGGGGTTTCTGCCTGGCCACCGCGAATCCCGTCGCCTGTTGGGACCGTACATACTCACCGAGGTTGACTTGGTGGAAAACCGGCAGTTTGACGACGCTATCGGCCACGGCGGTTGGCCCATAGACACCCACCCGCCCGCAGGTCTGTTCTCCCCGGAGCCGCCCTGCACGTTCCTGCACGCTCCCGAGGTCTATGGCATCCCCTTGCGGGCCCTCTACTCGCGGAACGTGCCCAACCTGTTCATGGCTGGCCGCAACATCTCCTGCACCCACATGGCCATGGGGTCCACCCGCGTTATGGGTACTGGTTCCGTCGTAGGCCAGGCGGCGGGAAGCGCCGCGGCCCTGTGTGCGCGGGCAGGCTGTGTCCCTGGTGAACTCACCCCTGCTCAGGTCCGTGAGATCCAGCAGCTTCTCCTGCGCGACGATCAACATATCCCCGGCATCCCTGGGACCGACCCCGCTGACCTTGCGCGCCACGCCTCCGTCAGCGCCACCTCTGCCGCGCCCGGCCATCCGCCGGAGGCGGTCTTAGACGGCTGGACCCGCGAACTGGCGGGGGAGTCCCATCAGTGGCGTTCCTCTCCTGGCGCGGACCTGCCGCAGCGCCTGGAGTTGGCCTGGCCGAAGGCCGTCGACCTGGCGGAGGTGCATCTGACTTTCGACACCGGGTTTGCCCGGCCCCTGGCTCATACCCACTACGACTATTTAGCCGCGCAGATGGTGCGTGGCCCGCAGCCGGAAACGGTGCGGGACTACGACCTGGAGGCGCTGATCAACGGCGAGTGGCGTCCGCTGCTGCAGGCGCGCGGCAATTACCAGCGCAAACGGGTGCATGCCGTCGACGCGAAAGGAGTTGAGGCGCTGCGCTTGATCGTCTTGGCCACGCAAGGCGCGTCGGAGGTCGGCGCCTTCGAGATCAGGGCGTATTAGTCCACTTCAGAGACCAGCGGGAGGGAATTCGGTTCATGGCCACGAACGAGAAATGGCTGCGACTGAGCAACGGCGTGGAAATCGAGCTCCGCTTCGAGGGCGAAGCTTTCCTGGGCCTGGGGGAGATCCGGGCCGCGAGCGTGCCCGTGCGCAGCGGGGCCTGGCCGCTGCGGCCCCAGATAGCCACCGCGGAGGGCTTGCGCTATGAGCGCCTGGAGTTGATTGAGACGGTCCAGGAAGACGGTGGGTATCTGTTGCGCGTCAAGCTGATCGGTTCCGCCGGCGGGCCCCATCCCCGCTTTGACTACTATCGCCCCATGATTTCCACGGAGTTGCCGGACACTCCGGTCGAGGACCTCCTGGAATGGAGACTCGCCCCCCTCCGCCAGGAGATCGGCAGCGAGACGTGGGAGGGCATGTCGTATTCGTACCGCTTCCTCAGCGACCAGCGCCGCATCCATCGCCTGCTCGACTGGGGCACCTGGGAGGTCGGTGGGCGAGCGGAGGGCAACCTGCTCATCTCGCGCGCCTGCTTTTCCCCGGTAGAAGCTCAACTTACCCGGGCCGGCCGATATACGACCTCCGAGGAGTACGGGCCCTCCGCCGACGACGTTGAGGGGACCTTCATGCAACTGCGCCCGCGCTTCGGCGCGATGCAATGCTTCGACTACGAGTGGAATCCCCGCGGCAGTCTACTGCTGGCCTGGGATCGGCCCGACTACATCAACGGTCTCGTGCATAAGGAGGCGGGGAGTGACTGGGTCCAGGTAATCGACGAGCACTGGTTCGAGCTGACAGGCGATGCTCGTCCGCCCGCCCGTTGGGTGCTGTTCCGCCCGGCGGGCCGTGAGGAGACCGTCTGGGAGGGCCGCACCCGTTGGATGCGCTGCTGGCAGTGGTCCCGGGAGCACTATGGGCATCAGGTAGGCATTGCGCCGGTACGGGCGCCTCTCATGTACCAGGTGGAGGCAACTCCTGCGTTGGGCCGGCCGGAGACAGGCATCGCCATCTCCGAGCACCTGCGCGATGTCATCTTGCCTCGCGCCGCCCAGCTTGGCTTCGAGGCCGTCTTCTTCGGCCCGCGGTGGCAGTGCGCGTTGGCGGAAGACCTGCCCGGCACGCTCAACAACAACGCCCATTCCATCTGCGCGCCCTACGACTATCGTTTTGCCGAGCAGTGGGGCGGGGACAAGCTGATGCGCGAGGTCTGCGATACCGGTAAGCGCCTCGGCGTCGCCGCCATGCCCTGGCTCGCCGCGCACATCACCACTCTCTTCCCCGATTCGCCCCTACTCAAGGACCACCCCGACTACTTGGTGCGGGACATCTTTGGCGGGCACTACTCGGGCGGCTATGCGGAGATCGCCTCCGGCGACCTGGCGGGGGGTTTCGGCGACCGCTGGTTCGAGTGTCTGCGCCACAACGTCGAGGAGGTCGGCGTGCAGGCCTGGTTCTTCGACTCCTATCCCAACCTGGCGGCCATGCCGGTCAACTACGCTGACCCGCAGTTGCGTCCTGGAATCAAGCGCCTATGGGAGTTCCAGGCCTGGTGCCAGGAGCGCGGCGTGTACTGGGAAATCGAGGGCGATGGCCCCTTCGGGATTGCCTCCTGCGGCATCGGCGGGGCCGGTACCGGCGCCGGTCAACACACCGGGATGTTCCACGGCAACTTCTTCAGTGACTACGCGGGAGAGAGGGCGTACAGCCTTATCGACGCCAACCTGCGCGTAGAGGAGAAGTGGATAGACGCCGGCTGGGTCGACCCGACTGACTACTTCCGCTCCCTGGCCGCCCGCGGGCCCCTGTGTCCCATCACGCACCCCGACGCCCCGACACTGTGGGGTTGGGTCACCGATGACGTGGTCTCCTGGAACCGCGCCTATGCGCAGGTGCGCGACGTAATGGACGTGCCTCGTTTGCTGCCGGACGACGCGGGGGTCATCTGGAACTCGGCCTCACAGCCGGGCGCCGTGATCTGGTCTTTCGGGAGGAAGGACTTGGCCTTGCCCTGCCGGGGTCAGGTGACGGACCTGTTGAGCGGGGAGATCATCGGAGGGACCGAGATTCTCCGCCTGCGCCCGTGGCGCGCGTATCGGGTCGACTGCTGGTGAGGCAGGGACGCAGACGAAGCGAGGACGCGGGCTCCCGCGTCCCCGGGGCATCATACGTAAGAACTGCACCTTTTGCCCTACTCGAATCGCAGAGCGTCAATCGGGTTGAGCATCGCGGCCTGTCGGGCCGGGTAGATACCGAAGAAGACCCCGATGCCGCCGGAGACCAGTACCGCTATTATTACCACCGAGGGCTGGATGACGGTGCCCAGGTTCAACACGCTCGCCGCGAGTTGGCCGATACCCACCCCGATCAATACCCCGAGAATCCCCCCCAGCAGCGAGATCACCATCGCCTCGATGAGGAACTGCATCAGGATGTCATGCCGGGTGGCGCCGACCGCCTTGCGGATACCAATCTCGCGCGTCCGTTCGGTGACCGACACCAGCATGATGTTCATGATGCCAATGCCGCCGACCAGCAGCGACACCAGTGCAATACCCCCCAGCAGCGAGGTCATGGTCTGTGAGCTCTGCGCGCTGGCCTCCAGAATCTGCGACTGGCTGCGCACCGTGAAGTCGTCGTTGTCGGGGAAGGGCGGGCGGAGCTTGTGCTCCTCGCGCATGAATGTGGTGATCTGCTCAATTGCCATGGGCATGTCCTGTTCGGTGCGACAACTGACGTTAATTTCATTCAGCGAGGTGCGGTTGAAGACCCGGCGCATGGCTGTGTTCACTGGGATCATGGCCACGATATCTTGGTCCTGACCAAACGCACCGGAGCCCTTCTCCTTGAGTATCCCGATGATGTGAAATCGGGATCGGTTGATCAGCATGTCTTGCCCAATGACGTCGGCGTTCCGATCGCCGGTCAAGTTTTCGATCAGGCTGCGACCGACCACGGCCACCCGCGTGCGGCCGGTGTTGTCCTGGTCGTTGATGAACCTGCCCTCCGCCACCTCCCACTTGGCTACCATGGTATAGTCCGGGGACACCCCTTGCACCTGCGTTGACCAGGACCTGTTTCCCAGTTTGCACACTGCGCTTCCCCGGCACACCTGCGCCACCGCCGCTACGGTATCGGGGAACTTGCGCAGTATCGCTTCGGCGTCGGCCGGGACTAGCGAGTTGGCCTGCGTGGAGGTGGGTGCGGGGCCACCAAAGCGTCGCGCCCGGTTGCCTCGGGATACGGTCAGCAGATTGGTGCCCATCGATGCGAACTGGTCGCGGATTTGCTGGGCGGCTCCCTGCCCGATGCCGACCATGGCGATAACCGCCCCCACTCCGATGACGATGCCCAGCATCGTTAGGACGGTGCGCATCTTGTTGCTGCGCAGCGCTCGCAGTGCTGTCTTAATGCATTCCCAGATGTTCACGTTTTTCTCGCGCTCCTGCCACTTACGGCGCTTCCTCCGGCATTCCCGCCAGGATCTCCGTGGCCCGCGTTTGATCCTCCACCTGGTGATCCTCCACTATCAGTCCGTCCCGGACGGTCACGACGCGCTTGGCGTGCATCGCGATGTCGTGTTCGTGAGTGACCATCACCACGGTGATCCCCGAATCGTTCAGGTCCTGGAGGATGGCCATGATCTCCTCGCCCTGGCGGCTGGCCAAGTTGCCGGTGGGCTCGTCGCCCATGATGATCGGTGGGTCAGTGACCAGCGCCCGTGCAACCGCTACGCGTTGCTGCTGCCCTCCCGACAGTTGGCTGGGAAAATGGCCCAAGCGGTCGCCCAGGCCGACTCGCTCCAGCGCTGCCAGCGCGCGATCGCGCCGATGATCCGTAGCTCCCGCGTACTGCAACGGCAACTCTACATTCTCCAACGCGGTTGTGCGCGGGAGAAGGTTGTACTGCTGGAAGACGAAGCCGATCTGACTATTGCGCACCTGCGCCAGCTCGGTGTCATTCATCGAGGAGACTTCCACGCCGGCCAGTTGGTAAAATCCGGAGGTGGGCGTGTCCAGGCACCCCATGATGTGCATGAGGGTGCTCTTGCCCGAGCCCGAGGGGCCCATAATGGCCACGAACTCTCCCGGCTCCACCGAAACAGAGACCCCGCGCAGGGCGCGCACCAGTACCTCGCCCAGCGAGTACTCCTTGGTTATGCTCTCCATCCGGATCAGGTTCATGTTTGGTTGCCGCTCGTTGTCAGCCCCAGGCAGCCGGGTGGGTCGGCGGCTACCGGCTCCTCGTGCCCAGTGGGCCGCGGGTGAAGAACCTGGGGAGTCGGGCGGCGCTCGCGAAGTCCGGTAGGCCCAATTCCGCGAAGCCCGCCAACACTACCGTGTCACCCTCTTGCAGGCCTTCTTTGATCTCGGTGGAGGTACCGTCTGTAGCGCCGATGGCCACTGAGCGGACCTCGCCCTTGCCGCCCTTGAGCACCACGACCTGGTTGACGCCTTGCTTCTGCTTCACCGCTTCACTAGGCACCAGGAGAACGTCATTCTCCTCAGACAGGGTGAGGATGACATCGGCTGTCATCTGTGGTTTCAGCATCCCCTCGGGGTACTTGTCTAGCCCAATGGTCACCATGTAGGTTACGACGTTGTCTTGCATGGTCGCGGCGGACGAGATATTGCTGACCTTTCCGGGGAGCCTGCGCTTCGGGAAGGCATCCACCGTGACTTCCGCCGGCTGCCCCAAGTGGACTTGGGCGATGTCCGTCTCATCCACAAACGCATGCACTTCCAGCTTGGCCAGGTTGACCACCTCCATCAGGGTGGGTGCCGACAGTCCGGCCACAACCGTCTCTCCCTGCTGCTGGGTCAGGCTCACGACCGTGCCCGAGACCGGCGTGCGGATGTTGCTCTTGTCAAACTGGGCTTCCTGGTACTGCACCTGGGCGCTCGCCTGCCGCATGGCCTCGTAAGCGGTTTGCACGTCTTTCTGCTTGAGCTGGTCCTGGGTGAGGTTGCCAAGAGCCGCCCTCTGAGCCTGCTGCGCGTTGCGCACCTCGCTCTCCGCACCCGCCAGCGAGGCCCGCGCCGAACTCAGATCGGCCGTGGCGCTCTCCACCGAGGTCTGGGCTTGTAGCACAGAGGACTTGGCTTCGACCAGAGCCGACTCCGCGGAGGAGACGGCTTCCGTGCGCACGACGTCTTGGTACCCCTCTGCCTGAGCTGCAGCCAGGCTTGCCTGGGCCTGGGCGACTTGATCCACGGCGGCCTGGCGGTCAGCGGCCACTTTCTCCTGGATCAGGGCCAGAGCCGAGTGCGCCGAATCGACTTGCTGGCGCGCGACCTCTTTCGCGTTACGTGCCGCATCGACGTCCTGCGCAGCCAGGTAACCCTTGGCCAGCAGCTTCTCTTGCCGCTCGAGAGTGGCGGTCGCCAAGGTCAACTGGGACTCGGCCTGCCGGAGCGCGGCCGTGGTGCTGGCGATTTGCAGGTCGGCGCTCCTCTCCACCTGCCGTTGGGTGGACTGGGCGGTGCTCAGCGCCGCTTTGGCCCGGGCCACGTTCGCAGAGGTCACCTCGGGCTGGTACTTCGCCGAGGCTTGGGTAGAGCGCAGCGAGGACTCAGCAGACTTCTGTCGTGCCTGGGCGCCGGATAGACCGGCCTGGCTCGAGCGCCGCCGCGCTTGGGCCGAAACCACCGTCGCCTTGGCCTGATCTCGCTGCGCCTCGGCGCGGCGGATCCCCTCCGTGGCTTGTTCGAACGCCGTGGAAACTTGCGTGTGCTGCATGGAGACACCGGCTAGCTGTTGCTGGTAGCGGGACTGCGCCTGCGCCAGGCTGCGGCGAGTCGACTCCAGGTTGGCGGCCAGGTCCGGCGCATCCAGGACGGCGACAATCTGCCCTGCTTGCACCCGGTCGCCCAGGTCGGCATGGAGCTGCTTGATGCGCCCGGTGATCTGCGATCCGATCTTGACGTTCGCCCCGGTCTCCGCGGCGACGACCCCGGTGCTGCTGATCGTCTGCACCAGGTCGCCGCGCTCGACCTTAGCCGTGCGGACGCCGCCGCCCTCCTGATTGCCGTTGCGCCCTCGCACGATCGCGATGGTTCCGAGAATGGCGACCAACGTCACCACCGGTATCACGATGCGCCATGGCCACACGCGGCGCTTCCGGGTAGACTGGATCAGGTTATTGCTGGCCTGTGCCATGTTTGTTGTCCTCTATCGCCGATCACTTGGAGTAGGGTGTTCTCAAGGCTCTACGCCCTCCACCGCCGCCTCGCCTACAGAAGCTCGGAGAGCCGCCAGAGCGATGTTGTAGCTGTAGAGCGCGTGTACCTGGTCCGTCTGGGCCTGCTGCAACTTCAGTTCGGCATCCGTTACATCGATGACGGTTCCCAGTCCGGCCCTATACCTTTCCCTGGCTGCCTGCGAGTTCACCTGGGCGGCGGTCAAGGCAGCTTGCGTCACATCGATCTGCTTGTTGGCCTGCAGCGCCGTGGCGAAACTGTTCTCCACTTCAGCGCTAACCGCCAGTTGCGTCTGGCGCAGGTTCTGCTCGGCGATCTGCAGCGCCGCGCGAGCACTGTCGGCGGCCGCCTTCGTCGCCCCGGCGTCGAATATCGGCAAGGAGACGCCCAATTGCACCTGCCAGGCATTGCCGTCAACCTTGGTGTGGAAGCCGTAGTTATCAGAACCGCTGGCGGTGACCACTGGGCCACGCCGAATCTGGGCAACCCGCACCAACTGCAACGCCGCCTCCACCTGCTCGCGCCGTTGCGCCACGTCCGGTCGCTCCTCCATGGCTTGCGCCAACAGACCCTCTGCCTTCTTCGGTGGGCTCGGCTGGCCCAGCGCCTCGGCCAGCTTCAACGGCGCGGTGGCGGGTAGTCCCAGTACCCCCTTCAGCGCGTTCATGCTGAGGGTAATCTGGTTTTCCGCCGAGATGGCCTGCACCAGCGCCTGCTGCAACTCTACTTCGAAGGGATAGCGGTCGGACTTGGCGGCCGTACCGGCCTCAATACGTGCGTTGGCGGCGTCCAAATGCAGGGTGGAAGCTTCCACCGCTTGATGGGTCACGTCGGCCAGGGCCATGGCTGCCAGGGCATTGAAGTAGCTCTGGGCGACGTCCAGCAGCAGCGTCCGCCGAGAGTCGTTGAATCCCCACAGGGCGGCGCGGGCCGAGGCCTGGGCGGCGGCGATTTGCTGGGGCAAACCGCTTTCGTAGAAAGTCTGATTGAGTTGCAGCGACAGGTCGCGGGTGGTGTTGCGCGTGGTCGTGGAGGTGGTGCTTGTGGTGGAGGTCCCGGCGCTGCGCAGGGCCCGACTCGCCGAGAGGCCGGCCCCCAGAGATAGGTTGGGCAGAAGCGCTGCCCGCGCCTGGGTAGCGGAGGCGTTAGCCTGGGCGACCCTTCGATCCGCCACAGCCAGGGCGGGGTTTAGCGCTAAGGCGAGGCGTGCACAGGCTAGGAGGGTCAGGGGCGTGTTCAAGTCACACCCCGCTGGTAGCTTCAGGCCTGGACCACCACCTGCCTCGCCAGAGCTGGTCGAGACCGCCGCGGTCGATGGTGGGGGAGAGTCTGCCGCCAGCGCCGTCCCGGCCATCAGTGTCGCCAATGTGAGCATGAGAAGGGTTCTCGCCACACTCATGTTCTCGTCTGCCTCACTTCCCGTCCCCGGCCGCCGGGGACTCCGGTTCGGTGCAGGCCGCTTCCTCGGGTTCAAGCGGCTTTGCCAGTTGCTCAAGCGCCTCGGTGAGGGCCACGCGGCGTTCCGCTGACAAAGCCGAGAATAGCTCCTCAAGCCGTTGCAGGAACAGGGGCGCTACCCGCCCGCACACCTCGTTGCCTTCTGCGGTCAACCGGGCGATGATGACGCGCCGGTCTTCGGAGTACGGAATCCGCACTATCAGGCCGCCCTCCTCCAGCCGGTCTACCAGGCCCGTGACGTTCCCCTCAGTAACCCGCAGACGCCGGCTCAACTCGCTCAGTCGTAGGCCCTCAGGCGCGGCCTTGTCCAGGGTGTGCAGCACTGCCCACTGCGGTCCAGTCAGGTTGTACTCCGCCAGCAGGGGGCGGAGTTCGCTGGAGATCCGCATCTTGGCATGGACGATCGCTCGCCATGACCTGTTGCCTGAAGCTTGGGGTTTTCCCTGGGGGGCTCTCATCTACCTTATTGTACATATAAAATGTTTAGACCTCAACAAAAGTTCCCGTCCCGGGCGCATTGCCGGTCTTTTTCCTGGCGGACGGAACCTTTTGCACGCAGCGTCGTTTTACTATTGACAGTAGTAGATGGTTCGGCTAAACTAGCGACCATAGTACGTATGGAAAGGAAGTCACGATTATGCGGACCGCACTCGGCGGGCTACTGGGGTTGGCTATCGTGGGATGTCTGGTCTCAGCTTCACTCCCGGCTAACGCGGACGAGGCGCTGTACTATCGTGGGTACTTCTCGGCCAGGGCAACGGAGTTCCCCCCGGTGGGCTTCGTCTACCAGGTCGATCCGAACACGATTCAGCCGGCCTTCTACTACCGGTATCGCACGCAGCGGCTGCCGCTGAGGCTGCAGGTCGGCACTCGTCCGGGCGCAGCGTCCGGTGGGAAGGTCCGGGCTCCGTTCATGCCGGCTGGCCCCACCGTGTTCGTTTCGCCAGCGCCGATTCCGGGGCAATATTGGTATAAGGAGCCGGGGGCCTACGCGTTCCAGACGAACGATCTGGGCTGGCCGTACGGCAACCGCCCGTAAGCATGGGCGGCGAAGCTTCTAGCCGGCCGGTAATTGTGTCTGACTGTACTACCTATGGTAGTAAGATACCTCTTAGGATAAGGAGGCGGCAACATGACCTATCGAGTCTGGACGACGCTGACGCTGGTAGCTCTGGTGGCTGCGTTAGGTACGGGAGTGGTCGCCCCTCGCCCGGCCCAGGCCAACGACGCGGCAGCGATCATCGCCGGGGCAGCGGTTGGCTACCTGGTGTACCGGGCCCTCGACAACGACATCCCCCGCTACCAGGGCCGATACACTCCCAGCCCGCATGCGAGCTACAACCCGCCCCGCGGCGGCTATTACCGGGAAAGCCCGCGCCGCTGGTACAACCGCGGGTATGGCGACGGCTGGAACGACGGCTACCGCACCGGCTACGACGACGGCAGCTATGGCTATCGAGGCGGCTACGGCTCCCGTGGCAGCTATAGCCCTCCGCCAGCCTACGGGGGCGGCTGGTGCTACTGATGGCGTGAGTTGCGGCCTCAGCCCCCGCAACCTGGCTGCCGCCGGCCCTCGGGCCGGCGGCAGCAGGTTTCTGGAAGGCGTAGGTGGAATGGTGCAAGGCCGCCTTGGGGGGGCAGGTTCAGCCCCGCCGGGCAGAGCTTGGGCAATTGAACGGGCTACGGGTGAGAGGTGATCACATGGACATCTTCGATCGCGCACGCAGAGCGCTTGGGGATCTGGCGCAGAGCGCCTCGACGCAGGCGACGGTGCTACAACTGCAGACGCGGATGGGGGAGATCCAGACGGAACTGGAGCGGCAATACGGGGAAGCGGGCCACCGCGCCCGGGAGCTATGGCGCGCCCGGGTCTTTACCGATTCCGACTTTGAGATACTGATGACGCGGATTACCAGCCTACAGCAGGAGCTGGACCAGTTGCGCGCGCAGGTCGACGAGGTTTACCAGGCGGACCAGCAGCCGCGCTCCGGCGTCTGTGCCGAGTGCGGCCGCAGCCTGGAGCCTAATGACGGCTTCTGCCGCAGGTGCGGGGCAGAAGCTCCCTCCGGCGGCTCCGGCGCTCCGTCTTCCCCGCCGGACTAGACTCGGCGCACGCGTGCGAATCGGCGCTTGCCCACCTGCAATACGTCGCCGTCCTGAGGTGTGACCTGCGCGTTGACGTCGCGGACGGACGTTCCCCCGAGGGTGACCGCCCCCTGCTGTACCAGCCGGCGCGCTTCCGAGTTACTGGGAGCGAACCCCGCTCGCGCCACGAGCGCTACGATCCGCATGCCCCCTGCTGCCAGATCCTCCGCCGTCACCGCCACTCCGGGCATCTCGCTGGGTAACAGCCCCTCCGAGAATACGCGGTCGAATTCTGCTCGCGCCTTGCATCCCGCCGCGGCGTCGTGGTACTGCGCGGTCAGCGCCTCGGCCAGCCGGGCCTTGGCCTCGCGCGGGTGCAGAGTTCCTGAGGCGATACTCGCTTCCAACTCCGCCACCTGTTCGTCGCTGTAATGCAACAGCAGCCGATGGTACTGCGGCATCAGGTCATCAGGGATGGACATCAGCTTGCCGAACATCTCTCCAGGCGGCTCGGCTATGCCGACATAGTTTCCTAGCGACTTGCTCATCTTCTCCGTACCATCCAGCCCCACCAGGAGCGGCCACGTCATCACCACCTGCGGCTCCTGCCCGTAGGCGCGCATGATGTCTCGCCCCACCAGGAAGTTGAAGGTTTGGTCCGTGCCCCCGATCTCTACATCCGCTCTGATAGCCGCCGAATCGTAGGCCTGCACCAGCGGGTACATCGTCTCCAGCATGGAGATGGGAATGCCCCCGATGATCCGCCGATGGAAGTCGTCGCGCTCCAGTATCCGCGCGATGGTATAGTGCGAGGCCAGGGCTAGCAGGTCTGATGCCAACATGGGCCCGAACCATTCGCTGTTGTAGTGGATCTCAGCGCGGCTAACGTCTAGAATCCGCCCCACCTGCTCGGCATAGGTCTGGGCGTTGGCCTTGATCTGCTCCTCGGACAAGATAGGCCGGGTCTTCGACCGCCCCGAGGGGTCGCCGATGCGACCAGTGAAATCCCCGATGATGAAGACGATCTGGTGACCCAGATCCTGAAACTTGCGCAGGCGACGCAAGGGAACGCTGTGGCCCAGATGCAGGTCCGGAGCGCTGGGGTCCGCGCCATACTTGATGCGCAGCGGCCGGTCCTGCCGCAGCTTGGCTAGGAGTTCCTTCTCGTCAACTACGTCTACCGCTCCCTGAGTAAGAATGTGCAGTTGCTCTTCAGGTACCATGATTGCTCGGGGCGACAGGTTGGTGGTCTCGCCCTCTCTTCCGTAGGTATGCGAGGGCCGGAGGGGCCAGCGCGGATCGTCCGCAGCCTCTCCTCCGGCCCGTGGCAAGTCGCTAGGTGAGCGCTATTCGCCGGCTGCCGACGAGACGTTCACGTTAACGCGCACGATCATCTTTTCTCCGCAGTGGGGGCAGGTTATCACAACCTCCATCGCCCCCTGGCCGATAGCCGGTTGCACTTCTCCAGTCACCACTAGGGGCGGGGCAGTCGTGCCCGGCGTGGCCGGCGGTTCCGGGGTCGTATCCGGTGTGGTCGGCGGTGGGATAGTCGTCGGCGGCACTGTCGCACCCGGCTCCACGGTCGCCGGCATTGCCCCGGCGATCTCGATCTTGGCCAGGAGATTGTCCGCGGAGAAGTCCATGCCCGCTTTAGGGAAGGCGTACACCGCGGGCTGTGCATCCACCACCACCGAGGTCGCCTGTACAGTCCAGGTCGGCTTGCCCGTGATGGTGGTGCCGTCCCGCCCAATGAGATTGATCTGCTTGATCTCCCACGACTGTGGGTCGTTCTCGTCAGCCAATCCCCACTCCACCTCGGCCACGGCCAAGTCAGCGGCCTTCACCTCGACGGCTTTATCATCCACCTTGACCCGGAAGAATCCCATCTCCGGCAACAACGTGCCGATGCCACAGCCCTGCAACACGCCTACCTGGGCGACCTTGATCTCTCCCGTGAGGGTCTTGCCGCCCTTGAGAGTGACCGTTCCCTCCAGGGCTGCTCCCTGTGCGTAGGCAGCCCCCGCGATCACCAACATAGCTACCGCCAGCAGGATTGTCTCGCTGTAGTTCCTTCGCATCTTGCTCACCTCGTCCTTTCAAGGCATGGGACTGTGGGGGGAATTGATGGACCATGATTGATGAACGATGAACAGAGGGAATGCGTCTGGGCATACGCGGCAATGTCCTGTCCCAAGACCGTCAGTCATCAATCATCGTTCCTCAATCCCTAACTGCGCCGCCCGGCCAGCATCTCCAGGAAGGCTTCCAGACGCATCGCGGTCCGCGCATCCACTTCGGCAGGATCCTGGCCCTCGATGGTCAGCACCGGCAGAGGCACCCCGCGCTTGATCAGCAGGTCCTCGATCTGCCGGAAGCAGAAGGCTTGTGTGTAGTGTATGAGCCCGTCCAACTGTCGCCGACGACACTGCTCGTTGATGTCTTCGATGCGCGCAAAGACATCGTAGGGGTACGTGTAGCGGCGATACTGCTCGACCAGGTCCGTGTCGAGAGAATCGGCCATCGTGAACTGGCGGGGAATCTCGTTGTGGACTACCTGCATTCCGCACGCTTCCACGAAGTCATGCAGGCCGCAGATGATCGGCGGTACGCCGAGAAACCCCAGCCGGATACCCTCCGGTGCAGCCTCCCTTGCGCGCACCGTCTCCACGAACTGCCGCGCCCGGGCCCCGAACCCTTCGGGGTCGCCCTCGAAATCGCTACACGACACCTGCCAATATAAATTCTCCGCGCCAGTGACGATACCTTCCTGCCAGGTGAGGCGGTCTATCTCCGCGACGGTCTCCCGCACCGGGCGGAGCCGAGCGCGCGCCTCCTCCACCTGGCCCCGGCCGACCCCCAGGTGGGTCTGGAGCTTCTCGATTTGCCCGCGGAGGAGCTCCGGGTCGCGGTCATAGGGGTAGGCGAAGCGGATGACCTCGACCCCTCCGGCCTGCAGCGTCTCCATCATCGCGTGCGTCTGGCTGCAGTCGCCCTGCGTGACAGCTATCACCCGCCTAATCCCCCGCTCCAACGTCGCGGCGTAGATGCCTTTGATCCACCCGCAGCAGTTGCGCGGATAGCCATCGTGCTCCGCCCGCCGAATCAGGCGATAGGGATCGTGATCAGTGATGAAGACGTTGTTAAGGTCCACCGGAGTGAGTCCGGCGGCGAAGATGACCTCGACAGGGATGGTTGTAGTCAGGCCGATCAGCGACATGGTGTGAAGCAGCGGGAATCAGCGCGCGCCCAGTAGCTTGTGGCATTGCGGGATGACGCGGACCTGCAGCGGATAGCGCCTGGCCAGCCTCAACCACTCCAATAGCTGCTCCGCCGCGGGAGGCCCGCCTGCCCGGGATACTCCTGTGACCGGCTGGAGCACCACCGGCGCTCCCGGTTGCCCCTCCGCGATAGCCGCGCACGCCTCCAGCAGCTCTCCCTCGGTGATCCGGTCGGTCACGACCATTTTGACAAAAAACTGTCTCTGCGCCGTGATGCGCGTCGATTCCGCGAAGATCCGCGCCGGTACCGGCTCCGGCAGCGTCGAGGGCAACTTGTAGTCGAGCGATACGTAGTCCACCCACGGCAGTACCCGCGCCAGTTCCTTCGGATGGTGACCGCCCGTCTCCAGGTACATAGGCACGCGCAACTCTACCAGGGCCTTGCCCAAAGCCGCAACAAACCCGGGGTAAAGCAACGGCTCTCCACCGGTCAGAGCCATCGAGTGCACCGGTGGGCGGTCGGGAAGTGCAAGCCATGCCCTTAATAGACCTGCCAGGTGGTCAGCCGCTACGGGGTTGCTCTCTGTCGATGGCTCCCGGCCGGGGAGGTCCACGGGCCACTCGGGACTAACGCGCTGAGCGGCGACTGTGTCACAGTACCAGCAAGCGAGATCGCAGCCCGCCACCCGAACGAACACCTGCGGCACCCCGATCCAGAGGCCCTCCCCCTGTACGGAGAAGAACACCTCATGCAGTGGCGCACTGGCGTCGCCCACTCACGCCACCTCTCTGACCTTGTGTCGAGCCTTCTCGATGCCGGCCATCTCCTCGGCGTAAGCCGCCAGCAGGCGCCGCGCGAACTCCGCGGGGTCTACCCCCAACTCCGCCAAGCCAACAGCAGGCACCGGGGCGCCGGTCGGGTCCACATTCACCCCGAAATGGATCAGCCCAGACCGGGGCGACCCGGTAGCGATGGAGACCGATAGCTTGCGGTCACCACTGCACAGGTCATCTCCCTGACGTGTCAAGCTGACTCCCGGTGCCTGTGCGCGGAGGATTTCCAGCGCCTCGGCTACCAACAGCCGCTGGCGGCAGACGGTCACCAGCAGGTCATCCCCTGGATGCTCAGCCAAGAAATGCAGCATGACCGCCGCGTGGATCTCCGCCCCGGCTGCTACGTCCTCCAGGTCGACGAGATCCTCCGTCCGCACGTGGCAAGGTCCCCTCCAGGCCACCAGCGTTTCGCCCTCCAGGCCGAAGGTCTCCTGTACCCAGCCCGAGCGCAGATTGGTGCCGACGTAGGGAATTGGCTTGTCCGACAGAAGTGTATGCATGGGGTGACGCTCAGCGTCCTGCGGCCCTCACCGGCTGCTGTTGACAATCTCTCGCAGGCGCAGGGCCCGCTCGGTGACGGCGGTGAAGTCTCCTTCACCCGGCGCCGCCTCGCCCAGCATGCCCCGTCCCATCACTGCCGCCAGGGCCCCGGCCTGCAGGAAGGCCGCCAGGTTACTCTCGTTGACGCCGCCGGCCGCCACCAGGGGTAGCCCGGGCAATTGCATGAGCATGTTGCTGAAATACTTCGGGCCGAGCATGTCCGAAGGGAAGACTTTGATAAGATCCGCGCCCACATGCCAGTCGCGGATGATCTCCGTGGGGGTCATAGCGCCGGGGAAGGAGACGACGTCCCGGGCTTTGCAGAGCTCGACGATGGCCATGTCGGAGCTGGGTGCCGAGATGAAGTCCACATCCATACCCGCGGCCAGGGTCGCCAGGTCCGCATTAAAGACACTCCCTGCTCCCAGGCAGATCTGGTCGCCATATTCCTCATGCACCTTAGGCAAGGCCAGAATTCCGGCATGCGTGGCAATAGGTAGCTCCACGCAGTCGACGCCTCCGGCTAACAGGGCGTCAATCACCGGGCGAATCTGGGCTAGCTCCGTGCGGCGCAACACGGCCATCACACCGCATTGCTTGATGCGTTCCTGGGCTGCCTTGCGGTCCAACATAGTCGTCTCCCTCCCGTTGGCGGGTCTACTCAATCGTCTGCAGTTTCACCATGTTCGTCCCGCCTGCCTGGCCCGCCGGAGTGCCGGCGGTGATGAGGATGGCATCCCCGGGTTTGACCACGCCCATCGCCTTCATCGTGCGGCTAACATTCGTGATCATCTCGTCGGTGCTGTTGACCGGGGCGATCAGCACCGGCTGCACACCCCAGTAGAGGCTGCAGCGGCGAGCGGTCGAGACCAGGGGAGTCGCGGCGAACACCGCCACGCGGGTACGGCACATGGAGATGAGCCGGGCGGTGGAACCGGACTGCGTGAAGGCCACGATCGCCGCCGCGCCTGCTTCCTCGGCGACTTGCGCCGCTGAGCGGGCGATGGCATCGGGGAAGCTGATGAATCCACCTTCTCCGGACGAGACACGCAGGTGCTGTCCGGACATCACCTCCCGCTCGGCCGCCACACAGATGCGCTTCATCATCTGTGCCGTCTCCACTGGGTAGTGGCCGATCGCGGTCTCGCCCGAGAGCATCACCGCATCAGCTCCCTCGAAGACCGCCGTGGCCACGTCGGAAGCCTCAGCTCGGGTGGGCCGCGGGTGCTCGCGCATCGACGCCAGCATTTGGGTCGCGATGATCACCGGCTTCCGCCGTGCCGCCCCCAGGGCGATGATCCGTCGCTGCAGAATCGGGACCTCCTCCGGTGGCATCTCCACCCCCAGATCGCCTCGCGCTACCATTACCGCGTCGGACAGTTCCACGATCTGCTCGATCTCGGCCAGCGCCTCCGGCTTCTCAATCTTGGCGACGACTGCCGCCTCGCCTCCGTTCACTGTGACCAGTTCCTGCAACTGCCGGACGTCGTCGGCGGAGCGCACAAAGCTCAAACCGATGTAGTCAAAGCCCTTGTCCAGGGCGAACTGCAGGTCGGCGAGGTCCTTGTTGGTCAGTGATGGCGCGCTGATCCTGACGCCGGGCAAGTTGATTCCCTTGCACTCCCCCAGCAACCCGCCCGCCACCACCCGCGTGTGCACCTCGCGCTCATGGGTCGCCGCCACCTCCAGCGCGATCAACCCATCGTCTATCAGGATCTGGTCGGTGGGCTCGACGTCCAGCGGCAGAGGCTCGTAGGTGGTGCTAATCCTACGCGCCGTGCCCGGCACGGGGTCAATGGTTATCACAAGGTCCTGACCGGCCTCCAGAAGTATCGGCTCCCCGCCCTCCAGCTTCCCCGTCCGAATCTTGGGCCCCTGCAGGTCCCCCAGAATCGCCACATACTTCCCCTGCTGCTCGGCCAGATCCCGTACCTGTCGCACCAACGCACTCGCGCTGGCATGGTTGCCATGGGAGAAGTTGAGCCGGGCCACATCCATCCCAGCCTCTATGAGCCCCGCAATCACGTCGGGGCTCTGCGAGGCCGGACCCAGGGTGCAGACGATCTTGGTGGGGTTGTACTCGCGCATCATAGTGTCCAGCTTGGCAGTCTCCCTTGGGCTATGCTATAATCCGATCCCCAGAAGGATACAGAACGTGCTGTCAAGTGTCAAACCGAGACGGGCGAGCCGTGCATGGGCCGGCCGCATTTTGGACAGGAGGGGCGCCATGAGCAATGCCGGGCAGGACGTGGATCTCGAGGCAGTGTGGGCCGAGGTTAACCGTCTCCTCCGGGAGGGGCCCGTCAATCGCGCTCTCTGGGACGCTGCGGAGGTTGCCAAGCCGCTGGCCCTCGAAGAGCGGATGCTCATCCTGGGCATCACCGCTGCCAACTTCCGCCACGCCTCGTACATACAGACCGACGTCAACCGCGCACTTCTGCGGCAGCTTATCACGCAATGCTGCGGGATAGACGCTGACCTCCGCGTTATCGCGGGCGAGAGCGCCGAGGACTGGCAGAAAACCAAGGAGCGCGAGAAAGAGGCAGAGGAGAAGGCAGTCGCCGGCATCCGTCGAGCCGCCAGTTTCAAGGGCGCGGAGGCCGTTTGGGAGGCGGCGTACCATGAGATCAACCAGGCGTTTGCCGGGGTGCGCGCGCGAGCCTATGGTACCACCAAAGCGCGGCTGCTCATCAAGGCTCTCCCGATCTTGTACAAGGCCGAGCACGCCGCTCGTGCCGAGGAGTCGGCTGCCGATGAAGCGCACGAGCGCCAGGTGAACCGCGCGGTGGATCGCATCGCTACGAATGTAGACCTGTCGGCTACGGCAGTGGCCCTGGAGTACATGCGCTACTCGGCCGGCCAGAAGAAGTCCGAAGGCCGGTAGACCCCCTCGGTCCGGACGTGCGCCGCACTATTGCAGCTTTCTATGCAACCACTTCGCAAGATACGGACATGGTTAGGGCTGGCCTGCTTGTGGACGATCGTGCTCGGCGGTCTGGGAGGGCCGACCGTCTCCACGGCACGTGCCGATGAAGCGCTCGACCGGGCCCTCCTCCGAGATCGTGAGCTCTCTCTCTCTCCTCCCGCGCTGGTGCGGGGTGACAACCTCTTCATCCCTCTCAATCTGGTCATCCACGGTCTGGGCATTTCCGCGACGCCTCAACCCGGCGGTCGTGAGTGGCAGCTCTCCTTCTTCGAGAAACGGATCCGCTTCACTCTGGGCCAGCCGCGTGCCACCGGTCCCGCCGGGGAGATCACTCTGGACGCCCCAGCTTTCCAGGAGGCCTACGGTGTCTATGTCCCGGCCCAACTGCTGCGGAGCGCCTTCGGGCTGGTGATGGAACGTGGTCAGGATGCGCAGGGGCTTTCAGTCCTGCGCATGTACACCTCCGGCGTTCGCATCACCGCCGCGCGCGCCGGCTCGCACCCCGACCGTGAGCGGGTGGTGCTCGACCTCGATGCTGAGTCCCTCTTCGACTGGCAATGCACGGGCGACCAGGTGGAACTCTATCTAGCTCGTCCTCCCAGCGCCCCGCTGCCCGCGCGCCAGGTCTCTCTGGAGGGGTTCAACCTGAAGGTGGTGTGCGAGGTATCGCGAACGGTGTCGCCGGAGGGCTTTGCTCTGGTGGAGATCAACCTCAAGGAAGACAGCACTCCGGAGGTGTTCACTCTCTCCAATCCGGCACGGATCGTGATTGATATCCCGCTGTCCCAGGAGGTCAGTGGCCCCAGGCCCACTCCAGCGTCCCCTCCGGCCCCGCCTCCGCGCGAGGGACGCCCGACCTGGAAGGTGCTGCAGTTCCCCATGCAGCTCGGGGTAATGAACGCCTACGTCATGCGGTTTCCGCAGTCAGACGCCCGCTGGACGCTCAGGCCGGTACTGGCTGGCGACACCATTCGCCGGCGGCGCACGGTGCTGAGCATGGTCCGCCAAGTGGGCGGGGTAGCCGGTCTGAACGCCGGGTATTTCGCCTGGGAAGGGCCCCCGGTGGGCACCGTCGTGATCGATGGCGAGTGGATATGCACTCCCGTGAAGCCCTTCCGCCGCACTTGCCTGGCCATCAGCAAGGACGGCAAGCTCAGCATGGGCCGCTGGCGGTTTAATGGACACGCCTACTTTGGTGAGCATGGCTATCTACGGATCAACGCCATCAACCGCAGCCACTACGCGGGCGACGAGCTCATCATGTTCACCCGCCGGTATGCCACGGCCCTGAAGGGCAACGTGATCTACACGCGGTTGGTGATAGACGAGGGCGATGTGGTCACGCTCAAGGAGAGCTCGGGGCGCGAGGTGCAAATCCCAGAGAAAGGGTGCGTCCTGTCGGGACGGGGTAAGTATGCGGAACTGCTGAAGAAGATCGAGGTGGGGGAGAGTGTACGGCTGGATCTGGGCACCGACCCGCCGCTGCCCGACTTGTGGAGCCTGCTGGAGGGTGGTCCGCGCTGCATGGTAGACGGGGGGGTCTGCAACTACGCCGATGTGGAACGTTTCCGTGATGACGTTCGCTATGGTCGCGGCTCGCGCTCGGGGATCGGGATCACCAAGAGTGGAGAGATACTGCTGGTGGCTGTCGAGAGCCCCGGGACGGGTCGGGGTGGGCTGTACTTGGACGAAATGGCAGCCATCATGAAGAAGCTGGGCGCCTACCAGGCGATGAACTGGGATGGAGGCGGCTCCACCACCGTCGTGGTGGGGGATCGCATCATCAACCGTGTGGCCGCTGACCCCCGTCCGGTCTCGACCGCCCTGGTCGTGGTTCCTCGGCGGTAGCGAGAGGGGTGCCCGCCTTCCCTGCAATCCGCGGGGGCGGGCTTCTGGCCCGCCCATCCGCTTCATGCTCAAACGGTGACCTGCAATGCGTATGTCCCTTGCGTTACGTGTGATTCCTCTTTTCCTCGGCGTCGTACTTCTTACTGGATGTGGCGAATGGCGCGCCGCGCGCTACAACCGGAGCCACGGTGCCTATTCGCTCGATGAGGTCCTCGCCAGCACTGAAGGCCTCGCTCAAGTGACCTCCGAATGGAAGGTCTCCGTCGACTATTCCGCCGCCAAGCTGCCCTCAGCGTCATCTCTCGCCGGATTCCCGATTGGCAACGGCGAAGTTTTTGCCTACACGGGCTTGCACTACCCCTTGGGCGTGGTGGAGAACATTCTTGGGCCCACCTACCAGAAGGTGCCCGGCACCTTCGGCCAATTGGTGCCGGTCGTCTACCTGGGTGTCGATCCGGCAATGTGGGAGAAGCAGGAGATGACGTGGGTTCGCCCCGGCGGCCTCATTCGTACCGTCTCTACCGCTGCGGACGGCCTCACTCTGACCACGTACGACTTCGCCCTGCCGCAGAACCGGGCGCTCGTCCGGATCATGGAGCTCAGTAACACGGGACGAAAGCGCAGCTTGGGCCCGGTCAGCCTTGTGCATGGGCTTACCGCCCTCGATCCGGAGATCGTGGACGGGGAGGCTCGGCTCACGGCCGGGAACTTCGGCATGGCTTGTGGTTACCTGGACAGCCGCACCACCGTCTTGGACGAGGTATCACTCCCCTTCGACCCCGCCAAGGCTGACCGCAGCAGCCTCCTCCGGTTCCCGGACACCTCCTGCGGCCTGCGGTGCCCCCTCGGGAAACTGGGGCCCGGCCAGTCAGTGACCAAGCTCTTCTACATGGTCTTCACCGATCCCCAAGACGACGGGAATGCCACCCGGCAAGCTCTGAGCAGGGGACCCCAGTTGCTGGTGGATACCCTCCG
>JALGSV010000041.1 GCA_029821755.1 Candidatus Zipacnadum vermilionense | reverse complement strand
CTTGCGCGCCGGGTTGCTGGACATGCGGATGATCACGTCATCGCCGTTCCAGGCCCCGACGCCCTTGCTCGGGAAGGTGTTGTAGGGTGGGTGGGGCTCCACGATCACCGCGCCCAGGTACAGATTCTCCTGGTCGTACATCGCGTAGCAGGTGGCGCTGAAGTCGTCGATGGAGTCCGGGTCGAAGGTAGCAGGGCCGAGCTTGCCCTCCTGATTCCACTCGGTCAGATCACCGTCAATGACCACCTCTTCCGGCGCCGGCACAATCTTCATCGGCGGGGCTTCGATCGGGCCAGCGTCGTCAGCCCCCCGAGCGGGGAACGCCAGCAAACTGAGCGCCAGGGCACTGTAGAGCAACATCGTACGCATATCGTATTCCTCCCTTAGTTACGGGGCGTAGCGCAGAATCATCGCGGGGGTTTCATATCCCCCGCCGCGGCCGCCGCAGGCCCAGCCGTGTTTCGCGTCCAACAGGAACAGCGCGCGCAGCGAGGAGGCGGCGGGATTGGTGTTCTTCCAGGTCTTCCCCCCGTCGGCGGTGTGCAGCAACGCGCCGATGATGCCTACTTGCGGCTGTATGGCGACCGCGTAGCCCTCCAGCGGCGAGACGAATTGCACCCGCTCAAGCGTGCCGGGGAACCCGCTCTCTTGTCGAGCCCAGGTCGCCCCGCCGTCGCTGGTGTGCATGATCAACCCCTTGCTGCCTGTCACCCAGCCTTCCTGCTCACTGACGAAGTCGATCGCCCACATGTCCGCCTCCGGCGCCACCGGCAGCACCTTCCAGGTCGCGCCGCCGTCGCGCGTTTCCAGCAGCAGGCCACAACTGGTGGTCACGAGCAAGTGCTGCGCGTCGAAGACGTGCAGGCCGGTGGTCCGCGCCCCGCCGCGGCAGGGCTCCAGCGCGGGGTCGTCGGGGTAGCGGATCAACTGCCAGGTTCTGCCTCCGTCCGCCGTCTTGGCGAGGGCGCCGTAGGAGTAGGGGAGCACGTACCCGTCCTGGTTGTTCGCCGCAAACCACACACGGTACGCGTTAAGGGCAGCTATCTGCGGGGGCAGGTTGACCTCCTGCCAGCGCACGCCGCCGTCCTCCGTCTTCAGCAGGATGGTGACGCGCTTGTTATCCGCCGTCATGCCGATGCCGGTGACCCAGCCTGTCTGCTCCCCGGTGAAGCATACGTCCATTGGATTGGTGACGGTGGTGGCAGACTGAATCGCGGCCGGTTGCCAGGTGACGCCGCCGTCAGCGCTGTACGACAGCTTCGGCTCGGGCCCCTCTCCGACCACGGCACCGTTGAGGGCCGAGCCGAAGGCGATGCCGTAGAGGTTGGAGGTGTGCAGGTCCGCGACCGACTCCACGATCTCCCAGCCTTGCGTCGGGGGCGGGCCGGCCACGGCGGTCGGCGGGGAGGGGGGCGTCGGCGCCCCCGCCGCAGCCCCAGCCGTCAGCGTGACCGGCACGGTGAAGCGCTGTACGTCCTGGAGACCCAGGATCTTCCAGAAATGCAGCCCGGCTCCATCCCCGGCCAAGAGATAGTCGTCGCCGGTCTGCGGGTGGGTGAAGACCCGCCCGCCGCAGTACTCGATGCTCACCTGGTTCGGGCCCGGCGCCGGGCCGCGGTACATGTCGTCCAGCAGGCTACCGACGTACAGGCCATCCCCGGAGTACACCCGGCTCTGCCCGTTCTCATCGGTGAAGAAGGCGAAGCCGCGGATGGTCCCGTCCACACCCTTACCGGTGTAGAACTGCCCCGGCTTGGCGAAGGCCTTGGCCTTGCTCCCGGCCAGCCACCTCAGGTTTCCCTGCGCATCCCAGCCGCCCACCTTCACGGCCAGCGTCGAGGAGGCCCAGCCAATGCCCTGGTCCTGGCCCATAATCTCCGTCGTCCCGAAGACGTTGCCCGCTGTGTCCAGCTTAATCCGCTCGCAATGCTTCCGGTAAATCTGGCCCGCGCGTTCCTTGTCCCAGGGCGCGAAGCGGTCGTAGGGCGCCTCGGCCATGAAGGTGTTCGCAGCCGGGACGATGATGGCGGCCTGGCTCCAGTCATAGAGCGGGTTGCCGTGCGCGTCCGTGCCTACGCAGGGGATCTTGTAGATGTTCCCATCCCCCGGTTCATCCGGGTAGTAGAAGTTCATGTCCCTATCGTAGTAGGCGCCCCAGCTGCCGTGCGCGTGCATCGCCATCTTGGGGTCCAGCACCTGCCAGAAGGTCACCTCGTCGCTGCTAACCAGCCCGTCACCGTTGGTGTCATGCCAGGCGAACTGGCGGGGGTCGGTGCTGGTGACCAGGTTGTGCTGCGCGTTGACCGTGAAGCCCTGGTCCAGGTCGACCGGCAGGCCAATGCTCATGGAGCCGACCGCTGCCGAGGGGATCAGGTTGTACCCGTCGACCCGCCAGATGCCGTGGTTGAGGTGCAAGCCCGAGCAGAGGTAGGTGTACTTACCCCGGTGGCGGACGAAAAAGTCCGAGCCGCCCGTGGCGACGATCCGCGGGTTGGACAGGGCCAGCCCGCTCCGACTGTTCTGCCACGCGCTCGCGCCCATCCCCGCCCAGTACGCGTCCACTCGCCAGGTCCTCTTCGCGTAGTCGATCTTGTAGCGGACGATTGACTCCATCCCCCGCAGGTAGCTGGCGCACGGGTGCATGATGTAGACGGTGCTGGGGTCGGCTTCGTCCACGGCCAGACCGACGCCGGCGCCGATGTCCAGCGTCCCCATCAGTTCCTTCCACAGCTTGCCACTGACGGCGTCGAGAATCACCGAGCGCCGGGGCACCGCATTCTCTCCCACAAAGACCCGGCCGTTCTTCGTCGCCGCCAGGCCGGCGGGCATCAGGAAGTTCTCCGGCTCGTGCTTCCCCTGCCAGGGGCGGCCGCCGGCCTTGCCGGAGGCCCACAGCAGCTTGCCCGCCGGGGAGAACTTCTTCACCTGCTGGGATCTGCCCAGGTCGCTGACGTAGAGATTGCCGGCGGCATCCACCGCCACGCCATAGGGGGCCAGCAGACCGGTGGCGACCACGGCGCCGCGCTGGCCGTCAGGGGTGAGCTTGAGGATCCGCCGCCGACTGGCGACGAAGAGGTTGCCAGTAGTGTCCACGGCCATCCCTTGGGGCTTGGCAATCCCGTCTATGGTTGTGGCTAGCTTGGGCGTATCGCTGACGTCCCAGACCTCGATCTTATCCTCGCGATACAGGGGGACGTAGAGCTTGTCATCCTTGACCACCAGACCCCGTACGTTCGCGCCACCGTTGGCCCCGGTCACGTCCGGCGGGGAGATCAGGGGGCCCTTGAGGTACTCCCAGAAGGGCAGGGGGGCCTCGTCGTAGGGCTGGCCGACGGCAAAGCCATGGCCGTTCCAGTTGGCATACTCGCCCCTGTCAGCATCCACCCGCCAGATGAAGCCCCGGCGCTGCGGGGACCGGTAGTCGCCCACCGGGTTGTCGGCGGCAATATAGACGTACTTCCCGTCCGTGGCGGCCGCCAGTTGGCTCCCGTTACCGTCACCTTGGAAGAGGTGGGCCTTCCACTGCACGCGGCCGTCATAGTCCAGCTTGAGCAGGCTCCCGCAGCCCTCTTCGCCGGAGAACTGCATGTACACCGCGTTGTCGTCGGCGCACACCGCCAGCGGATTGCCCCAGTGCCCGTTCCAGGCCCCCTTGCCGTCGGCGGTGAAGTAGGGCGGATCGCCGGGGTTGCCGGCGACCAGTTGGAGGTCGACCTTCAGGTTGCCCACGACGCCGCGCAGTTGGTACGCCCCCGGCGCGCAGGGCTTGCCCGCATCATCCTTGCCGTCCCACTCTACCTTGTAGGCGCCGGCGTCCTGCCGCTTGCCCGACTGCAGCGTCCGCAGCAGGTGCCCTCCGGCATCGTAGATACCCAGGCTGACCAGCCCCGCGGACTCGGTCTGATAGTCGACGGTTGCGGCGCCCGCGAGAGTAGGCGACACCATCATGATTAGGACGGGGAGGAGGAAGGCGCAGCAGATAATGCGCATGGTCAGAGCGCTCCTTGCTCTGGTTAGCCGGCAGTATTGAGGCGCAACAACTGTACGCGTCCCGGACCCTGCCTGAGGCCGGGTCCGGGGCACGCGATATCAGACACTGACTCGAGGGGAAGGGTAGTGACTGCTTCCCGGCGAGTCCTCCTGAGGCGGGACTAGTCTCCCCCGGCGAGCGTCCACCAGCCGAACCGGAACGCGCCTGGGGCAACAAGCTTGACGTGGCTGTCGCAGAAGCCCACGTCCATGGTCTCGCTGTGCGGCGCCCAGGTGTCCCTTGTGCTGAGCGGCCACATAGTCCGCGAGCCGGGGGGGGGGGCCCGCTGCCCAAGCAAGGCGAATGCCCACGGGCTGAAAACCCGTGCCACCGACAGCGCCATACCGGGGCAGCGATTGTCCCTCCCCTCTCACTCTACTACCGCACTACCGCCAGGCAATCAGATCGTACCACATGGTGCCGGGAGCTGAATTGCACGGGTTACAGGTCATTCCGCCGTAGTCCCACAGCTCGCCCTTGAACTTGGCGTGGCCGTCGAGGTAGCCCACGTTGATGCCACCGTTGTGTGCCGCCTGTGGCGGACTCTACATTATAAGCTGGGGCTGACCCCTCCATGACTCCGTTAGCATCACCTTGGTGGCCGGGTCCACGAACTGCGATTCGTTCGGCACGTACGGGGGGCCGTCCGTCCAGTGTGGCCCGCCCAGAGCCTTGTGGTAGAACAGGGGCCCGTACAGATAGAAGTTAATAGCGTAGTCTATGGTGCCAGCGCCCTGCCGGCTGGGACACAGGAAGATCTGCTCATTCTTGACGTACGGATAGACGCCATCAGCCCAGTAGAACGTGGTCCCGGTTGGGAAGAAATGGGAGCTTCCCACTGCAAACCCGGGGTTACTCCCGGGGGGAAGCGTCTGGTCGGCGTCCGACATGTACATAATCACTCCCAGAGCCAACTGTTTGACGTTGCTCAAGCAGCTGTTCGCGCGGGCCTTCTCTCTGGCCCGGGCAAAGACGGGGAACAGAATTACCGCCAGGATCGCGATAATGGCGATCACTACCAGCAATTCAATCAGGGTGAAACCGAGGCGACTGCGCTACATGCTGACCATCTCCTTGGTATTGATTACCTAGAGCCCCCGCACGAATGCCGTACGACCAGTCTGGGCTCCAACAGTACTCGCTGGGGCGAGTCTTCCTTGTCCTCATACTGTATTCTGCGGAAGAGCAGTTGCACTGCAGCTTCCCCGATCTCCTGCATCGGCTGCCTGACGGTGGAGAGCGGCGGGCAACAGTACCTGGCGAACTCCTGATCGTCGAAGCCGATAACCGACACCTGCTCCGGCAACCGCAGGCCACCCTCCTGCAGGGCATGCAGCACACCCACCGCGGTGTTGTCGTTCACCGCGAACACTCCATCTATCTCCTCGCCCTGTCTCAGGGAGTCTCGCATCGCCTGGTAGCCGAACTCCTCTTCCGCGAGGTGGTCCGATATTCCGGAACCCAGCACCGCCGCCGGGCTCGCGCCGGCTTCACGCAAGGCCGCGTTCAGACCCCGCAGTCGGTCCCGGACGGAGGTGGCGGTGCGGTCCGGGCGGGTGGTGGTGACGAAGGCGAGGCGGCGGCGTCCGAGATCTGCCAGGTGACGGCCGACCAGGTAGCCTCCGGTCCGGTTATCCGTGTACACCCCGTCCGCAGGGACGCCGGGCACGGAGCGATCGAAGAACACCAAGTGGATGCCTTGCGCGAGGAGTCCGCGATAGTAATCGCGGTTGGTACGGGAGGAGCAGCAGGGCATGACAATCAAGCCGTCGGCGCCCTGCTCCAGGAATAACTCGACGGCGAGGCGCTCCCGCTGGGGATTCTGCTGGGCGCAGGCCAGCAGCAGGCTATATCCGTGTTCGCGGGCGGCCTCCTCGAGGCTGTCACTTACCCGCGCGACGAACGAGCCGCTAAGTCTGCTGACCACTACGCCGAGGGTGGCGGTACGATGAGTGCGGAGGCTGCGGGCGACGCGGTTGGGGCGATAGCTTAGTTCCTGAGCGACGGCGAGGACCTTACGCCGCGTGGCTTCGGCCACGCGGCCGCGCCCGCGCAGTGCGTCGCTGACGGTTGTCTTGGAGACGCCGGCCGCTTCTGCAATGGCGAGGAGATCGGGGCCGCCGATGGCCATGGTATTACCCTCTATCTGCAAGGTTTCACGACAGAGGTAACGATTGGTCCCCCAGCCCCACCGGCGAAGGGGAGGAGCAGTGCTGCCGGAACGTTCCGAATGATAACATTATCATTATAGGGAGCGCCTGGGACCGTGTCAAGAGCGGGGGGAGAACCGGCGACCGCGGAGGAGTATCCCGGGCCAGCAGCGAAATGTCATGCTGTGTTGCCGGGTATCTGCCCCTTAGGAGGCACCCGCCATGAACTGCACGCTGACATTGAAGGTTGTCCTTCCTCTCGCCGCCGCCGTGCTTCTCTTTCTCGCCGCTGAAATACCTCTCCTCGCACAACAGACCAACAACTACGAACTGCGCGCCGTGCCCGCGCCTCCCCGAGTGACGATCGACGGGAAGCTCGACGAGTGGGACCTGTCCGGCGAGGTATTGATGTCCTACGACCTGGAGACGATGCTGGACAACCACTCGGTGCGGACCGCGGCGATGTATGACCAGGACTGGCTTTACCTGTCCTTCCGCTTCAAGGACCGCACCCCGATGGTCAACCACGTCGACCCACAGCAACGGCCGGGCTCGGGCTGGATCGCTGACTGCGTGCAGGTGCGCCTGTGGGCCGATGAGGGCAAGCCTATAGGGCCGGGTGGGGCGCGTATCACGCACATTGATTGCTACTACTACACCGACGAGAAGCGGCCCACCGCCTACGTGACTTACAACGACATGTCCCGGAGGCAGGACGGCCTGGAGGGCACCATCACGGAGGCCATCGGCCAGGGCGTGGATGCCGCCTTTATCAAGGACCCCGACGGCAGGGGCTACACCCAGGAGATGCGGATTTCCTGGAAGCACCTGCGCCGCGATGGGCGGCCGTATGTGGCGGGCGAGACGCTGCGCCTGGGGCTGGAATGCTTCTGGGGCGGCCCCGAAGCGGAGAAGTGGTACGAGCACCGGCTGACCGACCTGCTCAGCCCGGAGATGCCACAGCGCGAGTTCTTCTGGACCAACTACAACGCCTGGGGACGGGTGCAGTTCTTGGACCACGGCAAGCTGGAGCCCTCGCCGTCGCTCCAGCAGCTTTCGGACGTGGAGCGGTTACAGCGATTGCGCTACAGCACCAACGGGCCGGTGCTCATGCGCTATCGAATGCCTCTGAACGGTTCCGTTACGTTGGTGGTGGAGAAGCCGGATGGGACGCGGGTCCGCAACCTGATGTCCAACTACCCGCGCAGACGGGGGCTGGTCGTGGACCGCTGGGACGGCACCGACGACAACGGGCGGCTCGTCCCGCCGGGGGAGTATCGCGTGCGCGGCTTGTATCATGGGCCGCTGGACATTCAATACCAGTTCAGCTACGGCAACCCCGGCAATCCCCCCTGGGAGACCTCGGACGGCAAGGGGAACTGGCTGTCGGACCACGCCAACCCCATGGACGTGCTGGCAGACGACGAACGCGTCTACGCCGTGGCGCCGACTTCGGAGAACGGCAACACCTTGATCGCCATGGACTTCGCGGGCGATCGGCTGTGGGGGCTCAACCGGATTGGCGGTGGCTTCCTGGCCCGCGCCGGCGACTACCTGTATATGGTCTATGACGAGGGTGCGTCGATAGCCGGTCCCACCGGCAAGCACGAAGACCCGGTGGAGGTGCAACTGATACGGGTGGACCCCAAGACCGGCCGCCTGGCCAGCTTCCCAGATGGCAAGAGCACGCATCCGGTAGCGACATGGACGCCCATCAAGGAAGGCATCACCCGCGAGGACGAGGGCACGACCATCGCGCGCCATGCCCACAACGCCGACTGGTGCAACATCCAGGCGCAAGGCCTGGCAGCGATCGGGCAGACGCTCTACATGTCCATGCACTTCGCCGGCAAATTGCTGAAGATCGACGCGGAGGAGGGAGTCGTCCTGGGCGAGATTCCGGTGCCCGCTCCGGCGGGGCTGGCTGCCGACGGGCAGCGGCTCTTCGCGGTCAGTGGCCGGCAGGTGGTGCTGGTCAATCCGGACTCCGGGCAGATCACCCCCGTGGTGACCGAGGGGCTCCGCGCGCCCCTGGGCCTGGCCCTGGACGAGCAGGGCAATATCTACGTCTCCGACTGGGCCGACCAGATGTGCGTGAAGGTCTTCAGCCCGGCGGGCCAGCTGCTGCGCACCGTCGGGAAGCCTGGCGGCCGGGCCTGGGTGGGCAAGTACGACCCGCAGGGGATGCTCCTGCCGCGCGGTATCTCGGTGGATAACCAGGGACGCCTGTGGGTGGCGGAGGACGACTACTCTCCCCGCCGCATAAGCTGCTGGAATCCCGACGGCAAGCTGGCCTTCGAGAAGTTGGGGACCACCTGGTATTCCGGCGGCGGTTGCTTCATCTTCCCCGACAATCCCACTCGCGGGATCGTCATGGGCAATCTCGTGGAACTGGACTGGAAGAAAGGCCAGTGGCGCGTGCTGAGCACGCTGTGGCGTTCCACCCAACCTAACGCGCTGCTCGGCATGAATTACTATGGGAAGGTGGAGGCCGTGGTCAAGCGCGGCGGCCGCACCTTCCTGGTGCACAACGCCAACATGGGCGCGCTGGTGATCAGCGAACTGAAGGGCGACGTGGCCGTGCCGGTGGCCGCCTACGGGAGTTGCTTCGACGCCCTGCCGAACCTGTATAACTCCAGCAAGGGCGGCCAGAAGCCCAGCTCCCTCTTCGCCGAGCATCTTTGGACTGACCAGCGACTCAACGACCGCGCCAAGCAGGTCATCCCCTGGTACTTCGACGGCCCGCGAGCAGGCGACTACCACCACCCGTACACCTACTTGGGCCAGATCTCCGCCGGCATTTGCTCGCCGCACTACGTGAACAACAACTTTGTCTGGTCCGATCTGAACGGTAATGGCGCGATCGACCCGGAGGAGATTCATTATTACGCCACTCCCGATATCGCAGCGGAGGACGCGCCCCCCTGGAGCGCCAGGACCTGGGGCTCCGGCCGCATCGAGGCGGACATGGCCCTGTACCCCAGCGCGACCTACAAGGGCAATACCTACATCTGGCGCCTGCCGGTAGCGAAGTGGACCGGCACGGGAATGCCCGTCTACGACCCGGCCCAGGCGCAATTGGTCGTCAAGGATCAGCCCGTAGCGCCGGTCGGCCTGGGCTGGCGGGATCACGCGGGCGGTCTGCTCTGCAACCAGATCCCGCTGACCATGTACAAGCCGAGTGGCGAGGTGGCCTGGACCTTCCCTAATCCCTGGCCCAATGTGCACGGCTCTCACCGGGCGCCTAAGGCGCAGAAGGGGCGGCTGATCGGGCCGCTACAAGTGATCGGCTCGGCGGCCCTGGGCGAGGGCGTCGGTGATATCTTCGTCTTCAGCGGCAACCTGGGACAAGCCTTCGTCTTCACCACCGACGGGCTGTACGTGGCGGACATATTCCGTGATTGCCGCTCCGCGCCGGAGGTGCTGCCGGACAAGCCTACGCGGGGGATGTCGATCATCCAGACTACCTGCGGTGGGGAGTGGTTCGGCGGCCAGTTCCTCCGCAACGTGCAGGACGGCAAGCTGTACCTGATCAACGGGCACTCCAACATCAGCCAGGTAGTCGGGTTGGAGTCCACCAGGCGACTGCCCACCCAGACCGTGACCTTCACCCCGGAGCAGTACCGGCAGGCCTCCGAACTCCTGGCCCAGCGTGCCACGGCGGAAGGGGCCGCGCAGAAGCTCGCCCTCTCGCCCGCCCGCCAGTCCTTTGACACGGCGCCGCCGGAGGACGGCTTCGACTGGCGCGGCGAGGCGACGGCCACCTGGCAGTTCGACGGCCAGCACAGTGCCCAGGCCACTTGGACCTACGACGCCACCAACCTGTACGTCTGCTTCCGCAACGTGCTGGATTCCACGCCGATGATCAACGGCGGCAAGGACCCGCAGATTCTCTTCAAGACCGGAGACGCGGCCGTGCTGGAGTTGCGTACGGACCCGGCCAGCGCCGCGCCGGGCATCGTCGCCGGGGACTTGCGGCTGCTCTTCAGCGTCTTCAACGACAAGCCGATCGCGGTCCTCTATCGCTACAAGGCGCCCGGGGCCGCAGTGCCGACGCCCTTCACCTCGCCCGTCACCACGACCAACATTGATGTAGTCAAGATCCTGGACAGCGCCAAGATCACCGTGAGCCGCCAGGGTGACCGCTACACGCTCCGGGCGACAGTGCCACTGCAGGAACTGGGCTTTGCGCCGACGGCCGGCCAGACCTACCGCGGCGACTTCGGTGTCATCTACTCTGACCGGACCGGCCGGATCAACGAGCTCAGGATGTACTGGTGCAATCCGGTCACGGGCATGGTCAACGACCTGGCCATCGAGGCCAAGATTGAGCCGCAGTTCTGGGGCAAGTTTGAGCTGGCGGCCAAGTAGGTGATCTCATGCGTCCACGACTAGGCATTGGCGTTGTTGGGGCTTGTCTGCTGGGCCTGTGCGGCTCCGTCTGGGCGCAGAGCCAGTGGCAGGGCACCACCTATCCCCTCGCCACGAGCCGTGCCCCCGCCAGCCACTTCTTGATTATCGACACCGGTGGCTCGGGGGGCGGCTTCGGGCAGGGCGACGTGCGACAGAAGCTACATGACGTCTCCTTCTGGAACGCTCGCCTGGGCTGGACGGGCGGCTACGGAGGTCTGTTCCGGACGGAAGATGGCGGCCTGACCTGGCAGCGCATGAAGCCGGCCGGCGGCTGGTACCATCTGGCCATGACCGGGCCCCAGGAGGTCTGGCTGGTGGAGGGCTGGCATCCCGGCGGCTACGGCCGGGCCTTCCTCTGGCACACTACGGACAACGGCGCGACCTGGCAGGAGGTCGAGCAAGGTAAGATCGCCGGCTACGCCGACTTCTTCGCCCGGGCCAATCTGCGCTGGGTCCTGACGGGAGACCATCCCTCACTATGCAGCGAGGATGGGGGCGTGACCTGGCGGGAGGAGCGCTTCGGCGGCTTGCTGCACGGCAACTCCCGGATCGCGATCCCAGGTGACGTGCCGACGGACGGCGGCTTCACCGTTTACGTTGCCGGTCATTACCAGCACAAGTTCCGGCTGGTGAAGAGCACTGACGGCGGGCAGAAGTGGTCTTTGTTGCCGGTGCCCGAAGGCGCGATAGGCGTAGGCGGCGCGCTCTTCTTCGTGACCACTCAGCGTGGTTGGGTAGGCGGCTACGCAGGCGAGGTCGCCTTTACCGACGACGGCGGGGAGACGTGGGAGAGCCGGAACCTGCCTACCGACCAGCGGGTGATGTCCCTGTGGTTTGACCAGAGCGGGCATGGCTTCGCCGCGGTCGTCAATACGAACATTTTCCGCTTCCGTGACACGCTCTACGAGACGCACGACGCCGGCCGGACGTGGACGCCGGTGATGGGTGGGGCGCGGTTCGTGGAGGCCATCTTCGCCCTCGGGCCCGGACAGGTGTGGTGCGTGGGAGACGTGCCGGGCTTCATCCAGAATGATCTGGTAGCCATTCTCACCCGAGAGACGACTGAGTAACAGTGGCCAATTTCGCACCCTTCGCTTTGCAGACCCCCTCTCAGGCGCTGCGCTTTGACCCCGACAGCCAAGCGCTCACCCTGGTGGACAACGCCACCGGCCAACGCCTCCTCTTCACGCCGGGGACGGCTTGTTGCCGGCCGGTGCTGGAAGGCGTCGCGATAGAACTGGTCCTGGTGGGCGTGGAGTGCGACGGTACGGAGGCAATCTTGCGCTACGGTGGCGAGGGCGTGGCGGACTTCGTTCTGCGGATCAGTGCCTCCGGAACCGACGATTGCCTGGACTTCTCCTGCGAGTTCACGGCCCTCGCTGCCACACAGCTCAATCGCCTGGAGTTGCTGCCTGCCGGTACCGCGATCACCGCCTACGACGTGGTGAACTTCCGCAATCGCCACCTCACCCCGGCGACGTGGCCGGAGTTACTGCTCGGCGGCGAGGGCTGCCGCACCGACACCTACTCCGGCGACTGGCAATTCGCGCCGCACCCTTCGCTGCTCATTTTCCGCAAGTTGGAGTCAAGTCTGTTCGCGGGTGCCTTCGACTTGCCGGAGTCTACCTTCGGCATGTACCTATCGGTCCGGGACTACCGGGTGGACACGTGGCATCTGGACTACGGGGAGGAGCCGTGGGGGAAGCCCCTGGCGGCAGGGAAGCGGTTCGTCTCGCCGCGGCTGCGCCTGTTCGTGCGGCAGGGCCTGTCGGTCTACGAGATGTTGGACGTGTTTCGCGACATGCTCATACACGGCGGGCAAATCCCGGACCCGGCCGACAAGCAGCGGCACTCCTGGTGGCGAGAGCCCCTCTATTGTACCTGGATGGACCAAGGCCAGGCGTCACAGCGCCTGGCTCCGGCGGAACCCCAGGACCAGACGGCGGCGACTGCCCCGCCGCCGCCCGTGCGAGTGATGACCGAGGAGTTGGTGCGTGAGGCGGTCGCGATCATTAAGCGCGAGCGCCTGCCTTTTCGTACCATCATCTTGGACGAGGGGTGGGAGGTCGCGCGAGGGCAGTGGGAACCTGATCCGGTCCGGTTCCCGGACTTGCGGCGACTGGTGGACGATCTGCACGCCGACGGGCTCAAAGTCCTCGTGTGGTGGAACTGGGCGGAGATTGCGGCCGAGGCCGAGGTGGACCCGGCGCACCTGGTCGAGTGCGGAGTCCCTAGCAAGCACGGTCAGCGCCTCCGGGACTATTCCCTCCCCGCCACGCAGGAGGAGTACCTACGGCCGCTTTTCCACCGGCTCCTAGCGCCCGATCCGGGCTGCTATGACCTGGATGGCGTCAAGACCGACTTCCTGGCAGACAAGGTACATGCGGACATGCTGGTACACGATCCGTCCTGGCGGGGCGAGGAGAACTACTTCCGGCGCGTGACCGAGCTGTTCTACACTGAGATGAAGCGCCAAAAGCCGGACGCCATGCACCTGGGTTGCGCGGGACATTTCTGGCTGGCCCCGTGGCAGGATCTGAACCGCACCTATGACGTGCACAACAGCGACTACCGGGCGCACGAGGAACGGGCGCGGATGCTGCAGCACACCTGCCCGGGCTGCCCAGTGTCATATGACTTGCCGTGGCTGGAGAACCTGGAGCACTGGTTCGCCTCCGCCCGCGCCGTGGGGGCCTCAGTAGAGATCGGTAACCTGCTCTGGGTGCAGGACGACTCATTCAGCTCGCCGCGCCCGGCGGACGCCGCATACTGGGAGCTGCTGCGCAAGTGCCTGGGCACAGCGGCTTTCCCCCCGACGAGCACCGGTCGCTAGGCGGCAGCGCCAGCCCTGCCGATTTGGCTCCAGGGGTTCCAAGTGACAGCGTGCCCTACTCCCCGAACCTCGCCTCCCCCCAGCGAGGTGGCTCCAGGCGTGACTCCAAGAAGAGATCGTTGACCATGCCGGAGGGCCCGCCGGCCGCCCAGGAGACATGGACGGCGTTGAACTGGCCGCTGACGTCGCCGAACTCCATCCCCGCGTCGAACTTGACTGTCCCCGCCGGTGGGCCGGCTACGCCCAACGCCTGCCAGGGAATCGCCGCCTCCAGGACATAGCCGCTGCCGTCCGGGTTAACGAAGGTCCTCACCACCGCGTTCGTAATCGTCTCGGCCCTGTCCACATGGTTGGAGCCCACCGGGCTCCCATAAGTGAAGCCCGCCTCCTCCGGCGCGCCGGGGACCACCGCCTGAATTACCTCGGCGAAGTCCTTGCCCCGCGCATTTCCCAGGAGGATTCGCGTGTCGCCGGCGACCGGAGCGTTGCGCTCGAGGTCGGCTTCCGGATCGAGGCCGAGAAACAGCTCGCAGACATCTCCCTTCTTGAAGGCCATGCGCAAGTCGTCGGCGTTGTTCTTGAGCGGGCTGCTGTCGGACACCTCGAAGCGAGCGTACAGGTTGGTGTCATCGTAGGCCAGCCGGACCTGGGCCTGCTGGTCCTCCACACTCGGGTCCACCGCCATCTGCAGCGACTTCATCGCCGGCCAGCCTTCAGCCTTGCCGTCGAGAGCCGGCGGCGCTTCGGCCCGGGCGATGGTCACTGGCTCACCGAGCGCGGCCGTCTCACTCACGGCCTCCGCCGGCTGGTTCACCGCGGCGTCCTCCACCTGCGTGGTTCCGGTCAGGCGCACCAGACCGTCCAGTCCTTCCAGGCGGAAGATGGAATTGCGGAACAGGTCGCTCAAGCGCACTAGGGGTTCCCTGAACCCTGGCGCCCGGAAGATGTTGGCGCTGAACAGCTCAATCCACATCGTTTTCTCGTTAGGCTCCGGTCCCCGATACGGGTCATACTCCGGCAGGCGGGTGAGGAACAGACCGTCCTTAGTGTAGAGCAGCAACTGGCCGCTCTCATCGATGCAGGCCACGTAGGGCCAGTCTTCCGGCGCGCTGGCGAAGCCGAAGCTGCGGTACATCTCGCCGGGCTTGGCGTACGACCGGGCTTTCTTCCCCACGCTGAACAGGCGCTTGCCGTCCGGGGCGTAGCGCTCGAGGCGCCAGTACTTCACGTCGGAGGCCCAGCCGAGACCAATGTCCTTCGAGTCGATCTGCGGCTGGGCGAAGACCGTCCCATCGCTCTCGGCGACGAACCAGTAGGTATCCCTCAGCGGGTAGAGCCGTTCCAGATCGTCCAACCGATAGGTGACGAGCCCGGCCGAATCCCGGCCACTCGGCTCCCACCGCCACAAGTAGCCGTCGAAGGCATAGTACCAGCGCATATCCGGCGCCATGTAGGAGGCCCCGCCGTTGACGCCCAGATCGGCCCGGCTGGTGACCTCGTACTCGTCCAGTTCCATTAGCCCGTTGCGGTTGTTGTCGCGCCACCAGAAGCGGGGCTTGGGGGAGTAGTGGCCGCCGGGGGCCGCGGTCCACAGGTCCAGTTGCGGCCAGCGCTTCTGCGCCTGGTCCACCAGGCTGTCGGGGAACCACATCCAGTTGTACATGCCGCCCAGCGCCAGGACGCGAAAGAGCTCCGGGCCAGCCATATAGTACAGCTGCCCGTCCGAGAACATGTAGGTCTGGCCCTCGGAGTGGATCAGGCGAGGATGCATATGCACCCGGTAGCCGTTGGGCCAGAAGTCCTCCAGGTAGCGGTTGCCGTGCAGCCGCCAGGCCCAGTGCCAGAAGGTCCGGTCGCGTTGACCCGCGAGCATCCCCTCGGAGTAGGCATCCACTTTCCAGGTCCTACGGGCGTAGTCCAGCTTCCAGCGAATCAGACCGTCGATCCGTGGGGTGTAGATGTACTCCGGATTCTGTTCGTCCACAAAGCTGCTGTCGTTGCCGTTGGTGTAGCCTTGCCAGTGGTCGAGGTACCGGCCGGAGCGATCAAAGATCACGACGCGGTTGAGCAAGTTGTCCTCCGCCACGTAGACGCGGCCGAAGGCGGTGCACAAACCGGCCGGCTGGCGTAGATCGCCGACCACTGGGTCCAGTTTCCCCGCCGGGGGACGACCGCCGTACCGGCCTAGCGCGGCCAGCCGGCGGCCGTCAGCAGCAAAGTGGCACACGCGCTGCGCCCTGCCCCGGTCGCTTACCCAGAGATCGCCGGCATCATCCACCGCCAGGCCGTAGGGGTCCTCCAAGTCGCTGGTCACCACCGGCGTCACCTGCCGGCCGTCCGGGGTAATCGCCACCAGGCTGCGCCCGGTCAGGGCGTACAACTTCCCGTCCGGGCCGAAGGCGATCCCGCTGGGCTTAGCCAATGGAATTGAGCGGAACTCTCGCCCGCTGTTGGCGTCGAGCACGGCAATCCGGTCCTCGTGCCGCAACGAGACATAGAGCCTGCCCTGCCGCACCGCCAGGCCGGGGCAGAGCGTGTCAAACAAGACCTCCTCTTCGGGCCTTTCCGTAGCCGGAGGCCGGATCAGGGCGGCGTCTATCGCGGCCCCCAGGCGGACGGCGGGAGCGCCACTGCGGAAGGGCGCAATCAGGCCGCGCTCGCAATCGAGGCGACCGATCTCCACCTGGCAAGACTTGCCGTCGTCGATGGTGAGGCTGTTGGCCCAGTAGACGTGCTTGCCGTCCGTGGTTATAGCCGACCCCTTGGGTTGGGCACCCCAGACCTTCTTCCCCGCCGGGGTGATCTTGAGCAGACTGGGACTGACTTCTGCGGACGACCACAGCGCGTAGAGGTCCTTTCCGTCACTGCAGAGCGCCTGGATGTAGCCGTAGACGCTCGACCAAGCGCCGGTCTGGTCCTTGGTCGCCCAAGGCGGATCGCCGTGCCCACTGAAGCTCATGTGATGCTCCAGGCGCACAGGCTTCTGGAGTGGCGAGGCGATTAGCTTCCAGGTGTAGTTGCCGTCGGGCAGCGCCGGGCCGCCCAGGTTGTCCCCATAGGCCAGGTCAGTGTCGGTCAACCCGTCAAAGGGCTCGTCGTGGTGCCCTGCCTTGCGCTGGACCGCGTTGAGCAGCGTCCGCACGATCTGCCCTTGCTCGTTGCAGATTACCAGGCTGACCGTCGAATCCTGCTTCAGGTCGTATTTGATCGGGAACAGCTTCTGCGCCCCGGGGACCACGGTGCGCAAGACCGGGCGGGTGAGCGCGGGTTTGGGCCGGTTCAGCTTCCCCTGGGGCTCGAAGACGGCGCTGCCCCAGCCGCTCGTGCCGAAAAAGGAGTTGTCGCCGCAGGCCTTGGCCCGCACACCGTAGTTGGTGACCTTCCCCGGCACCCCGTAGATGATCCCCATGGTCCAGGTGATCTTCTGACCCGGCGCGGGCGCGAAGCCCGACAGCAAGGCCTCCCACGGGATGGCCACCTCCAAGGTATAGCCCTTGCCGTCCGGCCACTTGTGGCAGACGACCTGGCTCTTCTCGAAGACGCCTTCTGGTATGTTGCCGAAGAACTCGCCACGCTGGGCCGGCTCGGAGTAGTAGACCCCGATCTCGCGCTTGGTGGCGGGGTCCTCGGGCTTGAGGACCATGCGAAACTCCACGTCGTCGCCCCACCACGGCTCACGCCACAGGGCCAGGCTGGCCTGGTTCTGCATCGGGCTGGGGTCGGCCACCTCGGCGGCCAGGTAGAGGTTCTTCTGGTCGTACATGGCGTACAGCCAGCCGTGCATCTCCTGGGCGACGTCCTCGCTGGGGCAGGCCAGGTACCAGCCGCTCAGGTCCCAGTCACCCAGGTCGCCATCGATCTTCACTGGGTCGGGTGCGGGAACCACGCGCATGGGCTCGATCTCCACCGCCGCCCCCACCAGTGAGACGGCTAGTGCCATGAGCACAGCGACGGCCGACATCCGCAGAATCAGTTGGGTAGTACCTCGCATCGTCATCACTCCCTGAGGTCCTCGGTGCGATTCGGTGGTCCGTCTTGCGTCGGGCCCGCCTCACCAGCCCCTGGTCCCGACCAGCAATGAGTAGGTGTTGGTCCAGTCTACTGCCTGTCCCGGCTCCGCCCTGAGCAGCACGAAGGGCTCCGGGCTGATGGCGGCCGATCCTGACCAGAAGTTGAACCGAGCCACCGGCAGGTCGCCCCGGACTGCTACTCCCGTCCTGGCGCGCCGATTCTCGATGGAGAAGCCATTCTCCTCCGTTGTTCCCTGGTAGCCCGGCCAGTTCAGTGAAGACAGCCTCGCCCGGCAAGGCACGGTTCATGAACAGCGAGCGGCCGATCAGATGGGCCTTGTCACCCAGGTCGCGCTCAGCCTGCGGCAGGAAGGGAAACCGTACGACGTAACGCTGGTCGATCGCCTCGCCGTCCATGGAGAAGAAGTTGTGGCAGTAGTGGCCCTGCTCCCAGGCGCGGGCCCCGGTGTTGCGCAGCGTGTGCTGAATGGCGAAGCCAGGCCGGTCCGCGAACAGGCTGATCCGCTCCGTGTAGGCATAGCCCCAGGGCCCCAGCGACATCTGCTGCCGGTACTCCACCCAGGTCGGGCCGGACTGGACTTGCCATTGCCCCGGCTGCACGATCTCGTACGACCGTCCAAAGAAGTAATCCTGGTCGGCCGTCTTCTTCAGCAGGCCGACCCCAATCTTGAGGAAGGGCTCTCCCACCTTGGCCTCTTGGTACCCGAGCGGCGGGGGCAAACCGTTCGTGCCCATCCCGAACTCCTCTGCCGTGCCAATAGCTCCCTCGCCGCCCAAAGGGTCGTGTGGCGTGCGGACCGGACCAAACCAAGTGTAGCCAGCATGCTCCACCCGCCCGATCATCCCCGACCAGGCAAAGCGGGGGCCGCGGTAGTAGCCCCGCTCGGCATCCGGCAGCAGAGCGGTTAGCGTGACCGATCCGTTTGTTAGCGTCACGTGCGGATACTCCGTAATCTGCTCCTTACTGCCCGCCAGGGCCGGCAACGCCGTCCCCGCCAACAGCGCCGTCAAGATTGCGAGTCGTCTGACCATCGTGCCGGTAGCGCGCATGACTATCACTCGTTGAGACTAGGAGGCGGCGCCTCAGGACCCCCTGTGACTCGTGGGGGGGCAGCAGCGAATCCCTGGCTTCTACGGCCGGCGAGCGGAGGACTCGTCGGTCGCCGGCGGAGATACCCGCGTGCGTCAGGGCCCGGGGGTCTCCGGCCCGGCCGATTCTGCCCGCAGTCCCCATATGTTTCCTTCCTCGCCGCTCAGCGTAAAGCGGAAACTCCAGCCGCCCATGTTCTCAAACAGCCAAGTGTGCGCCCAGCCGTCGCAATGCAGTAGCAGCCGGTTCCAGCCCGCGCTCAACTCGATCTCCTGGTCAGGTTTGATGCTGAACTGCTGCGGCCCCCGTCCCGGTGCCAGCACTCGCTCCAGTTCCTTTCCGTTAAGCCAGAGGCGGTGAGCCCAAGCGATACCGCGCGGCTCTACGTAAGCTTCACCTTGACCGCGGTCGGAGAATAGAGCCAGGCAGCGGCATAGGCGGTGCCCCGGCTGTCGTCGCCCGCAATCTGGAAGGCCCGATCGAGCCGCACCCAACCGCCCGGCTCAGCCTCCACCTGCCGCCACGCGGCCTTCCCGATCAGCCCCTGCCAGGTGCGGGTCAGGTCTCCCTCGTATGTCGCCTGCAAGTCCACACCTTGCTCCGGGGGATAGGATTGCGCGGCCAGCAGTTGCATGAAGGGGACGATGTCAGTGCCGTGTTTGGCCAAGTCGGGGTGGCCGAACAAACCGATCGTGCTCCAGCGAGTCAGCGTGAAGCGGCGGGGATCGGCGAACTGGGCCTGGCCCCAGATATGGGGGTAGACTCGGGCCTCAGAAAATTCGTCGCTCATCAGGGTTGCGGCAGGATCCGTACCGGTGTTGCTCCACCAGACCCGCGCGCCACTGGCGAAGACGGCGTCGAAGTTGACCCCGGTGACCAGTCCCGCGTGGGGGGCCAGAGAGGGCACCGCCGTCAGCGGAATCGCCGCCGCAAGGGTGAAACCGGCCCCATCCTCGTCTGCTACATATCCCGTCTGTGCCTCGGCGATCACTCGCACTTCCTGGAATTTGACCTCCCCGACCGGACTCGCGTAGGTCACCGGGTTGGCGCCCTCAGGGTAGACTCCGTACAGCCCCACCACCACGGGTCGCGGACCGTTCTCCGCACCCGGAACCAGAGCCAGCAGGAAGCGCACGTCGCCGAGAGCGGGTGTAGTCCGCTGGGGGTCTGCGGCAGGGTCGCCTTGCAGATAGAGGCCGAGGACATCGGCGTGGGCCTCATGGGTGAAGGCTCGCGCCAAGTTCCCGGGGGTCGTCGTCGCGGGCGGCCCACCGGTCCGGACATGGTACCGCACATACAGCCGCTCCCGATCGTACAGCAGGCGAGCTTCCACCTGGCGGTCGCGGTCCAGGCCGAACTTCACCTCACTGGCCTGGGACCAGCCTTGCAGCGAGCCATCCAGCGCGGGAGCGCCACCAGCGGCGGGCATGACCACCAGGAGCGGTCTATCCCCTTTCCGTTCCAGGGCCCACTCGGCCGCGGGCGCGATCTCGCCTGCAGTCAGGTTGAAGGTCTGCATCGGGCCGGGCAGAGGTTTCACGACCCCCGGCTTGGTCAGGTTCTCAATCCGGAAAATGCTCACCGCCTTGTGTCCTTGCAGTAGGTAGGCCTGCCCGTCTTGCCGGTTGAGGAACATCCGCCCGCCGAACATCTCGCCGTCCAGGTCGTAAGCGGTGCGGGGGAAGCCGTGGGTGAAGCGGTCATTGGTGAGGGTGTCTAGGTACAAACCGTCGGTGGTGTAGAGGTGGAAGGTGCCGTTGAGGTCGTGTACGCCCACGATGTCTCCGATCGGCTCGGAGACCTAACTGGGGACGTACATCTCACCGGGCTGGGCGATACCCCGCGCGTGCTGTCCGACACGCCAGGCTAGGCGGTACCCGCCCTGGCCGTCGGGGCGCAGCCGCAGCACCTTGGCGAAGGAGTAATCTGCGCCGTGGTCTATGCCTCCCGGACAGGGCGGGCCATAGAACTCCGTGCGATAGTAACTCCCGTCTGGGCCCGGCGCCACCGCTCCAAAACCGGGCTCCCGCTGGCCTTCGGCGGCCAGGGCCGGATCGTTGAACAGTATCTTGAGGTTGGCCCAGGAGAGAATCGGGTTGCCGCGAGCATCCCAGCCTGTACGGGGGATGACGGCATAGCGCGTGGCGGTGGGTGTCGAGGCCTCGGGGAGTAGCAGATTGAGGTCCTGATCGTAGTATTCGCCCCAGTAGCTGCGAAAGGCCATCGCCACCTCCTCGGGAGTCTTGTACGGTGGCACCACGGGCGGCGGAGAGAAGTCAATCTCCTCCAACTGGTCTTTTCCGTCTCCGTTCCGGTCGCGCCAGGCCCAGGGCCGCACATACACCTCCGTCGTCCCGTAGCCAAGGTTCCAGTTGCGCATGGGGGCGCCCGTGACGTCCACCCCCAGACGCTGTACATCCGGCTGGAGCAGGTACGCGCCCAAGGAGGCGCGAGGGATCAAGCGGTAACCGTCCACCTCGTAGATGTACTTAGCATTGAAAGCGCAACTGGCGACCAGGAAAGTCCGGTTGGCCAACCGGTACACCCGCAGACGAGCGGTACCCATGCCGCCCAGCAGGCTGTCGCCGATGGCGCCGGGCTGGGTGGGCCAGACCGCGTCTAGCTGCCAGGCCCCCGTCTGGTAGTTGACCCAGTACCGAGCGGTTCCTGGCCAATCGCCAGCCACATACACATCTTGGGGGTTGGCCGGATCGGGCGCCGGCGGGAAGGCGTAGGCGCTGGCGTACCAGTCCCTCTCGACACGCCCTTCCAGGCTCCAGCGGCTGACCCGCTGCCACGGAGCTCGTTCCGCTACCACGAGATGCCCGGCGTTCTCGCCGTCGTAGTAGATAGTCAGGCCCATCGGCACTCGCATGGCTGCGGGATCGAACTTGCCCGCCTGTTGCCCGCCCTCCTTGCCGATCTTGAGCAGCAACTCCCCGGAGGGCGAATACTTCCAGACCTGGTTGGCGATCTGGTTCCCTACGTAGAAGTTGCCTTGACGGTCCACGCCCAGGCCCAGGGCCGGCTGGAGTCGACAGTTCCAGGTCAGGACCGCCTGGCTGAAAGTGGAGAAGGGAAAACGTTCGGAGGTGTAGATTTCGTCGGTAACCTCGCCCGCCGCGGCCACCTCCGCTGCACCGAGGCCTTGCAGGGGCACGACCACTGCCGGCGATCCGTCAGGCAGGCCCTCCTCCAAGGGCACGGCCGCTACCACGAAGCCGCCCGCCTGGTCCCCCAGACCGCGGCACAACACGAACAGCTTGCGGTCCGGCTGCAACGGATCCAGGCGCGTGCCCCGGGGGCTGACCAGACCGGGCACCTCCGCCAGAGCTTCACCCGTATCGCCGTCGAGGACCAACAGCTTGCCGGCGCGCAGTAATGGCACATAGAGGTAGTGCCGACCGGCCGCAGTTTTCTGGGCGGCCAGGCTCACGGCGGTGTCCCGCTCCCCTCTGGCCGTCTGGGGCAAGAGCAAGACTTTCCCGAGGTATGTCCCCTGGCCGCTGCCAAAGGGCAACCGCCCACCACTCTTGGCGTCGTAGCGGGTGATCAGGTCGTTGTCCCCCTGCCCGCTTACCGCGTAGACGAAGTCCTCGTCACCGGCCACGGCATTGGCGCCACCGACGCCGCCGGAGGGCGCGCCCCAGAGCAACTGCTTCGCCCCGGAGAGTTCCGGGTCTATCAGCAGCGGGTTGGTGCCGTTCTCGATGTACTCCCCCAAGAACAGCAGCCGTTCGTCGGGAGTCGTAGCCACGTCGTTGACCGGCGAGGTAGAGACGCCCTGGAAGATCATGGGCAGGGCGTCCTCATCGGGCTGGGGATGTAGCGTCGCGCCCGCGGCCACGGCCAACTTGGCGGTGAAGGTATGGTACTGGCCGTCGATCGCCCACTTAGCCGCCGGCATGTATACGCCTTTCCAGGTATACCGCCCCGGCTTAACCGGAAAACCGTCCTCGTCTAGGCCATCCCAGCTCTCGATGAAACGGCCCTGATTCTGCCGCGTTACCTCCCGTACCGCTCCGCTCAGCAGCGTGCGGACGATCCACTCCGGCCGGTCGGCCGGAACTATCGCCACCGTCACCCGGTACATGGCGGGGGCCGAAGATACGGGCAGCCGGTAGGTAACCTCTACCGCCTGCACGGCGGGGGACAACAGCACCCCCAGCAAGACGCCCCAGGTGAGCACACCCGCGCGCATGTGTCCTGCGGAACATCGCCGGCGCAGAAACGGCAATTCAGAACTGCGGCGCCCGCTGCTAGAGCATATGTACTTCATCGGTGCGGTGAATTCCTCCTTTGCTCAGTAGTCGTTTTTGGTTTCACGGGCTCGCGAGGACCTCCGAGCAGAGAAGTAATTCCTCACTCCGGCAAAGAACATCCCAATCCAGTACGGGGCGCGGCGACGGTCAGTCGGACCCGACGTGCTCTTCCGAGGTGAGGCGAACCATGTGCAAGCATGTCCGCTTGACTGTTGTGCTCATGATCGTGGTGGAAACCGCGACCGCTGGGGCAGCCCAACCGGTTGCTCTGGAGCGCTACCTACTGGCCGGCGACCTGAACAACGCCGGGACCGCCGGAGGACCGGCCGCCGGCAACGAGAATCTCTCCTTCGTCACTCTGGCCAGCGGCACGCGAGTCGCGGAGAACTCCTTGAGCAACTACTCTGTTCCGACCGCGCTAGTCAACCTACACGCCCAGGTGCCGCCCGGCCTACGGGCGGTGCGAGTGGCGGCATGGATCAAGACCACCGGCGCCAACGGGATCATCCGCTGCCTGCACGGCACCGGCATGTGGGGAGACCGGGAGATTCCCAGCGGCATCACCCTTAGTCTTGCGCGGGGGCGCCTGGCGTGGGACGCGGAGGGGTTCAACGCCCGCAGTCATCACCTGCGGGGGGTGCGGCGGGTCAACGACGGCCGCTGGCATCACATGGCGGCGGTCAGTCAACTGGCCCATTACCCCTGGTCGGTGGTGGCGCTTTATGTGGATGGGCGCCTGGATGCCTGGCAGCGCGACTACGACTGCAGCATGACACCGCAGAAAGTCGACCAAGACAACGCGTTCGGTTTTCCCGGCCAGATGAGCCGTCTGGAGTTACAGGACCTCAGCGCCGGCCCCAGCTACTTCGCCGGTACTGGCGAGGCGATTCAGGCGGCCGCCGCCGACCCCCTCTACGACGCTACCGCGCTTCCCGTGGTCGAGCCTTCGGCGCCGGCAGCGCCGATAAGGAAAGGCGGCGTGGTGTGCGTGGACGATTTCGGCGCCGCCGGCAATGGCGTGGCCGACGACACCGAGGCCATGCTCAAAGCTGTCGCTGTCCTCGATCCGGCCCACGGTGTGGATACCCTGTTCCTCTCCTCGGGCACGTACAAGGTCTCGAAGCCGATCGAGGTGCCCAGTGGCGTGGACGTGGTCGGCCTGGGAGCAACGCTCCGCGGTGAGGGTGTCCCGGCCGTGGCGCTGATAGGGCAGGTTCACGACGTGAGCTTCCGAGGAGTCCGTTTCTACGGAGGGCCGCCCGCGGCCGTGTATCAGCACGGGGGCACGGCCCGACATTTGTACTTCGAGCGCTGCGATTTCTCCGCGCCCGGTGACGGGAAACCCGTGCCCAACGACGCCAACAACTACCGCGGCCGCACCAGCGACGGGATCCTGTTCACCGACGTGCATGACTCGACCCTCCTCGGCTGCACGGCTACCGCCGGGCGGGCGGGGATCGCAGTCGAGGGTCGCATGCGGAATCTATCGGTGGTTCGCTGCCTGATTCAGCATGGCTCCAACCTCACCGGCTTCTACTTCGACGCGCCGGATTCCGGGCCGGGTCTGCTGCTCAACAACACCGTCAACTGCAACATGGGGTATGCGCTCACCGCGCGCGCCGTGCAGGACTTGGTGGTACGGGGGCTCAGCACCGAGGGCATGGGAGTGGGCCTGCCCGGGGAGGCGCTGACCGGCCCGATGTTCGATCTGCACGAGGCCCGGCGGGCGGACCTGGAGCTCATCAGCCTGGCTACCCTTCAGTTGAACCGGCCCGGCTACCAACACCAGACCTGGGAGGGCCCGCAACTGCGGCTCAATGGGCGCGACAACACCATCGCCGGTGCCCATCTCTATGCCGGGGGCCAAGGCCCCACCAGCGGACTCGTCGGTGCCACGCTGGAATCGGACGACCCCAACCTGGTGCTGTGGCAGCTGGGATTCGGCAAGGCCAAGCTCAACCTGACCGGGGCTGCCGGACGCCGCGCCCTCATCGCCGCCCAGTTCCTGGGGGAGCAGTTTCGGGGGGCCGTCCTGGAGGGCGAACAGCAACAGGACCTGGCTTCCGGCGCCGCGCCCCTGTCCCCGAGCCGGCGGCTGGATCCTCCGACCTGGGGTCCCCCGACGCTGCGTTTCACCTGGGGAGAGATGGGCCTGAAGAGCGTGCGCGACTACGGCGCGAAAGGCGACGGCCGCACTGATGATTCCGAGGCTTTCTGCCGCGCCGCCGCCCTGGAGGATGTGGTCTACGTGCCGGCGGGAACCTACCGCCTGGGCAGACCGATGCCGCCCGTCTCGATGGTCGGCGAGGGGAGAGACAGGAGCATTCTCGTGGCGGACGCCACTTGCCCCGGAATTGTGCGCTCCGGGCCCGACCAGACTGTGACGGGCGCCGTGCTGAGCGATCTGACCCTACGGGGAGGACAATACTGTTTCTACATCCTCGGCAACACCTCCGGCTGGCTCGTGAGCCGGGTGCGCTTCGAGAATCCGCAGGTGGCCGGCTTTGCCGTCGACTCCTTCGACCATGGCAATGTGCTGGTAGACTGTGACTTTGTCGGGGGGCAATACGGCTTCATCGCTGCCGGCTGGAACCGACACTTCATTGACAAGATCACCTTGTGGCGCTGCAACTTTACGGGGCAGAGCGAGAATGGCATTCGCATCGCCTCGGTGGATGGAGCGCCCGGCCTGTTCCTGCACACGATGCTGCGAGACTGCACCGTCCGCAACACCGGAGGCTCGGGCGTGGTCCTCATGGGCCACGCCGGGCTGTTCAACTTCCTGGACCATTGCCTGATCGAGAACTGCGGTCAGCGGGACGGCGCGCCCTACGTCAGTTTCATTCAGTCCGGGAACGCCACGGCGCTCATGTACCATAGCCGGGTGATCCATACCCAGGGCCCGCAGCCGCCGGTGATGGTTGACGTCGCTGGACATCAGTACACCCGTTTTGTGGACGTGACGATTAGTGGCGCGAAAGGGGCAGTAGCGCTGCGCAGCCAGTCCGCCCAGGCCTGGCTGGAATCGGTGACGGCGGACGGGAGTCTGCAGGCGCCGCCGGGGGTATGCCTCATCGCTACCGCCGGCTCCTCACCCTTGCCGCAGCCCCCAGGGGCGGCCGAGCCGACTGGTCTGTGGCTGGTTGAGCGCAGCCGCTGGGGCCAGGGGCCGCAGCCCGTCCACTGAGCGACACCGGCTGTTTCCGCAAGCCGTGGCAAGCTGCGGAGACAGGCGAGCGGCCTTGTCGCGACCTTGAGTGCTGGTGATGGACAAGCAGGGGACTACGGCCATCCGGGAAGGGGCTTGCGCTGGCGGTCCTCTGTACACCGGCAAGTACACTTCTCTGCTCACCAGAGAGGGAGCGCGCCCGGACGATTCCTTGCTGGGGGACGTCTTCGGGTTGCACTGCGCCGGCAATACGCAGTAGTCCTATACCCACTTGAATCCGATCACAGGGCCGAAACCGCTCTTCACCGACTACGCGATCACGCACCCCGCCGGGCCACTCCAGCAATCGTCCCTCGCTCGTGTTCCACAGGTCCGGGGAGGGGTGGGACTCCGAGGCTGCTTCGCACAGACGTCAACTGTCCCCATGCCTCCCCCGCTCTACCCCCACTCCTCCGCGACCTTCACGACGGCCTTGCGCAGCTCCCCCTCCCCCAGCATCGGCCCATGGGCGTCCTCGGGGAAGAAGATGGCGAACATCCCCGGCAACAGCGGGAACCAGGCCTCCGGCTCGTCGGTGTAGAGAATCCGGTCCTTCACGGGGTCGTAGTCGGCCTCCGGCTGGGTGCACTCCGAAGTGAGCTTCCAGCCGAACTGCTCCTGCCCGCTTATCAGGAACTGGATGTCAATGAACCGGCGGTGGACCTCCAACTTGATCTTGTCGCGGGTCTTGGCTGGGGCCTGCAGCATGTCCACACGCAGTCGCGGGCTGTCCAGTTCGGTTGACCCCACGGGCAGACTGCTCAGGTCAGCCTCCGCCAGGAAGCGAAAGGCGGCCTCGAAGCCGGGATTGAGCGCGAAGTACCGCGCGGCGTTCTCGAGACGATCGACGATCATGGTGAGACTCCTCCTACTGACGCACGGGTAAGGGATACGAGGGGGAACGCGGGCCAGAAGGCCCGCGGCACGTGAGGTTCGTCTACCGGCTGACCGCTGGCCCTCGGGCGTGTGCTGCCCGCCGATGACGAAGCGCCAGCCAGATGCCCATAGCCACCGCCCACGCCCCCACTACCGCCGGCACCCACCACTTCAAGAAGGCGATGGACTGCTCTCGCACTGAGGCCGCCGCGGAAACTGGCGGGGGGAGCGGAGCAGGTGTGGGAGCCGGGGTAGGCGCAACAGCTGGCGCAAGCGGCTGCAGGGCGGGACCGGGGGTAGGCGTAACAGCCGGCGCGGACGGCTGCAGGGCGGGAGCGGGGGTAGGCGCAACAGCTGGCGCAGGCGGCGGCAGGGCGGGAGCGGGCTGCGGCGCGGGCTTGGCGGGGGGCGA
>JALGSV010000040.1 GCA_029821755.1 Candidatus Zipacnadum vermilionense | reverse complement strand
CAGCGGCGTGACCGCCGGGCGGGAAGTGGTCTTCCAAGTGCCTTTCACCGCAACCACTATCGTCTGGGGCGTGCATGTGCGCACCGACAGCGCCCTGCCCGGCAACTTCCCCCGACTCCTAACCCATGCCCGGGTCACCACCATAGCCGGCTCCGGCGTGTTCGGCTTCGCCGATGGCGCGGCTCATCAGGCTCAGTTCTACGGCCCGTACGGGCTGTGCGTGGCGTCCAATGGCGCCGTCCTCGTGGCGGACCGGTACAACGACGCCGTGCGGGAGATCACCCCCTTCGGCCAAGTGCGGACCGTGCCCCTCAAGGGAGTGATCGTCAACGGGCCCACTGACGTGACCATCGACGAGACCCACTCCACGTCCGGCACGCAGCTCGTCTATGTCGCGGCCATCGACTCCAACAAGATCTTCCGGATCGTGCGCTACCCCTCCACCAACACCACCGTCAGCGTGACGGCGGTGGCCGGGGGTGGCGTCAGTGACACGGGCACCACCGGGGACGCCCTGCAACTCCAAAGCCCCTACGGGCTGTCGTGTGACCTGACCGGGGCTTTCTGGCTGGTCGATACTGCTAAGAACCGGCTGTACCAGATCCGACCGCTGCCGGGCGTGGACCCCTTCACGGCCACCGCCGCCCAGTACCGGGTAGTACAGAATCTGACCACCATTGCCCTCACCCAGGACTGCTCGGTCGATGACCACGGCAACGTATTCGTCGCCAACGCGAGCACCAATGAGATAGCCAGACTGGACGCCGATGGCACGCTTACCGACATCGCCACGGGGGTCACACTAGTCCATGGCGCCTGCGTGGTGAACCGGCCGGGCACCATCTGCTACTTCAAGAGTTCGTCCACGGACCGGGTCTACCAGCTTCGTCTGACCGGCACGAATCCCAAGCTGGCCGGCTCGTGGACCGTGGAAAAGATGACCGACGGAGGCACCGGTTACCTGGACGGCTCCGGCCTGGTGGCTAAGTTTGGCTTCGCCGACTCCGGCATGGCCCTGGACGCCTCCGGGAGCCTGTACGTCACGGACACCGCCTACCAACGTATCCGCCGCATCGACCGGATCGCGGGCGAGTAGCAACGCAGCGTAGCTCGGACGGCTGAGTAAGGGCGGGCATTGCGCGAGGACACCCCCCCGCGATGCCCGCCCACCTTGCCAACCTGTGACCTTGCTCTTGTCCCCCTCTGCTTGCCGGAAAGTCGCACCGAGCTTCCTTGGCCACCTGCTGCCACCTCCGCAAGAACGTTACGCTCTGTGGGATCCCCAGGACGGCCTGTAAGTGCCGCTCACCCCGAGGGGAGACGTCTTACCCCCTGCCTGGGGGCTTCCGGCGCGTCCTGGGAACTTCCTGTGGCCGCCGGCAGGGGCCTGCCCCTGTAGGCGTTGCGCCAGTCGCCTCACCCGCTGCTCTGTACTCGCCATCTGCACTCACTCCCAGACCTCGCAGGGCTTTCCCCAGGTCACTCCCCGGGGGGATCACGTCTGCGTCCAAAAGCACCTGCAGGACCTCCGCTGCTTGCCGGGTCTGCGCTTCTACTTCCGCCAGGATCGCCTGCGCCTGGCGGATTGGCCTCAGATTCTTCGCAATGAAGGTGACAGCGTCGCCGTGGCGAAATAGGCAGCATTCTGCGGAAGGATCCCAAACGACATGACCTCAAACACTATCGATCGCATCATTGGCGGCGGTCTCATGGCCTCAGACTTTTCCGAGGCCGGGGAAGGGGTGCTCGACCGCAAGGTCGAGGCTCTCCGCCGCGCTGGCGTCACCCACGTCGTCATCAACGAGGCCCTCGTCTCCATCCCTTGGGTGATGGATCCGGAGAACTCCTACCTCCGCTTCACCACCCTCGGCCCCACCCCAGACCAGTACGTCACCTCCACCTACAACGTCGGCCTCTACCACGATTCCCTCCTGGAACAGAACCGCAAGCTGCTGCTGCGCAATGCCGCCCTCGCCCGCCGCCATGGATTCCGCTGCGCGATGCTTTGCGTCGAGATGACCTTCATGCCGGAGAGCTTCTTCCGCCGCTATCCCGCTCTGCGCGGACCCCGCGTGGACAACCCCGCCTGCTCCACCACCCCGCTCTTCGCCCTCTGTCCCATGCTACCAGAGGTGCAGGACCACTACAGCCAGCTCATCAGGGGTATGCTCGAACTCGTCCCCGAGATCGACGAGATGCACCTGTTCACCAACGACTCCGGCGGCGGATTCTGCTATTCCTCACATCTCTACGCCGGCCCCAATGGCCCCTATGGCTGCCAGGACGTCCCCACCGGTCGCCAGGCCCAGGTCTTCGCCGAGACTCTCATCACCGCCGCGCGGGAGATCAACCCTGAGTTCCGCGTCGTGATGACCTCCGGCCTATCTCCCGCGGAGAAGCGTGACTTTATCACCGACGCCCCCGAGGGCGCCGCCTCCTCCGTCTACGGCGCCTTCGCGTGGGGCGGGGGCCTCGAGGACTGGTGGGGCACCCAGGCCGTCGGCCCCCAGGTGCACAACAACCCTGAGCAGCGCGCGAAGGTCCGCGCCTGGCAGGACGCCGACTACGAGGCCCGCGTTCGCCAGATCCGCGACAATGGCGGCCTAGTCTACGCCAACTACAGTCCCTACTACTACGCCGGCGACGATCCCCGCCCCTGGGAGACCCACGAGATCATCTGCAAGCTGCTCCGCTGGGGCGTCACCAACCTCATCGGCGGCGCCGGCCGCGGCCGCTACAGTGCCAACAGCGCCGTCCTGCTCGACGCCATCAGCCACGGTCCTCGCCCCACCGACCAGGTGGTCCGCGAGTTGGCCGAGCAGTGGGTCGGCTCAGCCCTCGCGCCGCAGTTGCTGGAGGTGTGGCGGCTGACCGAAACCGCCGCCCGCGAGAAGCCCGTCCCCCCCGGCGGTCACTTCTTCCCCCTCCAACCCCTGGTGAACAGCATGCCCCTCGTCCCCGACGAGAATCTCCTCGGCGAGCACGACCTCGACTACTTCCTGACCCCGGTGCTCCGGGACGAGACCAAGATGAAGTCGCAGCAGGGCGGCATCTGGCGCGCGGTGAACTACGACCACGACGACAAACTCGCCTACCTGCGCCAGCTCGACGGGGTCGTTTTCCCTGCTTACGCCCAGGGTCTGGCGATCCTCGACGACCTGCTCGCCCGCCCCGACCTCACTCCCGACCAGCGCCAGTGCCTGCAGGTCCAGCGCGACAGCTTCGCCGGCTATCCCGCCACCTTCCGCCGCCAGCGCCACTGGATCCAGGCCTCCTTCTACAAACTCAGCGACGAAACCGTCCCGCCCGGCACCCCCTCCTTCCGCGACCTCATGCTCGCCGAGATCGAGAACCACGCCGAGATGCTCCGCGCCCGCGACAAGGATCCGGACGACAGCCCGCGCCTGCAGTTGATGAAGGCGCACCTGGACGACCCCGTCCGCCAGGTTGACCTGACCGAATTCCCCAAGAACCGCCACCTTGGCACCCAGGGCTGGACCGGTGCCCATGAGCTGGCCTAGCCCGGTGGCCTAACGGGCGGGCCCGTGCTTGCTGTCCGCAGACGGTCCTGGTACAGCCGCACCCACGTGCTGCTCTCCCGCGCCGCCTCCGGCCGGCGACTCGAGCCCGTGCCGATTACCCTCGCCTCGTTACTTCCCCTTCTCCAACTCTACCACCAGCACGTTCCACACCTCCACTGACGGCACGGTGAGGACCAGCGTGCCGTTGCGCATGGCGCCAGCGATCGGTGTGCAGGGGTGCGCCGGATCATCGGGGTTCAGACGCCAGGCACGGGCCACCATCCACCCCGGCGGGATGGTGATGCTCGCCATGGCCTCTTGCACCGGGACCGGGGCGGTCTTGAGGTCATCCACTTTGCCCTCACCAGGGTCATTGAGCAGGCTCACCACTATCTGCTGGTGGGCGGCATCCAGTGTGCGCCGATGGGTGAAGGGGCGGTAAATGACCTGGTCGGCAGGAGTGACCGAAACCCAATCGGCGTTCTCCTCGTAACGCGTCCGGGGGTCGTAGAGCACCTCGCCGTAGCGTAGCATGAACTTGGTGTACTGCACCACCTCCGGACAGTTCCGCACATTGTAGTAGTGCCCCTGGCTGGCATAGTTGATGGCCGTCTCCCAGCGGTGGGCCAAATGCTCATTGGCGCTCATGGAGACCATGCCCGGCACGCCACCGAGGGCCTGCACACGGTGATTCTCCTGCGCCAGCAGGTTGATGACCTGCGGCCACGTGCGGCTGTTCCACCAGACGGAGTGCTCGATCATCACGAACTGGCCGTCTTTGCAGGTTTCCACGAAGGCGTCCGGCTGGCGCACGCCCCAGTCGGTATAGGTGCCGCCGTAGTTGAAGCCCACCAAGTAGTGCGGCAGTACCTGCCTAGTCACCTCGCGGGTGAGGCGGTTATTGCGCACGGTGATGGCCTCGTAATCCTGCCCGTGCTCAGTAGTCTCGCCGTCCATGGCCAGCCCGCCGTCGAAGACGGCATCGGCGGTGAAATGGTCGTCGAAGCGCACGCCGTCCCAGCCATACTTCTTCGCGGAGCGGATGAGCTGGTCGAGGCCATAGCGCACACAGTCCTCCGGCACGCAGTTCACAGCGGCGCCACCGATACTGCGCTTGCCTTTGTTCTCGATTTCATCACGCCACTGGTCGAGGGTCCAGCCATACTTATCGGCGTCGAACCACCACTTCGGGTGCCCGTTCACATCCCACTCGCACCACTCCGGATGCTCGCGGATCAACTCCACACCATCGCGACCCGCCTGCAGGCCGCTCACGCTAAACCATTTCTTGCCGTAGGTGACGGCGGCGATGCCCTGCGCGTGGGCGGCGTCGATGACCGCGCGGATGTCTTCCTGGCTGATGAGGTAAGTGGCCTGGCCGGAGAACCACTGGTCCTTCTCCGGCAGCAAGTTGCCGAAATCGTCCGGCGCCCAGAAGAAGTACTCGGTGGTCGTCGCGTAGGCAGCGCGGATGCCGGGCAGCCAGATACTCCAGCGGTCCTCTGGGGTGATAGCCGGGAAGGTCTTCGCCCCCTGGTCCCACGTCCACGGCTGCACCAGCCGGCACTGCCCTACACGGTAGTTGTTCCAGCCGATGGTAAACACCTCGGACTGGCGGCTCAGGGATGTGCCGTCGGCAGCGCGCAGCTCGGCAGTGATCGTACGGCCCCATTCCTCCTCCTTACCGGTCTGCCAGGTGACCGGGATTTCCCGACGGGTGTTGGCCGGCAGGACCAGTTCCATCTCCTTCAGCACGGTGGTTTCATGCAGGCCACTGTCGAGAGTGACCACCAGCTTTACCGGCGCCTCCGCGGCAGTGCCGTTGCCGAGGGTCACCGTCGCCTTCGCCCACTCGCCCGGGCGCACACACAGCTTCTCCGGCCAGACCTTCAGCACCGCCACGCCGTCCAGCTTCTCCTCGACGGGCGCGGGAGGCCGCGCCGCGGGCGCCGGCGGGCGCGGTGACGTCTTTACTTCCGGCGCCACGTAGCCCGGCGCCGGGATCGGCCCCTGGCGGCCGGTGATGGTCTTCAGCGTCAGGTTCAGCAAATCGCCCCACTCGCGCCAGGCCCACAGCGGCGTCTCTCCTGCTTGCGGAAGGCCGAAGGGAGTGATGAGAAAGGCGGCCACCTGCCCCTGACCATGCCGGCCGACGACCAGCAGCGGCGTCTGCGCCGTGCGACTGTTCGGCGTTTGCCCGGTCAGCCACACCTGCGCCCCCGGTTTCGGCGTCGCCACATGGTAATAGTAGACGCGCGGGTCCTGCGCCCAGTCCAGTGCCAACAGGGCGGCACTGGGAGAGAGACGCAGACTGCCGCCCTGTGCCTTACGGATGTCCCACAGACCGGCGGTCCGCACCGGCAACAGCTCCTGCAGCAGCGGCGAGACGTGCACCGCGCTCTTCCCGTAGGCATAGGGGCCGCCCAGCACCAGCAGTCCGCCGCCGGCCTTGACGAATCCCGCGAGCAGCAGGCGCTGCGCCGGTTTCAAGTCGCCCAGGTTCACGTCCGCCAGCACCAGGGCGTCGTAGCCCGCCAGCCCCGCCGCGTCGGCGGGGAATTGCCACACGGCCTCACACGGCCCGCCGATCAGCTCGGGCACGCGGTAGGTCCACTGGTAGACGCCGTTCACCACCAGCGTCTTCGGATGGGCATGGTCGATGGTGAAAGCGGGCGCGGGCACGTCCTTTAGTGCCTCCGTCTCGGTGACCGCGGGCAGCGCACGGACCTGCACACTGTCGATCCACACCGAGGCGAAGGCCCGCCCGTACCAGTAAGCGCGGAAGCCCACTACTCCCGGCGGCGGGGTGTCAACGGTGATGACGTAATCATGATACTGACCGGCCTGCTGGACGTCACTGATGCGGGCAAAGCGCCAGTGGATGACGGAGACAGCGGCCTCTTTTTCGCTCCCTTTGTAGACCGCCTCCAGCCGCAGCGGCCAGCCGAAGCGCGAGGACGCGGCCTTGTCCTCGGTGCCCACGTAAATGGGCATGGGAGTGTCCGCTGGGGAGACCACCTTCACATCGAACCGCATGTGGAAGGTGATCTCGTACTTCTGATCGGGCCGCACCGGCACCCACCCGCCGCTGAGGATGTGTCCGGCCCGCCCCTGCCCGATGACGGCCGCGACCGCCTTGCCCTCCTGGGCCTGGGCGTCCGCCACCAGCCTCGCCGAGGGGCCGACCGTCAGGGCTTCGGCCTGATAGGTGGCAACGGTGTCTTTCCAGTCGACATCGACTGGATCGGCAATCTGCTGGGCCCATACCGGCAACACACCCAGGAGCACCGAGGACAGGAGCAGGGAACGCATAAGGCCGCGCATAGCGATTCCTCCGGAGTCATGCTCGTGTGAAGAGGAGCTTCTCTATCGTAATCTGAGATTACTCATGTCAAGATGGTGCTCTCCGTGCATGGGCTGAGCAACCACCTGTCTGGTACGGAACTTCGCCGTTGGGACTGCGGATACTTCCTCCTCGGTCAAGGGCACCGCTATCGAGCCCAGCTTGTCAGTAGCCGGGGCGCTTCGTGGGGCCTCCATTGCCTGGCCAGCTTGGGGCCAGCCCTCCCTGCCGTGGTCAAGTGATCGTGGCAGGGACGAACCCACAGGACGCCCAGCAATGGCCGCTTGCCCTCGAGGGAAGGCCCCCCCCCGCAGTGGCCGCTGGCCGTCAGGGTTGGACCTGCAATTCTCGCACCGAACGGCGAGGAGCGTGGCGTCATGCCGTTTGTGAGGTACGCTGTAGGCGAATTTCACCATTCCGCCTACATGAGATCTCTGCTGCCGAGGACGGAACGATTCGGGCCTACCGAGACTGCCCTCAGCCGACTAAGTGCTATCGCATGGTCATTTGCTTGGACCAGATCTCACGTCCCCGGGACATACTGCAGGCTATTGACTTCGCGACTCTCCCCTCTTGGGTGGTTACCCTAGCGGTAGTGCCAGGGGGCGGGACCCCCGCCGAGATAGACTGGTTGCCCCAGGGGACGATAGTGCGAAGCCGGGCGCGAATGGCTAATCGTGTGGATCCGTGGCTGGACCCGTGCGAGCCTACTGTCTGAGCAGTTCTGCCCGGCTCTGGCCGGCGGGGAGGGTAAGGACGTAACCATCCCCTTGCCTACTCAGTCCAGTCCCGGCCTGGCCGTCGGCCAGCCGCCAGTTGTCGGGAAGGCTCAGGGTCACCCGGGTGGGGCCGGCCGCGGGCACCAGCACGGTCGCCGCGTATGGGGAAATCTGCAGCCAGGCAGGCCCGGACGCAGTGAGGGCGAAGTCGCGGTAGCGCAATGATCCTGGCGCAGCGAGGGCCAGGGCCAGGCGATCGGGGTGATCCTGCACCGTAGCCGCAGTGCCGGTGAAGGTGGCGGCCTCCGCCTGGGTAGTGACCTCCCCGCGACTCAGGAAGCAGTAGTCGGTCCCGCCGGGACTGGCGACTTTGATGACCGTGCCGTTGCCCAGAGTGGTGAAGGCCGGGGCCGGCTCGCTGGCCGGATGTGGGTAAAGAACGACGAAGTACTCCCCATCACCCTCGCGCTGGAGGTAGAGCAGGTCCTGATACTCGTCGTAGCCGTGGGTTCCGTAGGCGCCGCCCTGCAGGCCGTAGCGCAGGGTGTAGCGCGGGCCGTCGGTGGGGGCGGCGATGTAGTAGTCCACGTCCACGCCGAACTGGCCGAGGGCCGTAAAGCGATCGCCCCGCAACTCGCGCAGGGGGGCAATCTTGCTTCCTGGCTTGTCGGCGAGGAAGGCGTCGCGATCGGCGACCTCTTGGGGCGTGCCGATCTTCTCCGACAGCGTCCAGAACTGCCACTGGGTGGGTTGGTTGCCGGCGACAGTGTCGCGCAGGACGAGGTAGTTGGCCGCGCTGTCCGGGCTGTCGCTCACGCGCAGAAGTTGGCGCTGCCACTGGTAGGGAGCGCGTCCGGTCTTCTCCCGTTGGGGGAAGGCCGGCATGTCCGCGGGCAGCGACAGGTTGTGTCCGGCGATCTCCTTGACGGTGAAGCCCGCGCTTACATACTCGACGCCGGGTAGCAGGGCGAAGCCGTCATGGATGGTATCGGTGACGTATCCAGCCGAGGCCGTGGCCTGCCCGTCGCCGGGGTCCCAGTTGGTGGCGAGGGAAACGCGGTTGACGGTCAGGGTATGGGTCAGTTCGGGCACGCGCACAAAGGAACCGCCCAGCGGCCGGCCCAGCGCAAACCAGTTGCAGATCGCGCCGGTGTCGGGGGGCCAGATCTCGCCGTCGGCGGAGCGCTGGTACTGAGAGACAAACAGCAGGTAGTTCTCCTCGGGGGAACCGACGTGATCGCGGAGGAGATAGCCCAGATGGGGGTAGAACTCGGAGCGCCAGTCCGGGGCCTCGGCGGGCAGGAAGCGATTGACAAAGAGCGGGGCCATGCCAGCGGTGTTGTGCGAGAAGAACTCGTTGAAGCCCGCCTCGCGCCAGGACCACTGCATGGTGCGCGACAATTCGGGGTCGGTGACTGCCGTAGCGGCGGCCAGCAGGCCGCTGATCCCCCAGACGTCGCCCCGGTTGCCTCGGCCGTAGGTGGGGACTACGCGTCCGGCAGGCGCCGCAGGTCCAGTGGGACCGGCGGGCACGGGTACGGCCACCCGACGGAGAGGATTCGGCGGAGTGAGCGTCTTCTCGTAGAACAGTGCCATGAGCTTGAACTTGGGGTCGGACAAGAAGTCGTACGTGCCGGCGTACCGAGCTATGATAGCCAAGTCCACCAGGTCCATCCAGGAAACCCGGGCGTAGTGACTGCTCTCCGGCCAGGACCCGGAGTCGTCGGTAACATTGACCAGCCACCACTTGGTCCAGTCCACAGCGTACTGCGCCCACGCTTGGGCGGCGGGGTTGTCGCGCATGGCGAAACCCAGGAAGCCCAGGTTGACGTAGCGGGAGACGGTCATGTTAGGGTTGCCGGAGCAGTAGCCGCGCTCGTAGGACCAGTGGAAGGGGTCAGCCACCAGGTAGCCGAGGTAGGCGGTCTGCGCCTTGATCAGCTTGCGCTCCTGCGGAGTCAGGTCGGGCGAGTCGATCACGGCATCGTAGCGGACGGCGATCTCGATGATATTGCGCATGTAGTCGAGCTCGCCCAGCCTACCGAGCAGGGCCCGGAGCTTGTCAGGGTCGTGCATGTTCTGGTAGGCCGCGGCATTCCAGTTCCCGAGTGCGGCCAGCGTCCGGGCATCGGCGAACAAGAAGGGGTGCTTCTGGGGGCCATCCGGCCAGTCAAGGACCATGTCCTTGACCTCGTTTAGGCGGGGCAAGGGGGTGTGGAAGCCGGTGGCTTTGCACAGGAAGGTGTCCATCAGACCCTCGGGGTCGGCGTTGGCGCCGACGGTGAACTTGCGCGTGCCGTGCAGCAAGTTCATGCGCAAGAGCACGCCCCCCTCGGCGGGGTAGATCGGGAGGCGCCGGGTGCTCCAGCCATGACTCCACATGGTATCGGGCATCCCTGCGACCCAATTGGTGAAGTTGATCCAAGGTCCCTCCAGGTCGGGCTCGGCCCAGGCGCCCGGCTCCCGCACCGAGAGATACAGCTCCTCCGGGCGATTCTGCATCGCCAGACGCACTAGCGCGGGGCTGTCCGGGAACCAGCCGTCACCCGGCCACGGGTTGAGGTAGCAGGCGGGGTCGGGGGACTGGGGATCGAGGGTGAAGGCGTCCTGATCGGTCGTGTAGCGGGCGCCGTTGATCTTGGTCCCTCCGGCTATCGCTACCCCCTGGTTGAGTAGCAGTTCCCAGCCGTCCTCGGGGTGGTCCTGACTGACCTCCATGTCCACGAGGAGAGCATAGTCGCCCGCAGCCAGCTGGCAGCGCACGGTGAGCGTGGCGCCATCCGCGTAGGTGTAGACCGTCTCGGTGCGGACGAAGACGGGGCCGCTGTCAAGCAGGCGGGAGGACCAGGACTTGACGGGAGTTTCACCGTAGAGACGGCTGCCGCCGAACCAGGTGCCGTCGGCCAGACGCAACGCGCGGACCGGCCCCGGGACTTGGTCAGAGCCCACCGGATCAGCATAGGTCTGGGCTCCGAGCAGCAGGCGCGCGCCGAAGCGGTCGCTGACTGCTTCGACCGAATCGGGCGTTTGATCGAGCTGGAGGCCCCCGACGGCCGGGATGGTGGGAGCCGGGGCGGCGGCGGTGGCCTCGGGGGCATAGTGCAGGCTGTACGTCAACTTCGTCAGTGGCGGCAGCTCAGCGACGACAAAGGAGAACCGGGCGGATCTGACGGCCTGCGTTCCGGGCCAGAAGTCCACTTCGGAGTACTGCACCGGCTGGGGGCCCTGCGGTCCCGTCAAAGCCACTGAGCCGAACGAGCATTGGCCCTGGGGGGCCTCGAAGGAATAGGTGACCAATTCGCGCTGCCAGGAGCGGTTAAGGCGCTCCTCGAGAACGAGAGCTTTCTCAGCGCCGCAAGCGTTGGAAGCCGCAATGAAGAGCAGAGCAGCTAGAGCGATCAGGACTACAACAAAGTGAGGCATGGGTTGCTCCTTCCGGGGCCGGAGACCGAACCTCACGACCCTCTTGTGACTAGTCAAGCATAGGCTAGCGACCTTGGGGACCCAGCAGCGGGGCGTGCACCAGTGCTAAGGCCCTGCCACCGTCCCTCAGAGGCGCGTACCGTTCGCCATCGCACCCGCCCTGCCCTGCCACCAGGCGACGGAAGGTGGCAATTGGTCGTGGATTCCCTCCGAACGAATAGCGGGCCTTACTGCGACAGGGCTCCCGCTGGACTGCGTGTTTCCCGTTCTGACCTACTGCGCCTCCCCTGCCCCGGCACGCACGAAGAGGGAGGTGCCCGCAGGGACGTCCACTCGCTGCGTCAAAGCATAGTGATCGGTGATTTCCGGCGGGGTCTGAATGGTGGCGGTGATTGCCGCGTTGGTGGGGTTATGCACCTCCACAGTGATGGCGTCCTTGGTCCATTTGACGATCTCCAGCACCAAGGCTTCCTGATCCCCGGTTACCAGATTGCCAGCATAGAAGGCGCCCGGTTGCGACACGTCCAGCAGCGGCCAGGCAGTTTCCTCAAAGACCCCTGTATAGTCCAGCGTACCGCCCTCTCGCCAGAGACCTGCGGGCCAGTTGCGGTTCACCGTACTGATCCGCAAGGGCACCTGGAAGGGCAGGTCCGCCGTGGTTGCCACCTGTCCCACCACGCCGTATCTCTCCGCCGTGAGCGAGGCGAAGTAGCTCACCCCGTCCAGTTTCCCGCGCGTGAGCGCCAGCGTATAAGGCGTTGCACCGGCAAAGCCCATGGCGTGCATCCATGTTTCGGTATCTTCGTCGAAGTTGAACACCGCATTTGTCTGCCAGTTCAATGGCGAGCGAATGAGGTAGCGTGCGGTGAAACGGGAGCCCTGCTTGAGCAGCGTGGGGTGATCGAGCGGAGCTGCCAGGCCGAATTGTCCGTCTTGTAAAAACAGGCCTGGGGTCAGCGCTATAACGCCGCCCGCCATGCCGCCCACCGGGATCGCCAGGGACTCCTCCCCCAGCGTGCCGGTCACGGGCTGGCCGTCCTGTTGCCACCAGTAACGCTTGCCGTAAAGAGCTCCGAAAGCGGGGAAGAGCCCGGCGGGGTCGACCGGTTCCACATCGCGCTTAAGGGTGATGTCGAAATCGACCATCGAGACGGTGTCGTGGGCACCGGTGCCGGGGGTGAAGTTGTAGTAACGCATCGTCGCGTCGTAGACGGTGGAGGGCTCGCTGGCCTGGCTGGGAGTGGCGTCGAAGCCAATCTTGGTCGCGCCGGTATCGAAGAGCGCAGAAATGTACTTCTCGTTGAGGCGTGCTTCGGTCACTATCAGATGGTTGCAGGTGAAGGGGAAGTTGAGTTTGGGCGCCATATTCGTGCCGGGCACGTCGGGCATCAATTCCGTACCCTCCAAGGTGCCTTGGACCGGCATGCGAATGGTGGTGCCATTCATGGTCGGCGGCAGGAAGGTGCCGGTGTAGCAGAAACCGACATCGCCCAGCCAGTTCTGCCGGTCCGCACAGCGGGTCACATAGCGCCGGGCCACGTTGCGGATGCTCGCAGTAAGCGCCTGGCGCCCGCGCGCGTCTTCCACAGTTAGGTACAGGGCGCGCTGATGGGAGTGGTGGAAATCCACCGCCGCCTGGAAGGTGGTGGTGTTGGGCAACCAGCGCCGCACCACGGCACCGCTATCGTGCAGCACGACTTCCTTGAGCGGGAACTCGCTGGCGACGCCAATAGATACCCGGTACTGCTCGCGATTGACTGCCGCCGGACCGATGTCGCGAGCGTTGACGGTGAAGTCGGTGATGACCGGTCCCTCGGAGAGAATATGGCGGCTGGGGCCGTCATAGTAGGAGCCCATGCCTGCCCGGAAGTAGCCCACCGCGTGCTCAATGGTGTCGGAGGGCAGGATCTGTTGGTAGCCGGTGCGGGCGGCAACGGCCACGCCCGCCGGACTGAATACCTCATGCACCACGATAGGGTGCGGGCTGGAGCCGTTTTGCTGCTGCCAGTCGTACGCCTCGGTGGCGTCTTCCTCCAAGGTGTCACCACGATAGGTGAAGACGGTCAGCGCCTGGAAATGCTTGAGACGTTCATAGGGCAGAGGGCCGGCCAGCGGGCGGTGGGCGATGACCGTGTGGCCGGACATGAGCCAGTTGATGTAGGAGGTCTGCACGAGCCGCTGGCCGTCAGGGGTGAGCCAGCTCTTCTTCGGCAGTGTTTCCACGCCAGCCAGGATGAAGTGGTTGCCGGCCGGGTCCTGGATGTCGAGGCCCGGGAGGCAGTAGAAGTCCGCCGTGGTCTGACGTTCGCAGTCCGCCACCAAGGCGTCCCATTTGGTCGGGGTGAGTGCGGCGAAGTTCTCGGTAAAGGCAATCATCGCGTAACCGGCCCTCTTCGCAGCGGCGACGTACTCACTCACGCTACCGGTGCCGTCGCTGGTGGCGGAATGCACGCCAACCAGGCCCTTGAAGAAGCGTAAGTCACCGGTGATCATCTGGTCGGGCACGTCGACGACGTACCAGAAACCATCCCGCTCTACCACCTCGGGCCGGTTGCGCCAGGCGGGGGGCATGGTCACGCTGTCGGGGTCGTAGGTGGGCTGGAAGTTCACAATGCCCGGGTTCGGGGTGACCGGTGCTTTCTCTACCGGGTCCCCCTGTCTGTAGCCGCCGAAACCGGCTGCTACCGATGGTTCGGCCAACCACCGGTACAGGTTCATCAGTAGTTGACCGGTGTCGCTGGGTACGCCCTGATCCCCTCTGGTGAGGATGATGCCGTCGATGATCCCGTAGTTCAGCTCCGAATTCTTGCCGTTGACGGAGTACCCCAACTGGTGCGTGTAAGCCGGGTTGATGGAGAATACCCCCAAGCGGCCTCGCTTGGCTTCGCGCACAGCCACGAGCGTGGTGTCGGACTTGTGCTTAGTCTCCTCCACCTCCTGCCGATCCACCTCGGTTATCACTCGGGCGGTCGGCATCCCCTGCACTAGCGCGGTCCATGCCGGGCCCAAGACCAAAGGCGGCGCGGTGTAGCAGTCATCAAAGCGGCCGTTCACGGAGGGGTAGTAGAAGCGTTGGACCCCCGCCGTGGCCGGGTGGCCGGCAATCGCTTCAGTCCAGCAGTAGAAGTTGGTGCCATAGACCCGGAACTCATTGAAGGCGGTGGCGGGGTCGCGCACACACATCTGCAGCATACGGATGTCCCAGCGCTTCATGACATGGTTCCAGCCACCCGCCAGGGCCCCGCCGCCGTCCGTTTGGTTGGTGTAGACCAGTACCCCGCCGCCCTCCTCGGCGTATTGCCAGACCAGTTGCAGGTTGGCCAGAACGGGGATGATCCTTTGCCCGAAGATCTGGTATTCAGCACCCATCCTCGGCAGTTTGTCCACCACCACCAGATTGAACCCCTTAAGGAAGTCATACGTAACCACTTCCTCATAGTTGTGCATTACGTAGGTGAAGCCGGCCGCGCGCAGTTCCTCGGCATACTGCGTGTCCATCTGGGGACTGTTACTCAAGAAGAGAATCGCCAGGGGGGCACCGCCGGGTCCCCCCGCTTTCGGGTCAGGCAGAGCAGTGGCTCCGGGGCGAGCCCAGACCAGCAGAATCAGAACGGCAACCGCCACGGTGTAGGTACGGTTCATCAAGGTAACCTCCAGGGAGTGCGCTGCGCGGGGCCGCTGCTCAGGCGGGCACCGGTGCTACCGGTATGCAGCCATCACCGGGATGTGCTCGTCCCGTAGGAAGGCGTGGGAGAAGAAGACCACATGCTGCTGCCCCAAGCGCACCTGCAAGTCGAGCTGTCGCCCGATCGCCGCGGCGTCGTTCTTGAAGGCGTCCTGGTGGACTTTTCCCGGCTCGGGGTGATCGCGGTGCGCCTGGGCATACTCCGCGGTGATGACGTCCAGGCCGAGACCCATCCAGATACTCTCGCGCGCCTCCGGCACGCGGTACTGGCACTCCAGTGTCTCCAACTCCACCAGTCGCGAGCTGTGGAAGTAGGACATGGGACAGGCGAAGTCGATGATTCCCTGCTGCAGCCATGACAGCCAATCCGCCGCCAGCCCGTCGCGAGCCTGGCAGTGCTGCCATCCGGAGTAATAGGGAATCTCGTCCTGGTAGGCCGCGTAGAAATCGTCGCGGGCATAGGGCATGCGCGCCGCCACCGAGAAGGAAAGGCCGCGCTCATGCACCAGCCGCGACTCGGCGGCCACTAGCTCGGATAGACGGTCGCGGCGCCACTGGTTCCACTCCGGCTGCTCCAGGGGCGCGTGCGCCCGGCAGTGATCGCAATAGCAGACCGGGATGACGCTGAACTCGGCCCCACCGCTGTGCGCCGGATCGTAGATGGTGGTCGAGTTGTAGACGTAGCTGTCTTCCAGGTTCACGCCATCGAAAGCAAACTCTCCCAGCACCCGCTCCAACTCACCCAGCAGGTACTCGCGAGCGCCGGGGTGAGCCGGGCAGAGCAGGTTTTGCGGTTCGCCGTCTTGGCGCACCTGGCAGTAGTCTTTCGCCGGCATCGAGGCGTAGGTGCCCATCTCGTCGAAGCAGGCGATCACCGTCATTCCGTGGCGGTGCGCCTCCTCGACCAGCGCTTGCAGGCGCTCCTCATAGGCGGCGCGCGGGGCGGGATCGTCCCGCAAGCCCAGGTAGGGGATGACGATGTCGATGTGCGCCGCCCGCAGCCGCTCGACTATCTGTTCCGCCGTCTCGCCCAGCACCGCGTCCGGCCAGGTCCACATGGCCATGTGTTTGAACATGCTCCGCTTTCCTTTCTTGCCGCTCTATATGTCGTTGGCGTTCTGTGCAGCGTCGCCGAGGGACTCAGACAGGGACGCGCCGCGGGCCGCGGTGACCAGCCGTCGTGACCGGCTACGTCCGGCCTCCCTCAGGTTGCCCAAGTTGACTCTCCCCGGAGAGGACGGCGCAGTGGCCGGCGAACGCTTCCCCGGTCGATAGGCGTAGATCAAGGGAGGGGTCCAGTCTCATGGCCACCTCAAGAGGCGCTTGTCCCGGCCTGGCCAGCACCAGGTGCACCGCTCCTTCCGGCGCGCTCAGTAGGGTAAGCTCTGCCGCCGACACCGGGCCCTTCCCCGGCAGCAGCAGCCAGGCCAGGGTAGTAGTCTGTGGGATTGCGGCGGAATAGCAGGCGCAGGTGTTGGGCAGCCTGACATCCATTCCCGGGCTGTACCACCCCTGGAAATCGGGCCCCTCCCGCCCGCTGATCAACTCGATCTCCCAGTCGAGGGTTCCCACCGGCTGAAGGCGGAGGTTCCCCACCCCCTCGTCAACGGTAACCACTGCCTGTCCCTCGCGGGCGACCGTACACTCCGGGGCGAAGTGCCAGAGCGGCGTGACGCGGCACGGGTGGTCAGTCTCCAGGCGATCCACCACCACCCACCCCACGCCGCGCAGGTACAGCACCGCCCGGGTGTGAACCACGTCTCCCTTGACCTCGGCATAGGTCTCCTCGCCATACATCATGGACTTGTGGCGAAGGCTTGCGGTCTCCGCGTCGACAAAGCCATGCGTATAGCTGCCCTGGGCATAATCGTATGCAGGCGTGAGGAACGCTTGATCTGCCTCGACAGGCTTATCGGTGACCTTGCGGCCGTTGGCCTGACCCAGACCATCGACCAGGATCACGTTATGGGCGGCCGAGCCGATGAAATAGCTCCGCCACGTGCCCGGTTCACCCCAGTAGTTCTGATAAGTGTACCGTCCGCTGTCCACCAGCAGATCGCGCCCGCAGGCGGTGATGGAGAGATGCAGCGCGTCGTTATGTTGGTGCAGCACCCCCCAGGGGCCGAAGTCAAAATAGCCCCAATGGGCCTCGGCCTCCCAGCCGCTGCGCATGATGAGTTGTCCGGCCCAAGGGAAGAGGACTGAGGGCAGCCCGGGCGGCTGCTCGCCGCGCGCGCCATTGGTGGCGATGTAGAGCCAGTCCTGGCGGCGGTAAGCGTCGGCCGCGTCCAGCAAGGGTTGGCAGGTCTCGAGCGGCTGAATCACCTGGGAATCGGTGGATCCAGGGCGGTCGGAATCACCGTTCTGCGGCGTTTGTCCGTTGGGGCAAAGCGAGTAGGCCAGGTAGTTCCACATGTGCTCCAACAGGGCGGTAAGGGCCGGATTTTCAGGAAGGCCTGCGCCGCGGACGGTCTCCACGAAGAAACCCATGTGTCCCAGCACCGCGAGCTGGTAGTTGCTGCTCAGTTCCTTCTGCACGCCGTCGGGGTACACCTGTCCGGCCAACTCCTGCTGGGCCAGCGACAGGGCCAACTCGCGCCAGGCCGCCGCCTCCCGGAACTCCGGCCAGGCGCAGGCAAGGGACAGCAGGCCGGTCATCTCGGTGATCACCCAGTTGCTGCCGCCGGTGTGATACTGGTGCAGGAAGGTGGCATGATCGAGGGCCTGACTCAGCAGCAGGATGCGTGTGGCCGGCGCAAACTCGTGCTCCGGCTGCAACCCATAGAAGACCGCGGGCCAGGCTTTGGCGCGATGGCCCACCTCTAGGATAGTGCCCCACGGACACGCCCCTTCGTGCGTATCAGGCGGGTCGGGGTACTCGACGGAGGCAGTCCAGTCGTACAGTTGGTCGTTGAGGCTGCGCACGTAGCGACGGTTGCCGGTGGCATAGAACGCCGCCAGCAAATCGGCCATGTGATCATGCCGGTTGATACCATAGACCCACTCCTGGCCCCCGCTCTGGGGCGGGACATATCCCCAGTCCAGGCGACCCGACGCCAAGCGCGGGATCTGGACGTTCCCTCCGGGTACAGAGAAGCAGGCGTCCGCCATCCTTTCGGCCTTCTCCTCGCGACCGTTGCCAGGAGCTACCCGCTCATGACGGAGCCACTCTCCTGAGGAACAGGTACGGTAGTAGGCCAGCAGCGCTTGGCAAGCTCCGACCCAGTCCGCAGTCTCCGCCGCGGCTCGCACCGCCCCCAGTGCCGGCAGGTCGAGATCAAGGGCGGCTAGTAGTTGCCGTACGCGCAGGGAGTGATGCCTACAGACCCAGGCGAGGCTCATCGAGTCGTTGCTGATTGTCACAGGGGCGCTCCTCGGGGACAGTTGAATCGCTGCTAGGCCGGCGCCGTGAGGCGCCGCAAGCGCGGCGGCTTTCTCGGTTCTTCCCGACGGGGCCTGCGCCCCGGACTGCCGGAGAGGCCCCGCCGTGCAGGGAGGGGTGTCGCCGCTCCGCGAGGAAGAGTTCCCTAGGCCCTCGAGCTATACCTTTCAAGGCGGGTGTCAGCGCCCAGACGCTGCCCGGGGCAAAGGAGCGCGCCATGGGTTAGACCTGCGTCCGGATTACCGGGCGCGCAACAGGAGAATGAGCGGGAGTGCAGACTACCTCACCAGTTGTTTCCATCAGAAACTTCTATCTGGAAAGGCCTCTGAATAGGGTCGGACAGCCGACCACAGTTGTTGCCCACATCGAGAACCTCAGCACCGTCGCCGTCGAGGTGCAAGCGCGGCTGGTGCTACCCGCAGGCGTGTCTGTGCTGGAGGCGGCCCAGCCGCCGCAGGTGCGCCTGGAGCCCAACAGCGAGGCTGACCTGAAGTGGACCGTGCAAGCAGACGTTGCCCTGGCCTGCCAGTTGGACCTCGCGCTGGAGGCCAAGGGCATGGAACAGCCGACGGCTTCGCTACGGCTATGTTTCCTTCCGTCTATCCAGATGGAGCCAGTTCCCTACATTCCAGAGCCGGAACCCGCGCACGGCGAGCTCTTGATTGGCGCTCACCACTGTCCCTTGTGGGAAACGGATAAGCCACGCATGTGGGACAATGTACTGAAGCACCCGGAACGCACCCCCGCCCTGGGTTTCTATGCCCAGGAGAACCCGGAGGTCTCCGACTGGGAGACAATCTGGGCGGTGGAACATGGCATCGACTTCTTTGTGTACTGCTGGTATCGCACGAGCCAAGGTGGACCGGTGACCACCAGGTTCTCCTCGGCCCTCCATGACGCGCTGTTCAGCTCGCGGTACGTCGATCGGATGCACTTCACCATAATGTGGGAAAATCAAGAGCGCGGCCAGGCCGGTATCGCTGACGAGCGGGACCTGACGGAGAACCTGCTGCCCTTCTGGATCGAGAACTACTTCACCCACCCGAGCTATCTGCAAGTCGATGGCAGGCCGGTCCTGTTCATCTACCGCCCGGAGTTCCTGGTAGACGACCTGGGCAGCGTTGCGGGGGCCGCCAAAGCCATCGACTTGATGCGCGAGGCTTGCCGTGAGGCCGGGTTCACCGGCCTGTATGTCCTCGGCGAGAACCGATACATCGACGCCCAGCAGCTATCGATCATGAAACAGATGGGCCTCGATTACACCTTCGCCTACTGCTGGCACGTGGCGGACAACCCCACCCCGGCGGAGGCGATTGCTGCCCAAATGGCAGCGATGCAAGGCATCGAGGACCTGAGCATTATCCCCCAGGCGCCCACGGTATCGCAGGCGTGGAGCGGATGGAACGATGAGGGATCCATCTGGAAGATTCCGCCGGAGGACTTCGAGTTGCTGTTGCGTCAGGTCCGCGTCTTCATGGCAACCTTGCCCCCCGGACAGCTAGGGAGTCGGATGCTACTCCTGGACAACTGGAACGAATGGGGTGAGGGGCACTACCTCGCGCCCTACCAGGAGTACGGTTTCGGCTACCTGGATGCCATACGGAAGGTTCTCACCGAAGCCCCCGAGCCGCACCGCGATCTTCTCCCGGAGGACATTGGCTTGGGACCGTATGATACAGCGATACGGTCCCTGCTGCAGCAGGAGAAGTCGCGTAGCTAGCGGCGGAAGCGTACGCTTCCCCATATCGTGCGGAGATGAGTAGCCGTGTCGCTCAGCGGGCCAAGGAGTAGTCCCATGCGTCTCGCGAATGGCCTGGTGGCTTTGGATTTCGAGACAAACTACAGGGGTTCTCTATCCCCCCTATAGCCGGCCCAGCGCTCTGGCGCGGGTGAATCCGTGGGGAGACCTGGCCCCCAAAATCGGGTCCAACTGTTATGTTAGTACAGGGACAGTTGGAACGACAATAGAGGGGCACTGAATTGCATCTCACGAAGGTTCTGTGCGCAATTCCCGGAGCTCGCCAACCCCGATTGGAGGCCACATTGAGGCCCCGTGCTGTTGAGGACTACTCAATAATTGCACGCGATCCGCACGTCGTCCGGCGCCTCGACTCGGAGGGCGAGCTCTTCCCCGGTGCGAGTCCAGCCGACCGTCACCGGTCCTCGCGGAGTGGCAAACACCCCTTGAGCTTCCGTCAACTCGCCGGGATGCGGGGCAATCCGCACGGCGCGCCATCCCGACTCGACCGGTTGCACGCCCAGCACGTAGGCTGGCAAGAGGTATGCCGGTCCGGCGGCCCAGCCATGACAGTGTCCGGTATTGCCGTGCGTGATCCGCGTCTCGGGGTAAGTGGGGAGGTGGTCATAGGCGCCCCAGTACGCGCGCACCTGCGCGAAAGCTTCCTCGTCCAGGCCGGTCTCGAAGAGCGCCTGGCAGAGGAAATGCCCAAACCAGAGGGTGCCCATGGGCACGATACGGTCGGGGGAGGGATGGTTCCCTGCTCGCAATGAGTCTTCCCCCACGGGCACCGGGCCCAGTCGAGCCGGGTCAAGGAGTTGCCGCAAGAGGGCCGCCTGCTCCTCCCGCGGACAGATACCCGCCAGCACCGCCAGCGTATTAGCGTGCTGACTGTAGATAGGGGAGCGCGGGTCATCCAGCGGAGTATCCCGATAGCACCGCCGCGACGTATCCCAAAACCGCGCGTGGGCCTCCTGGCGGATACGGTCGATGCGGGCGATCGGATCATCCCCCAAGATATCACGGAAGAGGGAATGCTCTGTCAGCCGAGCGAGTGCCCACACATATACCGCATTGGTCAGGAGCAGGCATCCGTTGTTTTCGATAGGCGCCCAATCCCAGAACTGTCCGGCGGGCCAGCCGCGGATCAACCTGGAGTCGTCGGTCTGGACGTCAAGAAACCCCAACAGGCGCTCGGCGGTGGGTAGCAGACGGTGGATATCCTCGTCGCCCGCGTGCAGCCAGTAATCAACCAGCAAGTGCAGCCACATCAGGCTGCTGGTGGCCCAGCCCAGATTCACGCGATCCGTTGGGAAGAAGCCGTTGATACGCCCATCCGGCAAGACGCCTTGGGCCGCCTGGAAGAGGGCATGCCGCAGCATCCGGGTGTCGCCGAAGGTGTAGGCAGCGACGCGCGCATGCATGTACAGGTCTCCCATCCACTGCACGCGCTCGCGGGTGGGACAATCGGTAAAGGCGTCGGTGGTGCAGATCCGCACCGTTTCTGCTGCCTTTCCCACGAAAGACATGAGTTCGTCGTCCGGCGCGGTGAAGGAGGCCTGGCGCACAAAGGGGTAGGTTTCCTCGATCGCCGTTACCCGTGCGATCTCGAGAGTACCTGAACCCGCCAGGTCCAGGGTAACGTAACGAAAGCCACGTGGGTGCACAGGACGGAGGTCGCAGCGCCCGCCGGCAAGCCGGTAGCGGTCGGTGAGGTGCGCGTAGCTACGCTCCGGATTGACCGCCATCTCCGGCGTGAGCATCTCATCGTAAGAGAGGTCGAGTTGCACACCGGCGGATGCCTGCGCGATCTCGACCTCAACATACCCCGAGATCGTCCGGCCGAAATCGATGGTCAAGTACTCCCCCTGTGTGGTGGGCGGCAACGAGAAGGTTACGGGGAAGTCCACGGTCTCCGCGCGCCGCGTGCGCTCCCGCGCCGCCACCTGAACCGAGGGGATCTCCGCGTCGGGCACGATCTCCTTCCAGGTGCCGGAGGCAGCAAGTAGTCCGGGCAGGCTCTTCGAATAGGCCGGCAGAGGAATGTCACGCGCGATAAGGCGCTGCCAAGGGGCACAGGGGGGCGTACCGATAGTGACGGGCGCTTCCCATGCCGCGTCTGCAAAATGCGGCTGCGTCCAGTCCGTGGGGAGTTGGGCGAGGTCACAATCCTCCCAGAAGCCAAAATGGGACATCGAGCACGGCAGGTCCCGGCGCCACGCGGAGGGGCGGCAACACCGCCAGGTCGGCCCTGACGAGAGATCGAGTGGCGGATCGGCCTTCTCGACGCAGGCCTCCACCAGCAACCCGGGGCGGCCCAGCATCATACACGCGTTCACTTCCCCAACATGATGCACCAGTACTGCCAGGCAGTGCTCGCCCGGCGTCAACGGTACTTCGATCTCATCGTAGAGGTAGTAGTCCAGGGGGGCGCGCGCTGGTCCCCGCACGACGAATTCGCCATCGACGTAGAGGACATACTCGCTGTCCGCCGTGATGGCGATGCGCAATCCGGCCGAGGAGTCGAGGGTGAATGACCGCCGAAAAAGCGCGCAAACGTTGCGGTCCGCGGTAATCTCCTCGGACCAGATCCACGCACCGTTCCATGTGGTCCGCTCCATGCCCTGGCTCAATGCAGTATCAGCATGCGTTGTCATGGGTTATTCCTATAAGTAGAGCGAATTGCAGAAATCCCGCAATCTCGCCTCTGAGCGCGAGGGCGGGGCAGGCGATCAGCGGATCGCCTCTCCTCGCCAGGCACCGGGCCGGTCCTCCTAAGACAGATTCATGACAATCAAGGCGCGACGATGGAGGCCCGCGACTGTCAGCGGTGCCACCGCTGTCTGCATCTCTCTCTGCAGTTGCCGAGGCCTGCTGCAGTCCGCGTCGGGCTCGGTTAGGTGGCCAACTTGAGCAGTTGATCGGCGAACAGCGCCACCAAGCCGAACATCAGGTGCGCGTGGACCTTGGCGTGACCGCGCACGCGCACATGCCGTCCGCCAGATTGATCCCTGGGCTCGGCCCCCCCGACCACCGCGCCGTTGAGGAGCTATCCGAGGAGGATACCTCGGAGGTCGGAGACGTGCGGGTTGGCGGCCGACTCCACGACCTCCCCGCTCCGGGTGGGTGGAGGTCCGGCCGGGATCGAGGCGGTCACTCCGGCGGTGCCGTGGTGCCCGCCGCCGTCAACGTCACCGGCACGGTGAAGCGCTGCACGTCCTGCAGCCCCAGAATCTTCCACACGTGCAACCCCGCCCCGTCTCCCCCCAGCAGGTAGTCGTCACCGGTCTGGGGATGCGTGAAGACTCGGGAGCCGCACAACTCGACCGACAACTGGTTCGGCCCGGGCGCGGGACCCCGGTACATGTCGTCGAGCAAGGCGCCCGCGTAGAGGCCATCGCCGGTGTATACCTTGCTCTGGCCGTTAACGTCGGTGAAGAAGACGAAGCCAAGGATGGTCCCGTCCACGCCAGAGGAAGCGTAGAACTGCCCCGGCTTGGCGAAGGCCTTGGTCCCTGCCAGCCACATGAGGTTGCCTTGCTGAAAGCGGGTTGCCCCAGTACCCATTCCACGCCCCCTTGCCGTCCACGCTGAAGTAGGGAGGATCGCCGGGGTTCCCGGCGACTAGCTGGTAGTCCACCTGGAGATTGCTGGACAGGCCGCGCAGTTGGTACGGCCCCGGCGCGCAGACCTTCCCGTTGTCGTCTGTGGCGTCCCACTCTACCTTGTACGCCCCGGCCTCCTGCTGCTTGCCCGACTGCAGCGTCCGCAGCAGCCGTCCCCGCTGGTCGTAAATACCCAGGCTGACCTGTCCCTCCTGCTGGGTCTGGTAGGGGATCGAGACTTGGGCATGGACTATCCCGGAGGCCATGACGACCACCAGGACGGTCGCGGCCGGTAATCTCCATGCTGCGCGCATACAGTTTCATTTCCCTAAGCCGGTATCAGCCGCACCCAATGGGTATTCTCCGTTCGGTGTGGGTAATCCTGGTAGATGCTTGGAGTGGCCGCGCCAAGGAGGTCGCGGAGGAAGTGTGGGCCGCGCGGTGAATTCCGTCAGTAGCGCCGGCGGAGCAAGAGGCCGGGACGCGGCCGGGGCCGGACCGAGGGGCTTGGCCCAGCGAGGGCACCTGTCACCGGCCAGCCCCGCGGAGCGCACATCTGCCTAACACCACAATCTCCGAGAGGTAGGTCAGGATGAGAAAATGCGTGCTCGGCTGCGTCATCGGTCTCGCCATGCTGGCTGGGGGTCTGGTAGGCCCAGCGGTGGCCGGCGTACAGATAGCGTATCGGCTACCCCCAGCCCCGGCTCCCCAGGTCTACCGCGTTACCCTCGCCATGGTCCCGGCGGACAACCCCGAATGGATCGTGCGCACGCTGCTCAGCGGGGCGGTGCGGGAAGTAACCGCGCAGAACAGAGGCAAGTTCACCGAGACCTGGGACGGTCTGGATGAAGACGGCTTCCCAGTCAAGCCCGGCAGGTATGCCTGGAAGGGGGTGTACATGCCGGCCGGCAAATGGGCGATCGACGGCAAGTACCACACCTTCACCACGAAACTGGCCGTGGCCGCCGGTTCGACCATACACCCTCAGCCCGACGAGGACGCCCTGCCGATGATCTTCCAGGGCGTCTCTACCTCGCCGGTCAATGACGTGGCCACTATGCCCGACGGGCGGCTGCTGTTCGCGAGCGAGTACATTGAGAATGGCACCAACCCGCTACTGATAGATCCCGAACCCGCCGGGGCGAAGCAGTTGGTCTGGGGGGCACCCTCAGGAGGCTATGGCGGGGCGAAGGCCGTGGCCGGGGACGAGGACTTCGTCTACCTCGCCCAGTACTCTCGGGAGTGGGCCTTCGTCCAAGAGGGGGCCTTCGCTGCCGCCAGAAGCGGGCAAGGGGACAGTGACCTGGTGACGCGCTATGACGCGAAGACCGGAGGGCGGTTGCCCTTCGTTGGCGAGAAGGGTACGGACCCGAGCAACGTGCTACTGCTGCCGAAGACGGCGGAGGGCGAGCGCGACATGGCGGTAAGCCTCGCGGCACAGAAGACCAGGGGCGGCAGGCACTACCTCTACGTGCCGCTGCTGCGCGCCGGCAAGATTCGCGTTATCGACGGCGAGACGGGCCGATTCCGGGGGGAGGCAGACGGGCTGGTCAGCCCGCGGGGTACGCGGCTGGACCCGGCCGATCCGGAGGGCGGTCTGTTCGTGCTGTGCCGAGGGATCGAGGGCCAAGCGGGCGGCTTCGTGGTCGCTCACCTGCCGCTGAGAGAGGGCCTAATCAGCGGACCACCCACCGTAGCCGCTGTGCTGCCGGGCTTGGGTCCCGCCGAGGTGGCGGCGTGGGGCGAGGTCACTGATGAGGTGTACAGCTCGGAGCGCACCCCCTGGGCAGCCTTCGGCCAGGCGGTCTTGACCTGGAACTGCAAGCTACAGCCGGCCCAGGGGCTGGCCGTGGATCGGGAAGGCAACTTCTACGTGGGCAACCAGATCGCTAACCAGGTGTGGAAGTACTCCCCCTCCGGGCAGTTGCTGCTCAAGATCGGCAAGGAAGGCGGGCAACGGGCCGGCAAATTCGACCCCGCGGCCATGCGAGTGCCGCTGGGCCTGACCATCTACTACGACGCCGAAAACGCCGGGCACCTGGTGGTAGCGGAACGGGTTCCCTGGCAGCGGGTCAGCCGCTGGAGCCTGGACGGACGGTTTGAGAAGGATTGGTACGTCAGCGCCTATGCTTTCCCGGCGGCGCCCGACCCGGAGAACCCGCAGGACGTGTACGTCACCGGTGATTGGTCCGGGACGGTGCGGTACAAAGTCGATTACCAGACGGGGGCCTGGAAGCTGGACGCGGTCTGGCCGACCCAGCCCGGCGCCATCGGCGATAGCCTGATGTATGGCCTGGGCACTTGGCGGCTGCGGGTGTACCACCTCAACAACCGGACCTTCTATGTCGCCAGTTGCGCGTTCAGCTCGAAGTACATCTACGAGGTCGACGGCTACCGCTTGATTCCACGGGCCTCAATGGGGGTCTACCTGCTGAAGTCCTACACGGAACGCATGGGCATAGATGTCGAAAATGCTCCCGCGCGCAAATGGAATCTGGGGTTCGGGCCGACGGACATCTACCTTCGTCCCTGGGCCTGGCGCGACCGGAACGGAGATGGAAAGGACCAGTTGGAGGAGATTGACTTCTCCCCGCCACCGGTGGTGCCGCCGTACAAGACGCCTGAGGAAGTGGCCCGCCACTTTGCCAGCTACTCAGGGGAGTACTACGATCAGGACCTCAACCTGCTCCTCCCGGAGAGCTACACTCCTAATGCCACGCGCTGTGCCATGGTTCCCCGGAAGGGCTGGGATGACCGCGGCAACCCGATTCTCTCCTGGGCCGACCTGAAGGTGCTCTTCACCGACCCGGCCCTGGTTGCCGAAGGCCAGGGAGAGTCCGGCTTTGGGGCGGTGGCGTCGGGGCCGGACGGCAGTTACTACCGCTCCGAGTTCTATGGCCCGCCCTGTCCCGCTGTAGTTCTCCCCCGCGGCGCCGCGGCCGGGCCGGACCACGGTACGGATTACTCCTTCGCCAAGGTACTGCGGTTGCGCCCCGACGGCCAGGACGGGTTCCGGCTGGCCTGGCGCGTCGGACAGCACGCCCGGGGCCTGGCCCAGCCGGGAGAGATGTACGCCCCCAGCCAGATGTCGGAGCCGATCAACGGCATCATCGGGGTGCACGACGTCAACGGCACTTTCCATCTCTTCACTACCGATGGCCTGTACCTGGATACCCTCACCAACGACTCCTACGCTCACGGCTTCCCGTGCACCGCCTATGACCTGGACGGAGAAATGTTCGGCGGGCGGATGTTCCTCAACCAGCAGGACGGGCAAGCTTACCTGCTGCAGGGGCACAAGGCGGTGAGCATCTTCCGCATTGAGAACCTCACCAAACCAGGCGTGGTCAGGGAACTGCGCGCTCCGGCTCGGGCCTTCAACCTCACCGCGAGCGAGATTGCGCCCGCGACCGAGTGGGCGCTGGCGCGGAGGGGACAGCGGCCTCTGCTTCCCATCGCGACGACCCGTGGCGGCACACCAGCCCTGGACGGTTCCCTGGACGGCTGGTCGCAGGCCAGTGAGGCGAAGTTTGGCCTGGATGAGGATCACCGAGTGGAGGCGCGCATCCTGTACGACCAGGAAAACCTGTACCTGCGCTACCATGTGCGCACCGCCGGGCCGCCGACGCCTACCGCTCCGGGGAACCTGGCGCGCTGTTTCACCCACGAGGCGAAAAGCGATGTGGTGGGCTTGTACCTACAGGGGGATGCGGGCGCCGATCCGGTGCGCACCACGGCGGCCCTGGGGGACGTGCGCTTCCTGCTGGCCCTGGTGCCCGGAGAGGGCGGTGCCCTGCGCCCCCAGGTGGTCGCCATGTACAGGGTCTACCCGGGAGGGAAGAACCCCGTCACCTATAGCAGCCCGGCGGGGAAGGTTCGTTTTGATGAGGTGCGAGTGCTGACCGACGCCCGAGCAGGCTATGCGCTCGACGAGGACGGAAACGGCATGGTACTTGCCGCTGTCATCCCTATCCAGGCGGTTCCCCGGCTGGCTCCGCGCGGGGACCTGGTGACGGGGATGGACTTTGAGGCGACCTTCGCGAGCGGCGCCCGGGTACCGGGGCCGATCCGGGCGTCTCCCTGGTGAGCGACGAGTTCTCGGAGGCCGGGATCTATCCGCAGGACTGGGGCCAGGCCCAGTTCGCCGACCCCAGCCGCTTCACGCTGACTCGCTGGAGCGTGATCGGCTTGTTTGGCCACCCCGACTTGGCTCACACCGGCCTGCTCCCCTTCATGCAACTGCTGGCCGCGCAATCCTACCCCCCCGAGCAGGGCGTGGACCTGGAGGCAACCTACGACGGCGACGTGACTCGCGGCTGGCAGGGCCAGACCCACCAGGTCGCCTGGAAGCAGGCCGAGGCCGACCCCGGAGGCTGGCTGCGTTTTGACCGGGCCTTCCAGATTACGGGCGACAACAGCCGGGGCACCGCCTACGCCGGCGCCTGGGTGTACTCTCCTACCGCGGTGAGGGTTAAACTCAACGTAGAGCCTCACGGCATCGTCTGGGCCTTCCGGCTCTGGCTCAACGAGAAGGAACTAGAGCGAGTGCCGGTACCGGATCGGGGGGCGCAGCAGTTCCGCATCAAACCTGACCAGGAGATCGCGTTGAGCGCGGGCTGGAACCGTCTGCTCCTGCGCTGCGACGGCTGGGCGCACAACTGGCAGTTTGAGAATATCGGCGGATGGGCTTTCCGCTTCGCCCTGAGCGGCAGAGAACGGGACCTCTGGGGCCTGCGGGCGGAGCCGACCCCGCCGGACCGCCCGACCCCGTGAGTTTGGGCACTTACTTACTTGACGCACAAACCCGGGGTGTACGTCCTCAGCGATAATTGGACACTCGGCCCCCTCTTGAGGAGGTGTAACTCGGGGGGGCTGAGGAAACCTTCCTCGAGGAGATCTTTCTCCCCTCCCCGCTGATTCTAACTCTCCGAGAACCTGGGGCTACGGCCCCGTGCGAAAGAGGAGGGCGCGATGCCCCGACTGCGCCCCAGGCATGAGCAGACCGAGACCGCGTCGCGAGAGGTCGTTCCGCCGAAGGTCGTGACCCGGTAAGAGGCGACGTAGGCCAATATCACTTAGCTTCACATTCGCCAACTGAACGGTATGGCGGTCGTGTCCCTGAATTGCACGGGTCCTCGCAAGTTTCTACAGGCGCTCCAACAGGAAGTCGTCTAGCCAGGCGGTACCGGTGCCGTCCAGTTCAACGCCGATCGAGGCCATCAGGACGCTGTAAAGGAGCTCGGTCTCCAGCTCGACTCTCGTCCAGTCGTTGTCGCCGGTGAGGCGCCGGCTGTAGACGACATGCTCGCCACTGCGGACGAAGAGGGCGGCGCCGTTGCCCTGTACGTCGCGGGTGCGAATCCACCCGCTCAGGCGATAGCGCCGGCTGCTGAAGCGCCCCATGAAGTTTGATCCGCCGATGGCGACGGCAGAGCGGGCTTTCCTGTCCGGATTGTCGTTGCCCAGGCGCAACGAGTGGCGATCATCGTGGCCGATCTCCTCGTCCCGCTCGCCGCCTTTCCAGAAGTACTCGGCTTGCGGTTCAGTACACGGTTTGGTGAGAGCAAAGGTGTTCACCCCGCCGATGAAGATCAAGCGATCCGGCAGCGTGGCGAAGTACGGGTGCACGGTCGACGCCTCGAAGAGACGCCGGGCCTCGTCGCCATGCACCGAGAGGTAGCGGAACTTCACATGGTGCTGGGTGCCGCCGGGTATCTCCTCCCCCCGCTCATAGGGATTGATGAGGAAATGGATGTCATATACCCACGGGCACAGCCACCAGGTGGGGCGCAGATTCGGCTCGGGGTCGAAAGCGAACTCCAGGGCGAGATTGCCCAGCGGATCGTGCATGAGCACTACCATTCCCCCGGCCGAGTCGAACTTCATCTGGTCGGGAATCGCCGGTACGTGGTTGTGGAACAAGGGGTGCCGGTATAACTTCCCCTCGGGGGCCTGGAAGACGACCCACTGATAGCGGCACTGCCAGGGATCGGGGACTTCCACGGCCGGTGGGACGTGATCGTAGGGTACCGGATCGGCGAAGGACAGCCCAAAATGGTCGTTCTTCCAGGTGTGGCCGGGAGCTACTTCGACGGTGGTATCCAACTCCCACAGGTAGGTTTCGCGCTTCGCATCGTAGCTCACCGTCAGCCGTCCGCGGCAGTAGACATTGCCCTGCGGGTTGCGGAAGCGGTAGCGGACAACGAACTCCGGCCCGTTGGTCTTCTCCACCACCCACTCTTCCCTGATGTCGACCGCGTTATGCGGCCCGTTGTATTGGTCCCAGTGGAGCCCAATCGTCGTCAGGGGCTTGTAGCCGGAGCGGAGGCGCACTTCGTGGATGAGGGATGACGCCGGATCGAGGCGCCCCAGCGGCTCGTTATTGCAGAAGAGGAATTGCTGGCGCAGGAAGTAGCCTACGCGGAAACGCGGCGCTTCTTTCCCGGGATAGGTCGCCTGCTCGGCAGGCAGCACCTGCCCGTTCGCGGACTTCCGGACGTCCTTGAACCGGTAGAACTGCTGGCCGAAAACCCCGAGGCCGTAGCGACCCGCCGCGACGGGGGCCACGGTATCACGGTAGTGAATGACCACCTCGCCATCCACCCACACCTCGATGACCGGCCCGGCGGTGACGATTTTCACCTGCCGCCAGACGAACGGTTTGCCGTTGTAAGGCACCACCTGCAGGAAGCCACCGGCCGGTGACCACAGGGCTACCGCGCCGCCGGGGCCGAGCCCGTTGCTGTCGCCGGCCAGCGTGCCGAAGGCAATGCGGTAGAAGTGGTCGCGGTCGGTGTAGCGCACCACGGCGCAGGTCTCCCAGCAGGGCTCGAACTCGCCCGGGCGGTAGCCCAACACGTTCATCCCGAAATACTCGACGCGGTCGGGGACCATCGCCGGCAGCAGGAAGGCGAACTCCAGGGCATAGTCCGCCTCTTCCGGCTCCCCGCGCAGCAGGTAGCTCCAGGCGGCCGCCTTGCTCTCTGCCTGCACCACCCCCGCCTGTTCGCTCCATTCGGGGTGGTTTACAGGCCGGGCCGGGTAATAGGGCATGATGTCCGGCAGCACCATATCTAGGCGCTCCCAACCCGCGAGCGCAGCCGTGTCTTGTTCGGTCTCGGCAGCCATGGCAACAGTAAATGCGAGCAAGCCCAGAAGCGCGATGGTTGGGACGAGTGTGAACATGGGAGATCTCCTTTGCCGTGCATGGCGGTCGGCCGGCCCGGGTATTCTCTGCTATTCGCTACCAAGCCTGCATTCTCTTCCCCGATGCGCGGATAGGGGGGATTCAGCGCACGGTGGTCGGGGGTCCACCCGCAAAAGCAAACATCCTCAGTGCGCCCTCCCTGTGCCGCCACCGTTCGACCGCCGGGGCGGTGGTCTCGACTCCCAGCTTGCGCTGCACTTACCGAAACCGACAGGCGCCCTAGCCGCGGTTGTCTGGCCTTACTCAATCGGTATCTCAATAATTGAGATCGAGCGTTTCGGCAGCGTTACCGTCACGGTCTTGCCGGTCATGACGAGGGGCGCATCGGTGAAGGCGACGATCTCGTTAGACTCCTGCGCTCCCGGCGCGTCGTTCAACCGCCCGAGATACTTATGCCAGATACCCGTTTCTCCGATAGCGGGGAACGCGGATAGGTCCAATGTCACCGGCACGTCCGTATCGAAATACCGGTTGATGATATGCACGAAAACGGCCTCTCCGCTGGCTGTCGCCAGTACGTCCAGATAGGCCACCGGGTGTTCCGGCAGTGCTGAGTAGAAACCGATATGGACGGGGTCGAAGGTCGCGATGCCCTGTGTGGTGAGCTTCAGGAGCTCGTTGCCGTGATGCAGGTTGTAGAACATGACGGCTTGTCCGCTGGGCATCATATAAGCCGGTACGGCACCGGTCGGATCATAGTAGATACTCCCCAAACCTTTCCACCCGCACCCCACGCACATAGACTGGGTCGCAAGGGTTAGCACGCCCCCCTGTCTTATCAGTCCATGGAGCAGCGCGGCCGCGCCCAACCCGCGTGCCAACCCACTCTCCAACGGCGGCGGGATCGTCTCGCGCGCCCTCCCCTCTCGCACCCGCCTCACTCTACCCCACCCTCACTACCCCCTTGACCACCTCCGCCCGGTGCTCATGCACGAAGGCAAACGCCTCCGGCGCCTCCTCCAGCGCCCAGCGCTGCGTGACCATGCTCGCCACGTCCACGGCTCCCGACTGCACCAGCGCTATCGCCGGCGGGTAACAGTTGACATAGCGGAACTGCCCGTGGATCTCCAGTTCATTCAGGATTACATCCCACGCCGGGAAGCTCGCGAGCGTCGCCGCGCTCATCCCCACCAGTTGCACCCGCCCGCCCCGCCGTACCATGTAGAGCGCCTGGTTGACCGTCCCCTCGATACCTACGCACTCGATCACCACGTCCACGCCCCAGCCCTCCGTCGCTCCCCGCACCGCCTCCAGGGCGTCTCGTTCGCCGGCGTGGATGACCTCCGTCGCGCCCAACCGCCGCGCGTGTTCCAGCCGCGAGGGCACGACGTCCACGACATACACCGGGTAGGCGCCCGAGGCCCGCGCCACCTGCAGGCAGAGCAGCCCAATCGGCCCCGCCCCGATCACTGCCACCGACTCCCCCGGCCCCACTCGCACCTGCCGGTTCGCGTACACTCCCACCGCCAGCGGCTCCATCATCGCCCCCGCCTCCACGTCCAGCGGCTCCGGCAGCGGGAACAAGTAGTCCGCCGGCCACGCCACGTACTCGCACAGCGACCCGTCCACCGGCGGGTCGGCCAGGAAGGTCATCTCCGGGCACAGATTATAATGTCCCGCTCGGCAGTAGCGGCAGGTCCGGTCCGGGTACCCCGGCTCAATCGCCACCCGGTCCCCCGGCTTAACGTTAGTGACCGCCTTCCCCACCTCCAGCACCGTCCCTCCGGTCTCATGCCCCAGGATGAAGGGCTGCGAGAAGGTCTTGGACCCAATCCGCCCCTCGGCCCAGTAATGCACATCCGACCCGCAGATCCCTACTGCCTCCACCTGCACCAGGGCCTGCTCCGCCCCCGTAATCCGCGCCCGCGGCACTTCCTCAATCCGCAAGTCCCGCGCCTTATGCAACATTGCCGCTTTCATCGTCTCGGCCATGATCGTCTCACCTCTCTCCCCTAGTTCGGGCCCCCTACTTCTCCGCCGCGGAAGAATTTTCCTCCGCGCCGGGCGGGCATCCCTACCCGCCCTCTCGCCGCTGCCGGCGCCCTGCCTGAATCTGCCCCTCCACGCCCCCTCTACGGCCTTCAAGAGCGTGTGTGAGGACCATCGTCAACCCGGCTTGAGCAGATGAGCCAGCATGTTGACGGTGGCAACACAGACTGAGGCTTCGCTGGTCTGGGGCAGCACCTCATTGTCTTCTGCCGCGTGGCGTGGCGGTAGCGCCCCAGCCAGGCGAGAGTGCATTCCACCGCCCTGCGGCGCGGTAGCCCCCCCAGCTGTGCTCCTGGCACCGACGTGCGATCTCCGGGACCCGACCACATCCCGATCACCGACCCGGGCACCTGCAGGGGGCGGCACCGGCTGCACCTAGGGGCCGGTCAGGGCTACCGAGGTCGCGTGGCAGGCGCCCTCCGGAGCCGAGAAGGGGTAAGTCAGGAGCTCGTTCTTCCACTGCTTGCTGAGATGGTCGCGCAGGACGATCTGCTGCTTGCCCGCCTACAGGTTGGCAAGGGCGCACAGCCACAGAAGGCGGAGGACCGGTGGAGAACCGAGGAGCATTGAGGACATGGGGGCACCTCCTGAGGATGGATAGGCGGAGAAACTATTTGCCGATGGGCCTGAGACGACCTTCTGCATCGGCATGTCGCGGGCATGATCGGAGCAAGTTGACAACCCCCTCCCCCCCGTCGTACGATGAACTGGTCCGACCTCACCCTGTTGCTCACGGAGTGTTCATATGCTCACACGTCTACTGCTGCTCTGCTGCTCCCTACTGTTCCTCCTTCCCGCGCTCGCCCAAGAGGGGCCGGCGCCGACCTTCCTCGGCACGACGGGGTACTTCATGCCGGATTTGAGCCGGTTTCCGCAGGTTGACCCCACCACCCTGGCCCTCCCGCGTCAGCCGGTGACGCGCGAGGATTACATCAACTTCCTGCGTCCGCTGGCCCAGGGGTTTGAACGAGGGCAGAAGCGCGGCATCTACGGCCCGCGCCACGCCCTGCCGGCCCTGGCCGTCTACGCGTATGACTTCGACACCGCAAACGGTGACCAGAACAAGCTGGCGGCCTGCCACGCCCTAGCCGCGGGCATCAAGATCACCTTGCGCGATTACAAGGCCACTCTCGATCAGCAGATCAAGGACCAAGGCGGCACTTACTCCTTCGAGGGCGGCTACCTGTGCGCCACGCACTTCCGGGAAATGCGCAAGCGTGGCGACATGTCCGCCGAGGATGAAGCCTTCGCCAAGGACCTCTTGCTGATGTTGCGCCGGTACCAGTTCGCCTGGAGTCCGAATGACGGCCTGTGGCGGGGCCAGCAGCACCGGTCGCAGGCGCAGGGCATCAACCACCTGCTGTGCGCTACTCTCTATCCCGACGAGCTGGACGCGCCTAAGTGGAAGGAATACGGGGAGAAGGTGTGGGGCGACTGGTTCAACTTCCGCGACGTGGGCATTAATGACATCAACTACTTCATGGGCAGCGTCGAGCGCATCATGATCGAAGCCGAGCTGCTCGGTCGCGCCGAAGCCTTTACCGATCCGCTGGTGCAATCGTTCCTGTGGAAGCGCCTGCTCTACGAAACCACCCCCGACGGCGCGGTGCCCCCCTATGGCGCGCATCTCGGCTACAACTCCCATGCCGGCCACCGCATCCTCGCGCTGGAGCTCTTGGGCAAGTACACCCGCGATGGCCGTTATCGCTGGGTGGCCAACCGCCTGTTCAACTACGCCATGGCCCGCGGCGGCTTCTCTCCCGGCCATCAAAACGCCCGCGCCATCAGCGAGGAGAGCGTGGCACTGGCCAGCCTGTTCTGCGACGATACCGTGGCGCCGGTGGAGCCCGACGGCGGGTCGCAACTGCTGATACGCAAAGAGGTACTGCGCCTGACCAACGAAGAGGCGAAGCAGATGTTCCCGGACGCGGGCGGGGTGGACTGCAACATGTACACTTCGCAGCGGGAGATGCCCAGCAAGCTGGCCTTCCGCGCGGGGTGGAATTCCGGTGATCAGTTCATGCTAGTGGAACTCTTCCCTCGCCACGACCCGCTCAACCCCACCGCCATCATCGGCTTCGAGCGCTATGCGTCGGTCTTCGCCATGCCCACCTACGAGAAGTACGTCTCTCGGGAGAACATGGTGAAGATCGAGGACCTGTCCGGGGAAGCCACCTTCTGCGGCAACCCGGACTGGCCCGGGCGCAAGGAGTTGCCGACCGGCTACCAGGGGATGGAAGTGACGGTGCCGGAGTTCGGCGATGACGAGCGCGTGTCCTTCGCCCGCGTGCAGGTGACCAACTACATGGGCTTCAAGGCCACCCAGGAACGCGACTTCCTCTTCGTCAAGAACGGCCCGGTACTTGTGCGCGACGAGACCACCTTCGACGACACCTTCAAGGCCCGCCTCGGGCCCATCTGGAATACGCAAAACATCGCCCCCGTACAGGGCGCCAACTGGGTCAATACCTGGTTCAGCGGCCACTGGTTCCAGAACTGCTTCCTGTACAGTAACCCGCCCTGGGACCTGCTGGTCTACCACGCACCCCAGGCCGACCGCCAACTGACCGTACGCGGCCGCTGGGAAGGCAGCGAGGTGGACGTGCCGTACGTGACGCAGTACGCCTGGGAAGGCGACGTGACCCCCGGCACCCGCGTGCAGTTCACCGAGGTGCTGCTGCCCCATGCGCCGATGCTCGACGCCTCCCAGCTGGCAGGCGACATCATCGTGCTCAAGGATGATCTCGGCACCTCCGCCGCGGCGGTGAAGAGCGCCGACGGCACCGTAGAGTTCCTCATCATCAACCCGGCGAAGGCGGCGCTGGAACTGGGCGGCAACGGCCTCCCGCCGGTGAAGACCGCCGCCGCCATGGCCTACCTGCGTTTCAATGCTGATGGCACGCCGGACTACCAGTGGACGCGCTGACGCCAGTGGGCAGGTGACGCTTAGCCAGTCTTGACTACAGGGACGTGATCCGATGGGAACGTCAGCCAGATTACTGTCAACCATATCTGTCTGGGGAATCTGTCTGCTGTTGATGGGGGGAATGGCGCAGAGTCTCCAGGCGGCGCCCGTGTAGTCGTTCACCTTGGTCGAGCATTTCGGGGTTAACCATCCCGATCAAGTGGTGGCCTTCGACCTGGATCAGGCGGTCACCCCGGCCAACTGCTACCTGCTCGATGGGGCCGGCCAGGAGGTGCCGTACCAGGTGCTGTCCGGCGGCGAGCATGGGCAGCTCGCCCTGGCTACCGACCTGCCCGCCAATACCACCAAGACCTTCTCGCTGCAGAGCGGCCGAGCCCCGGCCGCCTTCCCCAAAGTGGTCACGCTGGACGCAGCCCATCCGGACTACTACGAGATCACCAACGGCTTGACGGGCATCCGCGTGCCCCAGGTCTACGCGCCCTTGACCATCAATCCGAAGTGCCCCATCCAGGGCGTGCAGTTCCGCGACGGAACCTGGTCGCCGCCGGGCACCCCGTTGGGTTGGGTCAACGACAACAACGAGGGTGGTATCACCAGCGTGGACGCTATGGAGGTCACGATCAGAGAGCGCGGGCCCATTCGGACCACTGTCGAGGTCACGTACCGCGTGACCTGCCCGGTGCATACGTTCGGGGAGTTACTGATACGCGATGACGCTCCGGCCCATTACACCACCGTTGTCATTCTGGAGAAGGGCCAGCCCTCGGTCTTGTTCGAGACCGATGCGAACGTGTACTCGACGTACTCGTTTAGCCTGTACGAGGGGGTACGGCCCACCCAACTGCGCTACTGCGGCCACCATGCCAGCGACCCGATCTTGGGTCGCAATGCTGATGGGACCGTGTACCCCCCGTTGGGCAGGGCTGGCGCCATCTCCAATGCCCTGGTGGATATTGACTATGCCACGCCGATGGACGTCGCCTACTGTGATTCCGAGAACACCCGCCAATGGATGGCCCTGTGGGACCCCTGGGCCTACAACAGCGGCTGGTACTGGCAGATGTACGATGCCAATGGCCCCGACAATGCCAATGTCATGGGCATCTTCGCCGGCCCGCCAGGCCGCCTGATCGCCGCCGGCGCCAGCGGTCCGGGCGTCTACAACCATCCCGATCCGGATGCAGGCGTTACCGTCCTCACCAACCTGCGCGGCCCCAACAACAGACAGTACTACTTCGACACCTCCCCCCGCACCATCCGCTTTGCCTGGGGCCTGTTCGCCGGCACCAAGGCGGATATCCCGGCCGATCTGAGGGTGATTCCCACCATCAGCAAGCAGTTCTGCCTGCACGGCAATGGCATGACACTCGACAAGCTGGCGCACTACCAGTTGGAGTACCCTGATCCGCCGGGATTTGGGCAGATGTACATGTCGCGGGCGGCCCTTGACGCGACGATCGAGCGGGCCCGCAATGACGAGAACTTCTTCCGGTATATTTACAACACTTCGACCTACTCCCGCGATATCTGGGATATGTGGCGGGACACCACCGGCGCCAAGGCCCATGAAATGGTGACCGGCCTCCACACGCAACTGCGGGACCTCATAGATGATTGGGAGAATGGCTGGGGGTACCTTAGCTGCAAGTACACCACCCAGCCTTGGCTGCTGCCGGCGCCGATGGCCGACCGCTATGACCAGTTGCTCCACAGCGGGTACCTCACGCCGGAGGAGAAGACCAAGGTCAAGGCAGACGCAGCCTTCCTCGCCAACTGGCTATGGGACTACGACGCCTATCCGCTGAAAGTCGACCCCGTCACGGGCGAGACTATCTCCACTGTCAATTTGGGCACGCCCAATATGCCCCAACAGTGGATCGGCACGCGCGGCACCTTCACGTGGTATCTGGCTACGCATCCAGTCATCTCCACGCACCTGGAAGAATCGGAGCCCGACTGGTGGCTCATCGCCGAGGATGGCTCCAGCATGTCCTGCCCGCACTATGCCCAGACCATGGAGCCGACCTTCAACGTCGTCATGCAGCGCAACATGGCGGGCCACCATGACTGGCGCGACGAGCCCAAGCTCGCCAAGTTCGCCGAGTGGCAGATGAACCTGATGACGCCGGTGGATCCGCGTTTCGGCCACCGCTGCCAGATCGCCGACGGCAACAGCCAGGCCGGCGAGCTCCCCCACATGTTCGCCCTCAACGCTACCGCCTGCGCCAAGGATCAGCCCGAGCTCTCCCGGAAGCTGATGTGGCTGTGGATGAACAACGGCCGGCCGCAGAGTGACTTCTACGGCAGCTCCGTGCTGCGCATTGACGAGGGCCTGCCTACCGAGGACCCCAAACTGGGCAACGCCTGCTTCCCCAATTCCTACGCGGTCCTGCGCCACGGCTGGGGTGCCCCACAGGAGACCAGCATCCACCTCATCGGCGGCCCCTTCTACGCCGACCACCGGGACGCCAATAGCGGCAATCTGCACATCTTCGCCCTGGGCTCGCCCCTGGCGCTGGACTGGGAGCCCATGTACACTCCGGCGGTCGTCTCGGGTGGGATGCACAATATCGTCATTCCCGAGGCCGACTGGGGCATGCCCTGGAACGGCGACATCCCCCAGTACAAAGACGGGAACTTCTGGAACCCCGGCGATCCCTGGGCGTGGAAGTCCCAGACCCAGGCGCCGGTGATCTCCTTCGCCAACAGTGGAGTCGCCCGGTTCCACACCGACCACAAACGCCCCGATCTGGACTGGACGCGCACCGTCATCTCGGTCTTCCCGAACCCCGACTTTCCACTGATCCTTGTGGAAGACGTGTTCGGCGGTGCACGGGCCAACGAAAGCATGACCTTCAACCTGACGCAGATGGCCACTGGCGCTGTTACCACCCCCGCGGGGATGATCACGCCCGAGGCCCGGTTCTGCGACCTCAACGGAGAGAGGCAAGAGCCGTCCGGGGGCCTCGTCTATGAGCTCGCGAAGGGCCTCAACCGCTTCGAGTTCACGGGCCAGCAGTTCGGCACGGCCGGTGTCACCCCGGCTATTGACTGGGACCTGTACGACGTGGCCCCGGAGGCCCAGCAGTTCTGCATCGGGAGTTGGGGGCACAACAGCGGGAGCGGCGCCAGCGGAGATTTCTCGGCGGTCAACAACGGTGCCCCCTACGAGCAGCGCCAGTACCTGCTGCATATCAAGGGGACCGGCGGCTTCCGCACGCTGCTAGTACCTCGCCGCAAGGGGCAACCCGCCCCCACCGTCGCCCTGAACGGCGGCACGCTGGTCGTCACCATCAACGACGAGACGACGAACGTCAATGATACCTGGTACTCTTTCACGAGTCCGGGGAAGGACGTCCTGTCCACCTACGACGCCAACCTCGCTTCGGCTCATGACCTGTCGGTAGTGGGCGGCGCGACGGAGATCGTCTACGATAAGGTCGCCAAGACCATTACCATCACCGCCCACGGCGCGGCCGGGCTGCGGCAGGTAGGAGTGCCGGCCCACGACTGGGTGGTGCAGTCGGGCATGATTGCCTATGATCCCGGCGCGGGCAAGTGGAAGATGGACTACGACGGCGGCAATCCGTCCGTAGCGGTGCTGGTACAAAAGCCAGCCGGGTAGCCACGCCCAGCCTCTCTCCGCTGCCGGGCAACCACGCCACGGCGCAGTTGGTGACGATCGCCTGTGGTCGTTTGACTCCGGGGATTCCGGGGACACCATACTTGGTGACTCTCGCACCTAGGCAAGGATTCTGAGATTGGTGTCGGATCGGGGTTACATGAGCACCCCCACCCGGTACCCCAGACCCAGCAGAAGCGAATGGCAGCAAGTACGGCAAGCCGCCGGGGAGCGGCCCCGGCCGGTGCCCCCCGCTGCTCGTGCCCTCCGGGTCCATGCTGAGTTTCTTCGCAGTGGCACAAGCAGCTACGCCAACGGAGGCAGCACACTAAGTGCCTACGATTCGCGTTTGATGGCCTGTCTGCGGGCTGATGACAAGGCTTGGTACGGTGGTATGGACAGCCGTACCGTCAGGCGGACCAGACGGGTCTACTCTCGCATCTTCCTCGACAGTCCGGATTGCCTCGAAGTTGCCTTCCGCTACCGCATGCTCACTCCGTTCTGAATGGCTCCCCGCCGCGGCGCTCAGGTCGCATCCCTGCGTTGCCCTATCCTCCGGGCGGCCAAGAGGAGATTGTGGCACAGGTACCCGCCGGCCCTAAGGGCCTTGCCGAGCGCTGCTCTGGGGAAGCCATCTCTGGTGTCTCGACAACGGAGTCCACCACACCCGTCGTTTGCGGACGCTCCTCCTCCGTCAGCGCCGATACGGCGATGTCATCGATCCAGGCCTGGCCCTCGCCCTCGACCTCAAAGATGAGATCTGTGATATCTCGGTAGCCGAACACGTCAGTGATGACAGAGAAGTAGGTCCAGTCGCGCGTGCCGGTGCCGAGGTTGAAGTCGTCCCGCACTTGCGGGGGAGGATCGAAGTAGCCGACACGTAGGGCCAGGCCCGCGCCTTCCAGGTCTTTCGTCTTGTACCAGCCCCGAATCCACCAGCGCTTGGCGTACGGCTCAATCATGTAATGATAGACTCGCACCGAGGTCTTGCCGGGACCGTCGAGCCGTAGGGAGCAGCAGTCGCCGTGGCCGGTGGTCTCGTCGCGGGTGCCGCCGATCCAGGCCATGGTGGCGGAGGGATCCTGCCAGGTGGTGGTGTCGACAAAGGAGTTGCCGGTAGGGACGAAGGGGATGATCGTCCGTTCCTCGTTCTCCAGGCATGGCATGAGGTTGGACTGGGCGAAGATTCGTTCCGCCTCCGCCGGGGGCAGGGCGGAGAAGGTCATAACGAAGGAGCGCTCCTCACCGGCCCCGATGGTGCCGGCATTCAATTCGCGGTGGTGATAGTCGTATCCCCACGAGCACTGGCCGGCGCTGTAGATGCCCGGGCGCCATTTGAGCTCCGTCTCGAATAGCGGGCAGGCGGCCGGGTCGGGGTAGAGGAAGTCGGCGACCTTGCCCCACTGCATCTTCGCGTTGTTGATGTCGGTGCTGTAGTCGTTCGGGTAATCGGTCAGCGGCATGCGCTCCCACGCGCCGCTGGTGCCCTGGTAGACCCACCAGCGATGGCCGGCCGGGTTCCAGCGGTAGACCACCTCCGGACCGGGGGCGCGATTGTTGTAAGTAAGGGGGTCGGACAGCTCGAACTCATTGACCTCGGCGGTCGCAATCATCTTGAGCGTGCCGCGGAACTCGTAGCGGTACACCCCGCGCGCCTGGTCGAAGCTGACCGTGCAGGTGTAATCCGTGCGGCCCTTCCCCGGCGTCTCGGTCTGGAAATCGAAGACAAGCTGTTTGCCGGACTTCGTGATCTTGAAGGCGTCCGGCAGATCGCCGACCAGCAACGCCCATCGCCACGTCCATTCCAGCCCGTTGGGCCCGATATAGTTGTAGTAGGCCGGACGCCAGCCGGGCTTGAGCTTCACCGCCTCGTGCAGCAACGTGTCGCGGGTGTATTCGTCGCCTTTGTCCGACGCTTGTTTGAAGAAGTAGCAGATCGGTTCGTGGCCATCGAACAGGATCATCCCGGGATAGGCTTCGATGCGGAACGAGGGGTGCCCGTGCAGAATATTGTCGGTCGGCGCGAGCCGGAAAGCAGGCACATGGGCCGACATCTTCTCCGCCCGACCGAGGGCCGGAGTAACCGCGACATCCTCGAACCGAACGTTGCTCTGCCAGACGGCCAGCCCCACCTGACCTTGGGTATACGGCAGAGAGCGGTCCCAGTAATCCATCACTTTCTTGTCGTCCAGCAGGGCGATCAAGTGCGCACCGCGCCAGGTCACGGTCAGGTTGTGAGGCTTGCCGATCTCGACGGGGCAGGGAATGAGCTGCAGGAAACCGCCGGTGGCGTCCCATAGCGCCAACTCGCCGCGTGAGGCGGAGAGCTGCACGCGGTAGAAGCTCAGCGGATCCTGATAGCCCAGCACCACGCCGACATCCCAGCCCGGCAGATTCTCGCCCCAGTGAAACCCCCAGCGCACGCACCCTCCGGGCAACTGGCGGGCTGTCTCGGAGCTCTTGCGCACCGTGAAGCGCAGCGATACGGTGACCTCGCGCTGATCACCCGGCATGAGCATCGTGCTCCAGCAAGGGGCAATCCCCGCCGCCACCAGCCGCCCGGTGCTCTCTTTCCAGGCGCCGTAGGGCGGCTCCGGAAGAGCCGGGGGCGTACGCTGATCCCCCAGGTTTACCCCCTCCGGCGTGAGTCCCTCGGCGCAGGGATCCAGCGTCGGCGCCTCCGCCCATTTGTCGAACGGCACCGCCGTCCAACTCGACCCCGACGCCGCGCAAGCCAGGCTCGCCAGCAACACGATAAGGCAGATAATTACATAGTGTTCCATGGCATGACCATTTTCGGTGGGAGGTAGGTACTCTTCTTACCAACAGGGTGGCGTCCCTGAAGTGGTGGGAATCGTGTCGACCACTTCGGGCGCCTGAATGGTCTTTCGCCGTTACGCGGAGATTACCTTTCCCATCTCGCGCGACGACTAGGGGACGTTTGGCACTGCCTCTGCGGGCTCACCTCCCGCCGTTCACTGAGACTCTCACTTGCGGCGGGCCCACAATCCGCCAATGGGACCGAAACGGAACTAGGCGGCTGAGGGCGGACACGGCTGTCCCCATGCCTGCAACTGCGGCCCGGTCAGCTCCGGCCTAGGGCAACGAGACTACCCGAAAGGTGTCGTAGCAGACGTCGCCCTTCTCCCAGGGACTACCCGGCTCGATGAATAGGGTCTTCACCCCCAGGCTTTGCAGCCATGAGCGCACCCGCCGCGCCGTGAACTCCGCGTCGTTATCCTAAACGTAGGTGGGCCAGCAAGCCCCGCGCGATGAACGGCTGCCGCAGCCGGTCCAGCACGTCCTCGCTGGTCAGCCGTCGTCCCGCTCGGGCGCCGTCAGCGGACCTCGGGATGGTTGAGTTCTAGGTCCATCTCGCCCAACCGGCGCAGATCGTCAAAGGCGCGCAAAAGCCCCTGCAGGGCCTCGTCGGTGAAGGCGTCGGCGGGATTGTACTCCACAAATCGCAGGGCCAGTTTCGCTGCGTTGCCGATCATGAACAGCCGCATCGTGTCCTGCTTCTCCACCTTCAGTTTGCAGCCGTAGAACAGGCTGCCGAACAGGTAGACGTCCACGCGCTCAGGAAGAAGTCCCCAGCGGACCGAGAGTGACCCGGCGTTCACGTCCCCTGCCAGGTCTGCATGGGAGCCGAGCAGAATCGAGGGTTTGTTGATATGCGTCAGCGTCGGAAGAAGGGCCAGGTAAAGCTCATCGTCACTGAGATGGGCTTGCCCTTCCCTCTCCACTTCATCACCCAGGTGTCTGGTCGCCGCGAAGGGCACCCCGTCGAGCACGAGCAGTATCACGGCAGCCTCTCCCAGCTTGTCGACCAGCCTGTCCTCCGACAGCCATGCCTTGCTCGGGTAGTTAGGCTGCCCGAAAATCAGGTACCGACCGCCCTCCGGGTCGGCGATGTCGATACCGGGCAGGCAGACGAAGGAGTCGGAGGTGTGCTTCACGCAATCGTGGCGGAGGGCCTCCCAGCGGTCCGGGCCACCCAGCTTCTCGAAGGTCTCGGTGAAGGCGATCAGGGAGTAGCCGGCCTTCTCGGGGGCCGCGGCGTACTCGGCGACGCTGCCCCGGCCGTCGGAGTAGGCGGAATGTAGGCCAATCAAGGCCTTGTAGTAGTGCAACTCCCCCGTGATGGTCGGGTCGGGCAGCTCGTCGTAGTACATCTGCCTGTCGATCTTCTGGGGAATGGCCCGGTGCCGCCAGGTGGAGGGCATGGTCAGCGTATCCCAGTCCAGGACGCGCTGGAAGTTGAAGGTAATCGGCGGCGGTGGGGGGACACCGGTGCCACCGGCTTGCACGCCGGGCTCGGCCAGCCAGCGGTAGAGGTTAACCAGCAGCTTGCCGTCGTCCGAGGGCGTCGTCCCATCCCCACCGCTCAGGACCATGCCGTCAATCCGCCCATGGCCGTTCTAGCCGAAGGCTGTCTCCTTGGTGTAGGGCCGGTAGAACGTGTAGTAGGAGTTGAGCGACAGCAGCGCCACCCGGCCCCGACCGACGGTGCGGACGGCGCAGATCACGTCCTCCTTGCCCAACGGTTCCTGCCAGTCGTAGAGTTTGTCGGCTTTGGCGTTGTACGAGCCGGCCATGGCCCGCACCAGCGGGGTCCAGGACTTGTCGTAGAGCACGATCGGCGGTGTGGTGTAGCAGCGGTTCCAGCGGAGGTTGACCACCGGATAGTATACGTGCTTGACGCCGTTGCTGACGGGATGGGGAGTGATGTTCTCCGTGTAGCAGTATAAGAGCTTGTCCTTGAGGGACGTGCCCATGCGGTCGACTTTCGCGATGTGGGCGGTGTCGATGATCTCCATCGCGCGGAAGCCCGCACCCCAGGGGTCGACCAGGCGGTCGAGGGAGGCGCACAGCGCCTCGCCCGCCTGGTTGAAGAAGCTGGTCACCAGGAGCCCCCCGTCGGACTCGACGTAGGTGCGCAGGTTGGGGAGGTTGACAATCCCACCAGTCGGGCACATCGATCGCGCCCACCTCGAACTGGGCGTCGAAGGTGAGGAAGTCGGGGATGACGACCAGGTTGTAGGCCTTGAGGTGCCGCAGCGTCAGTGGCTTGATCAGGGGCCTTTGGTCGAAGAAAATCCCCTGAGCCTCGAGTTCCTGGTTGTACTACTCGTCGAGGGTGAGGGTGCGCGTCCACAAAAGCACGCGCAGCGGCTTGCCCTGCACTCCGGCGGCATGGACCGGGACAAGGCAGAGACTGAGAGTGGAGGTGAGGAGGAGGGTCAAAGTGAGTGAGCGCATGGTTGGTTACCTCCGGCAACAATGGCGGTAGTTAGGGACCAATCCTCGCAAGGGCGCGAACGGTTGACTGCGTCGGCAGCGGGTACCTTGGCACCAGAACGGTTTGCTTGCCGCGGTTGGGCCAGGCCCGCAAGTTGACCGACAGGCAGAGCGTGGCGATGCCGGCGCGGGGCAAGTGCAGGTTGATGACTGCTGGCCGCCTCTCTATCCTCCCGATACCCAACCTATCGCCCGCGTCAGTTCCTGCTTCCAGGCCTCGGTTTCCCAGAAGGCCTGGCTGCCCGCCGGGGGCTCGCCGAGTACAGTGCCGGTGAAGACCGCTACCCGGCCCTGGCCGTAGGGCTGGCCCACCAGCAGCGGTTCGTCGCCGACGCCCCTGAGCATTACCGTGGCTCCATCCTTAGGGGTGACCATGTGC
>JALGSV010000039.1 GCA_029821755.1 Candidatus Zipacnadum vermilionense | reverse complement strand
AGTGATCTCCGGCTGCAGGCGCATGACATCGCCGTCCTTGACTCCGGCGTCAGCCAGGGTCTGGTCATCGGTAAGCTGCTTGCCGGAGGCCTTATGGTGGAACTTGTAGCTCATCGGCTGGCCGTCGGGGCCGGTGACCGGCAGGTTCATCATCTGCACCAACTTGGCCAGGATGCGGCTAACCGGCGCATCATCGGGCAAACTGGCCTTCTGCTCTTTGTTACCGGTCGTGTCCATAACGGTGACGGTTACCTTGCCCAAGTGGGGCACCTCCTTGATGGCGGGAGAGCGGTTCCCCCTCCGCACTATCCCAACGTGATGTCAATGTCGCTAAGGTCCTCCTGCGGGGGCGGAGGAGCGGCCCCGGGCAGGGGAGGGGCGAGGCCGGGCGAGGGCGGTAGGGGGCCGGAGCCGGCGGCGACGTTTGCCTTCTGCAAGTACATGCGCGTGACCAGCAAGGAGACCAGCAGCGAGACTACCAGCGCAATCAGCAGCGAGAGCACCGGCATAGTCCAGCTCTGCTGCGGCGGGGGCGGGGTCGTGGGGAGCGGGACCGGTGCCGGGGTAGACGGGGTCGGGGTGGGCGTGGTGGGTGCGGCGCCCGTGGGCGGAGCGGCCTCCGCGCCCTCCTTGGTGAGCGGCACTGAGACTGTGACGTTCTGCGCCTTGAGGAACTCCAGCACCGCCTCGCTGGGCAGAGCGAAGCCCACGTTGCTGGCCTCCTGGATGGTGGCGGTGGCGATGCCCACCACCTCGCCGTTGGACTCCACTACGGGCCCGCCGCTGTTGCCCTTGTTGAGGGCCGCGTCGATCTGCAGGTACTTCTGGCCCTTGATCTCGCGTGCGGTGGCACTCACGACGCCGGCGGTGACACTGTTCGGCAGTCCCTGGGGCGCGCCGACCGCAGCTACCCGCACGCCGGGCTTGAGGCCGGCAGAGGGGGCGAAGACTACCGCGGGCAGGCCGGTACGGTCGAGCTTGAGCAGGGCCAGGTCGCGGGCGTCATCCCGGGCCACGATGGTAGCTGTGGTTTTCTCGCCGTTGGCGAGGGTGACCTCGACCTCCTGGGCCTCGCCCACCACGTGCTTGCAGGTCAGGGCCTCGCCCTGGGCGGTGACGACGAATCCCGAGCCGACCGACTCGGCGGCCTTGAGGGTGAAGACGGAGTCGTTGACGCGGGAGATGGCGGCCTGCATGTCCTGCTGAGCAAACCCGGGCAGGGCAGGCGCGAGCAGAGCGAGGGACAGGGGAAGGAGCAGGCAGCGTGTGTTCATGGCAGTCCTCCGAACCCAAGATAACGCGCCGGAAACGGACTAAGGTTGCACTGTGGAGTAAGAATAGCGCTTTTGCGGGCGGAGGTCAATCGGCGAAAGTACCAGCCGACAGTTGGCCGACACTTGCGACCGGAAGGAGGCTGGCCGGGCGAGGGCGAATTCTCCACAACTATGCCGCGGCGAGGACTGGATATCGTACTAGCGGCGGTGATAATCGTGCCCTTGCTGGCCGTGTTTGGCGGGCGCTTGCAGAGGCTCGACTTTCAGGCGCAGGACCGGGCCTTCCGCCTGCGTGGAGAACGGTCGCCGCGGGCGGAAATTGCAGTCGTGGTCCTGGACGACCAAGCGCTGGTGCAAGGGGGACCGTGGCCGTGGCCCCTGGAGAAGGTGGCGCGGCTGGTGGAGGCGGTAGCGGCGGCGCATCCCGCGGTGATCGGGCTGGACCTGGAGGGGCTGCTCCCGGCTACCCTGTCCCCGACCGCGGAGCCGGGAGGAATCGCGGCGCTGCGGCAGGCACTGGAGAACGCGGGCAACGTGGTGTTGCCCTCGGTGCTGAGCCGTGCGGATCAGGGACACCTGGGTCCGCCCCAGCGGCCGGAGGACCTGGCGCGCTTTGCAGCCGGCGAGGGGACGGTGCGGGAACCGGTGGCGTTGCGTGGGGGCGAGCTGCTGTGCCCGCACCCCTCCCTGCTGCCGGTGGCGGCCGGGCTGGGGGCGCTGAATGTGCGACCGGAGACCGACAGCGTGCTGCGCAAGATCCCGCTGGTGGTCGCCCAGGGACAGACGCTGTACCCCAGCTTTGCGGCGGAGGTGGTGCGGGTGTACTTGCGCCAGCCGCCGGGGCGAGAAGCGTACCGGGTGGAGCAGGGCCGGGTGACGATAGGGGAGGTCTCGGCGCCGCTGGCGGAGTCGGCGGAGGTGATGATCAACTACGCGGGGGAGTATGGCACCTACCCGCAGGTGTCGGCGGCGACGCTGCTGGCCAAGCCGGACGCGGAGACAGCCGGCTGGCTGCGGGGTCGCGTGGCCCTGATCGGGGCGGTGGTCGGGCCAGAGGCGAGGACGTGGCCCACGCCGATTTCGCCCCTGCCGGGGGTGGAGGTGCAAGCCAACGCGGTAGCCTCGCTGCTGCCGGGAGGCGGGCTACAGACGCTACCGGGGTGGGTGAGCTGGTTACTGGCGCTGGTCGGGGGGCTGCTGATGGCCCTGCTGCTGGGCCGGACGGAGGCGCGGTCGGCCCTGCTCGCCACGGCCGGCGTGGTCGTGGTTTATTTCGGCCTGTGCACCGTCGCCTTCCGGTACAATTTGGTGCTGCCCATGGCGGTGCCGATGATTGCCTGGACGGCGGTGGGGGCGATGGCCGTGATCATGGCGGCGGCGGCTGCGGAGCGGGCACAGGCGGAGACGGAAGGACAGGCGGCGGCGCGTATTCATACGCTGATGAACCTGGGGGAGCTGACCAGTCGGAGCCTGGACCGCCGGGCACTGCTGGACGACATCCTCCGCTGGGTGCAGAAGGAGCTGCGGGTAGAAGCGGCCTCCCTGCTGCTGATGGACCCCAAACGGTCCTGCCTGCACTTTGAGGCGGCCATCGGGGGCAATCCGGACGCGATTATGGACTTCACGGTGGAGTTGGGGCAGGGGATCGCGGGGACGGTGGCGATGACCGGGGAGCCGGCCATCGTCAATGACGCCGGGCACGACCCGCGGCAGGCGCGGGACATCGCTCATGCGGTGAACTTCCCCACCCGGGACATCCTGTGCGTGCCGATGACACGACAGGGCCAGGTGGTGGGGGTGATCGAGGCGATGAACCGCCGGAGCGGGGAGCCTTTCACCTCGATGGAGGCGGACCTGCTGTCGGTGATTGGCCAGCAGGCGGCGCTGTTTCTGGAGAACGCGCGGCTGTATGGTGAGCTGCAACAGCGAGTTGATTTCGCCAACGCGGAGTTGCGCGAGACCAATGTTAAGCTGGCCTCGGAGAAGGCGCGGGTGGATACGCTGCTGCGAGAAATGGCCTCGGGGGTGTTGGCTACCGACGAGGCCGAACGGATCATCCTGGTCAACGAGCTGGCCGAGGAGATGCTGGGGCTGCGGCAGGAAAGCGTACTGGGGCAGAGCGTCCTTACGGCGCTGGGCGACGATCGGGTCTCGGCAATGTTCAACACGCCGTTGAGTCCCTTGGGCGGGCTTTTGGTGCAGGAGATGGAGCTCCCGGAGGCCTCGGGGCGGGTGGTACGAGCGCACCTGACGACCTTTGAGATGCGGGGCGAGGCTATCGGCAAGTGCCTACTGCTCACCGATGTGACCCAGTTCGTGGAGCTGGACGAGATGAAGACAGACCTGATCTCGTTCGTCTCCCACGAGCTGAAGAACCCGCTGTCGGCGATGCTGGCCTTCATCAACCTGATGCGGGGCAATCCGGCGGCGCAGGCCGAGCCGCTGTGCCACTACGTGGGGCACGTGCAGGCCCAAGCGGCGAGTATGCAAGACCTGGTGCAAGATTACCTCAACGTGGCGCGGCTGGAGGCGGGGCGGCCGCTGGAGATGGATTGGGAGGAGATCGATGACGCCGCGGGGTTCGTGAGGGAATTGGTAGCCGCGCACGGGCCGAGCTACGAGCGGGATATCGAACTGCAGATTCCCCCGGACTTGCCGCCGCTATGGGCTGACCGGCAGCAGTTCCGGCAAGTTCTGCTGAATCTGATGGGCAATGCGGTCAAGTACACGCCGCCGGGGACGCCGATCACGGTGTGCGCGGAGGCGCAGGAAGGATTCGTGTGCTTCGCCGTGGTAGACCGGGGGCCCGGGGTGGCGGCCGCCGAGCAAACGCACCTGTTCGAGCGCTTCCGGCGGGTGCGGGGCGAGAACCGGGAGCGAGTGCCAGGAACGGGGATCGGCCTGTACCTGTGCAAGCACCTGATAGAGGCGCACGGGGGGCGGATCTGGGTGGAAAGCGTGCCGGGGGAGGGCGCGACGTTCCGGTTCACGCTGCCGACGCAGAGGCCGGAGGAGGCGTAGGGGCGGCTGTAGGGCGGGGGCTACGTCCCCCGCCGCTAGCTGCGGGGCGGCACCATCCGACGGCGGGGGACGTAGCCCCCGCCCTACAGCGCACCATGAACCCACGCACCCTCCATACCCAACTGCGCGTCGGTGACCGGGCGCGGCTAAAGAAGACGCATCCCTGCGGCAGCCGGGACTGGGAGGTGCTGCGGTTGGGTACGGAGGTCAAGCTGCGTTGCGTCGGCTGCGGGCACCTGGTCTCGCTCCCGCGGGCGAAGCTGGCGACGGTGCTGAAGGAGATTGTGCCACCCGCGGGGTAAGCGCGGACCTTCAAGGAGCGCCCGGCGGACAGTCAGCGGAGAGGTTTCACCACCATGTCAGAGGTCCTTATCGTTGGTTCCTTAGCTCTGGATTCCGTTACCACCCCCTTCGGCCGGCGGGAAGACGCCTGGGGCGGGGCGGGGTTGTATGCGACTGCCGCCGCCAGTCTGCTGGCGTCGGTGCATTTGGTGGGGGTGATTGGGGAGGATTTTCCACAGGGGGCCCTGGACGCGCTGGCCGAGCGGGGCGTGAACCTGGAGGGCGTCGAGCGCGTGGCCGGGGGGAAGTCGTTCCGCTGGACGGGGGAGTACAACTGCGCCATGGATACGGCGGCGACGCTCGATACCCAGCTCAACGTCTTCGCCGATTTCGACCCGCAGGTCCCGGAGAGTGCGCGGGAGGCGGAGTTCGTCTTCCTGGCCAACATCACCCCCTCGCTGCAACTGCAGGTGCTCGACCAGATGGCCGGGCCGAAGCTGGTGCTGTGCGATACCATGAACTTCTGGATCGAGAGCGCGCGAGAGGATCTGCTGAGTGTGCTGCACCGAGTGGACGGCGCGGCGCTCAATGACAGTGAAATCCGCCAGCTCACCGGCACGCCCAACCTGTGCCAGGCGGCTGACCACCTGCTGGAGATGGGCCCCCGGTTCGTGCTGCTGAAGAAGGGCGAATACGGGGCCTCGCTGATCACCCGCGAGGGCCACTTCGCCCTCCCCTGCTACCCCCTGCCCAATGTCTTCGACCCCACCGGAGCGGGGGACAGCTTCGCCGGTGGCTTCATCGGCTTCCTGGCGTGGCTGGGGCAGACCGATGACGATGCGTTGCGGCAGGCCCTCGCCATTGGCACGGCCACCGCTTCGGCCTGCGTGGAGGACTTCTCCTGGGACGCCCTGCTGAAGCTGACGGATGAGGACCTGTACGCGCGATACGAGGAGCTACGCGAGATGGTACGGCTGGAGCCGTGCCCGTTGGGGAGATAGCCCTGCCGCGCCCTACAGCAGTTACCTGGAGGTTACCTCATGCCCGACATCATCACCCTCGGCGAACCGATCATTGACATGGTCTCTACCGAGCCCTCGCCGGACCTCATTTCCGCCCTGAATTTCACGAAGGCCGCGGGAGGGGCGCCGATCAACGTGGCGGCGGCTGTCGCCAAGTTGGGCGGGTCGTCTGGGGTCATCGCCAAGGCCGGGGGGGACCATTTCGGCGACTTCATGCGCCAGACGCTGGAGGGCCTCGGCGTGGACCTGGAGTGCTTCCTCCAGGACCCCGAGTACCCCACGCAGTTGGCCTTCGTCTCCAAGGACGCCAACGGGGTGCCGGAATTCGCCTTCCATGTGAAGAAGAACAGCGCCGACACGATGCTGGCGGCTAGCGAGATTGACCCCGAGTACCTGGGCAATGCGTTGGTCTTTCACTTCGGGACGATCACGCTCATCAGCGAGCCGGCGCGGTCGGCGACGCGGGAGGCGCTGCGGGTGGCGCAGGAGCAGGGGCTGCTGATTAGCCTCGACCCCAACCTGCGATTGACGCTGTGGAGCTCGCCCGACGCGGCGCTGCGGGTGTTCCTGAACATGGTGCCAGAGTGCGACGTGCTCAAGCTGAGCGAGGAGGAGCTGGTCTTCCTGACCGCCGAGCGGGACCTGGAGGCGGGAGCGCGGAGGGCGGTGGAGATGGGGCCGGAGCTGGTTCTGGTCACCCGCGGCGAGCAGGGCGCGTACTTCTACCGCGAAGACGGAACGTGCGGGATGGTGCCGGGGTATGCGGTGACAGTGCGGGATACGGTGGGCTGTGGGGACACCTTCGTGGCGGCGATGCTGTTGCAGATGGTGGAGTCGGAGGCGGACGTGGAAGAGCTGAGCGGGGAGGAACTGGAACGGATGGTGCGCTTCGCCAACGCCGCCGCCGCCCTGACGGCGACGGGACCAGGGGTGATGGGGAGTCTGCCGGAGAGGGCGGCGGTGGAGGCGCTGCTGGCGCCGCCGGGAACGACGCTCTAATACCGCCGGTTCCAGTAGAGGATGGAGCCCGCCAAAATGACGCAGATCAGCGCTATCTCCACGAGCGTGCGTACCGGCCACTGCCCGGTCACGAGGGTCTCATAGAGTACCCCGCCAAAGAGGAGAGCCATCAAGAAAACCGACAGGGTGGTGTTGGCTGCTTGGCCTTCCACCAATCGGTAACGTTCATCCTTCAACCGTGAGTTATCTCCCGTTTCGATGGCGTATGCCCGCTCGGGACTGGGCGTAGTTCTCCAGCAAGCAAGGATCATCACCAACCCAGCCAGTGCGAATGCAACAAGAATCCCATCGGAGCTCTCCCAGCTTGCCGACCTCACCACGAGCAGGTAGATCATTCGCGCCAACGTCACGAGTACCATGGGGAGACTCGCGACAATGACGAGCAGACGCAAGCGCTGCCAGCGGGGGACTGAGAACCGCTTGCTAAGAAGGATACCTACCCCCACGGCAAGAATGACGATGAAGGTGCCATATATCGGCAACACTCGCCCGGGAAAGCGGGATAGGGCATTGGCCAACGCCTCAGCAATACCAAGGCCCTGCTGACGGTCCTGGAGCAAGTCCGGTGCCAGAGTGACGAAGGACATGGAGGCAAGCGCGATGAACATCATAATGACATATCCTCGCAGTAATAACGCTCGGTTCTTGTCACTCATGGTGGTCCTCCATGGGAATCTGTTCGGCGCAGAGGAAGAGATCTTCGATGCTGGTGCCGAAAAGCCGGGCGAGTTTATACGCAAGCCCAATCGTGGGGTTGTAGCGCCCGGACTCTATCGAGATAATGGTCTGCCGGGAAACTTCGGCGAGTTCGGCGAGTTCCGCTTGCGTCATGTTGTGGCTAGTCCGCAGTTCACGTAGCAGATTGCGCATGGCGGCCACCCGTTTTCATGTAAAGCACCATTGACATGAGAGTAGCATATCGAGCTGTCTATGTCAAGGATGCTTTACATGGATATTCGCCCTAGGTCTGGCGCGGCAGGTCCCTCCGCGTTTTGGGTTAGGGGTACATTTGACCTTCCGCCCCAACTGTATTATCATACCTGCCGTCGTATCGCTACCCGGTTTCTTGAGCGGGGCGGGTTGCGCCTTGTAGAGCGCTTCCGCCTGTCCCGCCATTTTGTGAAGGAGTGAACCCTCATGCCGCTTGTTACCAGTCATGAAGTCCTGCCTGCCGCTCTGGAGGGCGGGTATGGCATTGGCGCCTTCAACGCCAACAACCTGGAGTCGGTTAAGGCCGTTATCGAAGCCTGCGCCGAGAAGGAGTCGCCCGTTATCTTGCAGGTCAGCCAGGGCGCCATCAAGTACGCTGGGCTGGAAGAGGCCGCCGGCATGGTCAAGACCGTAGCCGAGAAGGTCTCCATCCCCGTCGTCCTGCACCTGGACCACGGCACCTCCTGGGAGCAGAATGTACAGTGCCTGCGGGCTGGCTTCACCTCCCTGATGTACGACGGCTCCAAGGAGTCCTTTGAGGTCAACATCGAGAACACCAAGAGCATCGTTGGCATGGGCCACGCCTGCGGTGTCCCGGTGGAGGCCGAGCTGGGTATCATCCCCAAGATTGAGGAAATCCTCACCACCGAGGAGCTTCGCCCGGTTATCGAGGGCTCCTGCGACGACATCAACGAACTGCTGAGCGAGGAGCAGTTGGCCGACCTTAGGGGGAAGATGACCGACATCGACCAGGCGCGCGAGTTCGTGGAGCGCACCGGGGTGGACAGCCTGGCTGTGGCCGTGGGCAACATCCACGGCGTACCGGGCAAGTGCTCGCAGATCGACTTCGAGCATCTGCGCAACCTGCAGCAGGCCTGCAGGATCCCGCTGGTGCTGCACGGCTCCTCGGGCACGCCCGACGACCAGCTCAAGAAAGCTATCTCCATGGGCCTGACCAAGATCAACGTGGCCACGCACCTGTCGCGAGTGTTCATCCAGGGCATCGCCGAGTCGCTGGCGAAGAACCCCGACGAGAAGGACTTCCGCAAGGTGCTGGGGCCGGGGATGAAGAGGATCAAGGAGACGGTGTTCGAGTACATCGACCTGTTCGGCAGCGCGGGGAAGGCGCCGGCGGGTTGGATGGGCGGGCCGACGGCGGTGAAGGTGACCAAGGAGTCGCCGGAGTAGCCTGGGCCCCCTACTCCCCCTACCTCCTACGCGGCGCCGGGCGGGGCAGGAGAGGGGGAGCTGAACACGGAGAATGACCGCGGGGCCGGGTAGATGCTACCCGGCCCCTGTGTGTGTGGGGGGGAGCGGTCCAGCCCTCCCGGACAGAGGTCTTCTCCTTGCGGGAACACGCACGCAGTCCTCTTCGTCGTAGGGGGCGAGGTTCAGTAGTAATTCCGACGAGTTCGAGGAGGGTTTCGCATGAGACATTTGCCCAAGTCCCTTTGCATCCTGGGTCTAGCCATCGCCCTGGTGGGGTCGATCACCAGCGCCAGCGTCGCGGCCGAGGCCGTCACGGTTACCGAGCAGTGCCGCCTGGATCTCGCCGAGCGGCTGCAGGTGGAGGCCGACAGGATCACAGTGGAGAAGACCGAGCCAGTGACCTGGATGAGTTGGGCGCTGGGGTTGCAGCGACCCGGCAGGGCCTATGCGAAGATGCTGGTGTCGGGCCTGCGGGTGGAGCTGGACTCGCCGTTTGGCCGGTACTTCTACCACACGGGCGAAGAGGTGTTCAAGTACGCGGGACCCGAGCGGATGTGGAGTAACTCCGCGCTGTACCTCGAGCCGATCAAGGACGAACCCAATTTCAATGGAAACCTGGTCCAGGTATCACTGCTGGGGACCAATCCCCAGGCGCTGCTGGCCGGGGTGACCGACTTCGCGGGGCAAGCGAATGGGGCGGTGCTGGCGACACGGCGCACCTCCCGCTCCGGGTTTAGCCTGCTGTACCTGGGGCCCGAGGCGCGGGGCGAGGCGCAGGCGCTGGCTGGAGCCTTCGAGTTTGCCTGCCCGGTGCTGGCGCCACAGGGCGACCAGTACGCGGTGTTTTTCCGGCCGATGGTGGGCGCGGCCTGGGCCGTGGAGCGCGGGGCGCTGGAGGGCCAGCCGTCGACGTTGCCGACGCTGCCGGTAGCCGGGCGGCCCTATGCGCTGGCCTGGGAAGAGTACATGCCGCTGGTAGCGACCGTGCGCACCGACGAGGGCCTGCTGCGCTTCCGGCTGGTGGAGAAGGACGGGGCGGAGGGCTGGGAAGCCGTAGGGATAATGCCGGGGGACGAGCCGGGGTTTTCGGCACTGCTCAACAAGTCGTTCAGCCTGGTGATCGACGGCTCCACCGCCGGCGACCCGCCCCGCCCGGTGACGCGCGTCTACACCGAGCATTTCCTGGGCGCCCAGGAGGACATTGTCGTCCTGGACAACTTCACCATGACCGGGGTCGAGGTGACAGCCGACTTGCGGTTCGCTCTGATTACGGGCAAACGTGAGGACAAGCGGTTGACCTATACCGTAGACCTATACAGCGGCGAGTATTGGGAGACGCTGCCCGAAACCAGTGGGCCGGTGAAGCTGCTGGCACGGCCCTCACATTGGGAGCCGGCGTTGAAGGGTTGATAGAGGTCGGCGGCGAATAGGACGTTGGTGAGACGGGCCGGATAGTCACCTATCCGGCCCCTGTACGTTTGGCAGAGAAGGAGATCCCCATGACCGAACAAGACACCCTTATTCTGCAGGACCTGATTCTCAGTACCCCCTCCGCTGAGTTCACCACTCGCCAGCCAGTCTGGCGCCAGGAGCTGGTGACTGAATACGCCTCCGCCTCCGAGGAGCGGCAAGGCGAGATCGCCGAGATGCTGGCGGAGAACGCCCTGGATATGCGCTCGGTCCTGGCCGACTGGCGTCTGAAGTGCTGGGAGAAACACCCCCACTCGGCCTCCCGCGCCGTCGTCGGCGACGAGGCGTTAGCCGGGATGGCCGCGGAGAATCTGGCGCAAGTGCGCGCCTGGGGGCGAGCAGACCTGGCCGACGCCGCCGAGGCGGAGATGGCCTCCATCGCCGCCTCGAACCTGGCCAAGCTGTCGCGGATGACCTTCGCGGGCGAGGCCAATACCTATTGGGGCAACGACTACGCCGCGCACCTGAAGACGGCGATGCGGCGCGGGGCGGCACTGGTGACCACCAACCCGGTGCTGGTGAACGTGGCGCGCAAGGAACAGCCGGAGTACTGGGGCGCGGTGCGGGACGAGCTGCGGGCCCAGCACCCCGGCTTCAGCCCGGTGGAGATGGCCTACGCGCTGACCATCCAGGTGGTGGTGCAGAACGCGCGGCTGATGCGGCCCATCTGGGAGCTGACCGAGGGGCGCAGCGGCTACGTAAGCCTGCAGCTTTCGCCCGAGTGCGCGAGCGACGCCGAGCAGATGATCAGCGAGGCCAAGTGGGTTTACGAGCGGCTCAGCGAGGAGCTGGGCGGCGTGCCCAATACCGTCTTCAAGGTCCCGGGGACGAAGGCCGGGATTGAGGTGGCCGGGGAGCTGACCGCCGGCGGCATGGGCGTGAACATAACGGTCAACTACTCCCTGCCGCAGCAGATAGCCTTCGCCGGCATCATCGAGAAGCGCAGCACCGCGCCGGTGTCCTTCCGGACGCAGATGGACGGTCGGCTGGACGACCCGGTGGGGGAGGAGCTGGAGGCGGCGGGCGTGAGCGACTGGACCGAGGTCAAGCAGTGGTGCACGACGCTCATCCGCCAGCGTGAGTACCGGTTGCTGTCGAAGGCGCCGCAGGCGGGCGGGCTGGGCTGCGGGAAGACCTTCCCGCTACCGGCGGCGGGGCGAGGAGCATGGAACATCCTGCGGTCCATCCACAATGAGCCGGAGGTGCCGATCTATATCACCATCTTCCCGGACCGGCAGAAGGAGTTCGATGCCGAGCCGCGGGAACTGAACCCCAACGGCATGTGGGACGAGGCGCCGGAGGGCTACCGGGACAAGCTGTGGCAGAGCCGGCTGTTCCGGCAAGCCTACGAGCCGGACGGCATGACGGTGGACGAATTCGACACCTTCCTGCCCACGGTAAGGACACTGAAGCAGTTCTGCGAGAGCTACCAGGAGTTCTTGGGGTGGGTGGCGGGGTAGCTCCGCGTGGCGCGGGCTGGAAGGCCGCCCCCCACGGGGGGGGGGAGGTCCCCTTGCTTCCTCTGACGAAACACGGGCCGCTACCTCTCGCCGGGGTGGTGGCTTCTCTCTGTCTGCCCAAAGGTGATCCCCATGCCTCTGATGGTCCCCGATCTTGATGCTCTTCGCCGCAAGCTGGAGAATCCCCCCGCCGGCCTCGACGGTGTCTATGCGCGCTTCCAGCAGCGCCTCGCCGGCGACCATGAGTTTCGCGGCCCCAATATCTACCTCTCCGCCTTACTCGGCAACGTTCAGGCGCAGGAGGAAGCCAAGGCGCAGGTGCTAATGGCGGCGGCGGACTATGGCACACGGCCCGATAACGACTACCAGTTCGATATGCACACGTGGTGCTCGGCGGCGCCGGCGATGCGGCAGTCGGTGTACTTTGACTGGCTCGACAGCGCCGGTTTGTGGAGCGAGGCCGAACGCGAGGAAGCTGCGCGCGGGCTGCTGCATTTCGGGTACGTGCATTGCGTCAACACGCTGCGCTCGCGGTTCCCGGCGGCGGATAACCAGTCGCTGTCCATGTCGCTATTCTGCGCGGTGACGGGGTGGGTCTTCCGCACCTGCCCGGCGGTGGCCGAGCGGGCCGAGGCGCTGCACCGGTTCGGGATGGACCAGATCGAGACGCGGCTGGGGCTGGCCCCGCCGGACGGGTACATGGGCGAAGGGTCTACCTACCAGATGCTGGTGGTGACGCCGCTGACCATGTGGATAGGGGCTTTCTTTAGCAGCTTGCAGGGACCGGAGGCGCTGATCCGGCACTGGGAACCGAACGGGGCGACGCTGCTGGACATACTGCGGGTGGATGCCTACTTGCGGGGGCCGGGGCTGTTGCTGCCGCCGTGGGACCACTATGGCTGGCAGGGGCAAACGACCCTCTCGCCGCTGGCCTACTATGCGGCCGCCACCGGGCAACCGGGACTGCTGGCGCGGGCAGGGGAGATCTGGGATTGCCGGCACAACATGGCATGGTCCACCGATGACCGGATGTGGGCGTTGCTGTTCTGGCCGGATCAGCCGCTACCGGAGGCGGCCGCGCCCGCGCCCGCGCTGAGCGGCTGGTCGCTACCGCAGACCGCAGCGGTGATTGACGACAGCCGCCAGCAGGCCCGGCTCATGCTGGCCTGGGACCTGTGCTCGTGGGACCGCCAGGGCCTGGCGCGCAAGCAGGTCAACCCCAACCACGTGATGTACGAGGCGGGTGGGGTGCCCCTGTTCGGCGACGGGATCCCCGAGGACAACGTCGGGCTCTACCTGGGCGCGACCGCGGAGGAGATCGCCGCGCCGCTGGGGGAGGAGGAGCAGGCGCTGATCGCCGCGCAGTGGGGCAGCGTGGAGAAGTGGGCGATGGCCGAGCAGCCGGGCTTCATCGGGGCGGCCAACACCGTGATCGTCGACGGTGAGTACGGCTACTTCCCCGTGGAGGCCAAGAGGGGGCGGTTGGCGCACGAGGAGCGCGAGGAGAACCTGCACGTGGTGACCGCGGAGTCACTGGACTACTACACGCCGCGCTACGACCTGACCCGCGCGCGGCGGACCATCGCCACCTGTGCCAACGGGCTGTCGTGGATCGTGGATGATTACCGGGCGGAGAGCGAGCATACCTTCACCTGGCAGGCGTACCTGCGGCGAGGGTGTCGCATCCGGGAGCACGGCCTGACGCTGCGCACGCCCGAGGGGCAGACGCTCGAGATGGCGTGGCTGCCGGTGGAAAAAGCCAGCCTGGAGCTGGTGCCGGACTTCCCGCGCCAGGAGGGCGGCGGCACGGAGGGGCGATGCTGGCCGCAGAGCGGGAGTGAGCGGCTGCGCCTGGAGACGCGCGGGACCGAGGCGGCCTTCGTAATGTGTCTGCTGCCCGGAGGCGAGGGCGGGCTGACGATGCGGCGGACTGGGGAGCGGGAGTGGCTGGCGGAGTGGCCGGGCGGGAGCGGGAGCCTCCATCTGCCGGGGGGCGCGGATCAGCCGACCCCGCCGCTGCCCTACCCACCGGAATATGCCTGCGACCTGGACCAGGCGCCCTTTGACCTGCCGGAAGACCCGGTGGAGATACTGCTGGCGGCGCTGGAGAGGCCTGCGCCGGAGGATTGGCGGGCGACGGTCCGGGCCATGCAGGCGCTAACCGAGCGGCGCGTGCCCGAGGCCATGCCCCTGATTCAGGCGCTGCTGGGCGACCGGGGGCAGCAGTACCAGGTGACGTCGGTGGCGGCGTGGTGCCTGGGGCGGGCAAGGTACCGGCCCGCGCTGGCGGACCTGCGCTACATGACGCACGCTCCGGAGACCAATACGAACGTGAGGAGCAGGTGCGCGGTGGAGGTGATGGGAGGGGACTGACGCTTCCCGCCCCACGCGGAAACAGCCTTCTTGAGCACAACCCGAATGCGCGCCCTACAGGCGGTACTCCCGCACCTTCTCCATCGTCCGCCGGGCCGCGTCCACGTCCGGCACCCCGCCGACGCGGTAAAAGACTCCCCCGATCAGTTGGTGCGCCTCCAGCGCCTGCCGGAAGGTCTCGTAGGGGACCATGGCCACCAGCGGGAGGTCGCCTACCTGGGCCCGCAAGGTCGGCAGTACCTCGAAGGCCGGCGGGAAGCCCCGGTCGTCCCCCAGCCAGATCCCCTGCAGACCCTTGACCGTGGAGACGGCCTCCAGCAGATGCCTGCCGTTGCCGTGGATGTGTACCCCGCCGCCGTCGAAGTGAGAGAAGGCGCGCTCCAGTACCGGCCGGCCCCATGCCTCGAAGTAGTCGACTGAGGTCATGTGGAAGGGATCGACGCTCTCGGAGAGAATGCGCCCCGGCACCCACTGCAACATGTTGCTGCAGGTGCCGCCCTCCAGCAACTCCGCATGCGCGAAGAAGGCCTCCTGCACCGCGACGTTGACCTGGAAGGCCAGCTCCAGCGCGATCTGCACCAGCTCGGGGCGCTCGTACAGCGCCAGGTACGTCCGGGTCGCGCCTACCAGCTCAAAGACGAGATTGAGCCCGTTGATCAGGATGAAGTGGCTGATCCCAAACTTCCCTCGCGCCTGCTTGACGAAAATGTCCAGTTGGGTCAGATACTTCCGGAACCACTCGTGGTCCGGGTCGAACCGCAGGTTGACCACGTCGTCCAGCTCGTCCAGGAGGGGCCCGACCATGGAGGAGACCCAGCCGGTCTCGGGGTCGAACATGAACTGGACGTGGCCGCCGACCAGCCCGCCATAGAGGCCCTGGTCCATCTCGGTGAGGTAAGCCGCCGGGACGGAGTCGTCGGGGATAGCGGCGCGCTCCCGGTAGTAGGCGTCCCAGAAGACGGCGCGCTCGGCGGGGTCAGGGTAGTCGCAGTAGCCGGCCGGACGAGTGCCGGCCGCCTCGGCCAGGACGCGGCTGGGGACCTCCATGGAGGCCAGGACCAGGTCGGGCCGACGGTCCACATAGAAGGCGCGGAGACGGTCGAAGACGAGAGGGAGGTCGGGGCAGTAGGCCAGGGCTTCGGGCATGGCAGCAGTCACCTCGGGCGTGCATGGGCGGGGCCGGACCCTTGCGCGCGGGTCACTAGCGCAGCCCAGGCTCGTATTCGGCCCCCGCGGGCCATAGTCCTCCCTGCCAAGGCGAACAAAGGCACCCGCCCTTGCGTCTAATCAGGCAAGGAAATCGTGCGCTTGAGGCTGGTTGACAGGGGCGGCGCAGAAGCGTACGATTTTCGCTGTCCGGGCATCCGTCCCACCCTCTGCCCGCAGCCCCGTTCTGCAGGAGACCCGCTTGGCTTCCGACTTCATCCGCATCCAGGGCGCCCGCGAGCACAACTTGCGCGGCGTGGACCTCGACCTGCCCAAGAACCGGCTGGTGGTATTCACTGGCTTGTCGGGATCGGGCAAGTCCTCGCTGGCCTTCGACACGCTGTTTGCCGAGGGCCAGCGGCTGTATGTGGAGTCACTTTCCCCCTATGCGCGGCAGTTTATGCGGCAGCTTCCCCGGCCGCGGGTAGACCGCATCGACGGGCTGCGCCCGGCTATCGCCATCCAGCAGGGCGTCCGCAGCCACAACCCCCGCTCCACCGTCGCCACCATCACCGAGATCTACGACTACCTGCGAGTGCTGTACGCCACCATCGGCCGGGGGCATTGCCCGCAGTGCGGACGGCCGCTACAGGCGCAGAGCCGGCAGGCGATTCTGGACCAAGTGCGGGCGCTGAACCATCAGGAGGCGCTGCAGATCCTGGCGCCCGTGGTCACCAGCCGGCGCGGGCAATTCCGGGAGCTGTTCGTGGACCTGCGCAAACGCGGCTATGCGCGGGCGCGGGTGGATGGCGAGATTATCTCGCTGGACAACCCGCCGACCTTGGACCGCTACCGGCGGCATGATCTTGAGATCGTGGTGGACCGCCTGCCGCGGCGGGTGGAGGAGCCGGGGCGGCTGGCCGAGACGGTGGACGATGCCCTGGAGCGCGGGGAGGGGAGCCTGCTGGTGGTGTTGTCCTCCGGGGAGCAGGTGCGGCTGAGCAGCGACCTGGCCTGCCCGGACTGCGGGGTCAGCCTGCCGGAGATGACCCCGGCCAGCTTCTCCTTCAACAGCCCCCGGGGGATGTGCCCGACCTGCGAGGGGATCGGTTCCTGCAAGCAGATAGCCCCCAAGCTGCTGGTGGCGCATCCGGACAAGTCGTTCAACGACGGGGCGATTCCGCTGCTGGTGCACCTCATACACCGGCGGGACCGGCGGCAACTGGCGGCGGCGGCCCAGCACTTCAAGCTCTCCCTGGACAAGCCGTGGAAGAAGCTCACCGACAAGCAGCAGGGGATTCTGCTAGGCGGTTCGCCGGAGGAGATTCACTGGACCTACCGGTCCTCGTGGGGGCGGGACTGGGAGCACCACGAGCCCTGGGAGGGGATCATCCCGTGGCTGTTGCGTCGGAACAAGCGCATTCTCGCCGGGCCGTGGCGGATGGCGATGGACAAGGTGATGCGGGATACGGCCTGCCCCGACTGCCGGGGCAAGCGGCTGTGCCCGGACTCGCTGGCAGTGACGCTAGGGGGCAAGAACGCGGCGGAGGTTCTGGCGCTGACCGTGTCCGAGGCGGGGGAGTTGTTCGCCGGGCTGGAGCTGACACGCTCGGAGACGCAGATCGCCGAGGAGCCGCTGAAGGAGCTGCGGGAGCGGCTGCGCTTCCTGGAGCACGTGGGGCTACCCTACCTAACCCTGGACCGCACCGCGCCGACGCTGTCGGGCGGGGAGGCGCAGCGGCTGCGACTGGCGGGGCAGATCGGGGCGGGGCTGACCGACTGTCTGTACGTGCTGGATGAGCCCAGCATCGGTCTGCACCATCGTGACCAGGGGCGGTTGATTGAGGCGCTGCAGAAGCTGCGGGACCTGGACAACACCATCCTGGTCGTCGAGCATGACGAGCAGACGATCCTGAGCGCCGACTGGGTGGTGGACTTTGGGCCGGGGGCCGGGGAGCAGGGCGGGGAGGTGGTGATGCAGGGGACGCCGGGGGCACTGCGACGCTCGGGGAGCCTGACGGGGCAATACTTGGCCGGGCGGCGGTCCATTTCGCTGCCGGCGGTGCGGCGGACGGGGAACGGGAAAGCCCTGGTCCTGCGGGGGGCGCGGGCGAACAATTTGCGGGACGTGACCGTGCGCTTCCCGCTGGGGCGCTACCTGTGCGTGACCGGGGTCTCGGGGTCGGGCAAGTCTAGCCTGATCGCCGACACGCTCTATCCGGCGCTGGCGCGGGAGCTTAACGGCGCGCAGAGGTGGGGCGGGGACTACGATGATCTGGAGGGGCTGGAGCATCTCGATAAGGTCGTGATGATCGACCAGGACCCCATCGGCCGCACTCCCCGCAGCAACCCCGCCACCTATACCGGGGTCTTCACGCTCATCCGCGACCTGTACGCCCAGCTTCCCGAGTCGCGGGCGCGGGGGTACAAGCCCGGCCGGTTCAGTTTTAACGTGGCGGCGGGACGCTGCCCCGAGTGCGAGGGGTATGGTGCGGTGCGGCTGGAGGCGGACTTCCTGGCGGAGGTGTGGGTGTCGTGCGAGAAATGCGGCGGGGAGCGTTTTGACCGGGAGACGCTGGAGATAACTTATCGCGGGGCCTCCATCGCCGCGGTGCTGGAGATGGAGATCGTCGCGGCGCGGGAGCATTTCGGGAATCAGCCGCGTATCGCACACCGGTTGCAGACGTTGATCGACGTGGGGCTGGGGTATGTCAAGCTGGGGCAGCCGGCCACGACGCTCTCCGGCGGGGAGGCCCAGCGGGTGAAGCTAGCCAAGGAGCTGGCCCGGCCGCGCGGCGGGCATATCCTCTACATGCTGGATGAGCCCACCGTCGGTCTGCATGCGGAGGACGTGCGCCACCTGCTGGAGGTGCTGCAGCGGTTTGTGGACGAGGGGCACACGGTGCTGGTGGTCGAGCACCACCCGGACCTCATCAAGTGTGCGGACTGGGTGATTGACCTGGGGCCGGAGGGTGGGGGGGGCGGGGGCTGGGTCATAGCCGAGGGTACGCCGGAGCAGGTGGCGGCATGCGCTGGGTCATACACCGGGCAGATGCTGCGGGAGGTGCTGGACGGTAGCGGCGGTCTGCGGGCGGTGGGCAAGCAGCGGCGCTCCAGCCGGGAGCGAAAGGACCGGCTGGTGGTCCGCGGGGCGCGGCAGCACAATCTGCAGGACCTGGACGTGGCCCTGCCCCGGCGGCAGTTCGTGACGCTGGCCGGGCTGTCCGGGTCGGGCAAGACCTCGTTGGCGCTGGACACCATCTACGCGGAGGGGCAACGGCGATTTGTCGGGTCGCTCTCGCCCTATGCGCGGCAGTTTGTCAGTCAGATGCCCAAGCCGCCCGTGGAGCAGATCAGCGGGCTGTCGGCGGCGATTGCGGTGGAGTCGCGCAACACCATCGTCACGCCGCGCTCGACCGTGGGGACGGTGACGCAGATCCACGACTACCTGCGGGTGCTCTACGCCCGCGCGGGACGGCAACAGTGCCCGGACTGCCAGGAACCACTCGGGGCGGCCTCGGTGGACGAGGTAGTGGACCGCCTGCTGGCGGGGTTTGCCGAGGTACCGCTGCTGCTGCTGGCGCCGCTGCGGCCGACGGGGTCGGAGGAATACCAGGGACTGCTGGCCGGAGTGCGGCGGGAGGGCTGGACGCGTTTGTGGGTGGACGGGGAGCAGCACCGTCTGCCGCTGCCCTTTGATCTGGACCGGCGCCGGCACCATGAGGTGGCGGTGATTGTCGACCGTCTGCAGCCGGAGAAGAGCAGCCGGGCCCGGCTGGCGGAGGCGGTAGAGGCGGCGTTTCGGTTGGCGGAGGGGCATCTGCAGGTGAGACCCTCTGATGTAGGGCGGGGGCTACGTACCCCGCCGTCTGCGTCCCCTCTCCCGCAAGGAGAGAGCGCAGGGGATGAGGCTCCGACGGCGGGGTACGTAGCCCCCGCCCTACAGGAGACCCTCTCCTTCGGTGCCCGCCTCTCCTGCCCGACCTGCGGCAAAGCCTACGACCGCCTCGGCCCCCGCCAGTACTCCTTCAACCACTCCGAGGGCTGGTGCAAGCGCTGCTGGGGGTTGGGGAGGATTGGGGAGTGGTTCGAGGAGCGGACGGTCTGCCCCGAGTGCCACGGCGAGCGGCTCAACCGGCAGGCGGCGGCCACACTGTTCCGCGACCTCACCATGCCCGCCCTTGCTCGCCTCCCTCTCGACCGCGCGCTCAAGCTGATGACCGGCCTGCGCCTGACCGGGAGCGAGACGGAGCGGGTGGGGGAAGTGGTCGGCGAGATTCAGCAGCGGTTGCGGTTGCTGGTGGAGATCGGGCTGGATTACCTGACGCTGGATCGTTCGGGGCCGACGCTGTCTGGCGGGGAGGCGCAGCGAGTGAACCTCGCCGGCTCTCTCGGCACCGGCCTGACTGGCGTACTGTACGTGCTGGACGAACCGACCGTGGGTATCCATCCCCGCGACAACGACCGGATGCTAGCGGCACTGCGGCAGCTGCAGGGGCTGGGCAATTCGCTGCTGGTGGTGGAGCACGACCTGCAGACGCTCAAAGCCAGCGATCATGTGGTGGAGTTCGGCCCCGGCGCGGGTGTGTCGGGCGGACGGGTGGTGGCGCAGGGGTCGCCGGAGAAGCTGGCGGCGGGCAAGACGCTAACCGGGGAGTACCTGTCGGGGCGGCGCACGGTGCCCCTGCCGGAGCAGCGGCGGCCGGCGTGGGAGGGCAATCTGGGCACGCTGACCGTCACCGGGGCGGCGGAACACAACCTGCAGGACCTGGAGGTGCGCGTTCCGCTGGGGCGTCTGGTGTGTGTGACTGGGCCCTCGGGGTCAGGCAAGAGCACGCTCGTCAGTGACCTTCTCTACCCGGTCCTAGCGCGCGAGTTCGGTCGGCGCGCTGCCACGCCGGGCCAGTACGACAAAGTGACCGGGACGGAGCATCTGCGGCAGGTGGTGAGCCTGGACCAGTCGCCCATCGGCCAGTCGCCGCGCTCCAATCCGGGAACGTACGTGGGTGCGTTCGACCTGATTCGGCAGTTCTACGCGCGGTTACCCGAGTCGCGGCGGCGGGGGTACAAACCGGGGCGCTTCAGCTTCAACCGGGCGGGCGGGCGGTGCGAGGCTTGCGAGGGCCTGGGGGCGCGGCGGGTGGAGATGCACTTCTTGCCCGATGTGTGGGTCACCTGCGAGCAGTGCGAGGGGAGGCGCTACCGACCGGAGGTGCTGGAGATCAAGCACCAGGGCAAGACCATTGCCGATGCGCTGGAGCTGACCGCCGCCGAGGCGAGGGAGCGCTTCGCGTCCCTGCCGCGGCTGGTGCGGCTATTGGATACCATGTGCCGGGTGGGGCTGGACTACCTGCCCCTGGGCCAGGCCGCGCCCACGCTTTCCGGCGGGGAGGCGCAGCGGGTCAAGCTGGCGCGGGAGCTGGTCCGCCCGCTGGGTCCGCGGTGCCTGTACCTGCTGGACGAGCCGACCACCGGCCTGCACGCCGAGGACGTCGCCCGCCTCCTGCAGGTCCTGCACGCCCTGGTCGACCAGGGCAACACCGTCCTGGTGATCGAGCACAACCTGGACGTCATCAAGAACGCGGATTGGGTAATCGACCTGGGTCCCGGCGGGGGCGACAAAGGCGGACGGCTGGTGGCCGAGGGGACGCCGGAGGAGGTCGCCAAGAACCGTAAGAGCGCCACAGCGCCGTACCTGCGGGAGGCGCTGAAAGGGGCAGGGAGGGCGGAGAGGTGTCGGTAGTCCCTTCCTCAGACACCGGCGGCTGGACCCCAGGCGCGGACCCCGGGGTCTCCCGGATCGACCGCCTCCGCCGCCGTTCGCCCGTCGGGCAGGCGCAGGTCGGGGGCGATCTCTGCCAGCGGCGCCAGCACGAACTGGCGCTCGGCCAGGCGGGGGTGGGGGAGAGTCAGCTCAGGGCCGTCGGAGGTGACGCCTTCGTAGAGGAGTAGGTCAATGTCGAGGGTCCGGGGGCCCCAGTGCTCCGTCCGCACCCGGCCCAGCTCCGCCTCGATTGCCAGGCACAGTCGGAGAAGCTCACGGGGTGACAGGGCGGTCCCCACCTCCACCGCGAGGTTTAGGTAGGGCGGTTGGGGCGGACCTCCAACGGGGGCGGTTTCGTACAGCGAGGAGACCCGACGAACGATCACGCCCGTTTCCGCTAGGCGGTGCAGGGCGGAGGTCAAGTTGGCCTCCCGGTCTCCCAGGTTAGCGCCGAGGCTGAGGTAGGCGGTGGGCATGGGCCCCGGCCCCTCCACGGCTGTAGTGTCCGTCTCCCTCTCCTGCGAGGAGAGGGGGCAGGGGGTGAGATTCCCTACGGCACCTGCGGGAGCGGCCCCGGATAGGTCGTCGGGCCGTAGTTGCCGGGGGCGGGCTGGTCGGCGGGACTGTCGCTGTGGCCGGGGATTGACTCCGGTGGGAAGGTCACAGGAGCGGCCGCCGCGGGAGGCAGGTTCCCGTGCTCCACCACCTCGTGGACCTCCTCCTGGGTCAGCGTCTCCCGCTCCAGCAAGGCCTCCGCCAGCAGGTCCAGGCGGTCGCGGTGCTCCTCGATGATTTCTCGCGAGCGGGTGTAGCATCCCTCCACCAGGCTGCGGATCTCCGCATCGATCTGCCGCGCGGCGTCCTCCGAGTAGTTGCGCTCCTCGGAGAACTCCTTGCCCAGGAACACGGGGCCGTGCTTGCGGCCATAGGTGATGGGCCCCATGGCCTCGCTCATGCCGAACTCGGTCACCATCTCGCGGGCAATCTCTGAGACCTTCTCCAGGTCGTTGGCGGCGCCGGTGGTGGAGTCGGCGAAGACGATCTCCTCCGCCACCCGCCCACCCAGCGCCTGGGTCATCTGGTTGACCAGTTCGGTGCGGGTGGAGAGGTAGTGGTCCTCCTCCGGCAGGCTGATGGTGTAGCCCATGGCCATGCCACGGGGCAGGATGGTGACCTTATAGGTGGGCGCGAAGTCGGGCAGGAGTGTGCCGACCAGGGCGTGGCCGGCCTCGTGGTAGGCTACGATGCGGCGCTCCTTCTCGCGCAGCACCCGGCTGCGGCGCTGCGGGCCGGCCATGACCCGCTCGATGGCCTCGTCCAGGTCAGGCATGGTAGTCTGCTTCTGCCGCTTGCGGCCGGCCAGCAGGGCCCCCTCGTTGACCAGGCTCTCCAGGTCTGCCCCGGAGAAGCCGGGGGTGCGCTTGGCCAGGCTCTCGGGGTTCACGTCCGAGGCCATGGGCTTGTCCTTGATGTACAGCTCCAGGATGGCCAGGCGCTCCTTGAAGTCGGGGTTCGGCACTACCACGTGGCGGTCGAAGCGGCCCGGCCGGAGCAGGGCCGGATCGAGGATATCCGGGCGGTTGGTGGCGGCCAGGATGATGATGTCGGAGTTGGGGTCGAAGCCGTCCATCTCCACCAGCAGGGCGTTGAGCGTCTGCTCGCGCTCGTCATGCCCGCCACCGAGACCCGCGCCCCGCAGGCGACCGACGGCGTCCAGCTCGTCGATGAAGATGATGGCCGGCAGGTGCTGCTTGGCCTGGGTAAACAGGTCCCGCACGCGCGAGGCGCCCACGCCGACGAACATTTCCACGAAGTCCGAGCCGCTGATGTAGAAAAAGGCGACGCCTGCCTCGCCGGCGACCGCGCGGGCCAGGAGGGTCTTGCCGCAGCCGGGAGGGCCGACCAACAGCACGCCGCGGGGAATCTTAGCCCCGAGGGCGCGGAAGCGCTCGGGATCGCGCAGGAAGTCGACGATCTCCTCCAGCTCCTGCTTGACCTCCACCATCCCCGCCACGTCGGTGAAGGTGACGCTGGGGAAGTTCTCGCCGAGCAGCTTGGCCTGGCTGCGGCCAAAGTCGAGGGCCTGCCCGCCCGAGGCCCGCAGGGGGCGGGCGATGAGGAACCACATCAGCACCATCATCACCCCGAAGGGGATGATCCAGACGAGCAGTTCCGGCAAGCGCTGGGCGAAGCCGGCGGCGGCCAGCTTGACCTTGACGGAGGGGTCCAGCTTGAGCCACTTATCGACCAACTCCGGATCGGGGGGGACGTCTACGGCAAAGGTCTTCAGGCCGCTGCCGGGATAGGCCTCGGGCACGAACTCCCCGACGGCGCGCATGCCGGCGATCAACTTGATATTCTGGATCTTGGCCGCCGCCAGGTCGTCCAGGAACTGGGTGTAGTAGAGGTAGGTCTTCTGAGTCTGCGCCTGCAGCTTCTGGTTGCCAATGACCCACATCATGGTGAGCCCGGCGGCCAGGAGCAAGACCCAGACTAACGCGTTGTACTTTCTCATGTTGTTCAGTTCTTGCCCCAAAAGGGGCGGGTGTCTATCCTTGTCCGTGGGGCTAGCGCCCGGCCTTCCGCGTGGGGCAGGCTTTCTAGCCCGCCCCGACACCCGGCTTCGGCAGCGCGGGCTAGAAGGCTCGCGCCACGCGCAGGGGATTCACTCCACGGTAATGCTTAGATACTCCCTCGTCTCTGCGCTGACCTTGACCTCGTCGCTCATCGCGTGACCCACGACCCAGATGAGGCGCCCCTGGGCGTCGACGATGATCGGCACGCGCCGGCGTTCCTCCACCGGCACCTTGTTATCGGTGAAGATGTCCTGCACCTTGCGGTGCCCGGTCATGCCCAGCGGGACCAGGCGATCACCCGGCTCCCAGGCCCGCACCGTGAAAGGCACGGCTACGCGCGCCGCGTCCAGCACTATCTGACGTCCGCGCGCTTGCCCTAGTTCCTCCGGGCGCCGCGCCAGCAGGCGTAAGCCTACCCTCCGGCCGATCTCCGGCAGAACCACCGTGCCCGCCAGGGGCAGGAGGTATGACTCGAGCGGCGCCAAGCAGATTCGCTCCGCGCCGCCCGGTAGCAAACTCACTTCATTATACCCTTTCCGGGCGCAAATGTCGTGGGGCAGGGCAAGATGGCGGCCGGTCTGGGAACAGAGGGCCAGTCGGTCCAAGGCCTGGTAGTCGGCGGCGGATAGGTCCCAGCTCTCGTCGGCCACTCGCCTCCAGGCCTCCCGCCAGAGCCGATACCGCAGTCCCGGCGGGGCCTCGGCCAGGGCTGCCAGGTCCATCGTCACGCCCTCCCCGGCGGGTCGCAGGGCCGTCTCGGCCAGGGCGGCCACTTGCGGCTCGGTCCAGTCCAGCTCCTCCTCCGCCGCCTCGGCTAGGCGCAGGAGGGCCTGGTTGACGCTGGGGTTGTACTGGGCGCGCAGCAGGGGGAGCAACTCTAGGCGTACGCGGTTGCGGGCGGCGTGGGCGGGGTCAAGGTTGGACTGGTCGAGGCGAGGCTGCAGGTCGAGGTGGGCGCAGTAGGCCTCGGTCTCCTCGCGCCAGGCCAGCAGCAGCGGCCGGACGAAGCACCCGCGCGCGGCGGGCATCCCCCGCAGGCCATGCAAGCCACTGCCGCGCAGGAGATTGAGCAGCACGCTCTCGACGCGGTCGGAGGCGGTATGCCCCAGGGCCACCCGCTCCCAGCCACCGGCCTCGGCCGCGCGCTTGAGAAAGTCGTAGCGGGCCTGGCGGGCGGCGGCCTCGGAGGACTGCCGGGTCTCCCGGGCCAGGGCGGGCACGTCGGCCAGTTCGTGCACCAGGGGGAGGTCCAGCCGCTCGGCGAGCGCCGCCACGTAGTCGGCGTCCGCGTCGGCGTCGGCCCCGCGTATCCCGTGGTGCAGGTGCGCCACCCCCAGCCGCAGACCCAGCTCCTCGCGCATGACCCACAGCAGGTGCAGCAGCGCCACGGAATCTGGCCCGCCGCTGCAGGCGACCAGCACCGAGGAGACCTCGATCAACAGCTTGTAGCGTCCGTCGGTCTCCTCCAGCCGCCGGCGCAAGCGCGAGGGAGGCGCCTCCACCCCTCCGGAGGAATCGCGGGAGCAGAGGGAGACGTCCCCCCGGTCAGGCGCCCGTGACTCTCCGCAGCGCCTCCTCATAGATCCTCCTCGTGTTCGCCACGACCTCGGCCGGTAGCTCGGGACCGGGGGGCTCCTTGTTCCAGTCCAGCGTCTCCAGCCAATCCCGGAGGGGCTGCTTATCCAGCGACTCCTGCCCCCGACCCGGCTGGTACTTGTCCACGTTCCAGTAGCGCGACGAATCGGGCGTCATCATCTCATCAATGACAATCAGCTCCCCGTCGCGCAACCCAAACTCGAACTTGGTGTCGGCGATGATTAGCCGCCGGTCGGCCAGGTAGTCCGCCGCGAAGTTGTACAGCGCCAGCGACTTCTCCTCCAGCGCGTCGGCCATATCCTGCCCCACGATCTCCGCGGCCTGGGCGCAGGAGATGTTCTCGTCATGCCCGCTCTCGGCCTTGGTGGAGGGGGTGAATATCGGCTCCGGCAGCCGGTCGGACTCGACCAGACCCGGCGGGAGGTCGTACCCGCACACCTCCCCGGTCTCGCGGTACGCCTTCCACCCCGACCCCGCCAGGTACCCCCGCACCACGCACTCCACCGGCAGTACCTCCGCCTTCTCCACCATCATCGTCCGCCCCTCCAGAACGTCGGCCAAGGGCTGCACCGCGGCGGGGAAATCCTTGACCTCGGTGGAGATGACGTGGTTGGGGATGAGGTCCCTCGTGCGGTCAAACCAGAAGTTGGACAGCGCGGTAAGCACCCGTCCCTTCCCTGGAATCCCGTTAGGCATAACCACGTCAAAGGCGGAGATGCGATCAGTGACGACAATCAGCAAGCAGTCGCCATAGTCGTAGATGTCGCGGACCTTGCCGGAGCGCCGCGAGATGGCGCCAGGGAGGTCGGTGTACAGGATGGTCTTTTCGGGAAGGCTGGACATGCGATTGTCTCCGGGAGTGGTTTACACTATGTATGGTTTATGGTATACTTTATCCAATCCAGATTACTGGAGGGGGAGGGCCCGTAGGGGCTCTCGCAAGAGGCCAAGCCGAGAGGCTTGGCTTTCTTGTTTACAGCAGGATCTTCCCGTAACCTCTCGTCTGGCCCGTCGCCGTACGCCGGTTGTACTTCCCTTCGACGACGTCCATGAGAGACGCGGCAAAAGACGGCAACTGAGTTGTGGTGCGGTCCCGACTCTTGAGCACGTCAAGCCGACAGGGGTGAGCGAGAAGGTCCGCTACCTGCAATCCAGCAACGTTCTGGGGCTTTGGCTTGATCTTGATCTCCTTCGAGGTCAAGGCCCTCTGCACCATGCTGGCGGACAGATAGTATGTGCCCCGCTGGTGGAATTTCGTGAACTCCTCTCGAAGCTCTCGGTCCTGCGTTTTCCCTCGCGCTTCGGCCATGACGTCGCCGACAGCCCCCATCAGGTTGAGCCAGCCAACGTATCGTTCCAGGATCACCGTGAGACAGTAGTGGTACGGATGGAATGCTGCATTGCCGTATCGCTCAGCGTGCTCGTGCTTGTCAAGCACTACCGCAATCATGGTGAAACAGTGCTCTGCCATGAACTTCAGGAGATCGCTGTCGAACGCTTCGCGCGTCCCGGCGTTCTGCAGGACGTAGAAGGGGCCATTGGCATTGACGATCTCCTTGCGATGAAAAATCACAGGCTCGTCCGGACTGTGAGGAAAGTGCCTCTGCTTCAGAGCCTCCAGATCAGGATGGAAACGTGTCCTGTAGTGATCCGTCTCGACCGCACACCCCAGCAGACACAGATAGCGCTTGCCGATATCCTCCGCGCCGCAGCGCCCGTGGTCGCCAGATTCGTCAATGTAGAGTCGGTATCTCAGCACAATGGTTGCCTCGCTGCAATCGCGCCATCGTCGCAGTTCTTCCCAACTCGGCCGGGAAGGTCGGTGTAGAGGATGGTCTTTTCGGGAAGGGTTGGCATGGTCGCTATCTCCTCACGATCTTGAGAGGACAAATCGGCGGACGCCTGCTGGTTCGAGCACGAACTCAGGGGGACTGTACGCCGGCCACGGGGCGAGCCCTGCTTGGAGCATCCAGCGTCCTATCTCGGCCGACCGGAGTTCGCTGCAGTCCCGCCAGAACGACTTCGAGATCGAGACCTCTACCTCGCGGCTGCCGCTGATGGCAACGACCACTGAGTGCCAAGACGGCTGGAAGTGGAGATCACGATCGGCGTGGGACATGCGTATGCCATAGCCGGCACCTGTCGGGCTCGGGCTTCCATTGGACCATCCACAAGCTCTCATCGCCTGACCTCCCTGTCTTGGCTCTCTTGCGCCCTGCCGCCGCTTCTCCCTACCCCAACCCCAACCTCCCCACGATCTCCTTCACGTCCGCCTTCGACGTCTCCACCTCCGGAGCCAGGGCTACGGCCCGGTCCGGGTCCTTCAGGCCGTGTCCGGTCAGGGTGCAGACTATCGTGGCCGGTTCGTCGCCGAAGTAGCCTGCTGCCGCTACCTTCTTCACCCCCGCCAGGCTGGCCGCGCTGGCTGGCTCGCAGAAGATGCCTTCCTGGGCAGAGAGTTCCTGGTAGGCGGCGAGTATCTCCTCGTCGGTCACTGCCTCGATGATCCCCTGCGACTCCGTCACGGCGTTCATGGCGTCCTTCCAGCGCGCCGGGTTGCCGATGCGGATGGCCGTCGCCACCGTCTCGGGCTTGTCCACGCGCTCCCCGCGCACCAGCGGCGCCGACCCCGCCGCCTGGAAGCCTATCATCTTGGGGGTGCGCTCAATAATGCCCCGCTGGTGGTAGTCCCTATACCCCCACCAGTAGGCGGTGATGTTGCCCGCGTTGCCCACCGGCAGCGCGTGGTAAGTCGGCGCCTGCCCCAGCGCGTCGCAGACCTCGAAGGCCGCGGTCTTCTGCCCGTCCATGCGGTAGGGATTGAGCGAGTTGACCAGCACCACCGGGTAGTTGTCGCACACCTCGCGCACCAGCTGCAGGCAGTCGTCGAAGTTGCCGTCCACTTGCAGCGTGCGCGCTCCGTAGGCCAGCGCCTGGGCCAGCTTGCCCAGTGCCACATAACCCGCCGGAATGAGCACGATGGAGAGCATCCCCGCCCGCGCCGAGTACGCCGCCGCCGCGGCGGAGGTATTTCCCGTCGAGGCGCACATGGTCGCCTTGGCCCCGGCCTCGGCGGCCTTGGAGATAGCCATCGTCATCCCGCGGTCCTTGAAGGAGCCGGTGGGGTTGACGCCCTCATACTTGAACCACACCGACAGTTTCCCCGGCAGGGAGGGGCCGATGTGTACGGAGGGGATGAGGGGGGTGTTGCCCTCCAGGAGCGTCACGCGCGGCGT
>JALGSV010000072.1 GCA_029821755.1 Candidatus Zipacnadum vermilionense | reverse complement strand
GACCCGGAGCTGTTCACCAGCGAATTCTGGTGGAACCACCTGAAAGAGCGGACCTACTGGGACGGCTACCACGGGATGGGCGCGGCCATGCTCCCCGAGGAGGCCTGGGTGAGCAGTGAGGTAGCGGTCATAATTGCGGAGGACGGCAACGGGTACACCATCGAGGCCAAAGTCTCCTGGAAGACGATCAACCCCGAGTTCCGACTTCTGACTCTCGGCCGCTTTGAGCAGCTTGTAAGCCTCGTCGAGAGAAAGCATCTGGGGCAACTCCCGAGGCAGTTTGGGGATCGAGATCTGCAGGAAGGGATCGCGCTCGGCATGACCTTCGTCCCGCAGGTACTTCCAGAACGAGTGGAGAGAGTGGATGCGTCGGGTGATCGAGGTAGGGGAAAGACCGGCCTTGCGCATTGCAGCCGTAGCACTTGCAGCGGCCAGCATATGGGCCGCTGGTGGTGAGGGTGAAGCTGGGATCTGTGTCGGGGTGGAAAGGGCACAGGCCGGTCAGGGCCTGGCCGTGCGCCTGGAGGGGGTGGGGATAGCCGGGGGGCGCGGTAGACGCGTTCCGGGGCCTGGGCGGCCAGGTCTTGGATGGCCTGGGGCTGTGGGGCGCTTCTCGGGCTCATGTGATCGCCCCCCTCGCGTCGGCGCCGCACCGCCCTCACAGGTCTTCCGGAGCTCCGCCGCGCCAGGTAGCGCAAGACGGAGACGCAAGAGGAAGGCCTGTACTCGCTGAAGGTCACCGGCCACGCGGACGAGGTCCTGGAGGCCATGAGGAAGTTGGGCTAGGCTTACTTGCAGGGCGCGGACTCGTGCCGCGCCCCCTTCGCGTGGCGCGGGCTTTCTAGCCCGCGTCGGCAGGCCCGGGTTCATAGGAGGGCGGTCTAGAAGACCCGCCCCACGCGGGTGGAGACTGGATTCCTCGGACACATCCCGTAGCCGGGCCCCTCCACAGAGTGCCCCCTAACTCACCCCTCCGCCCGGGCCAGCCGCACCACCCGCGGCTGCTCGATCCTGGCATAGTCCTCGTAGGCCAGGAGGATGACCTCCGTGTGGCTGCCGGCCCGGACGGCTATCTTCTGGTGCTTGGCAAGGTGTTCGTCCACCAGGGTGCGCAGACCGTACTGCGAGCCGAAAGGCGGTTCGGCGCCCAGCTCGCAGCCGGGGAACAGCTCCTTCAGGTCCCGCTCCTGGGCCAACGCCACTTCCTCTCCCAGCATGTCGGAGACCAGGTCCAGGTCCACGCGGTACGAGGCGGGCAGCACCAGCAGCACGTAATCCTCCCGCGTCTTGACCACCACCGTCTTGGCGAACATGCTCCCCGAGATGTGCTGAGCCGCGGCCTCTTCCTGCGCGGTGAAGTACTCCGCGTGGTGCTTTACCTCAAAATCCACGCCTTGCTTTTCGAGGAACTCGAGCGTGTTCATGGACATCCCTCCTTATCCTTGTTGACGGGTGGGAAGACGGAGGGTTCAGCTTCCGACCGGAGGGGCCGGGTCGAGTGCGGTCGCCCGCGACCGCAGGAGGCCGGCCCCCACCGTGACGCACCGCGCCGCCCTGCCGCCGTGGAGGGAGACCCTCGCCGGGGTCTACCCCGAGGGCGATACGGCGGTGGTCCGCAAAACGCGGGGGCCGGCCTCCCCGCGCCTTGCGTGCGCGGCTCGACGCGGCCCCTCCGCTCCGGGCAGGAAACCGCCCTCTGGCGGGGAATTGTCGCCCAACCCACGCATGTCCACCTCCCTCCAGTCCATTACCGCGCACGCTCAGCCTCAGTCTACTGCGCCGGTTACCGCGCGCGCGGTGGTGATTGCACTCGTACTGATTGCGCCGGTGGTGCACCCGGTGACCATGGCCGAGATGTGGTACCACTCGGCCCAGCCCTCCTCCCTGTCCATTTTCGCCAATGTGGTCATGGCGCTGATGGTGCTGGGGTTGCTCAACCTGGGCCTGCGACGGCTGCTGCCGCGCTGGGCGCTGAGCCGGGGGGAGCTGCTGACCATCTTCGCCCTGCTGTCGGTGGCCCAGGGCATCGCCGGGCGCGACACCGGGCAGATGCTCATCGGCACCCATACCCATGCCTACTGGTTCGCAACCCCGGAGAACAAGTGGCTAACGCTCTTCGGCGACTACCTCCCCAAGGACCTGATGGTCAGCGACCCCGGCGCGCTCCGGCGCTTCTACGGGGGCGACTCCAGCCTGCTGCGTTCGGGCGATCTGTCGCTGTGGCTGCGGCCCTTCGGCTTCTGGCTGGTGGCGACGATGGGGATGATGTGGGTCAGCCTGTGCCTGGTGTCGCTGCTGCGCCGACGCTGGATCGAGCAGGAGAGGTTGGCCTTCCCCCTGGCCCAGGCGCCGCTAATCATGACGGACGAGGGCACCAAGCTCTACGTCAACCCGGCCTTCTGGTGGGCTTTCGGATTGGTCTCCCTCTTCAACACCCTGCGGATCATTCACTACCTGTACCCAGCTTTCCCCGAGGTGAAGAACGCTTATCCCATCTGGCTGTTCGAAGCAGGGCGGCCGTGGAACGGGGTAGGGGCGGTATGGTTCCAGTTCCGGCCGCATGTGATCAGCATGGCTTTCTACATGCCGCTGGACCTGTCCTTCTCCGCTTGGTTCTTTTGGGCGGCGGCCAACGGACAGCTTTTGGTGCGGTCCTCGCTGGGTCGCCTCCGGGTGGACCGGCTCAATCAGCAGTCGGTGGCGGCGTGGATTGCGCTGATTGCGGTGGCCTTATGGCGGGCGCGGACCATGCTGGGGCACTACTGGCGGGTGGCCTTCCCTTCCGGTGCCACCGGGAGGGAAGCCTCCCTCTCCTTCGCTGAGGCCGGCGAGGCGTTCTCGGCCCGCCTCGCCTATCTCGGCCTCTTCGGCGGGATCGCCTTCCTCACCTGGTTCGCGGTGCGGGAGGGAATGAGCCTCCCCGTCGCCCTCTTCTTCTGGGTGATGTACTTCGTGCTCATCCTCGCCGCGACCCGCATCCGCGCGGAGCTAGGCGCTCCGGCCACCGAATTGGGGGGCACTCTCCCCGCGTGGATGCTCACCACCGTGCTCGGCGTGGAGCGGGTGGGCGCGCAGAACCTGGTCACGCTGATGCAGTTCGACTGGCTCTCCGGGCCCCGCCCCCATCCCCAGCAGCACGCCATGGAGGCCTACAAACTGGCCCACGAAAGCGGCGTCAAGCCCCGCGGCCTGACCTGGGCGCTGCTGGCGGCGGTGGCCGTCGGCTTCTGCTTCGTCTACTGGTCCTCGGTCACCATGTTCTACCATCGGGGGGCGGAGCACAACTCGTTCAGCGGCTACGTGACCTACCCGCAGCTCTCCTACCACGCCCCCAACAGCCTGGGCCTGGCGCACCTGCTGCAGATGCCCACGGGGACCAACTGGGGCGACATCGGTCAGTTCGCCGCGGGGATGGCGGTGACCATCATCCTGTACGCGCTGCGCCAGCGCTTCACCAGCTTCCCGTTGCACCCTATCGGCTTCGCGCTGGGCTGGTCGTGGACGCTGTTCATCAACTGGCTGTCCATCTTCCTCGGTTGGCTGCTCAAGTGGGGGGTGCTACACTACGGCGGCTACCGGACCTACCAGAAGGCGCTGCCGGTCTTCACCGGCCTGCTCGTGGGCGACTTCGCCAGCGGCTGGGGCTGGAATGTGCTCTGCCAGTTGTTGCAGATACCGATCAAGGGGTTTCCGTAGAGGTCCCCTCCCGGTGGCACCGGCGTCTCGCCGGTGCGGGGGTGTGCCGTCCTTGCTCCACGAATCGCGACTACTCTGAGATCTGAGGTTCTCCCCCTATGACTAACCGCGACCGCTTCCACAGCGTCCTGCGCTTCCAGTCTGTCGACCGTCTCCCCATCATCGAGTGGGCCGGGTGGTGGGACAAGACCATCGCCCGGTGGCATGGTGAGGGCCTCCCGGAGGAGCTGACCGACGCCTTCGAGATCCGCCGCTGGTTCGGGCTGGACGATATGCAACTGGAGTGGTCCTCGGCGACGAAGCCGGACTGCCCGGCGCCGCCGGGAGGCCGCAAGCACTGGGTGGTGGACGCTGACTCATACCACCAGTTGCGGCCGTGGCTCTACCCCGAGCCGGTTCCCTTCGACCGCGACCAGATCCGGGCGTGGGCGGCGGCGCAGCAGGCCGGGGAGTTGGCGGTCTGGATCGCCCTGAACGGCTTCTTCTGGTTCCCCCGCGGGCAGTTCGGTATTGAGGGGCACCTGTATGCCTTCCACGACCACCCGGACGTGATGCATGAGATCAACGAGGACCTGCTGGCGTACAACCTGCGGGTGGTGGACGAGTTCTGCGAGGTGCTCACGCCCGACTTCATGGCGGTGGCGGAGGACATGTCCTACAACCACGGGCCGATGATCTCCGAGCGACTCTTCGACGAGTTCCTGGCGCCCTACTACCGGCGCCTGGTCCCGGCGCTGGAGGAGCGCGGGATCATCCCCCTGGTGGACACCGACGGCGACATCACCGAGTTGATCCCCTGGATGCGCAAGGTCGGCGTCCGCGGCTTCCTGCCCCTGGAGCGGATGGCGGGGGTGGATGTGGTGCAGTTACGCCGCGACTACCCGGACTTGCTGATGATGGGAGGGTTTGACAAGACGGTGATGCACCGGGGGGAGGAGAGAATGCGGCAGGAGTTCGAGCGGCTGCTACCGGTGATGCGCAGCGGCGGCTTCATCCCCTCCTGCGACCACCAGACCCCGCCGGGCGTGTCGCTGGAGGATTACCGCCTGTACCTGAAGCTGCTGCGGGAGTATGCGGAGAAGGGGGCGCGGTAGGATACGGCTACCCCGCACCGGCGAGGCGCCGGTGCCACCGGGACACCCCGAAACCACCCCGCAGCAGCGAGGTGGGCGGGAAAGCTCGCCCCACGGAAAGGGGCAGGCGTGCGCAAAACACTCCTGCGGGCGGGGCGCTGCATGATAATCGCCGACGGGGAGGCAGGCATGCGGCAAGGAGCCTCCCCCCAGGCCCCACCGAGGGGCGTGCGAAGGTTGGGATACCCGGTGCATCCTGATGAACTCGAAGGCCCGGCGACTGGGGCCGGGCAAGCCAGATCGGGTCCCCGCCTCCTGGGGAGACGGAGTAACGTAGTAGATAGGGGCCGGGAACCGGCCAGACGGACACCGTGGCGCACGACGCGGTTGCCGCGCGCGGGCGAGGACCAGCCCTCGCCCTGATGGAGTTGGTTACAGCCACCGGACTATCCAGTGGCCGGAATACACCGGGTACTTCAGATTCCCCGCAGTGTGGTTGACGCGTCGGAGGTAGTATAGCACTTACGTTGTAGAAGTAAACTGGTTTGAGTGAAATATGTGGGAAGTATTACCTACGCTTGAGGAAGCCACCTGCTTCCCTCGGCAGGCCCTCAGGGCACTGGATCAGGCCGGAGACGTTGTGCTCTGATCGGCAGAAGCGGGTGGGGCGAGGGCAGGGGCAGGGGTAGAGACGGGCAGCACAAGCCGCAGGCTGCGCATAGTGAGCGCCTCATCCGACAGAGGTTGGGAGAGAGCGGCTACTTCTTCGACTTCTTCTTGGACTGGTATTTCTGCTGGCTGTCGCGGCCGCGACGCTTGGCCTTGCGGGCTTTCTGGACCTTGGTGGTGAGGGTCAGGGCCAGGTAGCCACCGCCGACCACACCACCGCCGATGAGGATAAGGGCGGAGACCAGCGACAGGGTCGGTTGGCCGACCATCTTCTCGTAGTAACTCACCAAGAGGTAGTACAGGCTGCCTCCGGCGACGCCGCCGAGGATGACTCCGAGCAGGCTGGTGAACAGGCGCGTGATCTCTGACATGCATTGGTCCTTGCGGGCGGTTTACTCGAGCGAAAGGAAAATTCGCCATGGGAAGGGCGGAAACCTGCTGGGAGGGAGCCTCACCCCCCCCGTGGCCCCCGCTCCCTCGCTGCGCTCGGGAGGAGGGGGGTGAGAGAGTGAGCCGACGGGCAACGGCAGCCCTCAGTAGCCTAGGCTGCGGAGGAACTCCCGGTTGTCGCGGACCACGTCGGCTATGTCGCGGCGGGGATGGTCCTCCTCCACGGCTACCCAGCCAGTGTAGCCGGCGGCGACCAGGCCGTCCAGGGCGGCCTGCACGTCGAAGCCGACGTTGCCCTCGGCCAGGTCACAGAAGCGGCTGGTCTGCCAGAAGTCAGGGGTGTGGCGGTCCCAGCCGGCGGCGGGGTCCTGCGTCCAGAAGTTCTTCAGGTGGACGTGCGCGATCTGCCCCGGCCAGCGCTGGAGCACCTCGAGGGGATCGCTGTTGGCCGCCAGCAGATGCCCGGTATCGTACAGCAGCCACAGGTCGGGCAGGCGCTCCAGGACCCGGGCGCAGTCCTCGGGCGTCTCCAGGATGGTGCCGACGTGGATGTGGTGGAAGGGCTTGACGTGGTAGCGCTGGAAAACGTCGAGGTCCGGCTGCATGGTCTGGGCGATCACCTCCAACTCGGCGTCCGTGGGGTCCTGGCCGTCTTGCTTGCGGCCGGCAGGGATTTCGGCGGCGTCATTACCGAGAGTGGCGTTGAACTTCGCTTTGGTCTCCGGGTTGGGTGCGCTGAAGTTGATCAGGTGCAAACCGTACTCGGCGGCCAGGGCGGCCAACTCCACCAGCTCCTCCAGGCCCTCGACCCCGTCGTAGCCGGACTCGCTGACGATCTCCATGACACGGCGGGGGTCCTGGGCGATCTCCCGGGGCCATCCGCATAGGTGGGCGGCGATGCGTAGCTTCACTGTGGTTGTCCTCCTTGGATTCGGCAACTGGCGGGAAAGGCTCCGGACACCGGTCTGCAGACCAGTGTCGGTTCGGGCGTGCCTCCTGGCGGGGCACAGTACGTGGGTCGCGCCCCACGCGGATGGCTATTTGATGACTATCCGGCCGTCTACGCGGGGATTAACGGTGCCGCGCTGACGCCACTGGGCGGTCAGGGCGGCGGTGTCGGTTAGCTCCAGCGGAATCGCGGGGGGGGCCCTCCTTCATCGCCGCGTAGCCGTCGCCTCCAGCCAGGAGAAACTCGGAACTGACCAGGGAGTAGGTCCGGGCGCGGTCTAGCGGCTGGCCGGCTATCTGCACCTCGCGGAGGGTTTGCCCCTCGATCACCAGCTTCATGCCGGAGACCTGCGGGAAAGCGCCG
>JALGSV010000002.1 GCA_029821755.1 Candidatus Zipacnadum vermilionense | reverse complement strand
GCCAGCGTCTTCGCCAGCAGGTAGAAGGCCGGCGGCGTCCCGGCTACCCGCAGCCGATCCAGTGCCACCGCCAGCTCGTACAGCGCCCCGCCGTCTATCTGATCCGTTTCCACCACGTATGCCACGTTCGTCGGTAGCGCCCCCAGCTTGACGTGCGCCTCTTGGGTGGACCACATGAAGCCGGGCGCCTCCGACCGCGTCTCCACCGCGTCGAAGTTTTTCCGCAGCGCCGCCAGCAGGGCCTCCCGCAACGCCGTGTTAGGCTCCAGAACGATCTTGGGCTCCACATACTCCCGTCCCAGCCGCAGCTCCGTCTCCACGTAGCGCAGCACCTGATCGGGCGCCATCACCGTGAAGTTGGCGCGCACAAACTGGTCAAAGGGCATCTCCTGGGCGATGGCCTCCAGCACATTGGGGTCGCCGGTGCAGAAGAAGTTGGCGCACTTGGCGGGCTTCCAGCTACCCGCCAGGCAACCGTCCGGGGCGTGGAAGAGACAGCGAGGCGCCGACATGCGCCGGCCATTTTCGCGGAACGAGGGATGGGCCTGGGCCCCGAGCGCCTCTACCGCGCCAGGAAACTCGCGCAGCGCCCGCAGGGCATTGGAGCGGATTGCCGAGAAGCGCAGGACATCGTTCAGCCGGTCCATGGTCAGCGGACCCGGCTTCTCCAGGCGGTCGCAGAAGTTGCGCCATTCCTGCAGACGCGTGCGCAGGGCGGTCAACTGCGGCTCCCGCTCCGGTCCCGCGGAGGTCTCTAGAATATCTGCCACCTGGGCCACCGCTGCCAGCTCCTCACGCAGCTCCCCCGCGCGCTCCTGCAGGCCCGCCTCCACCCGCGCCGCCACCGCGGGCTCCAGCAGCAGCCCCTTGTACAGCCGTCGCGCGTCGGCGCTCCCCAGCATCGTTCCCTGGTGGCAGCAGGCATTCCCGCACGCCCCGCAGACGCGCAGAATTACCTCCGCCAACTGCGCGACAGCTTCCCGAATTGAGGTGGCCAAACTAGTCATCCCGCGATTCTCGCTCTTCTTGTGCCAGTATCCAGAAACGCGTCCGACGGCCGAAACGCCTTCCAGAGGGGCCGAATACCAGTCCGCCGCAGACGGGCGAAGTATCCGATCCAGGCTCCCTTAGCTTCCTCCCATGACAGTATACCCCTCCAGCCACTCCTCCTCCGGCCCTACTCCCCAGCCCGGCTCCTCCGGCAGCCGCAGGAAGCCGTCCTCCAACTTCTCTCCCCGCGCCACCGGCAGATAGACGCCACCGGTCGCCGCCAGGTGCGCTACCGCTCGCAGCGTCGGCCCCCACCGCCCGCCTCGCAGCGCCACCGGCAATTGGTAGACCGCCGCCAGATGTGCGATCCGCTGCGCTCCCGTCAGGCCGCCGATCCGCTGTATATCGACCGCTAGCAGATCCAGGCACTTCCCCTCCAGGAGCCGCAGGAATCCCTTGAGGCCGGTCAGCGCCGACCCCGCCCCTAGCGGAACCTCCGCCTGCGGGCTGATCGCCTGGTACTCCCGCACGAAGCGTGCCGGAAAGGCCTCCAGCCAGCAGAACACCTCCGCCGCTTGCAGCCGCTGCGCGTAGGAAGCGGCGGCCTCGGGGTCGCTCAGCGCCTCCCCGAAATCCACCCACAGCCGCGCCGCATCGCCCCACCGCCGCCGCAGGTCCTCCACCCTCGCCACCGCCCGCTCCGGATCGCCCGCCGCCTCGACCAGCACCCCACCCGGCGGGGCGCCGCGGTGTTGCTCGGGGTTGTAGAAAGCGTAGGTGTCCACCTGCCGCAGATACCGTCCGCCCAGCAGCGCGTAGACCGGCAGCGCCGCCGCCTGCCCGGCTAGCGACCATAGCCCCAGGTCCAGCGCGCTGAGCATCGCCGCCGCGGCCGGCTCCGGCGTCCCCGCCCACTGCACCGCCAGGGCCAGCCGCTCCCAGATCGCCCCCCGCTCCAGCGCCTCCCACCCCACCACTAGCGGCAGCAGCTCCTCTAGCGCCTCGCTCACCTCCTCCACTGGCTCCTCGGCCGCCACCTCTGCCACGGCCCTGGTCCCGGTATCGGTAGCCATCCGCAGGACGAGTGGCGGCCCCCCCGGAGAGGAACTGCCGGCTTGGAGCAGGTTTACTTCGGTGATAGTCAGGGGAGAAACACCTCGCAGGTCGTATTCCGCGTGGCGCGGGCCTGCTAACCCGCCCTCCCGGTCGACATTTGGCGCTCTGGGCGGGCTAGAAAGCCCGCCCCGCGCGGAGGGAGCTAATCCCCTTCCAGCCGATACCCCACTCCCGGCAGCGTCGTCACCGCCACCTCCGAACCTTTCAGCTTCCCCCGGAGGCGCCCGACATGCACGTCAATGGTCCGGCTGCGGGCGGGCAGTTCGCCCTCCCACACCGCCTCCGCCAGTTCCTCCCGCCGGCAGGCGCGACCGATGTGCTCCAGCAGGTAGGCCAGCAGGGAGAACTCGCGGGGGGTAAGCTCCAGAGGCCGTCCGTCCACCGCTGCCTCGTAGCGCTCGCGGTCCAGGACCAGCCGCCCGGCGGTAAGCTGCATCGGGGGCTCTGCCGCCTGTGGCCGGCGTAGCAGCGCCCGCAGGTGGGCGACGACCTCGCGCGGGGTGAGCGAAGCGGGCAGGGCCTCCGCGGCCCCGGCAGCCAGCAGCGCCACCAGCGTCGCCGGCGTAGCCTGCTCTACCAACACCAGGCAAGGCACCTGCAGCTGCGGCAGGGCCTCCTCTATACGGGCCACGGACCGCGGGTCGTTCGCCTCGCAGGCTACCACCACCGCCTCGCACTCCGCCGCCCGCGCCTCCGCCTCCGGGCCGTCCACCGGGCCCAGCGCCGCCCAGACCAAGTCGCCGCCCGCCCGGCCCTGCTCGGCCAGGTGCGCGGCGAACTCAGCCGTGCCGAATGCGCCGACCTTGGCCATGGGCGACTACTCCAGCGTCTCCTGTTGCTGCCTTTCCATGAAATCGAGGACATCCGACAAGCGGAAACGGCGCTGATTGCCGGGGGTGCGGAAGCACTTGAGTACGCCGCGATTGGTGTAGCGCCGTACCGAGGCCGGGCAGACGCTGCAGAGCGTGGCGGCCTCGTTGATACTCAGGATGGGGTCCAGCAGCCGCTCGATCAGCTCCTCGCGGCTCTCGGCCGGCTCCAGGTGGCCCCGGCGCGGTGGGGGAGAGGCCTCCTGCACCTCCAGCGGCAGCCGCCCCTGCCGCCCTATCAGCGCCTGCAGCCGCCGGCTCTGCGCCTCGGGCACTCCCAGTAGTTCCACCACCCCCGACCGGGCGGGCGACGGAGGTGGCGCGGGTCGATCCGGTGGCGTCGCCTCCAACTGGTCCGCCAGTTGCTGGACGCTCGTGCCGAAAGGCGGCAGCTCCTCCGCCTCCTCGGCCTCTTCCCAGACCTGGGCCGGCTCCTCCGGCCGCTGCTCTTCGCTCTCCCCCGCCGCGTCCTCCGGTGGAGCCTCGTCCTCCCTCGCCGGTTCCTCAGCCTCGGCAACCTCAACGCCCGGCGCTACTTCCTCCTCTTCCAGCGGGTGCCCGCGTCGGTCCCGTTGTCTCATCCATTCATGAATCAGCATGGTCTCTCACTCTCCGACGGTCTGCGATGGGTGCTGCGAGGAGAACCGCGAATATTGCTGCCGGAGCCACCGACCATCCCAGGGTTCCACCGCGTGTGCGGGCGAGTATTCCGACGGAATGCGGCCTCTGGGAACGTTCGCTCCCACGAAGCCGCGGCCAGTCGTGACCCCTCCCCTCCCAACTGCTACTGACGACTGACACTTCCCCCTCGCCTCTACCCTCCCCACCCCTTCGGCATCGCCGCCGCCTCCTTCTGCCGCTGCAACGCCGTCTTCTTGGCCCCCTCCCGGCCGGTGTCCACGTACTCCAGCGCGTAGGTCACCGCCTCCGCCACCCGCAAGTAGTACAGTTGCCGCTCCTCCAGGGCCCACTGCTGATCCTCCGACAACTGCAGCGGGGCCGCGAAATCGGTGATCCTCTCGGTCTGCGCCGCTGCCGCCATCATTCGCTGGAAGACCTTTTCACGCGGCGCCGGTTTGGTGGGGCTCTCCAGGTCCGCCAGCGCCTGGAAAGCCGCCTCCAGCGCCTGCCCCACTGCCTTGTCGCAGGCCACGAACAACTCGGCGCAGCGCTGGGTCTGCCCGGCGGGAGCGTACTCCGCCGCCTCCTTGAGCGCCTCAAAGGCGGCCGCGTACTGTGCCGCGTCGATGTAGATGCGGCCCAGTTTCTGCAGCGCCTCCGCCTTTCGCGGGCCCTGCGCTAGGGCCGCGATCCGGCCGTAGGTCTCCTCCGCCGCGGCTAGCGATCCCCGGCGTTGGTATTCCCCACCCAGCACGAATAGCAGCGACAGGTTCTCCGGCGCGGCTTTCACGCCCTCCTGGAGCACCTTAAGCGCCTGCGCCGGCCGCTGCTGACCCAGGTACACCGCGGACAGCGCCACGTACGCCGGCGCTTGCTGCGGTTGCGCGGCAATGGCGTTGCGGTATACCCCGATGGCAGTCTGCCACAGGCCCCGGTCCCGCTCCAGCGCGGCCAGCACCAGCCGCGGCTCGTACAGCGTTCTGTCGCTGGCGATCGCTGCGACCAGCGCCTCTCGCTGCAGGTCCAGGGTGCGGAGGGCTGCATAGCACTGCGCCCGCAGTAGCAGCGCCTGGGTTCGGTCCTCTCCGGCCTGCAGTGCCTGGGCGATCAGGTCCAGCGCCCGCGTTGTGTTGCCCTCCTGCAGCTCGGTCCGCGCCGCGGCCAGAAAGCCTTCGGTCTCGGCAGGGGTGGTGGTGGGCGGAATGGTCGCCGGCTGGGTCACCGGCGGTGGTGGGGTAGGGGACGGCGTCAGTGGCACGGGCAGGGCCGGCGGCACCACCGGACCGACCTCCGGCCCCGGCGTCAGGCCCGAGGAGGTCACCGTGCTCGCAGTCTCCCACCCGCCCTTGATGGCCTGACCCACCTTTCCCGCCAGCAGCGGGGCATTGGCCCGGGTCAGCGGCTGGGCAATAGAGACCCGTACCTGCCGCACCTGCCCTAGCCCCAGGCGGGCCCACAGCAACTCCGCCTGCGCGCCCTCCGGGGTGGAGGCCAGCGCTACCCGGCATACCTCGGACAGGTACAACCGCTGCGCCCAGACCAGCAGCAGCGCCCCGACCTGCTCCGGCGGCGCCGCGTCCAGGTCAGCGAAATGTTCGGAGGCAATCCCTGCGGTCTGGCACAGCGCCCCCTCCGGGGTGAGCAATGTGGACTGGTCGGTGGTCCGGTCGGCTAGCACGTCCAGGAGGGCATCGCTGAACGCGGCCCGCGTGGCGGCGTCGGCCTTCCCCGGGGCGACTACTACCCCGCGGAGTGCCTCCGGGCCCACGGGGACTCCCGGCTGGGCGGCCACTCGGCTCAGCACGGAGCCGAACAGCGCCAGCGTGATACCTACGAAGAGCGCTTTTCGCATACCCTTATCTGTGCCTGGAGTGATTGGATGGTGCTGTCAATGGTGCGCCGCTGGTCGGGATGGTCGGCCTTGGCGGCTTCGTACGCCGAGACGGCGGAGCGGAAGGACTTGGCGGCGGCGGCGTACTGCCCCTCGCCGTATAGACGCTGCCCCTCCGAGCGCAGGCTCTCGCTCCGCGTCAGGGAGTTTGCCCGTGGCCGCGGCCGGTCTACCAGATCCACCTTAATCTCGCCCGGAGGCGGCGGAGGTGAGGGGGGCGCTGTCCTGCCGGTCCCTGTTCCGCTCGCACTCGTCCCGCTGGTGCCGGTGTCCGTAGTGGCCGGTCCTCCCGGCGGACCAAACTCAATGGGCGGTGGCGTAATTACGTTGCCGGGTGGAGGCGTCGGAGTGGTCTCCCCCTGGTCCCAGGGGTTGCCGCCGCTGTTGCGGGCAGGGCCGCTCACCGTCGGCGGGGGTTGGTAGCCGGGGCTGGACGTGGGCGTCGGGAAATTCCCGGGGCCGGGCGTAGTCGTCGACCCCGGCACCGGCCCGATGGGCACCGGCGCGAAGGGGTTGGCGTTCGGGTTGATCGATATCGGTGGCGCCGGGGTCGTCGGCTGCCAGGAGCCCGACATGCGCGAGGCCTGCACCGCCTGGGCATACTTATCGCGTGCCACCTTGTCCTTGGGGAAGATACTCAGCGCCTGGGCATACCAGCCCATGGCGTCGGAGTAGTAGCCTTGCTGCCAGTAGTAGTCCCCCGCCTGCATATTCGACGCGTAGCGGGTCCGCGCCACCCCCGCGTTGTGGCGCGCCACGATGAGCAACCCCAGACTGCACAGTAGGCAGACCGCCGCCCCCGCCAGCACAATCAGTGCCACCGGCTGCATCCGCCGGATCTGCTGCTCTTTCTCCTCCTCCGAGGGCTGCTCCGCCTCCAGTTCCTCGTACTCGCGCCGCAGTTCCTCGAGGTGCTCGGCCTCCGCGGTGCGGGTGGGATCCCGGCGCAGCAGCTCCTCCAACAACTCAATCGCGAATCCCCGGTGCCCCGCCTGCTCCTCGGCCATGGCCAGCAGCGCGTAGGCATCCAGCGAATCGGGGTATTCCTCCAGCTCTTCCCGGCAGAGGTTGGCGGCCTCGTGGTGCTGCCCCAGGGCCAGCAGGTTGGTGGCCCGGTGCAGGCGCGAACGGGATGGCGCTGGCTCCACCACCGGCAGGGCCGAGGTAGAATCGGGCGGCGCCTCGTATTCCTCTTCGCCCTCCACCTGCAAAGCCTCCGGAGTTTCTTGTGTCTCTGTGGCCTCCAACTAAGTCACCTCCCCGACCGGCGCGGACTGAACAACACGATTACAGGCGCGTCCGGTTGGTTCAGGTTTGTCCAACAATACCCGGAAAGCCTATACACCCAGGATCATTGTAAACACGCGCAAGGTTGCTGTCAACACAATCGGCGGGGTTGGCCCCCCTGGCTCGATCACTAGCCTTTGCGTCCCCCATGTAGAGAACGCTCGGGAAGTCTGATTGTATCCCAAATGGCGTGCAAACCGTTTCCTCTCTAGTTGTCTTAGAGAGTCTTAGGGAATGGCTCATCTGCGATGCCCTTGGAGGCTCACCCTTGCCCCTAAACCGCATCGCCCCTGGCCCTGCGGGGCTCAACCGCGACATCCTGGCGCGGGTCGCCGGTGCCGCTCTGCTAACGACCCTTCTCCACTTGACCTCCCCTCCGCCGCGTGATACCATATTCCACTAGTTGGACGGGAAACCTGGGGTCATAGAAACTGCACAGGCGGGGAAGCCTGTGCATACCGATTATGGACTACCGCACTACTCTCAATCTGCTGCAGACCGAGTTCCCCATGCGGGCCAACCTGCCCGCGCGCGAGCCGGATTTCGTCCGCTGGTGGGAGGAGAACGACATCTACGCGCAGGTGCGCCAGGCCCGCGTCGGGGCGCCGCGCTGGATACTCCACGACGGCCCTCCCTACGCCAACGGCAACCTCCACCTGGGCCAGGCGCTCAACAAGATCCTCAAGGACATCGCCATCAAGTACAAGACCCTCCGGGGTTACGACTGCCCTTACGTCCCTGGCTGGGACACCCAGGGCCTGCCCACCGAGTTGGCGGTACAGCGCGAGTACGGTCTGAACCGCCACCAGGTGGATGTGCTCACCTGGCGCGGCAAGTGCCGCGAGCTGGCGCTCAAGTACGTGGACCTGCAGCGCGAGCAGTTCAAGCGCCTGGGCGTGCGCGGGGACTGGGAGCATCCCTATCTGACCCTCTCCCCGCAGTACCAGGCGCGGCAGGTGGAAGCCTTCGGCAAGATCGCCGAGCGCGGCCTGGTTTACCGGGCGCTGCGACCGGTCTACTGGTGCTACCGCTGCGAGACGGCCCTGGCCGAGGATGAGGTAGAGTACGCGACCAAGAGCTCGCCCTCCATCTACGTCGCCTTTGATCTGACCAACGCCCACGACTTCTTCAGCTCCCTCCCGGCCGGGGCCCGGGCGCGAGTCCTCATCTGGACCACCACCCCTTGGACCATCCCCGGCAACACCGGCATCACCCTCAGCGGCGGTGCCACCTACGTGCTGGCCCGCAGCGGCGAAGACTACTATCTGGTCGCCGAGGACCTGCTGGCCGCTACCGCCGCGGCCGCCCACCTGGGCGAGTGCGAGAGCGTCGAGCGCAAGCGGGGCATGGACCTGGTGGGTCTGGTGGCCCAACACCCGCTCTACGACCGGCCCTCCCCGATTGCGCTCGGGGAGCACGTGGTCCTGGATCAGGGCACCGGCGCGGTCCATACCGCTCCGGGGCATGGGCTGGAGGACTACGAGGTAGCCCGCGAGTACGGCCTGGAGATCATCAGCCCACTCGACGACTACGGCCGCTTCACCGCCGAGGCCGGCTCGGCTCTGGAGGGGCAAGTCTGCGACCAGGCCAACGAACAGGTCCTCGAACTGCTCACCTGCGCCGGCGCCCTCCTGGAGCGGGGCGAGATCGACCACGAGTACCCCCACTGCTGGCGCTGCCACCTGCCGGTGATCTACCGCGCCACCAAGCAGTGGTTCATGGACATCGAGAAGCTGCGCACCCCGGCCCTGGCGGAGATCGCCCGGGCCGACTGGATGCCCTCCTGGGGCGAGGCGCGCATCTCCGGGATGGTGGAGGCCCGACCCGACTGGTGCATCTCCCGCCAGCGCACCTGGGGCGTGCCCATCCCCGCCTTCCACTGTACCGCTTGCGAGCAGACGCTAACCAACGAAACCATCGCCAACCATGTCCGCGACCTGATCCTCGCCCACCCCCGTGGGGCCGATGTGTGGTTCGAGAAGAGCGCCGAGGAGTTGCTCCCGCCCGGCACCGTCTGCCCCGAGTGCGGCGGGTCGTCCTTCACCAAGGAAGGCGACATCATGTCGGTGTGGTTCGACTCTGGGGTCAGCCACTACGCCGTTCTGCGCGCACACGAGGAACTGGGCTACCCGGCTGACTGCTACCTGGAGGGTGACGACCAGTACCAGTGCTGGTTCCAGACCTCGCTGTGGTGTGCCACCGCCCTAGGCGATCCGGCGCCCTTCCGGCTCGTGGTGGGGCATGCCTTCTTCGTGGACGAGACCGGCACCAAGATGTCTAAGTCCAAGGGCAACATCATCGCGCCGCAGGAGATTCAGGACAAGTACGGCGCCGATGTGCTGCGCCTATGGTTCACCTACGCGGACTTCCGCCGCAAGATGTTCTGCTCGGAGGCGATCTTCGAGCAGGTGGCCGACGCCTACCGCCGCATCCGCAACACCCTCCGCTTCCTGCTCACTAACCTGCAGGACTTCGACCCGGCCACCGACAGCGTACCGGTGGAGGAGATGCGCGCGCTGGACCGCTGGGCGCTGGGCCAGACCTCCGCGCTGGTCGAGCGCGTGACCCACGGCTTCGACGACTGGGACCTGCACCTGTTCTACCACCACCTGCACGCCTTCTGCGCGCGGGAGCTAAGCTCGTTCTATCTGGACGTGCTCAAGGATACCCTCTATACTGACCTGCCCGACGCCCCCGCGCGGCGGTCGGCGCAGACCGCGCTCTGGCAGATTCTGCAGAGGCTGGTCATCATGAGCGCCCCGGTGCTGACCTTCACCGCCGAGGAAGCCTGGCAGCAGTGCCGCCGATTGGACCCCAGCCAGCCGCTGAGCGTGCAGATGGCCGACTGGCCGGTGCCCGACCCGACTGTCGCCGACGCCGAACTGATGGCGCGCTGGGACCGTCTTATGGTTATCCGCGAGCAGGTCATGGTCGCCCTGGAGGAGGCCAAACAGGCCGGGACGGTGAAGAAGCCCCTGGAGGCGCACGTCACCCTGACTGCCGCGGGGGCGGACCTGGAGTTGCTGCGGGAATATGAAGCAGAACTGAGCCCTTCGGCATCGCCGAGTCCCAGCGCTTCGGCGTCGCCAAGTCCCGGCCCTGCGCCGTCGCCAAGTCCATCACCATCCCCACTGCCGGAGCTGTTCATCGTCTCGCAAGTGAGGATAGAGGAAGGTGCCGGGGAGCTTCAGGTGCAGGCGCAGGCGGCCGAGGGAGAGAAGTGTGCCCGCTGCTGGATGGTCCTGCCGGAGGTCGGCAGCGACCAGGAGTACCCCGACTTGTGCCCGCGGTGCGCGGGGCGGGTGCGGACGCTGGTGGAACTCGGGTCGTGAGGCCCGGAAGGGGCAGAATACGAGAAGGGCGCGCCCAGTGCAGTCTCCTGCACAACGCGTCGCTCGCAAGTGTTCGGCCCATCGTTCTACGGGTTATTGCGAGGGATCTCCACGTCTGGAGGATAGCGCAAGTGCCATCAAAGAAAGCTCTGGAAATAGAGAAGTACCGCAAGAAACTGTTGGAGATGCGCCGGGACCTCGAAAGCGAGATCCGGCGGACCGAGAGCCAGTATGATCGGCGCGAGGGCTTCCACGTCAACGTCGCCGACGAGGACTTCGACGAACAAGGCGGCGATGCCGCTTCCGAGACCGTGGAGCGCAGCCGGGTGCTGGCCATCGTCGGTAACCTCCGTGACATGCGCGACTCGGTCAACGAGGCCCTCGCCAAGATAGACAGCGGCACCTACGGGAAGTGCGACGTCTGTGGCAAGGTGATCCCCAAGAAGCGCCTGGAAGCGCTTCCCCACGCCACCATGTGCACCGACTGCCGCTCGCGCGTGTTGGGAAGATGAGTGGCGAGGTGGCTGAAGAGAAGAAGGGTAGCACAGGCTTGGAGACCTGCGTCACCCCGAGTTGTCCTTTCTGCCGGCCGGCGGTGGGGCGCTTCCTTCTGCCCGCGCTAGCGATTGTCGCCCTGGACCAGTACACCAAGGCCCTTGTCGTGGACCGCATGGCTCTGGGCGAATCCTTCCCGGTGCTAGGGCCGGTGCTGAGTTTCACCCGCGCCCATAACACCGGCGCCTTCTTCAGCCTCTTCGCCTCCGCCTCCGGCGTGCTGACCGTGGTGGGCGTGCTGCTGGTGGCGGTGGTGCTGGTCTGGGGCTGGCGGGCGGCCCAGCACCAGCCGGAGATGGTCGTCCCCCTGGCGCTGGTTCTCGGCGGCGCGCTCGGCAATGTCGTCGACCGCCTGGCCCGCGGCTTGGTGGTGGATTTCCTCGACTTCCATTTCTGGCCCGTCTTTAACGTTGCCGATATCGCCCTGACCTTGGGGGTAGCCTGCGCCGCATGGCGGCTGATCCGCTCCAGCGCGGGCTCGCCGGAGCGGGCCGGCTAGCAGCCTCGCCGGGGAGCATATTGGCGTGCTGGCCCGCCGACCCCGCCCCCGGCGGTGGGCCCGTACGACTGCTCACGCAGGCACTCACAACATCATGCGCCCCATCCTCCTCCAACTCGGCCCCTGGTCCCCGGTGGCCATACCCCTGCTCGTCGCGGTCCTGGGCGTCTTGCTGTGCCTGTGGACCTGGCTGGACACCCGCCAGCGTGGCGCGCGCGCGCGGCTGCTGGACTTCGCGTTCAGCCTCGGAGGGGCGGTCATCGGGGCGCTGCTCATCTACTACCTGGTTAACCGCTTCGGCCCGGTGCCCATCCGCTCCTACGGATTCATGCTCCTGGTGGGGATGGTGGCGGGGCTGATTTTTATGGCCCACAGCGGCTGGCGCTACGGTATTGAGCGGACGATGCTGGTGGACGTCGCCTTGGTCTGTCTGGTGGGCGGCATCCTGGGCGCGCGGTTGCTCTACGTGGCTTTAGACTGGGACCAGTTCGCCGGCTCGCCTCGCAGCATCTTCAGGGTCTGGGAGGGCGGGCTATCCTTCCACGGTGGCCTGGCCGGGGGCGTCCTCGCCGCCTACCTGCTGGCCCGCTGGCGGCGCATACGGTTCTCCTCCCTGGCCGACGCCGCCGCCCCGGCCGTGGCGCTGGCCTATGCCATCTCCAAGCTGGGCTGCTTCCTCAACGGCTGCTGCTTCGGTGGACACTGCGACAGCTTCTGGGGGGTGCGCTTCGCCCCCGGCAGCGAGGCGGCTGCCTGGAGCCTGGGCTTGCCTCCTGGCCAGCCCGCTACCACCTGGGGGGAGCCGCTCTATCCCGCGCAACTCCTGGATTGCGCGCTGGCGCTAGTGGTCTTCTTCGTCCTGCTGAGACTGCGGCGGGTGCTCCAGCGGCCCGGGCATCTGTTCATCGCTTTCGTAGGGCTGTACGGCATCGAGCGCTTCGTGGTCGAGTTCTGGCGGCACGGCGCCAGCGGTCGCTCCTTCCCCGGCCTGCCCTTCCTCACCTGGGCACAGGTAGCCAGCATCGTGATGACCGTAGCGGCCGCTGTCGTGATCGCCGTCGCCTGGCCCCGCGCCCGGCGGGATGCCTCCGCCAACTCACCGGAAGATAAGCGTCCATGAGCGACCTGGACGCTCTCAGAGCCCAACGAATCGGCGTCCTCTGCGGGGGATCCAGTAGCGAGCGGGAGGTATCCTTCCGCAGCGGGCGCGGGGTGATCGCCGCCCTGCAGCGCCAGGGCTTTGACGCGGTCGAGGTGGACCCCGGGCTCGACCTGCCGGGGCAGTTGCGGAAGGCAGGCGTAGAGGTAGCCTACATCGCCCTGCACGGCGGACCCGGCGAGGACGGGACGATCCAGGCAGTGCTGGAGTATGCCGGGATCCCCTACACCGGCAGCGGCGTCCTGGGCTGCGCGCTGACCATGCACAAGGTCCAGACCAAACGCATCCTGACCGCGGAGGGTCTGCCTACGCCGGGATACGCGGTGCTCGGGCCGGAGCACGACCTGGAGTTGGCGGTGGAGACGCTCTGCCAGGAGCTGGGCCTGCCGGTGGTGCTCAAGCCGCTGTCGGAGGGCTCCAGCTTCGGGGTGTCAATCCCCAAGACGAAAGAGGACCTGCACACGGACCTGGCCGCGCTGGTGGGCCAGTACGGCGAGGCGCTGGTGGAGGAGTTCATCGCTGGCGCCGAGCTGACCGTGGGGGTCATCGGGGTAGGGGAGAGGCTGCAGGCCCTGCCGGTGCTGGAGCTGGTCCCGCACCACGAGTTCTACGACTATGAGGCCAAGTACACCAAGGGTCTCACGGACCTGATCGTCCCCGCCCGCATCAGCGAGGAGGCCGCCGCCGAGGCCCAGCGCCTGGCTGTAGCGACGCACGTGGCCACGGATTGCCGAGGAGTGAGCCGCGTGGACATGCACCTGGACCCCGACCAGCGGCTATGGATCACCGAGATCAACAGCAGCCCCGGCCTGACCGAAACCAGCGACCTGCCCGCCGCGGCGGAAGCGGCGGGAATGTCATACGATGACCTGGTGATGGAGATTCTGCGTAGCGCCCTGCCGAGGATGTAGCTCCAGCGCTCCCGGCCGTCCCCCCCTCCCTGGGCCGGGGAAGGAACCTCCTTACCCCCTCCCGAACTATCCCTTCGAGGCCCGCACTTTTTCCATGTCTACTGCCTCACCGGGAGGTCTGCCCCATGTCCCTGCGCGCGTCGCTGACCGAATATGCCGCTTCCCTAGCCCTGTATGACACCCACCAGCACACCCAGTTGGAGCCCCAACCGCCCGGGGGGCCGGGGATGTGGGGACTGCTGACCGGGCCCTACGTATACGCCTCCTTCCACCTGGCCGGGGCGCCCCTGGACGCCTTCGCCACCCAGCCCGAGACGGTCGCCGAGGAGTGGGCGGTCTTTGCGCCCTACGTCCCGGCGGTGGAGACCTGCTGCTACTTCCGGCACACCTGGGAGGGCGCGCAGATGGCCCTGGGGATCGAGGCCCCGGAGCTGACAGGGGAGGTCTACGCCGAGGTAGACGCCCTGCTGCGAGCCGCCCAAGCCCAGCCCGGCTGGGGCAAACGCCTGCTGCAGGAGACTGCCGGTGTGGAGCGCGCGTTGCTGGACAGCTTCTGGGAGCCCACATACCTGGACGAGAACACCGACCTCTTCGACCCGGTTCTGCGCATCAACGGCTTCGTCATGTGCTCGTGGGAGGGGAGCGTGGACCACAACGACAATTCCTACTGGCGCTACCTGGACCTGCTGGGGGTGGAGGTCACCGACTTCCCCAGCTTCCTGGGCCTGTACGACGCCATGCTCGACCGCCACTGCCGGGCGGGGGCCAAGGCCATCAAATTGGCCATGGCCTACGATCGGCGGATCGAGTTCCTCCCCGTGGACCGCGCCACCGCCGAGCGGATCTGGCTCGCCGGCCCGCAGGCCGCCACCCCCGAGCAGCAGACAGTCTTGCAGGACTACCTGTGCTACTACGCAGTGGGCGAGGCCACCCGGCGAGGCCTGCCGGTGCAGATTCACACCGGCATCCTGGAGGGTCTGCGCAATTACCAGCCGACCCACGTCTCCCCGACGCTGCTGGTGCCCCTGATCACCGCCTACCCCCAGGCACGCTTCGATCTCTTCCACGCTGGCTTCCCCTACGCCCGGGAGTTGACCGTGATGGCGCTGGAGTTTCCCCACGTCTGGGCGGATATCTGCTGGGTGCCGCTGGTAAGTGAGGCGGCGGCGGTGCAGATTCTCGAGGAATGGATCGACATACTCCCCGGCAACAAGATCCTATGGGGCAGCGACTGCGTCAACCCGGTGATCACGCTGGGCGCGACCATCTTCGGGCGGCGGACGGTAGTGGAAGCCGTGGCCCGCCGGGCGGAGGCCGGGAAGTTCAGCGAGAAGCAAGCGAGGAGGCTGGTGGAGGGAATCTTGCGCGAGAACGCGAAGGAGTTGTTCTACAGATAGGGACGGCCGGCGTGCAGCCGGCCTGCGAGGTTACCATGCCTGACTACGACGTTATCATCGTGGGCGCCGGACCGGCCGGCATCTTCGCCGCGCTGGAGCTGTCCCGCCAGCCGGGCCTCCGCGTGGCCCTCCTCGACCGCGGCCTGGACCTCCCCGGCCGCGTGACCGCGCGCGAAACCCACTGGGCCGGCGGCAGCAAGCGCAAGGCCATGCTGGAGGGCTTCGGCGGGGCCGGGGCCTTCTGCGATGGAAAGCTGACCCTCAGTCCCGAGGTAGGCGGGCAGCTCCCGGAGATGGTCGGCGACGGCCCGGCGACCGCGCTCCTGGCCGAGGCCGATCGCCTGTGGCTGGAGTACGGCTCTCCGGTGGAGGTCTTCGGCGAGACCACCTCGGCCACGGAGGACCTGGCCCGACGGGCGACGCGGGCCGGAATGCGCCTGGCCCCGATGCCCCTGCGCCATATCGGCTCGGACCGCACACCCTTGGTCCTCGGGGCCATGCGGGAGTACCTCGCCTCCCGCGTGGACGTGCTCCTGGAGACCGAGGTGGAGCAGGTGGAGGTCACCGACGGACGGGTCACCGGCGTCGTCACCGCCTCGGGCCGCCTGGGCGCGCGGGCAGTCATCCTCGCCCCGGGCCGCAGCGGGGCGGAGTGGCTGTGGCATGAGGCCCAGCGGCTGGGCCTGGAGACCCAGCCGGGGCCGGTGGACCTGGGCGTGCGCGTGGAGGTCCCCGCCGCGCTCACCTCCGAGGTCACCGACGTCCTCTTTGAGTTCAAGTTGCGCTACTGGTCGCGCCAGTTCGACAACCTGGTGCGCACCTTCTGTGTCTGCCCCTACGGCGAGGTGGTCACGGTTGAGCAGAGCGACGTGATCACCGTCAACGGCCACTCCACCTCGGTCAAACTGAGCGACAACACCAACTTCGCGGTGCTGGTCACCAGCCGCTTCACGGAGCCCTTCGACGACCCCATCGCCTACGGCCAGTACATCGCTCGCCTGGCTAATCTGCTGGGGGAAGGGGTGTTGGTGCAGCGCCTGGGCGACCTGCGCTCCGGCCATCGCAGCACTCCCTCGCGCCTGCGCAACAGCAACGTAGTCCCCACCCTCGCCGAGGCCACGCCCGGCGACCTCAGCTACGTCCTGCCCTACCGGCACCTGGGCACGATCATGGAGATGATGGGGGCCCTCGACCAGTTCATGCCGGGGGTGGCGGACGCCCACACGCTTCTCTACGGCATCGAGGTGAAGCTTTACTCCTCGCGCCTGCGGGTCACGCCGGAACTGGAGACGCAGGTCCTGGGTCTATATGCCTGTGGCGACGGCGCCGGCCTCACCCGCGGCCTAATGCAGGCCTCGGCGTCGGGGCTCGCGGCGGCGAAGGCGATTGCCGGTCCGAAAAAGGGGGCAGACACTATCTTCCACGACGGAGAATAGTGTCTGCCCCCTTTTCCCCCTCAAGCCCACTCCTCCCCCTCCGTCCCTGGCGACACCGGCCGCAGGCTTAGCTCCAGGCTCTCCCAGCCGCCCTCCTCCGCCGGGATCGCTCGCACCCCTATCTCGTACTTGCGCTGCTCGATCCACACCCGCATCGTCCCCACCGCCGGGTCTTTGATCCAGTAGGGGATGCCCGCCATCATCAGCACCCGCCGCAGGATCGCCTCGGGGTCGGGGGACTCCACCGCCGGCGCCTCCTGCCAGCGCCCGTGCAGCTTGTGCCGCACCTCCACCCGCCCCTCCTCGGCCGTTAGCTGCAGCTCTGCCGCCCCCTCCCGCGCCGCCTGCGCCAGCATCTCCCGCGTCGCCTCAATCGCCGGCGGCTCCCGCATCCCCTCGCACAGATCCATCGCTGCCGGGCGGATCTCCAGGTACCGCTCCGCCTCCAGGCACTCCGCCAATCCCTGCAGCGCTTGCGGCAAGCGTCCCATGTGCTCCCCGGCCAGCACCGCCGCCCGCGCGATGATGGGAAAGTCCTCCGGTTGCTCGTTCATCGCCTCGCCCAGTGTCTCTCCGGCCCGCACCCGCGTACACAGCGGTAGCAGGACCTCGCTCAACTCCCCCACGCTCTGCCCGGCGATCTCCACCGCCTGCACCACCGGTACGCCCAGTTCCAGCAACAGGGCCAACCTCCGGCACCACGCCGCCAGCAGCAGTTTCCGCTCTTGAGAGTCTGTGAGTCGCATAGGCCCCCCTCGGAGGAGAGTATACCCCGGAGAGAGATTCCACACGCTCGGGGAAATGCCTGCCGGACCCGTGTCAGTGTCAGTCGGCAGTGTCAGTGGGGAGCGGAGGGGATGCCTTCCCCACTGACACCGCCACCGTCGACTGCACGGGTGTAACCTCCATTTGTCGGTGAGGAGGGGACGACACAAGGAGGGGCCGGGTGAGCGGCGTCTGCGCCGGGAATCCGCCCCGCTGCCGGCGCAGAACGGGCCGGATTCGCCGCGCACTTCGTGCGCAACTCATCACGGCCCCTCCTGGGAGCCACCCACAATCTGAGGTCACACCCGACTGCCCTTCCCCCTTGACATTCCCGCCCGACTATGAAACAATCTCACCTGAGACATCGTCGCAATAACGAGAGGACTACCATGGACGCGCGCGCCCAGCATGTCACCGAGGCCATGCGCGAGGCCGGGCTCCGTTGCACCGCTCCCCGACTCCGGCTCACCCGCTTTCTAGCGGGGTTGCCACGGCATTTCTCTGCGGAGGAAGCCCTGCGCGAGGTCAATACCGGCGAGGGCGCGCCCGTTTCGCGGGCCACGCTCTACCGCTTCCTCGGGCAATTGGAGCGCCTCGGTGTCCTGCGCCGAGCGCAACTGGCCGAGGGGCATAGTCACTATGAGTTCGCCGAGACCCAGCGCGAGCACTGCCATCTGGTCTGCGCCGGCTGCGGGCGAGTAGAGGAAGTCCCCTCCTCGGCTCTGCAGCGACAGGCTCGCCGGCTGGCCCGCGAGCAAGGCTTCGGCACCCAGGCCCTGGCCCTGGAGATAACCGTTCGCTGTTGCGATCGTTGCGCGTAGACCGCGCCGGTGCCGGAGGCTTATATATGTCGACATCCACTGCAGCCCAAATGAGATCTCGCCAGAGCGGAATCGTTGTCTCTTTCGAGGGAGGCCGGGCCCTGAACCAGCAACTGCGGGCCATGGGCCTGCGTCCCGGAGTGAGCATCACCAAGACCAGCGGCCAGCCCCTGCGCGGCCCGGTCACCCTGCGGATCGGTAGTACCGAGATCGCCGTCGGCCACCGCATGGCCGGGAGAATCTTGGTCGATGTCGAGAAATGAAGCGCCTGCTGCTGGTCGGTAACCCCAACGTCGGCAAGAGCGTCATCTTCTCCCGCCTCACCGGCGCGCGGGTGATCGTCTCCAACTATCCCGGCACCACGGTCGAATACACCAAGGGCAAAGCCGCCCTGAGCGGTGAGTCGACCGAGGTCATCGACGTCCCCGGCACCTACACCCTCACCCCCACCAACAAGGCCGAGCAGGTCGCTACCGAGATGCTCTCCCAGGGCGACGTCATCCTCAACGTGGTGGATGCCACCAACCTTGAGCGCAACCTCAACCTCACCCTGGAACTACTGAGCACCGACAAGCCCGTGGTCGTCGCTCTCAACATGTGCGACGAGGCGGCCCACCAGGGGGTGCAGATCGATGTGGAGGAGTTGGAGAAGCTGCTGGGCGTGCCGGTGGTGGCCACCTGTGCCCTCAGCGGCGAGGGGATCAAGGCCGTCGTCTCGCGCCTGGAGGAGGCTCGCCCCGGCTCCCTGCCCCATGATCCCGCTACTCGCTGGGCCCGGGTGGGGCATATTGTCGAGCAGGTCCAGCGGGTTCTGCACCGCCACCACAGCTTCCTGGACAACCTCGCCGACCTCTCCCTGCGTCCGTGGACCGGGATTCCCCTGGCCTTCTTGGCCGCCGCCGCCTGCTTCGCCTTCATCCGCCTGATCGGCGAGGGGCTCATCAACTTCGTCCTGGACCCCCTCTTCGACACCTACTGGCTGCCGCTGATGGAGCGCCTGTCGGTCCATCTGGGGCCAGGCACCATTCTGCACGAGCTGCTCATCGGTCAGGTCACGCCCGCTGGCCAGATCAACTTCAGGGAGTCCATGGGCCTGCTCACCACCGCCCTCTATATCCCACTCGCCCAGGTCTTCCCTTACGTCTTTGCCTTCTACATTGTGCTCAGCGTCGTAGAGGACCTCGGCTACCTCCCCCGTCTGGGCGTCCTGGTGGACACCATCATGCACCGCCTGGGCCTGCACGGCCTCACCATCATCCCCACTCTGCTTGGGCTGGGTTGCGGCGTGCCGGGGGTCCTGGCGACCCGCATCCTGCAGAGCCGCCGCCAGCGCTTCATCTCCGCCGTGCTCATCGCCATTTGCATCCCGTGCATGGCCCAGAGCGCCATGATCGTGGCCTTGCTCGGCCAGTACGGCGTGGCGGGCCTGGGACTCGTTTTCGGCACGCTCGCCCTGCTCTGGTTGATTCTGGCCCTGGCCTTCAAGCGCTTCCTGCCGGGCGAGGCCCCCGAGATCTTCACCGAGATCCCGCCCTACCGCCTGCCCTACCCCAGGGCCGTCGCCCAGAAGGTTTGGCTGCGCACCAAGCAGTTCCTCCTGGACGCGATCCCTTTCGTCATCCTGGGGGTCCTCGCCGTGGGCGTGCTCAACATGCTCCACGTCATCGACGCGTTGAAGGCAGTGCTGGCACCGGTGCTCACTCACGTGCTGGGTCTGCCGCCGGAGGCCATCACCGCCCTGCTCATCGGCTTCCTGCGCAAGGACGTGGCCGTCGGCATGCTCGCTCCGCTGGGTCTGAACTTCAAGCAGCTCGTGATAGCGTGTGTGGTCCTGACCACCTTCTTCCCCTGCGCCGCCAGCTTCGTGGTCCTGCTCAAGGAATTCGGCGTCAAGGATATGTTCAAGGCCTCGGTTCTGATGGTGGTAGTATCGTTTAGCGTGGGGGCGGTGTTGAACTTGGTGTTGTGAGGAAACTGATAAGTAGGGGTGAGGAGGGTGCGACACGGCCCCTCCGCCGAGGCCGATGACCTCTGCCCCCCATCTATCGTTTATCGTTTATCGTTTATCACTTCCGCAAGGTCCCTCACCCTCTCGCGACGAAACCTCTCCCCGCTCCGCGTTGTCAAAGCACTCGGAGGTTGGCGACTATGACCGTGCGCAATCGAGCAGTGAGCGTGATCTGCTTGGCGCTGGCGTTGCTCGCGCTGAGCGGCGCGGCGGCGCAGGAGCGGGCCGTGTTCCTCCTGACCCCGGCGGGCGGGCCACTGGCCGACGTAACCAACGCCCTGCTGCCCCAGGTGACGGCGACCGGGGCGACTGCCTCCGTCATCACCAAGCTCCCTGAGCAGTTGGGCGCCCAGGACGTGCTGGTCATCAACGACGATCACCTCACCGACGCGGGCCTGCGGACGCGTCTGCAGGAATGGGTCAGGCAGGGCGGCGGCCTGGTGCTGCTGGTGGGGCCTTCGACGTCCCACTACGCACAGGCCACTGAGTTCCTCCAGCCGCTGGGTGCGCAGGTCAACGCCCTGCCCGCGGAGGGCGACAACGTGCTGACTCTCGGCAATAATCCCGTCACCGGCGGGCTCAAGCTGGGCCACCCGGTCAGCGTGCGCATGGAGATCACCGGCGCCGCCGTCCTCGCTTTGGGCTGGGCCGGCAACCGGGCGGCGCTGGCGCAGATTCGCGCGGACCAGGGCGGCGTGATCGTGCTGCCCGCCTCCCTGTTGGTAGCGGCGGTGCGGTCGCAGCCGCAGGAAGCGACGCCGCTGACCCTTGCGGCTCGCGCTACCGCCTGGGCCAACCGCCCCTTTGACGCCGCCGGGGGTCCCCTGCCGACACCGCCGCTCCCGCCCGTGCCTTCGGCGCATGTCCCCGCCCTCCCGCCGGCGGCCGCGACCAGCCTCCCGCTGGAGACCACCGACTTCGCTGGGATTACGCTCTACGACTGCCGCGCCACCGACGACTCCTGGCCGCAGATCAACGCCCTCGTGCAAGGGCTGCTCAAGGACGAGGGCTTCGAGGTGAAGGCCCTGGACGTCAAGCCCGGCGCCTCGTCCCTGGTAGCGGCGCTGCAGAGCGAGCCGAAGCTGGCGGTGCTGGGCACCTGGCGGGAGCTCTCCGAGGCCGAGACGGTGGCCGTCTACTACTACGTGCTGGGCGGCGGGCGCTTGCTGGCCCTGGCCCACGCCACCACGGCCACCCAGGTGCGGCTGACTTACCTCAACACGGCGCTCAACGCCTTTTCGGTATTCGTCTCCCTGGGCCGACCGGGCGGGGCAACCGCCGTCTACCCCGGTTCTCCGCTCAAGGGCGCCCTACACGGCCCGGAGAAGTTGCCGGCGGGGATTCAGGTGGGCGGTGACGGGGGCATGAAGGCGCTGATGGTAGACCGCAGCGCGGCGATGTCCACGGCCAAACGTGGCAACGGGCGCTTCTTGGTGCTGGATGCCCACCCGCTGCTGGACAGTACCGAGTACCGGGCTGACCTCAAGGAAGGGATAAGATGGCTATTCTCCCAGGAGACCTGAGCTGGGATTCCGCGGCGCCGGAGGGTGCCCTGCCCCTGTACGACTTCCACACCCACAGTCTACTCAGCGACGGCGTGCTGGTGCCGATAGAGCTATTCCGCCGCGCGGTGGTGGCCGGGTATGCGGGCATGGGCCTGAGCGACCACAGCGGCGCTGGTGGCCTGGAGCGACGCTTGCACGAGGCCGCCGCCGACTGCCGCCTGGCCCGCGAACGCTGGGACTTCCCCGTCTACCCCGGCGTGGAGCTCACGCATGTCCCCGCCTCGGCGATTGCCGAGTTGGCCGCCCTGGCCCGCCGCTCGGGCGCGTTGTACGTGGTCGTCCACGGCGAGACGCCGGTGGAGCCGACCGAGCCGGGCACCAACCTGGCTGCCGTGAGTTGCCCCAACGTGGATCTGCTCGCCCATCCCGGCCTCCTCACCGAGACGGAGGCCCGCCTCGCCGCTGAGAACAACGTCTTCGTGGAGGTCACTGCCAAGTTCGGCCACTCGCTGGGCAATGGCCGCGTGGTGGAGCTGGCCCGGCAGGCCGGCGCGAGGGTCCTCCTGGGCAGTGATGCCCACGACCCCGGCGGCCTACTCAGTCCCGACTTCGCCCGCACCGTCCTGCTTGGTGCGGGGGTCAAGCAGCACGAGTTGCCCGGCATCCTGCGCGACAATGCCGAGACCATGCTCGAACGAATTCGGCGCCGGGAGGAGTCGCAGTAAGCATGAGACGAGCGCGCGCTCCCTGGGCCGGATACTTCGCGCCGCTTCGCCGGAGCGGCGCTCGTATGCCCCTCCCCCGACGGGGCTTGCGCGCCGCGCTCGTATTCGGCCCCTCCTTGGGCGCTCTGGGCTTGGTGTGCCTCCTACTCCTCGCCGGCTGTGCCAACACCGGCTCCCTGGGCGACCTCACCATCCCCACCTCCGTCATTGACGTGGTCCTACGCCTGGCTGGGCCGGTGGATGAGAACTCCTACTACTTCGTCGCCTTCAACGCTAGTGCGGACACCAACAGCTTCCCTGTGCCGGTGGCCGCCGGGCCCTACTGGGGCAACGGTTGGGGCGCCGGCGCCATCACCCACTACGTCGAGTACCACCTGGGCCAGTACAACCTCTTCCAGACCCAACTGGAGGCCTTCCTCAGCTCCCACATCGGCGGGATTCTCAGCATCGCCGGCAACGTGACGGGCTTCGAGGCAGGCACCTACGTCTTGACGGTAACCTCCGTGTCCACCGACACTCCACCCGTATATGAGGTGACGGTCGTCTTCACCTCCTCTAGCACCAGCCAGACCACCACTACGACGGGGACGCTCCTGGCCAATACCAGCACGCCCACCGCCACCCCGCCGGTGCCGGGGCTGATCATCACCACCGGCGACCTATCGGTCGGCGACGCGGCTACCATCCAGGTGCAGTTCGCGCCTAACGGCCTGCTGCTGAGCCCTACGCTATTCGACTACGTCTTGCCCGCGGGAGGCACGGAGCTAAGTTTCTCCCTCGACCTGGCGTCGCTGGGGGCAAGCCCGAGCAATGTGGGCTTCAATTTCATCACCACGACTCAACTCATCTTCGACCCCACCATCACCGACCCCCGGCAGCACACTTACGACGGCCTGGGGCCACTGGGCAACGACGCCATCCGCCGCTTCGATCCCCGCCAATTCCTGACCCTGACCAACGCCGACGCCTTCGTCCCGGAGGGCCCCGGCGACACCACCCTCCAGGGCCCGGTCACCCCGGCGCAGAAGAACGCGGTGGATATCGTCGACTGGTCGGTGGCGGTGAGGAGGTTGCGGTAGGAAAGGCATTGATAGTCGACTATCGATTCTTAAGCCCATGCGTCTCGTCCTCCAACGCGTTTCTCAGGCGGAAGTGACGGTCGACGGCCGCGTCACCGGTTCCATCGGGCGCGGCCTCTTGCTGCTGGTCGGCTTTGCCCCTGGGGATGGCGCCGTCGAGATTGACTACTGGGCCCGCCGTATTCCTGAGTTCCGCATCTTCGAGGACACCGCGGGCAAGATGAACCTGTCGGTGCTGGAGGTGGAGGGAAAGATACTCGCGGTGCCGAACTTTACACTACAGGCCGATGTCCGCAAGGGCCGGCGGCCCAGCTTCAGTTCTGCCGCTCCGCCGGAGCAAGCCGAGGCGCTCTTCGCCCAGTTCGTAGCCGCCCTACGCGCCCGGGGAATCCCGGTAGAAACCGGTGAATTCGGCGCCCACATGCACGTAGCCCTGACCAATGACGGGCCGGTAACGCTGGTGCTGGACGAGGAGGCGCTACATCCGCCCCTATGATGCTCTCCCCCCTCTCCTGCAAGGAGAGGGGGCAGGGGGTGAGGCCTCCCCCGGCTGCGAGACGCTCGCAGAGACTCGAGATGCCTAGTCATACACCCAACGAAACAGAACAAGCCCGCCGGGCCCAGGTTCGCCTGCACTGCCGGCGCGGGCGCATGGTGGCCGCTGCCGGCCGAGGCGAGGCCGCCCTACGCGAGTACCAACGCGCCCTGCGCCTGGACGAGGACAACGTAGAGGCTCACCTGGGAATTGCCGAGACCTACCGCCTGCAAGATCGGATGCAGGACGCGCTCGCCTCTTACTCCCGGGCCCTGTGCCGCGCCCCCCGTCAGGCCGAGGGACATTTGGGGCTGGCCGAACTGTATGCCAACCTGGGCCGCCCCCAGGCCGCCAGACGCCGACTGGCCGAGGCTATCCGTTGCGACCGCAACCGCGCCTACCTGCGCTATCGCCTGGGCCAAATGTACGTCAGCGACCGCGCCTACCGCCAGGCGCTGGAGCACCTGCAGCACGCCGTGGCCCTGGCCCCCTGGGACGGCTTCTACCATTTCAAGCTGGCCGAGGCCTACTTCGCGCTGCGTGACTACGCCGCGGCCATCACCGAGTACGAGGCCGCCGTGGCTTGCGCCCGCCTCGACGACCTGTATCACATGCGCCTGGCCGCCGCCTATTCTCGCCAGCGCCGACGCTCGCCCGCCCTCCGCGCCCTGCGTCGCGCCGTGGAGATATCTCCGGACAACCGCGTCTACCGGCACCTCCTGGGCGACCAGCTAGTGCGCATGGGCCGGGAGCAGGAGGCGGAGCGGGAGTACCTGGGGGCGGGACATCTGGGCGCTTACGACCGGAACTGCCTGGAGAAAGTGCGGCGGCGGTTCGGCCGCTGAGAGCTCTCCGGCGCACCGGAGGGGCCGCCCACGAGCGACGCTCGGCCTGAGTGCCGCGAAGTACTCGGCCCAGACTGGGGAGACACTAGTTTATGCGTATCATCCAGATCATAGTGGGCCCGCTGGCCACCAACTGCTACTTGGTTAGCGGGGACGACGATCCCGGCGCCCTGCTGATCGATCCCGGCGCGGACGCAGACACCATTCTTATGACCCTGGAAGCCGAGGAGATGTCGTTGCGCGGCATCGTTCTCACCCACGGCCACCCGGATCACACCGGCGCTCTGCGCAAGGTCGTCGCGACCACCGGGGCTCCAGTCCATATCCACCCCGCCGACGCCCCTCTACTGCGGCATACCTGGCCGGAGTACTTCGTTGCCGAGCCCCCCGCCGGCCCCGGCACAGTGATCCGCGAGGTGCGTGACGGGGACGTACTGAAGGTAGGGGAGGCCGATTTGCGGGTGCTGCACACCCCCGGCCACAGTCCCGGCTCCCTCGTTCTGTACGGCGAGGAGGTAGCCTTCACCGGCGATACCCTCTTCGCCGGAGCGGTAGGCCGCACCGACCTGCCCGGCGGCGCCGAGGCGGACCTGGCGGCCAGCCTCCAACGTCTGGTCACCGAGCTATCGCCCATCACCCTGATCTACCCCGGCCATGGCGCCTCCTCGCTTCTGACCCAGGAGCTGCAGACCAACGCGTGGCTAAAATAGAGCAGGCGCCCTTGTGGGGCGCCCATCATCGGGAGGTCCATGACCAGCTATCGCCTCGAAAACGCAATCGTCCTCACCATGGAGCCCGGCGCGGCCGTTAGCGAGTCGGGCGTCGTCGTGACGGAGGGGAACCTGCTCACTTACGCCGGTCCCGCCGCCGCGGCGCCTCCGACCCCGGACGCCACCCGCCTGGACTGCTCGGGCTGCGTGGTCCTACCCGGCTTGGTTAACGCCCACACCCACGTCTCCATGACCCTCCTGCGCGGGTTCGCCGATGACATGCCGCTGCAGCCCTGGCTGGAGGAGAAGATTTGGCCCACCGAGGCCAAGCTGACGGGCGAGGACGTCTATTGGGGTGCGCTGCTGGGCATCTGCGAGATGCTGCGCGGCGGCGTGACCTGTTTCAGCGATATGTACCACTTCTACCGCGACGCCACTCGCGCCGCGGTGGACGGCGGCATTCGCGCCTGTCCCTCCGGCGTGCTGCTCGGCTTCCTGCCTAACGCCGGCGACATGCTCCAGCAGGCCCGCGACTTCGTGGCCGAGACGCTGCAGACCGGTCACTCCCGTCTCCACCCCATGTTTGGCCCCCATGCGCCCTACACCTGCCCCGACCCGCTGCTGGAGCAGGTGGCCGAGTACGCCGGCGAGCTGGGCGTGCCGATCCACATTCACCTCTCCGAAACCGCAGGCGAAGTGCAGGACAGCCTGCGCGACTACGCCCATACCCCGGTGGAGCGCCTACAGATGCTGGGTTTCTTCCGGCAGCGAGTCAGCGCCGCGCATTGCGTGCACCTGACCGACCGCGACATTGAGATCCTGGTCGAGAATCAGGTGGGCGTCGCGCACTGCCCGGGGAGCAACCTCAAGCTGGCCTCCGGTTTCGCTCCGCTCTCCCGGCTGCTCAAGGCGGGTGCGGTGGTTGGTCTGGGCACCGACGGCTGCGCTTCCAACAACAACCTGGACCTCTTCCAGGAGATGCTGCTGGCCGGAATCGTGGACAAGGCCGTCACCGGCGACCCCACCACCGTTCCCGCCGAGACTGCCCTGACGATGGCCACCCGCGAGGGCGCGCGTTCACTGGCCCTGGAGGAGATGACCGGCACCCTCACCCCCGGCAAGCGCGCCGACCTCGCGGTAGTAGACCTCTCCGGTCCGCATCTGCAGCCGCTGTACCATGTCTACTCCCACCTGGTCTACGCCGCCCGCGCCGACGACGTGAGCATGACCCTGGTAGACGGAGAAATCGTCTATCGTGACGGGAAGCTGACCCAGATAGACGAAGCCGAGGTCATCGCCAAAGCCAATGAATGCGCCCGACGGCTGACCTCCTGAGCGGGGCCAGCCTACCTGCGGAGAGAAACCCATGCCCATAGCTCTGCGCCTAACCAGTCCCCTACGTCCGCTCGCCGAGGGGAAGTACACCCTCTGCGTCCCCGCCACCACCGCAGGGGAGGCGCTGGAGGCGGCCGTCTCCGCACATCCCTCCCTGCTTCCCGCACTATTCGACCGAACCGGCGCGCTGCGCAGCGAGTTGCGGGTATACCTCAACAACGATGATCTGCGCGTGCACCAGGGCCTGGAAACGCTGGTGGCCGAGGGCGATGAGCTAACCCTCATCGCGCCGCTGGCGGCGGGGTAGGGGAAATGGGGAAGACGCATCAGCAAGAGGGGCGCGGTGACAGCGCAAGTTCCTCCCAGCGACAGAGCGGCGGGCTGGAAGCTCGCTCCACGCGGAAGGAAGAGCAGCACCCCTCCTGCCCCCATCCTGCCTGGATCCACGAGCAGTTCGACCGCATCGCTCCCCATTACGACAAGCTCAACCGGGTCATGACCTTGGGCCTGGAGGGTGGCTGGCGACGCAAGATGCTCCGGGGCGCCCCGGCCCCGCCCTCCGCCCGCGTGCTGGATGTCTGTGCGGGAACTGGGGAGTTGTCGCGCCTGTGGCTGGAGGAACACTCCGACGCCGGCCGCCTCGTACTGACTGACTTCTCGGAGCTGATGCTGCGCTGCGCCCCGGCCAAGCTGCCCATCCCTCCCGCCCAGTTCGTCGTCGCCGACGCCTTGGCCCTGCCCTTCCCCGCCGATTCTTTCGACGTGCTCCTGTGCGGATTCAGCCTGCGCAACCTGGCCGACTGGCGCCAGGGAATCGCCGAGATGCACCGCGTCCTGCGCTCCGGCGGGCAGGCCCTCATCCTGGATATGTGCAAGGAGCCCTGGCCCTGGCCGGTGGCCTTCTTCATCAAGCGCATCGTCCCCCTGATTGGCCGGACCATCAGTGGCGAGGCGGCCGCTTACGCCTGGCTACCCCGCAGCATCGACTGCTTCGTCCCCGCCGACGAGGTGGCCGCGGAGATGGAGAGGGTGGGGTTCCAGGAGATAACGCGCCGAGACATGACCTTCCGTATATCCACCGCGTTGGCGGGGAGGAAGGGGTAGGGGAGAGGTGCCAGGGAACTTCCGGTCCCCACCGAGCGTTGGTTGAGACAGCAAAGCAACCAAGTCTGCGGCGGTGCCGGGCCGGAGGTCCGATCATGCGAGCCGATCTGTTCGGGTGGCTGAGACCGCGACGGGTGCCCCTCGCGGTGTTCCTCGCGGTGATGGGTGTAGGCTTGGTGCTGGCGCTGCATCCGTCCGCCGAGGGACAGCCGGGGCCGCAGCGCGAGAAGGTCGCCGACCTGGAGTGGGTGGATGCCGAGACCGGGGAGGTCATCTTCCGGGGCAGCGACCTGATCGAGTTCGACTGGGACCGTCAGGTGCTGTGGCTGGAGAAGCGGGCAGCCATCGATTTCCTATGTTGGGCCGCACGCCCCGGGCTCAGTCGAGCCTTCGTGCTGAGGGACCGCGACGGTGTGATCTACCGGGGCCAGACGGTCAGCAGCTTCTCCTCAGCGTCCTACAACGGTCCCACCTTCATGGACCTCTTCCCCTTGGGGACGACGTCGACTCTCTTCCCCCTCGCCAATGGCTATGCGAGTGGGGCCCAGGACCAGCGGTTCTCACCCCGCCTGCATGCTCGCCTGGAGGAAGCAGGGCTGCTGCATCCCATCGCCCCCGAAACCAGCGCCCGCTTTGGGGTGAACCTGGTCTCTTCACCGTACGGCGGAGGGGTCAAACAGGTGGGGGCCGTATACTTCGCTGACACCTTCCGGCGGGGAGAGGAGGCGCGGGCAATCCTGCGCTTTGACACTGTGGGCCTGGACAAGCTGGCCGGTCCCGACCGCGTGCTGGAGATCACGATTGGGCTGATGTCGGAGCAGGGGTCATTCCACTCGGAGACGGCTCTCGCGCCGGTGCCGCTGGAGCAGGTGATCAGGGAGGGCTACTACGTCTGCCGGTTCCGGCCGTGGACGCCGCTGCCCGGCTACCCTGAGGGGACGCAGCCCGCCCAGCAGAGGAGCGCGTTCGTCTGGGTCGACGTGGTGGTGCGCGAGAAAGCAGGCGGAGCGGAAGTCGCTGCGTTCGGCGTGGCGCCGGTACAGATTAACGTGGACATCCCCAGAGACTGAGCAGCGGGGACATGGCACCAGCGGCGGGCTGGAAGCCCGCCCCACGCGGAGCACCGGCGAGACGCCGGTGCCACCGGGGAGGCCGGCGCTTACCTCACCTTCTCCGGCTTCCCGCTCTTCGCCGACTTCCACACCGCCTCGCTCAGGCGCATCACCGCCAGGCCGCACTCCACCGGGGCGGCGATCTCCCTCTCCTTGCCCTGCAGGACCGCCAGGAAGTTGTCGTCCGGGCGCCGGGACTTGGGGAGCTGCCGCTTAGGCACCTTCCACTGCTTCTGGTCGCTCTCCCAGCGCCACACCTCCCCGTCCTGGCGGATCGCGATGGTCCCCTTGCTTCCCCAGATAGTGATGTCCTCTACGAAGTTGACCGATTTGGCCACCACCGAGAAGTTCATCAGTGCTCCGCCCTGAGCGCCGACGCTCTTGGCCCGCACACTCGCCGCCGTCAGGATATCCACTTCCGTCCCGCAGTTGTCCTGGAAAGCGAAAGCCGTCTCCGGCTCCAGGCCCGTCATCCACAGGATGATATCCACCAGGTGGCTGCCAGAGTCGTTGAGCTGGCCCCCGCAGGACAGCGCCAGCTTCTGCCGCCAGGTGCCTTTCTGGCTGGCCCACCAGTTCTGTGACTGCCAGCAAGAGACGAAGACGACGTCGCCGATCTCGCCTGATTCGATGACGCGCTTGGTGTAGAGGTACGGCCCCATCGTGCGGCGGCTGTAGCCCACGGCCAGGATCTTGTCGGCTTTCTTCGTCGCGGCGATAACGGCCTTGGCGTCCTGGGCCGAGCACACCATCGGCTTCTCCGCCAGCACGTGGCAACCGGCGGCCAGTGAGTCCAGAATCTGCTGAGTGTGGAAGACGTGGGGGGTGCTGATGAGCACTGCGTCCGGCCGGGTACGCTTGAGCAAGGTCTCATGTGAGGCGAAGACCTTCACCCCCGGGCGCTTGCCGGTCATCTCCCAGGCTTGCTCGCGCGCTGCCTTGCTGGGGTCGGCCAGCCCGACGATCTCGACGACCCCCGGGTAGTCATTCACGTAGCAGTGCAAGTGCCCTCGCCCGTTGCCTCCGCACCCGATGATGCCCATCCGGATAGTGTCCAGCGTGGTCATGGTGAAGTCTCCTTGGCGTAAGTTGAGAGTCTCAAATGGTGGGAATTTGGGCGGGTTTCGCCGCTGGGGAGGAGGTATCCTCCGCTGTTTCCAGAAACCTTTCGCCGCCAAATGTCTGAGTGCAGCCTTGTGTAAGATCGGGCCGCCTTTCTTATACAGAACCGCCCCGAGAAACGGCATTTCCAGGGCCTAGAAAGGCGCTTGAAAATTGACAAAACGGGCTGTCTCTGGTATCATAAGAGACAGAAATGGGGACGGTGCGAGAAGGGGATGCATTCGGCCTTCGTTGGGTCCTTTAGCAGTTCCTCGCAGGTGGTATTTTCGGCCCTTTCCGACTTGTCTGCCTGACGGTGGGAATGGGTCCGGCGAAGGGGACGTCGCTCTGGGGAGCGGCGCCTCTGAGTGTCTCTGTAACACGGTTCGTCGCCGCCCCGGGAGTAGCAATCATGGCAGCCACAGATAACGCCCAGCCGGTCTACGACGCCACCAGTATCAAGGTCCTCAAGGGCCTGGAAGCGGTGCGGCGCCGGCCGGCGATGTACATCGGTTCCACTGGCCCCCGCGGTATGCACCATATCCTCAGCGAAGTCATCGACAACAGCATCGATGAGTTCTTCGCCGGGGTCTGTGACAAGATCAACATCACCCTCAAGCCCGGCAACGTTGCTGAGGTCGTGGACAACGGCCGCGGCATCCCCGTCGGGATGCACCCGGAAGAGAAGCGCTCGGCCCTGGAAGTCGCCATGACCGTGCTGCACGCCGGCGGCAAATTTGGCGGCGGCAGCTACAAGGTCAGCGGCGGCCTGCACGGCGTGGGCGTCTCCTGCACCAATGCCTTGTCGGAGTGGTGCGAGGTGCAGGTGCAGGTCGACGGGGGCAAGCACGCCCAGCGCTACCAGCGCGGCGTGCCCCAGGAGCCGGTGAAGGAGATCGGCAAGGCCCGCGGGCACGGTACCCGCACCACCTTCAAGCCCGATCCGGAGATCTTCGGCGACGCCCGCTTCGACTTCGACACCGTGGCCATCCGCGTGCGGGAGTTGGCCTTCCTCGCTGGCGGCGTGCGCATCATCTTGCGCGACGAGCGCGAGGAGGAGCCGCGGGAAGAGGAGTTCCACTACGCCGGCGGCATCAGGGCCTACGTCGAGTACCTCAACGAGGGCAAAGAGATCATCCACCGGCCCATTCACCTGCAGAAGACGGTTGACGAGGTGGAGATCGAGCTGGCTATTCAGTACAACGACTCCATCCACGAGAACCTGGTGTCCTACGCCAACGCCATCCACACCACCGAGGGCGGCACCCACCTCTCTGGCTTCAAGACCGCGGCGACCCGCGCCATCAACACCTACGCTTTTGCCAACGGCCTGCGCAAGGAGAAGCAACGCAAGTTCAGCGGCAACGAGGTCCGCGAGGGCCTGACCGCCGTCATCAGCGTCAAGTTGCTCCATCCGCAATTCGAGGGGCAGACTAAGACCAAGCTGGGCAACAGCGAACTCGAGGGTATGGTCTACTCCATGGTCTACGAGACCCTGGGCGAGTTCATGCAGGAGAACCCCAATGTCGCCCGGCGCATCGTGAGAAACGCGGACCTGTCGGCGCGCGCCAACGACGCCGCCCGCAAGGCTGCCGAGGCCACGCGCAAGACCGCCCTGACCAGCGCCGGAATGCCCGGCAAGCTGTCCGACTGCTCCAGCCGCAATCCCGCCGAGAGCGAGCTGTTCCTGGTGGAAGGCGACTCGGCCGGCGGTAACGCCAAGCAGGCGCGGGACAGCCGCTTCCAGGCCATCCTCCCCTTGCGTGGCGTCATCATCAACGTCGAGAAGAACCGCCTAGACCGCATCCTGGATAATGTGGAGATCATGGCCATGATCACCGCCCTGGGTACCGGCATCGCCCAGTACATCAGCGGCAACGGGAATGGCAACGGGAATGGCAACGGGAATGGCAACGGGAATGGCAACGGGAATGGCAACGGGAATGGCAACGGGAATGGCAACGGCGCGGAGAGCGAGAGCGGCGAGTCGAGCAGCCAGTTCGACCTGAGCCGACTGCGCTACCACCGCATCATCATCATGGCCGACGCCGACGTAGACGGCTCGCACATCCGCACCCTCATCCTGACCTTCTTCTTCCGCTACATGCGGCCCCTGATCGCCGGGGGGTACCTGTACATCGCCCAGCCGCCGCTGTTCCGGGTCAAATCGGGCCGCGATACCTACTATGCCCTGGACGAGAAGGGGCTGGAGAAACTAATGGCCCAGATGAAGCGCCGCAACACCACCGTCTACCGCTTCAAGGGCCTGGCGGAGATGGACGCCGGCGACCTGGCCGATACCACCATGGCTCCCGACAAGCGGGTCATGCGCCAGGTGAACCTGGACGAGGCCGAGGAGGCCGACCGCATTATCTCCATCCTGATGGGGGACGCGGTAGAGCCGCGGCGGGATTACATCGCCAACCACGCCCGGAGCGTGGAGAATCTGGACCTGTGGGCCTAGGGGAGGAGCGACTCACCCCCTACCCTTGCACAGGAGGGGGAAGAAGGATCCAACGAGGAGGGGCCGGATAGAACCTGTCGTCCCGCGCCCCCGGCCCGCGGCTTGGTTCGCCCCTCCATAGGGCGGTCATCTCCATGTCCGGAGAATCTCTTCTCTATCTCTCCCGCGCTCAGGTGGGGGCCGCTGGCGTAACCATGGCCGAGATCATCGACGCCGTGGAGGCCGGCTTCCGGGAGCACGGCGAGGGGCGCGTGGAGATGCCGCCCAAGCCGGGGGTACATCCGCGCCCGGATTCGTTCCTGCACGCCATGCCCGCCTGGATTCCCGCCCTACACTCTGTGGGGCTCAAGTGGGTCAGCGGCTACCCGGAGAATCAGCAGCGCGGCGAGCCCTACATCATGGGCCTGCTCCTCCTCAACGACGAGGAGACCGGGCGGCCGCTGGCCGTCATGGACTGCACCTGGATCACCGCCCAGCGCACCGGCGCGGCCACGGCCGTCGCGGCGAAGTACCTGGCCCGCCCGGACTCCGAGACCGTCGGCATCCTGGGCTGTGGAGTGCAGGGCCGCAGCAACCTGGAGGCGCTGTGTGTGCTCTTCCCCTTGCGGCGGGTGTTGGCTTACGACACCGCCCCGGCCGTAGCCCAGCGCTTCGCCACCGAAATGGCGGCCAGTACCGGTCTCGAAATTGCCTGCGTTGACTCACCACACGACGCGGTCGTCGAAGCCGACCTAGTGGTGACTGCCGGGCCGATCCTCAAGGAGCCGCATGCCTCGATCAAGGCCGGTTGGCTGCAAGAGGGCGCCTTCGCTTCCCTGGTGGACTACGACACCTACTGGGACCGGACGGCGCTGGCCGAGGTAGACAAGCTGTGTACCGATGACGTACGGCAGTTGGAGCACTACCGTAGCCTCGGGTACTTCCAGGTCCTCCCGCGCATCTACGCCACGGTAGGAGAACTGGTGGCTGGGCACAAGCCGGGGCGAGAGACGCATCGCGAGCGCACCATGACCTGCAACCTGGGTCTGGCGCTGGACGATATGGCCACTGCGCCGCTGGTCTATCGGCGGGCGGTGGAAAGGGGCTTGGGGACTTGGCTTGAGTTATGAGTGAAGCTCCCTCACCGCAGAGCTCAGCAAAGCCGGAGCTATCCCTAATCATCGCCTCCCGGAACCGGCGGGAGATGCTGGCCGACTGTCTGAAGTCGGTGCAGGCTACCGTCCACACTCCCCATGAGGTGATCGTGGTAGATGATGCCTCCACCGACGACACTGGGGGCATGGTGCGGGAGCGCTTCCCGTGGGTGACCGTGATCAGCAACCCGCGGCGCTCCTCTTGGACGGTGACCAACAACCAGGGCATTCAGGTCAGCCGCGGGCGTTGCTTCGTGCTGCTCAATGACGACACGAAGCTGCTCCCGGGAGCCCTCGATCGTTGTCTGCAGTACATGGACAGCCACCCTCGGGCCGGGGTGGTCTCCCCCGGCATCCTGAACGCCGATGAGAGCCTGCAGCCCTGCATGCGCCGCTTCCCCGACTTCGGGGCGGCCATCGCCCAGACGCTGGACCTGCACCGCCTGCTGCCCGGAAATCGCCTCACCGGCCGGTACTATGGCACTGACACCGACTACAGCCAGGACAACCAGGCGGAGCATATTGCCAGCACCTGCTGGCTGCTGCGGCGCGAGTGCTTCGAGGAGGTCGGGCCCTTTGACGAGCGCTTCCCGCCGAACTTCTCCGACACCGAGTTCAACATGCGGCTGGCCGCGGCCGGATGGGAGCGTTGGGTACTGGCGAACGTCCAGATCATCCATTACGGCGGCGCCACCATGGGGATGCTCAGTCTGCGCCAGCTCTGGGACTTCCACCGGGGCGGCTGGCTGTTGTACCGCAAGCACTATGCCCAGCGCCATCATCCGGTGGTGAACCTGGTGGCGTACGGCGGGATCTGTGCTCGGTTCTGCTTCAAGGCGGCGCTGCGAGTGACAGCGCTCGACCGTTTGATCCAGCGCCTCCCGCAACCGCATCGGCGGCGGGAGCTGGAGGCCGAACGCGAGAGCTGACGCAGGCGGCCTGCAGACCCAGAGACGTGGTCGTGACGAAGTGCCGTTCCCCGGCCCGTCGCCTTTTCCCGTCCGTTTCCCATATCTAAAGCCCGTTGCTTGATCGGCCTTCCCTCGCGCACGTCTGCCTACGCCGGGGAGGGGTGCCGGTCTCGGAGTGGCCGGGGGAGAGATCCCCCCCGCTGTGGCATGACGCAGGAACCGGGGGGCTGCAGTCCGCCCCCTCAACGACACCAGACACACCTTTGACTGGAGACCAGTATGGATACCGAACCGAACCAGAACATCGGCCAGATTGAGCCTGTAGCCTTGCATGAGGAGATGGCCAGTTCCTACATGCAGTTTGCCATGAGTACCATCATGGCGCGGGCGTTGCCGGATGTGCGCGACGGGCTCAAGCCCTCCCAGCGCCGCATCCTGGTGGCTATGGAGCAGGAGGGCCTCACCCCCGACCGCGCCCACGCCAAGTGCGCCGCCATCGTCGGCGAGACGATGAAGACCTACCACCCGCACGGCGATGCGCCCATCTACGATACCCTCGTGCGCATGGGCCAGGATTTCGCCGCCCGCTACCAGGAGGTCGACCCCCAGGGCAACTTCGGTTCCGTGGACGGGGACCCGGCCGGCGCCGCCCGCTACACTGAGGCCCGCCTCTCCGAGGTCGCCATGGCCATGCTGGCCGACCTGGACAAGGACACCGTCGACTTCCAGCCCACCTACGACGAGAAGACTACGGAGCCCACCGTGCTGCCCGGGGCCTTCCCCAACTTGATCTGCAACGGGGCCGCTGGGATCGCTGTGGGTTACGCCACCAATATCCCGCCGCACAACCTCGGCGAGGTCATCGATGCCGCTGTGGCGGTGCTGGAGAACCCTGAGCTGACCGCGGCGGACCTGATGAAACACGTCCCCGGCCCCGACTTCCCCACCGCCGGCCTGGTGCTGGGCTCCAAGGGCATCCGCGACTACATCACCACCGGCCGTGGCTCCATCATTATGCAGGCTCGCGCCGTCCTCGAGCCCCTTGAGCGCGGGCGCAACGCGGTCATTGTCTCGCAACTGCCCTACCAGGTCTCCAAGTCCGCCCTGCTCAAGCAGATCGCCTCCCTGGTCGACAAGGACAAGCTCGAAGGCATCTCCGATCTGCGCGACGAGTCCGACCGCAACGGCATGCGTGTGGTCATTGAGCTTAAGCGCGACGCCAATCCGCAGGTCACGCTCAACAACCTCTACAAGCACACCCTGATGCGCACCTCCTTCGGGGCTAACATGCTGGCCCTGGTACCGGGCCCCGGTGGGGTCATCGTCCCCCGCCTGTGCAACCTCAAGGACCTTCTCAGCGAGTTTCTCAAGCACCGCCGCACCGTCGTTACCCGCCGCACCCAGTACCTGCTCAACCAGGCGCAGGACCGCCTCCACATCGTCGACGGCCTGCTGCGCGCCCTGGACATCATCGACCAGATCATCACCCTGATCCGGGCCAGCCAGAACCGCGGCGAGGCTCGCCAGGGCCTGATGACCGAGTTCGACTTCTCCGAGGTGCAGGCGGAGCACATCCTCAGCATGCAACTGGCCCGCCTTACTCGCCTCTCGCGCAACGAGCTGGCCACCGAGCGAGACCAACTGCTCAAGGACATCGCCGAGTACGAGCACATCCTGGGCGACGAGACCTACAAGTCCAAGATCATCCGCGACGAGCTGCGAGCGATCGCGAGGCACCTGGGCGATCCGCGCCGCACGAAGCTGATCCCGGAGGAAGCCGGTGACCTGAGCGCCGAGGACCTCATCGCTCGCGAGGCCATGACCATCACCATCACCCGCGACGGGTACGTCAAGCGCCTCCCGGTCGATACCTACCGCGTCCAGCACCGCGGCGGCAAGGGCGTGCTGGCCCTCAACAAGAAGGAAGAGGACGACGTGCAAGACCTCTTCGTCGCCAGCACCCACGATCTGATCATCTGCCTCACTGACAAGGGCCTGGCCTACCAGCTCAAGGCCTACCAGGTCCCCATGGCCAGCCGCACCGCCCGCGGCACGCCCATGATCAACCTCGTCCCCGTCGAGCAGGACGAGCAGATCACCTCCCAGATCCCGGTCCACGGCTTCGCCCAGGGCGGGTACCTGCTGATGGCCACCGAGCAGGGCATGATCAAGAAAACCTCCCTGCAGGACTACGACACCCCGCTGCGCTCCAAGGGCCTCATCGCCATCAACCTCCACCCGGGCGACAAGCTCAAGTGGGTGGCCTGGACCGACGGCGAGAAGGACATCATCCTGGTGACTCGCGGCGGCAAGGCGGTGCGCTTCAACGAGTCTACCGTTCGTCCCATGGGCCGGAACGCTGCCGGGGTGCACGCCATCCGCTTACGGCCGGGCGACGCGATCGTCGACATGGTAGTAGTCAACCAGGGCGACGAGCGCGATCTATTGGTGATCAGCGAGAATGGCCTGGGCAAGCGCACGGCGCTGGCCGACTACCCGACCAAGGGCCGGGCTACCCAGGGCGTCATCACCCTGGAGATCACCGACCGCACCGGCCAGGTGGCGGGGGCGAAGGTGGTGGAGGACGACGACGAGGCCATGGCCCTGACCAGCAACGGGGTGCTGATCCGCGTCCCGGTAGGCAACATCCGCCGCACGCGCCGGTCGGCGCAGGGGGTCTGGGTAGTCCGACCGACCGAGGGCGAGAAGGTAATGGCGATAGCCAAGATAGTACGCCCGCAGCCAGAGGACGAAGTGCTACCGCCGCCCAACGACAGCGAAGAGGAAGAATAACGGAAGTCGGGAGGGGCCGGATGAGCGGCGCACGAAGTGCGCGGGGAATCCGGCCCGTCGGAGGCAGGTGCCTGTCCATGACTGACTCGCCCCATCCCGATCTGCTCGTCGCACCTGACGAAACCCGCCGCTGCGTCGAGGAACTGGTCGACAACTTCCGCCGCAACCGCGACCAGTACCGCGCCCAGGGGTACAACGAGACCCAACTCCGACTGCAATTCCTCAACCCCTTCTTTGAGGCCCTCGGCTGGGATGTGACCAACCGGCAGGGATACGCCGAGGCCTACAAAGACGTCATCCACGAGGCCACCGTGAACGTGGAGGGGAAGAAGAAAGCCCCTGACTACTCCTTCCGCATCGGCGGCCAGCGCAAGTTCTACCTCGAAGCCAAGAAGCCCGCGGTCAACGTCCACGACGACCCCGGTCCCGCTTACCAGCTCCGGCGCTACGCCTGGAGCGCCAAGCTCCCCCTCTCCCTCCTCACCGACTTCGAGGAATTCGCCGTCTACGACTGTCGCCAGAAGCCCGCGCCCACCGACCCTCCCGGCCTGGGCCGCATCCTCTTCTTCACCTTCGAGCAGTACCTCGACCACCTCGACGAACTCTACTCGCTCTTCTCCCGCGAGGGCATTCTGCGCGGCTCCTTCGACCGCTTTGCCCAGGACAAGCGCAAGCACCGCGGCACCCAGGAAGTGGACGCTGCCTTCTTGGAAGAGATCGAGAAGTGGCGGGAGAGCCTGGCTAAGGACCTCGCCCGGCACAACCACCTTTCCGTCCCCGAACTGAACTACGCCGTCCAGACCCTCATCGACCGGATTCTCTTCCTGCGCATCGCCGAGGACCGGGGGGTCGAGCATGAGGACCGCCTGCGGGAACTCGGTGAGAAGCCCGGTATCTATCCTGGCCTCTGCGATCTGTTCTCGGAGGCCGATGAGAAGTACAACGCCGGGCTGTTCGACTTCAGCCCCGCCGGCGATACCCTCTGCCCCGGCCTGACCCTCTCCGACAAGACCCTCAAGCCCATCCTCAGCCACCTGTACTACCCCGACTGCCCCTACGAGTTCTCCGTCCTCGGCGCGGACATTCTCGGCGCGGTCTATGAGCAGTTCCTCGGCAAGGTCATCCGCCTGACCCCGGCTGGCTATGCCAAGGTGGAGGAGAAGCCCGAGGTCAAGAAGGCCGGCGGCGTCTACTACACCCCCACCTACATCGTGGACTACATCGTCGAGCACACGGTGGGGGAGGCCCTGGCCGAGGCGGCGACCCCGGAGAAGGCGGCCAAGCTGCGCCTTCTCGATCCCGCCTGCGGCTCCGGCTCCTTCCTCCTGGGGGCCTACCAGTTCCTGCTCGACTGGCACCTGAAGTACTACCTCGCCCACGACCCGCAGAAGCTGGCGCGCAAACGCCGTCCGCCGGTGGTGCGCCTGGGGCAGGACGACTGGCGGCTGACCATCTCCGAGCGCAAGCGGATCCTGCTCAACAACCTGTACGGGGTGGACCTTGACCGGCAGGCGGTGGAGGTGACCAAGCTCAACCTGCTGCTCAAGTGCCTGGAGGGGGTCACCGAGCAGACGGCGGACCAAACCCTACGCCTGCTGCACGAGCGGCTGCTGCCCAACATCGACGCCAACATCAAGTGCGGCAACAGCCTGATCGGCAGCGACTACTTCACCGGCCGCCTGGCGATAGACGAGGAGGAACAGCGGCGGGTGAACCCCTTCGACTGGGAGAGAGGATTCCCGGAGATCATGAAGGCGGGCGGGTTTGATTGCGTAATTGGCAATCCGCCGTATGGGGCGTTTTTCGGCGAAGTTGAGAAAGGGTACTTCGGCTCGGCTTACCAATGCCAGACTTACCAGTTCGACAGCTATCTCCTGTTCCTTGAGCGAGCCATAGGGTTACTCATGGCCCCACGCGGAAGGTTCGGCATGATCATCCCCAACCCCTGGCTCACGAACCTGTTGCAGGGAGCCGTGCGGAAGCTGGTTACCGGTTCTGTGGCCGTCACCGAGATTGTGCACTTCCTGTTCCCGGTCTTCCGCAAGGTGACGGTTGACACGGAGATCGTTCTGCTCCGGGCGGGCTCACATGATGGAGCACAGCCATTGGTGTCTCTAGTGCCGTCGCTGGCCTCGTTCCGCAGCCAAGAGGATGCGCCGCAGGTGCGCAAGATTAAGCATTCGCAACGGCAGTGGATCAGTCTAGGCGGGGCACCGATCAACATCTTCCTGGACCAAGAGGCGCGCTCACTGGCAGAGAAGTGCGCTGGCGTCGGGCGACGACTGGAGGAGTCGTGCAGTATCAACGTCGGGATCAAGCCATACCAAACGGGGAAGGGGAAGCCTCCTCAGACCAGGAAGGTGGTATCGGAGCGACCTTTCGACAGCGATCACCCTCTGGATGAGACATACCGTGCATACCTGCGCGGGGCCGACATCAGCCGCTACTGCCTGCAGCCCGTTAAGCCTAGGTTCATTAGTTACGGGGCCTGGCTGGCGGAACCACGTCCGGCAGCCAACTTCGACGCCCCCGTGAAGATCCTGATGCGGCAGACTGGCGATAGCTTGGTGGCAATGCTCGACCGTGACCAGCTTCTCTGCCTGAACAATATGCACGTCGTCGTGCCCAAGAGCCAATCGCCTGTTGTGATGTACATCCTCGGGGTCATCAACTCCGAGCTTCTTGACTGGTATTATCACACGCTCAACCCAGAGATCGGCGAGGCACTGGCCGAGGTCAAGAAAGCGAACGTGGCTTCGCTCCCCATCCGCACCATTGACTTCTCCGACCCTGCCGACGTGGCACGGCACGATCAGATGGTCGCCCTGGTGGAGCGGATGCTGGACCTGCACCAGCGCCTGCCCCAGGCCCGCACCCCGGCGGACAAGCACCTGCTCCAGCGGCAGATCGCGGCCACCGACCGCGAGATTGACGCGCTGGTATACGAACTATACGGCCTGACGGAGCAGGAGATCGCGGTGGTAGAAGGGGAGAGGTAGAGAACTGGGGGAGGCGCCGCGTCTGCTGCGAGGGCCCTCATCCCTGTTCGACGGCCCCCCTCGGGGGGTATAATGGGAGTAGCACGCGGGACCGGGAAAGGAAGTTGTGACATGCGACAGTTGGCAATCGTGGTGGAGGAAGACGAGGAGGGTTTCTTCGTAGCCCACGCCCCGGCGCTCAAGGGGTGCTGGTCGCAGGGCACTACGGAGGAGGAGGCGCTGGCGAACATCCGCGAGGCTATCGAAGGGTGGTTGGAGGCGGAAGAAGCGCGCGCCTCGTCCCAATTGCAGCCGGGGCAACGCTTGCTCGAGGTTCCGCTGACGTGAGGCTGCCCCGCGGTCTGTCGGGACGCGAAGCCGTTCGAGCCTTCGAGGCCGATGGCTGGAGGTCGGTTCGCACCCGCGGCAGCCACGCCATGCTCCAGAAACCAGGGAACGACTACACGCTCTCCGTCCCTCTGCACGACCATCTGGCACCGGGCCTGCTGCGCGGCGTGATCCGCGATGCGGGGCTCACGGTGGAGGAGTTCCTGGGCCTCTTGGAGTGAAGCAGTCACTGCCCCCACCCCTCGCCGCCTCTCCGAACACGGTGGGGCGGGGAGCACCGGCGAGACGCCGGTGCCACCGGAAAATCCCCCTTGACAGCCTCCCCCTCCCTGGCTATAGTGTAGCCCCGTACAGGTTGGGGAGGGTAAAGTTATACAAATCCATCACAGCCACCCCTTCTGATTCACCACGAAGGACCTCTCGCTCACCGTCCGGGAACCACTTTCTACACCATTCCCTGCGAGGTGGCTCTGATGGCTTCCGGCCCCGCTCCCACTGACGAAGTTCTCCTCACCGCAAATGCCCTGACCGTCCTCGAACGCCGCTACCTGAAGAAAGACACCACCGGCCAGCCCACCGAAACGCCCACCGACATGTTCCGGCGGGTCGCCCACAACATCGCCTCCGCCGAGGAGAAGTATGGCGCCTCCCCCGCCCGCCTCCGCGAGGTCGAGGACGCCTTCTACGGCATCATGACCCGGCTGGAGTTCCTCCCCAACAGCCCCACGCTGATGAACGCCGGGCGCCACTTCCAGCAGCTCTCCGCCTGTTTCGTCCTCCCAGTGGGGGACTCCATGGAGGAGATTTTCGAGGCCGTCAAGCATACCGCCATCATCCACAAGAGCGGCGGCGGCACCGGCTTCTCCTTTTCCCGTCTGCGCCCCAAGAACGACCTTGTCTCCAGCACCACCGGTATCTCCTCGGGGCCCGTCTCCTTCATGAAGGTCTTTGACGCGGCCACCGAGGCCATCAAGCAGGGCGGGACCCGCCGCGGCGCCAACATGGGCATCCTGCGCGTGGATCACCCCGACATCCTGGAATTCATCGAGTGCAAGCAGGACCTGACCGTCCTGACCAACTTCAACGTTTCCGTGGCGCTGACCGAGGCCTTTATGGGCGCCGTCGCCAGCGACGGCGCCTACGAGCTGGTTAACCCCCGCAACGGCCTTCCGGGGAAATCGCTGCGCGCCCGCGACGTTTGGGAGCGGATCGTCCACGCCGCCTGGACCACCGGCGAGCCGGGGATTGTCTTCCTCGACCGCATCAACGCCGCCAACCCCACCCCCCTCGTGGGCGACATGGAGGCCACCAACCCCTGCGGTGAGCAGCCGCTCTTGCCCTACGAGTCGTGCAACCTCGGCTCGATCAACCTGGCCAAGCTAGTGCGAGGCGAGCCGCTCTCGGGGACCCTGGACCAGGAGAAGCTGGCCGCGGTGGTGCGCCTAGCCGTGCGGTTCCTGGACAACGTCATCGAGATGAACGTCTTCCCGCTGCCGCAGATCGAGGAGAGGACGCAGGCCAACCGCAAGATCGGCCTGGGGGTCATGGGCTTTGCCGATCTGCTCATCCACCTGGGGGTTCCGTACAATTCCGGTCGCGCCGAGACGATCGCTGAGGAGACCATGTGCTTCATCCGCGAGGAAGCGCGGAAGGCCTCCGCCGAGTTGGCCGGGGAGCGCGGCGTCTTCCCCAACTGGGAGGAGTCAATCTACGGCCCGCGCGGGATGAACCTCCCTCAGCGCAACGCCACCGTCACCACCATCGCCCCCACCGGCACCATCAGCATGATCGCGGCCGCTTCCAGCGGGGTGGAGCCGCTCTTCGCCGTGGCCTACTCCAAGCACGTTCTGGGTGGCGAGAGCCTGGCGGAGGTCACCCCCGCCTTCGAGGCCCTCATGCAAGAACGCGGCCTGCTCACCCCGGAGTTGCTCCAGCAGGTCGTGGCCCACGGCACCATCCAGGAGATACCCGAGATTCCCGCGGACCTGCGCCACGTCTTCGTCACCGCCCACGACATCACTCCGGAGGATCACATCCGCATTCAGGCCGCCTTCCAAAAGTGCACCGACAACGCCGTCTCCAAGACCGTCAACTTCCCGACGGAGGCCAGCGCGGAGGAGGTCGCGCAGGTCTACCGACTGGCCTACGAGCTAGGCTGCAAGGGCGTGACCATCTACCGCGATATGTCCCGCCAGGAGCAGGTGCTGCGTACGGGGGCCCAGCAGGCCGCGGCCCCGCCCGCTGAGCCCGGCCCGGCCCGGGCCGAGCCCCGCCCTCGCCCTGCCGCTGTCCATGGCACCACCATCGAGATGAAGACCGGCTGCGGCAAGCTCTACCTCACCATCAACTCCGACGACCGCGGCCCCTTCGAGGTCTTCGGTAACATGGGGAAGGCCGGGGGCTGCGTGGCGTCGCAAACCGAGGCCGTCGCTCGGCTAATCTCACTGGCCTTCCGCGTAGGGGTCAAGCCGGAGTACATCATCAAGCAGCTCAAGGGGATCAGCTGCCACATGCCGGCCTGGGAGAAGGGCGGCGGCAAGATCCTCTCCTGCGCCGACGCCTTCGGCAAGGCGGTGGAGCGAGTGGTCTTCCCGGAGGCCAACCAGTTGGCGATGGACTTCAACGGCTCCAGCTTCGGGCACCTGGGCGCCTGCCCGGAATGTGGCGGGGCCTTGCACGCGGAGAGCGGCTGCGTGACCTGTCACGATTGCGGGTATAGCCAATGCGAATAGACGGCCTCGGGGGAGGCCCCTCCCTCGCTGCGGTAAGGGAATCCTGATCCGATGGTTGACGACGAGGACGAAATCGTCGCACCCGCCTCCGAGCGCGACGGCTGGAAGCTCCCTGCCCCGGAGTTGCCGGAGGACCGTCGCCTCAAGCCCTGGCGACCGGGGCTGCGCTTCGCTCGGCAATGGCCGGTCCTGTTGGGGCTGTTACTGGCTATCGTGCTGCCGCCCCTGATCTGGGTCGGCTGGATGCACTTCGGTCCTCGACTCTTGTTGGGTCAGATGGCGCACAAGTACGCTAGTGCGCGGGCCCTGGAGATCACCGCCACTATGCGGGAGGACCTCGGCCTGGGCGGCGACAATGGCCCGGCGCGCTACCGCCGCACGGTCCCCTTCTCCCTCGGCTATGCCGCACCAAATCGCTACTACTGCCGGGCGGGCGAGGGCTCCGGCCGGGTCGTCACGGTGATCGACGGGGAGGTCGCCTTCATGGCGGTCGCCCGACTGTCGGCGGTCTACCGCTGCGCCGCACCCAAGCGTCTGCCCCGGGTCTGGCCGCCGCTGGTCGGTCCTCCTACGGTCGGCGCCGGCGGGGTGGCTGATCCCCTGGCGCTCGTCGCTGGCGAGGCGGACCGCGCCGGAGTCACCCGGGCGCGTTTCGGGGTGGACCCGCACCAGGAATGGCTTAGGGGTATCGCCGGCCCCCCCGGCGCTTGGGCGCTGTCCGTGGAGCAGGCTGGGCGGGAGGGCACAGTAGTACTCTGGATTGACCGGCACACTCATCTCCTGCGGCAAGCGGCTGTGGAGACCGAGTATATCGGCCGCGTGATTACCTACGAAACCACCGCCCTAAGCGCCTTCCTTCCCCCGGAGGACTTCCACTACGTCCCGCCACCCGGTCTCCGGCCGATCGCCGTCCCCGACTTGGCAACTGCCTCCGCCGCCCTCTCCGCGCGCCTGGCCGCCCAGATCCGCGAGAGCCGGTAGGCATTGCGCACGCTCCTCAATCACCGGGCGTCTTCGCTCCTGGACCCTACCCTTCGCCCCCAGCGCCAGCCACGTCCGAAGACCCACTCTCGCACCTAGGCGTCTGGCGTCATGGCTTGTCGCCCTGCTGACCCCGGCGGAGATCGAGGCCCTGCACTTTAGCACCATCGTGTACTCGAACGCGGGTATGGGGGGGGAATCGATAGTCGAGAGAGCGGAGCGGAAGGTAAGGAGCGTACCTACGACGGCATCTACGCGTGGCGCGCGCCTTACGGTCCCCGCTGGCTTGTCGTTGGCATCTGGGGCGGACCGGGAGCCCGTGCCATGCGCTACCCAAACAACCTCTTCGCCAGCGTGGCCACGCTCCGCCCCAGCCGTTCGCACGCCTGGGCGGCCTGCTCGTCGGGCCCGCCCACCGCCACCGCTCCGTAGTGGGCGCCCCCATACTCGCCCTTGATGATCATCCCATGCACCAGCATAGCCGCGATCAGGTCCAGGATGGTCGTCTCCACCCCGCCGCCGAACACTCCGCAGGTGGCGAATGCCCCGCCCACCTTCCCGTCCAGCTTCCCGTGGTACTTGACGCTGGCATCCAGTAGCACCTTGATCTCCGCGGCGGGACCGCCGTAGTAGACCGGGCTGCCCAGGATGAGCGCGTCAAAGTCCAGCAGGGCCTCCGGCGTGACCTCCTCCACGGGCCGGGCGGTAACCTCCGTCCCCTCCACCGTAGCGGCCCCCTGCGCCACCAGGTCCGCCATCTGCGCGGTATTGCCGGTGCGGCTGTAGTAAGTCACAAGTAGCTTGGCCATGGTCTACCCTCCGTGGCTGTTCTGGTTCCCCCTCTCCTGCCAGGGGCACGCCCAGCGTGACCAAGAGGGAGCAGGGGGCGAGGCTCCCCCGGGGCGTCGGTATACTGACCCGGTCACTGCCCGCAAGGTTCACGCGAGACCGGTGATGAGCTCGTGCGCCCGCGCATTGATCGCCGCCACCACCGCTCGCACTCCGGCCTCGCCCCATTCCGCGTCCGCCTCCGCCGGGTGGCGCTCTCCGCCGGACGCGCCGATCAGCGGGGCCTCCGGGTCTGCCGGCAGCCGGTTCAAGTCCACGCACTCCGGCCGCAGCGCCATGAGTAGCGAGGTCTCCCAGCGCCCGGCGTGGTCCCCGGCCAGGGGTATCTCCCCGTGCACTAGCTCATACCCCGAGCAGGCCCAGGCCTGCGCCCGCCCCCGCTCCGACACGTTGAACCACTCCGCCGCGGCCTGCGCCTGGTGGCGGATGGGGTAGTGTCCGGCGATCAGCGTGACCACCCGAAACCCCAGGCTCCGCAGTTGCCGGCAGACATGCAGCAGCAGCTCGATGTAGGCGCGGTCCGTGTCATGCACGCTCCGCCCCATGTACCCCGGCGCGAAGTTCTCCGGCGGCAGGCCCATCTTCTCGTTGATCTGCTCCCGGTCGGCGGCGTTGGCATCCATCAGGTACGCTTCCCGCGGCTCGCCCCACCACACCGGCGGAAAAGCCAGGCCCCCGCGCGCCTCGGCGCACCGCACCGCCAGCATCTCCGCCTTCAGCGCATCGTTTCCCACCGCCAGGTGCTCCCCGTGCCACTCAATTCCCCCCAGCGGCACAAACGCCAGCGGACAGGCCTCCCGCGCGGCGACGATCTCAAACGGCAGCATCTCGTGATAACGGACGTTGGACATCATCTTGCCTCCCTACTCTTCTACTTTGTCATTAGCGCGCCCTCGCTACGCACTGCGAGAACCGTTCCTCCTCTTCGAATCCCCTCGCCCGAGCGCAGCGAGAAAGAGAGCGTAGGGGGTGAGGTTCCCTACTCGCTCCGCGCAAAGGGCCCCTCGCACTCCGGATCGGCGTTGACCGCCGGCAGCCACGAGGTATAGGGATTGCCCGCTCCGCCCGCGCTGGCAAAGTCACACAGCACTAAGGGCCCTTTTCCCACCCGCACCAGCAGCAGCGGCCGGGGCCCAGGCCCGTCGCTCTCGATCCGCTCCAGGCGCAGCGCGCTCGCGTCCACGGCCGGCAGGTCGGCCTCGTCGAACTCGGTAAACCGCTGGTCCCAGGCTAGTAGCAGCGGCCCCCGGTACAAAGCCACCATGCCCGCGCACTCCTCCCGCCCCGCCCAGTAGCGCGGTGAGAAGTCCAGGCTGATCTCCACGGTGTCTCCCGCCTGCCACTGGCGTCGGAGGGACAGGTACGCTCCCGGTGGCACCGGCGTCTCGCCGGTGCTTGGCTCGCCGGTTACCTCCACCTTCGTTTCTCGCGACCACGACGGTATCCGCAGGCGCAACGTGAACTTTCGCGGCTGGTCCGGCGTGACGCGCAGCAATATCGCCCCCTCCAGCGGGTACTCCGTCTCCTGCTCCAGCCGTACTTGCCCGCCGTCCGCCAGCGGCGCCTCCAGCACCCCCGCCCCGTAGTGGTTGAGCGTCAGCCCCTCCGCGCTCGTCATGAGCGCCCAGTCGCGGATCATCCCCAGCGGCCGCGGGGCGTTGGCGTTGCAGCAGTTCAGCTCCGGCCCGCCCGGATGCGCGTGAGCGCTGATCTGATCGGCGGAGGAGAGGCGCCAGCCCCGCATGGGCGTGTTGTACGTCCAGGCGCGCCCCGAGGGGTGCATGGAGCCCTGCGCCGAGTTGTACAGCGTCAGCTCGATCTCGTCAGCCACCGTGGAGTCGCCGCTCAGTCGGAGCATGTCCACGCTCAGCGCGTTCCAGGCCACCGTGCAGCAGGTCTCGATGCAGCGCTGCCAGATGTTGGGCCAGTTCGGTTTGTCCTCCCCGGGGAGCATGTAAGGCGTCCCCACCGCCCTCTCGCCGGTAGAGAAGCCTCCGGTGTTGTGCCGGTCCAGGCGACGGATGCTGTCCCACACGCGCAGGAAAGTGTCGCGGTACTCGGTTGCACCGGTGAGCCAGTACAGCTCCACCAGGCCCTGCGTGAAATGCAGGATTTCCCAGCGGTTGGCGATGTTTCCGAACTCGAACAACTCCTTCCCCTGCCGCGCCGCCCGCATGAACTGCACCCCGCCGGGAATGTCCGAGTCTTCCACGATCCACCGGGCGGTCGCCAGGTATTCCGGCTTGGGTACGTAGCGGTAGAGCAGGGCGAGGCCGTGGACCAGCCCCATGTTCATCTGCTGTTGGTGGAGGATCCGCGCGCGGCCGGGGCCGAAGGTGGCGCAAAGCAAGTCGGCGGCGCGGACGGCCGCCTCCAGTGACCTCTCCTCACCGGTCAGCGCGTAGTGGCGCAGCAGCGCAAATGCCGTGTGGTAGTGCCCCCAGAGGTCCCAGTTATCCCCTGTCAACCGCGCCTCGGGCGGAAACGGCCCCAGGTACCCATCCGGCCCCTGCGCAGTCACCAGCTCCTCGATCATCCCCTGGATTGTCTGCCGCAGCCGCTCATCCCCGGTAAGTTCCCAGACGTGCAGGGCCCCCAGCAGGTACTTTCCGGCGAACTCCCCGGACCACTGCAGCAACTTCCGCACCGGTCGCCTATCGCGGTCCCGGAACATCTGCGTCATCGCCGGATTGGCTCGGGGGAAGGGCAGCAGCCAGTTCTCCACTACCGTGTCCAGCCAATCCCCCACCACGCCTCCCAAGGCAAAGCGGCTGCCGGCCGGGGTGGGCTCGCAGGTCGGGTCTACTTTGTACGGGGTCAGTTCAGTGTCCATGGTCCTCCTCGTGATGTTGGGTCAGAGTGCGGGAAACCGCGGTCGCCGCGGCTCCCTCCGTCACCGGGATCCATACCTCCAGCTCATCGCTCCCGCGGTTGCCCCAGGCGTAGTAGGGGATAGCGGTCACCGTCAGAGGATGGTGCGCGACGGGCGGGCCGCTGCGCCACGGCCGGTATAGCGGCGTGTGCTCCCCAGCCGCGCCGGGCGCGCAGACGGACATCCCCGGCCCGCGTAGGATGGTCACTCCCCGCAGGAGCAGCGACTGCGCCTCCGCGCCGAACCCGCCCTCGGGATCTCCCTCCACCGCCGTCAGGGCCAGGTCGGGCAGCGAGTCAGTTGGGTTGTCCGTCCCCTCCAGGCAATACACCAGCGGCCCGCGCTGCAGCGCCACTGCGCAGCGGTTCTCCACCACCCGTGGATGGCTCTCCGTCAACCGCACCGGCAAGGGCATTTCCAGCCGCACCACGTCCCCCGGCGCCCAGCGCCGGTGGAGCGGCAGGTACTCTCCCGGTGGCACCGGCGTCTCGCCGGTGCTCGGTTCCCTCTGCATCTCCACCCGCGCCCCCTCCGCCCACGCGGGAATCCGCAGGAACAGCGTAAACTCGGTCGCCACCGCCGGCGTCACCACGATCTCCACCCTCCCCTTCCACGGGTACTTCGTTCGCACCTCCACCCGCACGCTCGTGTGGTCCGGCAGTGTCACCAGCGCCTCGCAGGCGTCGTACAGGTGTACCCACAGCCCCTCCTCGCTGGTGGTGAAGAGGTAGCCGGGGAGGGAGGCCAGCGTCCGGTGGATGTTCGGCGGGCAGCAGTTGCAGCCAAACCAGGGCTGCCGCGCGTAGCCTCCGCCGGCAGTCAGGGGGTTCATGTAGAAGTACTCGCCCCCGTCCAGTGACACGCCGGAGAGGAAGCCGTTGTACAGGATCGTCTCCAGCCAGTCGGCATACTGGGCCTCGCCGGTGGCCAGGAGCATCCGCCAGGCCCACATGGCATGGGCAATCGCCGCACAGGTCTCGGCATACGCCCGCGCGTTGGGCAGTTCATACGGCTCCCCGAACGACTCCCCCGCAAACCGCGCCCCCACGCCACCGGTGAGGTAGATCTTCCCTGCCACCAGCTCCTGCCACAGCCGCTCCAGGTTCTCCAGCATCGCCGCGTCGCCGGTCTCCAGGTACCAGTCCGTGCCGCCCGAGCACAGGTACCCCGACCGCACCGCATGACCGGCCAGCGCCTGCCGCTCAGCGATGGGGGAGAGGTCCTCCACCGACTGCCGTTGGGTCAGGAAGAACCCCGCCAGGTCCAGGTACCGCCGCTCCCCGGTCGCCCGGTACAGCTCCACCAGCGCCAGTTCCGCCTCCGGATGCCCGTCGGCGGTCTCCAGCTTCCTCGGCCCGAAGGTCTCGCAGAGGTAATCAGCAAACCTCGTAGCCACCCCCAGGAGTTCCGCGTCGCCCGTCGCCCGCCAGTAGGCCACCCCTGCCTGCATCAGATGCCCGGCGCAGTATAGCTCATGGGAGTCTTGCAGCCGGCTGAAGCGCTCGTAGTTGGGGTCGCCGCCGACGGCGGTGCGCGCATAGAGGTAGCCGTCCTCGCCCTGGGCCGCCGCGATATCGTCGATGGTGGCCTCGGCCAGGGCGCGCAGTTCCGGGGCTTCGCCGCTCTGCAAGACGTAGCCGACGGCCTCCAGCCACTTGTACAGGTCCGACTCGCTAGCGTAGCCGCCGTTCTGGTAGTCCACCTGCTTGCGCCCCGACAGACGCCGGAGATTGTCCACCACGCCGTGGCTCTCCATGTCGCGGTAGAAGGTGGGCATGCCCACGCCAGCATTGGCCTGCAGCCGCGGCCGCCAGAAGCCGTCGCCCAGCTTCACCGCCGCGAGTGGCACTGAGCGCAGCCGGGCGTGGGGGCTACGCGAGGTATTCACCACCCCTACCCGCCGCTCGGCGGGGGCACGAAGTTCATCTGCCATGAGGGTCCTCCCTGTGGTACCGGCGTCTCGCCGGTGCGCGGCTGGGCGGCTGGCACTGCGCTATCCGCCGGCGCCTGGTCCGGCAGGTACTTGATCCCGCGCCCCCCCCACCGCCGCCCTGGAGCAGCGCCCGTAGGCGTCCTGCACCTTGGGCCGCGGTTCCGGGTCCTGCTCACCCAGCCGAAGGTATGGCTGGTTCCTGGGCAGGGGTCGGGATCCCTATCCGAGCGCCGCCGCCTTCCCCTTCAGATACACCTCCCCGCCCCAGTCCAAATCCTCCGCCAGGATGATGCTCCCGCCGGCGCTCGCCCGCAGCTTATTCCCCGCTTCGAGGTACTCCGCCAGCGCCCGCTGGAGCGCCGTCTTGCGGGGCATTGCCGCCGTGAACTCCGGCACGCAGTGGAAGATTGGTCCCCGCAGGTTTTCGTCGCCTCGAATGGTGGGGAAGAGGTACATCTCCCGCTGGAACCGCGCGATGTTCGACTCCGGCGGCAGGAATTCCTGAAGCTGCGTATCCAGCAGCCACGAATCACAGCAGTAGGCCAGGAAGGGCCACTCCGGGAAGTGCTCCGGAAACCACTCCGCCGCCCAGCGCATCGACTCCCCGCACTCCCCGTGGTCCATCGGCCCACCCACCGGGATGTGTATGTGTAGCACCGGGTCGCCCGGCTCCAGCACTTGCCACCAGTCGGCGCACACCAACTCCACCGGCTCCCGCCGCGCCACGCCCTGCACCGTAATCGGGTGGCCGGTAACCGTGGCCCCGCGCAGGGCGCAGGAGGGGTCGTCGCTCTGTCCGCTCGAAGTCCCCAGCTCCGCCGTCCAGTACTTCTTCGCCTCCCGGGTCTCGCTCCACAGTCTCCCGTCCTCTAGGTACTGCACCCCGCTCTCCGACAGCGCCAGTACCTTCCCTGTCTCCCGATGCTGGTACATGCGCAGCTTCCCGCCGAACTTGCCGTACTGGAACTGCAAGCGCCCCAGCCGGTAGATCTCCCCCCGGAAGTGGTACTGCAGCCAGTGCAGCCGCGGCACGTCTAGCCCCCAGCATCCGCACTGCTCGTGCAGCGCGGTCCAGCCTCCCAGTTGAATATCCAGCAGCGTGTGCTCGGCGATGGCCGCCTCCACCCCGTATGCCCGGTGTAACTCTTCCATCTCGGGATAGCGCGCGATCATCGCCAGCAGGTACATCATCGCCAGGTCGCCGACCAGCTCTGCCGGGACCTGGTCCAGCCGTGGCCACCGCGCCTGCTCGCCTACGGGAAAGCTCGGGCTCTCCCACAGGCACCAGTAGAAGTACCAGGTCAGCGTCGCCCGCGCTGGATCAGCGGCGATCCGCTTCGCCCCTTCCAGCGCCGCCGCCCTTGGCTCCGCCGGCAGGAACGACGCCCGGCAGGCCTCCGCCACGAAGCCGGGCTTGAGGAAGAACGGCCCCCCCGCGGGCAGCGCCGCTTGGGCGGCGTCCGCTTCCCTAGCGAGAGCCTCGCCAAAACTGGTCAGACCGAGTGCGGAAAGCACGTTGTCAAGTTCCATAGTGTATTCTCCTGGGCCTCCGGACCCCACCGGTCCCGGCGCCTTCTCAGGTTCTCATCCACTCCAGGGCCACAAATGCCGCGTAGACTACCAGCAGTATGCCCCCCCACAGGCGTGAGGTGACCTTGTCGGTGTGCGTTGCCAGCCACAGGTACACGAGCAGCACCGCCAGCGTCCCCGCGGACAGTAGGTAGTGCGAGGGGCTCTGCAGCTTGATCGGAGATATCATTGCCCCTACGCCCAGGATGACCGACGCATTGAACACAATTGAGCCGGTAATGTCTCCCATCGACAGTAGGGGATCGTGGGCCAGGGAGGAGCGAATGGCAAAGACTAGCTCCGGCAGGGAGGTGCCGATGGCCAGCACAAACAGACCGATCACGAACAGGGGAATTCCCATCAGTTGAGCGATGTCCACTGCGAAGTGGACCACCCAGCGTGACGAGAACAGCAAGAGTGTCACCAGCAGCGCGAACAACACCAGGTCGCGCCAGAAGGTAGGGTCACCCTTCACTGCCTCGGCTTTGTGGAAGAAATGGGCGTTGCGCAGCAACTGCGTTACGTAGGCGCCGAAGCCCAGCAGTAGAGCGCCCCCGTCCGCCCGGCTGAGCGTGCCGTCCATGGCCAGCAGTATGGGAAGCAGGGCCAGGCCGCCCGCCCAGGCCGCCTCGCGCCGCCGGATGGCGCTCCGGATCTTGATCCGCCCGCTCAGCAACATCAGTACGCCCATGACCAGGGCGATGTTGGCGATGTTGGAGCCCACCACGGTTCCGAAGGCCAGGCTGCCCTGGTGCTGTAGGGAGGAGACGATGGTCACCGACAGTTCCGGCACGCTGGTCGCCGCGGCCATCAGCATGAAGGAGATCAGGAAGGAGGATACCTGCAGCGAGCGCGCCAGCCGTCCGAGCACCGTCGCCAGCATTCCGCCGCTCCAGACCAACGCGGCCAAAGCTATCACTAATCCTAGCCAGATCATAGTATGCCTCCTTGGATCACCGTGCCCAGCTCCATGCGACTCTCCTGTACACCCTACGCCAGCGGCAGTTCCGCAGTCACGATCTCTTCCACGCCCTCCCGCGAGCAGGCGATGACGTTACCCGCCGCGTCGATCAGTCCCGCCGTCCCCAGGTTCGGTCCCCACCCGTCCGGCCCGCGGTAGACCGTCCCCGTCCGGCAGGCCCATGCCGAGGGCCGCCCCACCCGCGGCGACTCCACCTTGTTGATGAACGAGGGGTCCCCCTCGCAGTTGTAGGGGCTGAGGATAAAGTCCACCTGCGGCGCCAGTTCGTCCCACTTCTCCGGGAAGCGGTTCTCGTAGCAGATCAGCACCCCGAACCGCCCCGCCCGCGTCTCGAAGACTTCGAGCTCCGTCCCCGGCACCATCAGCGAGACCTCATCCCGATACGGCCGCTTCTCGTCGGCCCACATGGCCGTCTTCCCATGCGTCCCCCGCAGCACCCCGCGCTCAAACACCGCCGCCGTATTCCGCACCCCTCCCGCCACCTTCTCCAATAGCCCGCTCACCACCACGCAATTCCCCCGCGCCGACAGCTCCCCCAGCGCCTCCTGGAAGGGCCCCTCCAGCTCCTCCGCATAGGGCAGAAGCTCCGTCCCGCAGTACCCGCAGGCATAGGCCTCCGGAAACAGAATCAGGTCGGGCTTAGCCTCCAAGGCAATCTCCCCCAGCCGCAAGGCCCGCGCATAGTTCGACTCCACCAATCCATCCAGCGTAGCGACAGGAATAGCGGCGATGCGGATGGTGCGAGGCATGCTTACTCCTCGCCTGCCTCGGGGGTGAACGGACGAGCCCAATACTCCTTGTCCAAGTCGCTGCCGCCCTGTTTGGTGCGGCGGAAGGCACTGTGAAAGGGTGTCACCGCTTGCACCCATCGCCCAAAGAGCAGACCGTCCCCTTTCCCGAAGTGCCGCGTTCGGACGACCTCCTCGAAAGGTACCCCCCACGTGTCCGCCGCGGTGCAGTGGTCGACCGTAGACTGCATGCGCAACAAGGCGACGTTCTCGCATTCGGCGAGAAGGCCCGGCGTCACCTTTGGAGGACGCTGCGTGGCAAGAATGAGGAACAGCCCATACTTCCGGCCCTCCGCAGCGATCCGGCGTACGCGATCCGATACCAGCGCGGTAAGAGGGTCGGCGGCCACGTCGGGCGCGAAGTTGTGCGCTTCATCGAGAACAATGAAGGTGGGCGTCCGCCTGTCGTGCCACTCCTCACCCCCCTCTCGACGCGTGTCGCGCGTCTTGATCGCCTGTTCCCACTCACAGCGCGCGCGGTTCCACACCGCGTCGAGGACCCGGAGAGCTGTAACAGAACGCCCCCTTTCGGCGGCAATCGAGGGCAGGTCCACGACTATGTTCCGACGTCGGCCCGACGAACCGACCATGTCACCCAAATCGCCAGCACCGTCCTCGGTCGCCCATACGTCATCCCAGCCGCTGACCATACTGAGGGCCGTCCACAGACGGTCCGCCGCCTCTGCAAGCTCAGGATCGTGCTTGGCCTCCCCATGGCGCCGGGCTGCCGCCTCCTTGAGAACCTCCTTAGGGCCGTAAAAGGCCAGTTTTTTCTCGGCGATCTCCGTCTTGAAGTGCCCGTCCAAGCACATGAGGAGCGCACACGCTTTGGGCTCACGGGAGGGGTCAATCCCTAGCAGTGCGGCCTGGTCGAGGGACGATAGCCTCTGCCAGTGGATGCGGTATTGGCCTCTACCGCCGGCGGTTCGGTCGCCCTCTGCGCATCTGTGCCAGGCTTCGCCGAATTCATCAAAGCTCTTGTCGTTCGCTCCCACACGGGGCCACGCCTCACCCGTGTCGCGGGGCTGCCAAGCCTTGTCATCAGGATCCCAGAGACTACGAAAGTCCCCGTTCGAGTCGATGATGACGATCCTGGCCTTGGTCTTGAGCAATATCTCCTCAACCAGCCTGCCGAGAAAGGACGACTTACCGGCCCCAGATTGCGCTAGTACCGCCGTGTGGTAGGCGATGTTAGGTGTGGGAATCTGCACAAGAACGGGAGAGTCAACTGAGCGGAGATGCCAGCCCAATTCAATGTTGGTGAATGATCTCGTGTCGTTCATGTCCCCTCCTTGGGGGTCCGCTACGCAACAGTCCGAGTGGCCGACAGTCATCCCCACAACCTCCGATCCAGGCTCCGGTACTGCACCGCCTCGGCCAGGTGCGGCACCCCTATCCCCTCGCTCCCGTCCAGGTCCGCTATGGTCCGCGCCAGCTTCAAGATGCGGTCATGCGCTCTTGCCGAGAGGGCGAACTGGTCTATCGCCGCTCGCAGCAGCGCTTCCGCCTCCCCGTCCAGCCCGCAGAACTCCCGCAGGGCCCGGCTGCCCATCTGCGCGTTGCAGAAGAACCCTTTGCCCGCAAACCGTGCCGACTGCCGCTCTCGCGCGGCGATCACCCGACTGCGAATGGCCGCGGACGGCTCCCCCACCTGCTTGCTCAGCAGCTCATCTGGCGTCAGCCGCGGCACCTCAATGTGGATGTCGATCCGGTCCAGCAGCGGCCCACTGATCTGGTTCCGGTACCGCTGCACCGCCGCCGTCGTGCAGGAGCACGGCTTCACCTGGTCCCCAAAGTACCCGCACGGGCAGGGATTCATTGCCGCCACCAGTTGGAGCTGCGCCGGGAAGGTCAGTGTGAGCTGCGCCCGCGCGATGGTCACGTGCCCGTCCTCCAGCGGCTGGCGCATCACCTCCAACGCGCTCCGCGAGAACTCCGGCAGCTCATCGAGGAACAGCACCCCATGATGCGCCAGGCTCACCTCCCCCGGCTGCGGGATGCTCCCCCCGCCCACCAGCCCCGCGGTGCTCACCGTATGGTGCGGGTGCCGGAAGGGCCGCGTGGTAATCAGCGCCGTATCCCGCCCCACCAGCCCCGACACACTGTACAGCTTGGTCACCTCCAGCGCCTCGCCCCGCGACATCGGCGGCAGGATGGTCGGCAGCCGCCGCGCCAGCATGGTCTTGCCGCTCCCCGGCGGCCCCACCATAATGAGATTATGGCCTCCCGCCGCTGCCACCTCCAGCGCGCGCTTAACGTGCTCCTGCCCCTTCACATCCCCGAAGTCCACCGAATACAGCGGTGTATCCAGCGCCAGGTCCGCCGGGTCCACGTGCACCGGCTCCTCCAGCAGCCCCTGCTCCAGCAGCGATACGCAGTCGTAGAGCGTCTCGGCGGTGTACACCTCCAGGTCCTCCACCACCGCCGCCTCCCGCCCGTTGTCCGGGGCCACGATCAGCGCTCGCGCCCCCCATTCCTTCGCCCCCAGCGCCGCCGGCAGCGCCCCCGAGATGCGCCGGATGCGCCCATCGAGCGACAGCTCCCCGACCAGCACCACTTCATCCAGGTTCTCGATGCTCACCTGCCCCGTCGCCACCAGAATCCCCAGCGCAATGGGCAGATCAAACGACGGCCCGCGCTTGGGAATATCCGCCGGCGCCATGTTGACGGTAATGCGCTCAATGGGGAAGTCGAACCCGGAGTTGCGGATAGCCGACTCGACCCGCTCGCGGCTCTCGCGCACCGCCACATCCGGCAGGCCCACGATGGTGAAGCTGCGCAACCCGCGCGCTATGTCCACTTCTATCTGGAGCGCAACGGCGTCAATACCCAGCAAGGTAGCGCTGTTGATCCTGGCAAGCATGGTGAGATTCACCTCAGCGAGGATGGGGAAACTGGAGATAGATTAGCCACTAGCCTACCGGGCACCTGCATGCTCACCACCGCGGCCTCGGCCTGCCCGCTTGCCTTGTGCCCCGGACCCCGTAGTACCCCTGCGGCGCTGTTGTTGGTATACTCCACATGGAGGTCCTCCCATGCCTAGAGCCGTGCCCTTCGCCCTGGTGCTCTCTCTCACTGCCCTCCTGCTGGCCGCTCCCCTCCTCGCCCAGGGCCCGGCCCGGCCCGCCGTCCTGCTCCTCCACCAGGGCTCGGAACTGGCCGACTGGGCCCTGCCGCAGAAGCTCACCATGGACTACGGCTTCACGGTCGGCGCCTGCGGCTTCAACGAGATCACCTGGGAGAAGCTCAGCCAGTTCAACGCCGTCATCCTCTTCGACATGTCTCGCCTCTACGAGGGAACGCGGGACGTCAACGCCGTCGAGATCAGCCCGGAGGGGTTCAAGCGGGTGAGCGACCTACTGCAGCGCTTCGTGACCGAGGGCGGCGGCCTCTATGTCTATGGCGTCTCCTTCACCCACATGGGCCAGGGCTGGGCCAATGACAGCCTCAACAAGTTCCTCAAACCCTTCGGCGCTGAGGTCCTGTTCGAGCTCCTGCGCGACGAGCCGAAGGAACAGCGCCAGCCGGAGGGGCAGAAGGTGCTCTACGCCCTCGCCGACAGCCTCGCCGCCCATCCGGCCACCGCTGGGGTGAAGAACTACTGGTATACCGTGGGCCCCTTCTCCTACGGCCCCTGGACCCGCCCGCTCTCCCTGAGCGCCGACTGGACCCCGCTCATCCGCACCTCCGAGGGCTTCAAGTCCGTCCCCTACGAGGATCCCTCCTGGGACGGCCCGCCCTCTCCCCTCGCCTCCGGCGTCCAGGACAAGACCGCCGTCATCTACGCCGCCCGCCCGTTTGGTCAGGGGCGTGTCGTACTGAACGGCGGCGAGTCCACCATCTCCTTCTTCGGCTACGGCTACTCCCCCTACGCCGACCGCATGTGGGGCCGCATTGGTATGGAAGCCGGCCTGAACGGGGTCACGAGCGACGGCCTGCCCCTGCTGATTTCCTCCCTCAGGTGGCTGACTCAGCCCAGCGCCGGCCAGTTCGGCGGCTTCGTCCCCCCGGTCAAGCCGCCCTTCCAGCCTAAGGTTGCCGCGCCGATCAAGTGGGACCCGCCCGGCGCAGTTGGCGGTGACTTGCCCTATAGGAAGGGCGTCATCGGCGCCACTCCCGCCCTCGGCGGCGGCAGCGGCACCGTGACCGAATGGGTCGCCGCCGCTCAGGCCCAGGGCCTCTCCTGGCTCGTGTTCACCGGCGACTTCACCAAGATGGACAGGGCCGCCTGGGACCAACTCTGCGCCGAGTGCAAAGCCGCCTGTACCGACACCTTCGTCGCCGTCCCCGCCCTCATCACCTTGGACGACCAGAACAACCACTTTGTCCAGTGCGGCGCGCAGTCCTGGCCCAAGGACAGCCGCCTGTCGAAGAAAGACCCCCAGCGGGTCCAGGACCACCTCGGCTACTGGATGAGCGACTGCAACTTCCCCTGCCGCGCCCCCTTCCTCTTCTCGCAGGGCCAGTACCCTACCTGGCTCCACAGCGGCTACGACACTTTTGCGGTGCGCACTTACCAGGACGGCGAGCTGGTGGACGAGGCGGTCGAGGGCTTCCTGCAGAACCAGGAGCAGGGCGACCGCAGCCGGATCATCGTGGTGAACCTGCTCAGTGCCCCGGACAAGCTTGCCGCGGTAACGGAGCACACCTACATCTCCGCCGGCAACGCCACGCAGATGGAGGAGACCTTCACTCGCCCGCAGTTCTCCGGCTCCAGTATCAGCTACGTCTCTAGCGGCCCACAGATCCACAACTGGTACATCTCCAACGGGATGCGCAACACCTACGGCGAGTTCTACGTCCCCGGCACCGAGCGCTGGCGCGCCTCGCTGCGTGTGACCTCCGAGGTCCCGCTCAAGTCGGTGACTTTCTACGACAGCACCCGCGTCTTCCGCCGCCTGGCCCTGACTGGCACCACCGCGGAGATCAACATCGAAGGCGTGCACGACATGCGCCACATTCTCTGCGCGGTGGTGGAGGACGAGCAGGGCCATAGGGCGATGACGGGCAGCTCCGAGGTCCAGGACACCCTCATGTACCAGTACTTCTGCTCGGATCGCTGCAACATCATGAGCGGCGGCTCGACGATCCGTGAGGCTGACGGCCGCAATCACCTGGTCCCGGCGACCAGCATGCTCTACAAGGCCGGGCGGTTGTACTTCGGCACCGTGGCCCTGGCGGAGGGCCTGCCCGGCATTGACGGTTCCGGCGGGGGCACCGAGTTCAGCGTCAATCCCAACATGTACCTGGAGGCCACCGACCCGACTAAGACCGAAAGCCGCCCGCCCATCCACAGGATCCAGCGTCCTTGGGAGGGAGCGGATGGCATCGTCTTCGACACCCCCATCCTCAAGCGCAGTCTCAACGGCCCCCACCAGGAGGTCTTCGGGCACAACCCCTACGTGGACCTGGACGAGCCGAAGGTGGCGGCGGAGATGGCGCAGTGGCACTTCTACCGCAAGCCCGTCTACCCCGCCCCGGTCATGGCCGAGCTATCCACTACCGTCACCGACCCCGCCGGCGTCACCCTCAAGCAGGGGTGGAACGGCTTCGCCCAGCAGTGGACGGCAAGCTGGAGCGGCAAGGTGTTCCAGTACATCGTCCTCCGGGCCGACGGCACCCACGAGGAAGGCCCCTCCGCCGACCAGAAGGTGCAGGGCTGGCGGGGGACGCTGCACCCGGGGGACTGCGTCATCTTCCCTACGGCCAGCGAGGGTATGTACCTGCTGGCGGAAAAGCTGGACGTGGTTCTGGAGTCGGTGCCCTCGAAGAAGTGGTTCCGCCTGTACCTGGGGCAGTTCGATACACCTGCCCTGGCGCCGGGGACCAAGACGTGGGCGCGCGTGCTCAACGTGAAGTTCCGCGGGGCCCCCAGCGAGGATCCGATCGGCGAGTTCACCAAGTTCCGCGACCAGTATGGCATCGGCGGGCAGCCTCCGGCCTATAGCTTGCGCTCCACCCAGGGCAAGGGCACCAGCGGTCGCTACCTGCTGGAGTTGGCCGCGGACAACTCCGGCTGGTCCGGCACTATCGGCCAGGCCGACCTCCCCCAGCGCTTGCCGATCAAGGTAACAGGGATCTACGACAAGTGGACCGCGGCGAAGGTGGATCTGGCGAAGAACGAATGGTACCCGCTCGGTGTCTGGCAGGGCGCCGCGTACACGACCCTTGACACCAAGCCCGGCGAGCAGAAACTCTATATCGGGAACGTGGTGACCGCCGACAACCCGGACGTCTGGGTCACCCTCCTCCCCAGCAACGCCGACGGCAAGACCTACGTAGAGGTTCACAACCCCACTGACACCGACCTGCAAGTGACGGTAACCCTCCCGGTAGCCACCTTCCTCGCCGCCAAGCAGGAGGTCGAGGTCGCCGTGCCGAAAATGAGTACGGTGCGGGTGGAGTTGAAGTAGGGGCGAATGTTTCGCGAAGCCGTACCTCGCGAAACATCCGCCCGTTCGCCCACGCGACGATCATGAGACCAATCGCCCTGGGAATAGCACTCGGCCTGCTCTATGCGCTGGCCTCGGCGGCCCCCGCCGCTGAGGTCGCCTGGCGCGTTCTTGACGCCCCCGGCCCGGCCTTCTCCCCCCAGTACAACTCCCACGCTACCGCTGGCGGCTGGGTCACCGACTACCACGGCCTGCGCCGCCGCGCCGAGAGCGACAAGACCCTCATGCACTCCGCCTGGGTTTACATGCAGGCCTGCGATTGCGGCGGCGCCGACATCAACTGGGATATCGCCGGCGGTATGCAGAAGCTCTTCAACGCCCGCGGCTACCCCAGCACCCCCGTCAAGGAGCGCTGCCGCTACTCCGACCAGTACGGCGAGACCTGCACCTTCGGCGACTACGTGGCCCGAATCAAGCAGAACCGCCCGGTCATCATCACCTACACCTACCACCGCGGCGACGAGCATGGCGTCGTCTTCGCCCACGGTCGCACCAAGCAGTGCCTGAGCATGGTGGGGATCGGGTACATGTACTACAACGGCCGCGGGGTGCTCATCTGCCGCGACGGCCTGGCGCTCGGCGCCCCCAACCCCGCCCAGGCGGACAGAATAGACCCCGCCCAATGGGGCTTGGCCACGGAAGGCCGGCCGTGGAACGAGCCTGGCACTAGTCTGTACCGCTGGGAGGGTGACTACACCAACCTGCTGATGGTTTTCCTGGGGAAGCCGTCATAGAGGCGGGAGGCGAGAAGCGAGAGGTGGAAGGGGACGCGCTCGGTAGGGGCGGCACTTCAGTGCCGCCCGGCGGTGGCTGGAACTGTGGTCTGCTCCCGGTGGCACCAGCGTCTCGCCGGTGCCAGGGTGGCCCGCACTGTGGTCTGCCCTCCCCGCCCTACCCCGTCGCCGGGGGCACCGGCATCCGTCCCCAAGGGCCACTGACCGAACCTCCTGACAGGTAGGGGCGACCCAACGTGGTCGCCTCCGGCGGTGTTGGAGCATTCCGGGTTATCGGGGGCAAGGGCGGCGCGTCTCCCCCTCGGAACCCCCTCCTCCCGAGCGTAGCGAGGGAGAGGGGGCAGGGGGTGAGGCTCGTCACTGCGTTGGCGTCGCCCAGGCTGCATCGTAGGCCTTCCGATCTGCACTCTTGACGTGCCCATCGGCGAACAGGATGTTCCAGCGCCCCCGGTTGTACCCCTCACTCCCGTGCCAGCCTCCCCAGGCGTCGAACATCACATTGATCCCCGTCGCGTTCTCTATGGTGCTCGGCCCCGCCCCGCTGAAGGCCAGCTCGGTGCGAAAGTGATAGCTGCTCCCCAGCGCCTCGAACGAGGTAGGCCGCCCGTTGAGCGGCAGGCTGGTGTCCTCCAGTATGTCGTAGCCGCTGTCCCTCGAGCAGTGCCAGATCTCGTTGTTCTTCACATACGGGTCCAGCACCACATGCACGAAAGCCATGTAGGGGATCCACGCCTGGTACTGGGGGAAGCCGTTCCAGATCTCGGGGCAGTAGTAGTCGGCGCAGTCAATGCCAAAGGGGAAGCGCTGGTCCCAGTCGGAGGCATACATCTCGATGGCCAGCCCGATCTGCTTGAGGTTGGACTGGCACTGCGCGGCCTGGGCTTTCTTCCGCGCCGTGGCGAACACGGGAAACAGCAGCGCTGCTAAGATGGCGATGATGCCGATCACCACCAGCAGCTCAATCAGCGTGAACCCCCGTCCCCTCGCCCGCCTCATCCCTCTCACTCCCCCTCTGCCCGGCCGTAGTCCTCCTCTATTCTACCCTCTCCCACTTCCCCTAACGTTTCCCCAGGCCCCGTTTCCTCAAAGACGAGCGACAATTGCTGCAAGCGTCCGACGGGAGAGAAGCTGCGTCGGTGCACCGGGCAGGGGCCGTACATCTCCAGCGCCCGGCAGTGCGGGGCGGTCCCGTAGCCTTTGTTCTCCTCCCAGTAGTAGTGCGGGAAAAGCAGGGATAGGCGGCACATGAGGCGGTCGCGGTAGACCTTGGCGATGATCGAAGCCAGGGAGATGGCCGGGCACAGGGCGTCGCCCTTCACCACCGCCCGGCAGGGCAAGCCGAAGTCCGGGGGCAAGTGGCCATCCATCAACAGGTAGTCGGGGGTAGGGGAGAGGCAGTGCACGGCCCGGTTCATGGCCAGACGCGTCGCGTGGAAGATGTTGAGGCTGTCGATTTCCTGCACATACGCCAGCCCCACCGCACAGGTCAAGCCCCGCCGCAGCGCCCGCGCGTAGACCTCTTCGCGCTGCTCGGGAGTCATGGTCTTGGAATCGCGCAACCCGGGGAACCGTGCCTCCAGCGGCAGAATCGCCGCCGCCGCCACCACCGGCCCCGCCAGCGCCCCCACCCCCACCTCATCCACCCCCGCGACCAGCTCGTACCCCTCCTCCCGCAGACGGCGCTTCTCTTGGGGCCAGGAGAAGGGAGGCGGCCGGCGGGTTGAGCGAGGGGGAGAGGACACGGCGTTTCGGGCACCTCGATCCGCGTGGGGCGGGCTGTCTAGCCCGCCCTCGGAGGCGACACGACGACCTGCGCGGGAACGAGCTGCCCCCGTAGGGGTGCCGCTTGCGGCACCCGGTGGCGGTTGTTGGGGTGAAGCTACCTCAGCAGCCTCACCCGCGCCGGCGGGTAGAAGATGCAGAAGGCCTTCCCCAGCACATTCTGTCGCGGCAGCGGCCCCCATTTGTGCCCGTCGTTCGACAGGTTCCGGTTATCACCCATCACGAACAGGTACCCCGGCGGTACCGTGTACTCGCCCTGGTGGATGTCGAAGGTATAGCTCCCGGCATTGAACCTGTAATCTCCGTTGGGCTCGACCATCCCGAACTCCGGTGGGCCGGGGAAGGTGTACAGCATGGGATCGGCGATGTTGGGCTCTACTACCTTCTGCCCATTGCGCCACAGGTACCCATGGTGAACGGCCAGGCGGTCACCGGGCAGACCGATGACGCGCTTGATGAAATCCTTCTGCGCGATATCGGCTTGGGGCGGGGAAACGAAGACGACGATGTCGTCGCGCTCGGGCTCGCGGAAGAAGTAGATGAACTTGTTGACCAGGATGCGGTCGTTGATCTCCAGCGTGGGGATCATGGACCCGGAGGGGATGTAGAACGCCTGCACCACAAAGGGTCGCAGGATCAGGAAGACCAGCAACACCGCGACCAGGAGCGAATCGACGACTTCCAGAATCGCACCACGCTGCCGGCGCAACTGCTGCAGGCGCGGCACCGCCACCCGGACTAACAGTAGTCCCCACACCAGGGCGATGATGTGCCAGGTATTATCGAAAGCCAGAAACTTCACGGCTCTTAGACGCTTCCCTTCAAACGCCTGCTCACCTGCACCCGCACGCTTCGCCGGCTAGCCTTCTCGGCTAGCGGCGGTGCGAGGCCGGGGCCGGCTTCACGGTGGGGCCGGTCAGGCCATCCCTATTCCTCCGCCTTATTGGCCTCCGCCACCACCGGCTCCACGGCCGCCGGCTCGGCCACGGGCGCGGGAGCAGCAGCGGCCGCCTCCTCCGTCACCTTGGGCCGCGGGGCCCGGGCGCGCTCCTTGACGCGCGCCGCCTTGCCTACGCGATCCCGTAGGTAGTACAGCTTGGCTCGCCGCACGTCGCCCTTGCGAGTTACCTCGAACTTCTCCAGGTTCGGCGCATGCAGCGGGAAGATCCGCTCCACGCCGATCCCGTAGGTCACGCGGCGCACGGTCACCATCCGGTTAATCCCCTGACCGCGGATGCCGATGACGACGCCCTCGAAGACCTGCACGCGCGTCCGCCGGTCCTTACCCTCGCCCTCGGTAATGCGCTGGTGCACCCGTATGGTATCGCCCGCCTCGATTAGAGGCAGGTCCTCTTTCATCTGTTCAGCTTCCAGCTGCTCGATAATGCGGTTCATCGGTCGTCCTCCTAAGAGGGGGTCGGGAGGGGAGAGAAACTGATGGTCGATAATTGACAATCGATAAGGGGAAAGCTGTGCTGGTGACCAACCGGCCCCGCGGCACCCGTTTATCACCTATCGATCCTCATTCATCAATCCCGACTTCTTCCTCCTCCGCGATCTCCTCCAATAGTTCAAGGTCCTCTGGCGTCAGCGGCGCGCGTTCCAACAGGTCCGGACGGTGCGTCTTGGTCCGGCGCAGCGATTCCTTGCGCCGCCAACGGCGAATTTGCTCATGATGCCCGCTCAGCAGCATCCCTGGCACCGCCAACCCCCGGAACTCCGCGGGCCGCGTGTAGTGCGGGTACTCCAGCAAGCCTTCCGCGAACGAATCGTTATCCGGCGCCTGCTCATCCCCCAGCGCCCCCGGTAGCAGCCGAGTCACCGCGTCGATGATCGCCAGCGCCGCCGGCTCTCCACCGGTCAGGACGTAGTCCCCGATGGAGATCTGCTCGTCCACCAGCGTCTCCCGCACCCGCTCATCCACGCCCTCGTAGTGGCCGCAGATTAGGATCACGCGCTCCCGCGCGGCCAGGTCCCCGGCCCGGCTCTGGCTGAACGTCCTCCCCTGTGGGCTCAGCAGCACCACATGCCCCCGCGGTTCCTGCTCCTGCAGAGCCTCCACCGCGGCAAACAGCGGCCCTGGCTTCATCACCATTCCCCCACCCCCGCCGTAGGGGTAGTCGTCCACCACCTTGTGCTTGTCGGTGGTGTAGTCCCGCAGGTTGTGCAGCCCCACCTCGACAATCCCGCCCTCCAGCGCCCGCCCCAGAATGCTGCACTCCAGGGGCGAGGCAAAGTACTCCGGAAAGATGGTCACCACGTCAAAACGCATAGTGGTAGCACAAGCTTTTCAGCCTGTGCCGGTGTGTGTCCAGTGGCCGGGACAGGCTGGCAAGCCTGTCCTCCTACTTCTCCAGCCCTTCCACCCAGCGCACCACCATCCGCCCGCCTTCTAGGTCCACCTCGCGTACAATCTGCGCGATGGCCGGAATCATCGCCACCGGCGTCTCGTAGACATCGTTGGCTCCGGTGTGGATGATGTCTACGATCTCCCCCAGGTCTCGCCCCTCCTCCGTGACCACTGTAAGCCCCAAAACCTGGAACTCGTAGTACCGCCCCTCGGGCAGCGGAGTCAGGTCGCTCTCGCGGACGTGCATCGTCGCCCCGCGCAGGGCCTCGGCCGTGTCGCGGTCTTCGACGCCCTCCAGCCGCAACAGCACCAAGCTTTTGCCCGTGTGCGCCCGGGCCGCCACTGGCTTCATCAGCCGCGCCGCCGCGCCCTTAGGCGCGACCGAGATCATCTCCAGCCGCGCAAATCGCTCTGGGAAATCCGTCTCCGGCGCCACCCGCACCTCTCCGCGCAGCGCATGCGCGCCGACGATCATACCGATCAGCACGTCATAGGCCTCGGAGTCGGGAGCGCTGTCCACAGGATCCCTCCCGCGTGAGGCGGGCTTTAAGCGAATCATCGACTCGCAGCCCGCCCAATTCGCAACAAATGCTCACGAGAAACGCGGGCCGGAAAGCCCGCGTAACGGGGAAGCGGGTCTAGATATCCGTAATAATGCTCGGCCGCTCCGGGGCCTGCGGCTGCTCGTTGAGCGACAGGGCCTCCATCTCGGACAACTCCAGCGGTGTTTGCTTACGGATCTCCACGACCTTGTCATCCTTGACCACCAGCGCGGTCCCGGCCAGGACCTCGCTCAGGTCGTCACCCTTGTCGATCTCCACCCACGACTCCAGCGTCCCCCGGATGATCTCGTCGCCGTCTTGCAGCGCGCTGACCTGGGTCTTGCGCTCCGCGAGAGTGGTCCGCAGGTCCTCATGCTTTTGCTTCTCGGCCTCGATCTGCTTGCGCATCTGGATAGCCTGCTGCAGATTGGTGCGCTGCAGTTCGGTCAGGTACGGCTTGGTCTGAAAATCAATCTGCTGCAGGCGCGCTTCCACGTCCTCGATGGCGTGTTCCAACTCCGCCAGAATATCCTGGCGCAGCGTCGGAGTAACGATAGCACGCATGATCACGTTGCGCTTGATGATAACGCCCATGTGGTCTAGCCTCCTAAGGCTGGGAACGCCTTTGCCCGCGCTCCCCGGCATGACAAAGCTCGGACAGCGAGCGGCAAAGCCCACTGCACGCGGGGCAGGCAAAGCGCCCCTACGAAATGATGTCTACTGTCGCCCGTTCATCGAACTTACGGCTGGCGGCCTCGACCACCAGGCGCAGGGCACCGGCGGTTCGGCCGCGCCGGCCGATGACCTTGCCCAGGTCCCTCTGGGCCACGAACACTTGATATACCTTCGTCTGCCCGGCGGTGCGGGGCCGGATCTCGATCTTGTCCGGCTCCTCCACCAGCAGGCTGACCAGGTATCGCACGAATTCTTCCATGGCTCTGCCCTCCTTACTCGGCAGACTCGGCCGGGGCCTCGCTCGCCGCTGGCTCGCCGCCGCGGGCGACCCGCAGTTGCTCCATGATCCCCTGCTTGCGCAGCAAATCGGCCACGGTGTCGGAGGGCTGGGCGCCCACCAGCAGCCAGTGCAGCGCGCGGTCCTCCTTGATCACCGTCGTCGTCGGATCGCTCAGCGGGTTGTGGTAGCCGATCTCCTCGATGGCGCGCCCGTCACGGGGGGCGGCCGCATCCATCACGACCACGCGGTAATGCGCCTGGTTCTTCGCGCCACAGCGCTTGAGTCTAATCTTGGTAGCCAAGACTGTCCTGCTCCTTTCAAAGCCGGCGAGTCGCCGGCGGTGGGTCACTCTATTCTCTCGCCCGCGCTCCCGCGCGTCAGGCACGGCGGGCTTGGAGGCCCGCCGCACGCGGCTGTTACCGCGGCCCCAGTTTCATTCCGCCAATCTGCATTGGCTTCCCCGACCCCATCGACTCCATAAGCTGCGCCAACTGGCGGAACTCCTTCAGGACGATATTAACGTCCTGCACCTGCAGCCCCGACCCTCGGGCGATCCGCCGCTTGCGGCTGGCGTTGAGGATATCCGGGTTCTTGCGCTCGACCGGCGTCATAGAGTTGACCACCGCATCCACGCGGTCCAACTCCTTCTCCTCCAGCGCCATATCGCCCACCCCCGCCATCGACCCCATACCCGGAACCATCTTCAGGAGCTGATCCAGCGGCCCCATCCCCCGCACCCGCTGCAGTTGGTCGCGGAAATCCTCCAGGCTAAACTTCTTGCTTAGCAGCTTCTGCTGCAACTGGGCGGCTTCGTCGGCGCTGATCGACTCCTGGGCCTTCTCCACCAGGCTCAACACGTCGCCCATCCCCAGGATGCGCTGCGCCATCCGGTCCGGGTAGAAGACATCCAGACCATCGGGGCGTTCGCTGGTGCCGACGAACTTGATCGGTAACCCGCTGACCGCCCGCGCCGACAGCGCCGCTCCGCCCCGGGCATCGCTGTCCAGCTTGGTCAGGATCAGCCCGTCCAAGTGCAGCCGCTGCCCGAACTCCCGGGCCACGTTTACTGCGTCCTGTCCGGTCATCGAGTCGATGACCAGCAGCGTCTCGGGCTGCCCCAGGGCCGTCTCGATCTGCTGCACCTCCGCCATCATCGCTTCGTCCAGGTGCAGCCGCCCCGCCGTGTCAATGATCGCGATATCCAGCCCATTGGCCTTGGCGTGCTTGAGGGCCGCCTTGGCGATATCCACCGGGCTCTTCTGGTCGCCCAGGGAGAAGACCGGCACAGCAATCTGCGCCCCGATCTGCTGCAATTGATCAATGGCCGCGGGCCGGTAGACGTCGGTCGCTACCAGCAGCGGCCGATGCCCCTCCCGCTGCAGCCGCACCGCCAGCTTCCCGGCGGTGGTAGTCTTACCGGACCCCTGCAAGCCCGCCAGTACGATCGCCGTAGGCGGCTCGGAGGCCAGCTTGATCTTCACCGCCTGCTCCCCCAGCAACTCCACCAGGTGAGCGTGGACGATCTTGACGATCTGCTGGGTGGGGTTGAGCCCCTTGAGAATATCCTCGCCCAGCGCTTCCTGCTGGACGCGGTTGATGAAACCCTTGACGACGTCATAGGCGACGTCGGCCTCCAGCAAAGCTACGCGGATTTCCTTGAGGCCCTCGCGAATCTCCTTAGGCCCCAGCTTCCCCCGCGCGCTCAGTCGCTTAAAAGCGCCCTGTAGTTTCTCAGTTAGAGCCTCGAACATCGTCTGGGTAGCGCCGGCTTCCCCGCCTGCGTCCGAAGATAGCTTGACCCGCACGCACCAACAAAAGAGCCGGCGTCAAATCCGCCAGCCCTGTGATACGCCTGCCCTACGCCGGCTTCGGGTGGGCTTGTTACGACAGATAGTTAGTATACGGCAGGCCGGGGCCCTTGTCAACGATTTCAGCGGCCACCCATGGGCCCAGGAGGGGTCGCGAAAGCTGCGCCCGAAGTGCGCCGCGAATCCGGCCCGCTCCCCTCCTACGGTTGGCGGTGACGCCCCTTGCCCGCCACCTCCTCCACATCCCTCCCGATCTGCGCCCCCAACTCCGCCTCCCCGGCAAACCTCTGTTGGGGCCGCAGGAACCGCTCAAAGGTCACCGTCAGCCGCTGTCCCAGGAGGTCCCCGCTGAAGCCCAGCAGGTGCGCCTCAATCCTGCGCTGGTCGCCGTCATTTCGGAAGGTGGGGGAGCGGCCGACGACTACCGCCGCAGGCCAGGACTGCGCCACTCCCTCCACGGCCGCCCTCCCGGCGTAGACCCCCTCACCCGGCACGAGCTTGGGCACCGCGACCTGCACGTTGGCCGTGGGGAAACTCAGCTTCCTCCCCCGCCCCTCGCCTGACACCACCGGCCCGGTGCAGGAGTACGCCCGCCCCAGCAGGTCGCCGGCTTCCTCCCCCCGCCCCGCCCACAGCGCCTCCCTGATCCGCGTGGAGGAGACGATCCCGCTGTCCAGACTGACCAGCGGCAGCACCCGCACCGCAAACCCCAGGTCGCACCCCAGGCGCATCAGGTCACTCATATTCCCCCGCCCGCCCCGCCCGAAGGTATGCGTCTCGCTGACCACCGCGGAGGTCGCCCCGATCGTGTCGACCAGGAGGTTACGCATAAACTCCTCCGGCGGCATCTGGCGCAGCGCTTCATCAAAGGCGGCCACGATGACCGTATCCACCCCTGCTGCCTCCAGGAGAGCCCGCCGTTCCTCCGGCAGGGTCAGCCGTACGTCCGGTCGCCCCAGCCGCCCGAACACCTCCACCGGCGTGGGCTCAAAGGTCAGCACGCAAGTCTCCGCTCCGGTCATGCGCGCGGTCTCCCGCGCCACCTCCAGCAACGCACGGTGACCGCGGTGTACGCCGTCAAAGGCCCCCAGCGTAACCGCCCGCGACCGTCCCGACCGCGGCACGTTCTCCAGGCCGACGTAGTAGTTCATGAACCCTTGGGTCCTTAGCGAGGGCGTTCTGCCCTCACCGCTCGGAGGCAAGCACCGTCTCCGGCCGGATCACCCCCTCCCCTTCCGCCACCCGTCCCACCGCCAGCAGCGCCCCTCTCGCATCCAGCAGCCGCACCGCCCCCTCCGACCGGCCCTCCACCAAGTCCACCGTCCTCCCCTGCGCCACCTTCCGCGCCTCTTCCTCCCCCAGCCTCACCGCCGGTAGATGTTCCAACGCCTCCGCGGGCGCCAGGACCAGGTCTTGCAGACTCCCGTCCGACTCCGCCCGTTCTATTCCCTCCAGCGACCATGCCTCGCTGAGTCGCAGCCTCCCCACCCGCGTTCGCACCAGGAACGACAGGTAGGCCGGCACCTCCAGCGCCTCGGCCAGCGCCGTCACCAGGCTTCGCACATAGGTTCCGCTGGCGCAGTCCATTTCGGTCCGCGCTACCGCCTCCGCGCCCGGCTGGAACTCCCGTAGCTCCCACCGGTCCACCCGCATCTCCCGCTCCGGCGCCTCCACCGCCTCGCCCCGACGGGCCTTGCGGTATAGCGGGCGGCCCCCGGACTTGATCGCAGAATACCGCGGTACCTGCAGCGTCAGTCTCCCCGTCAGCCTCCCCATCGCCGCCGCCACTGCCTCTTCCGTCAGCCCTGCGGCGCTCCCCCGGGCCACGATCCTCCCCTCCGCATCCCCGCTGTCCGTCCCCAGCCCGAAAGCTACCTCGGCCCAGTAAGTCTTGTCACAGCCCACCAGATACTGCGCCAGCCGCGTCGCCCGCCCCACGCACAGCACCAGCAGCCCCGCCGCCGCCGTATCCAGCGTCCCGGTATGCCCCGCCTTGACTCCGGTCAGTCGGCGGAAGAAGTCCACCACATCGTGCGAGGTCATCCCTGGCGGCTTGACCACCAGCAGCGCGCCGTCCATGCTCAGCGCCCCTCCCGCAGTAGCTCCTCTAGCCGCTCCAGCACCCGCTCCCTGACGCTCTCCTCGCTGCCGAATAGTTCGCACCCGGCGGCCACCGCATGTCCGCCCCCGCCCAGCTCCCGCGCCACCTCTCCCACCGGCAGTCGCTTCGAGCGGAAGCTCACCCGCCACTTGCCTTCCCCGGCCTGCTTAAACAGCACGTACACCTCGCCCCCCGCCACCCCCTTAAGCAGGTCCACGATCCCCTCGGTATCCTCCTCCAGCGCTCCGGTTTCGTGGAAGTCGCTGTCGCGCAGGACCGAGTACACCAGCCGCCCTTCGGACCGCGTCCGCGTCGCCCCCAGTCCGCGTCCCTGCAGGTGCATCGCGGGCAGCGAGAACTGCGCTGCGGAGTGCTGGTTAATCTCGTACGGATTGGCCCCCGCCGCCACCAGGTCCGCCGCCGTCCGCAAGGCCTGCTCGTCGGTGTTCTGATAGGCGAAGTTTCCGGTGTCCCCGTTCAAACCGCAGAACAGACACGTGGCCATCTCCGCGGTCAGCTTAGCGCCTAACTCTCGGATGACGTCCCGCACCAACAGGGCGGCGGCCGCCGCGGTATCGTCCAGATACTCTGCGTCCCCGGTATAACGCGGCTTGGGGTGGTGGTCAATCACGGCGATTCGGGGGCACTGCATCAGCGCCTCCTTCAGCGCCCCCAGTCGGGAGGGCTCCCCGGCGTCCACAATTACGCCCACCGCAGCGGGCCGCGGCTGGCAGGTCACGCGGTCGGAGGTGGGGAGGAAGCTAACCCGCTGCGGAACGGGGTCGGCGCAGGCCGCCTGCACCTTCTTACCCAGTGCCTCTAGCGCTAGGGCTAGTGCCAGCAGGGAACCAATAGCATCGGGGTCAGGCTTCTCGTGGGTGGTAAGGAGAATCTCGGGGGAGCCGGCCAGCAGTTCCACGACAGGACGAGGGTCGGCAGGCATAAGGTCAGTCCTCGTCGTCGTCCCAGTCAATATCGGTTGCTTCCTCTTCGGGCAGGGGAGGCAGGGGCGGCTCCTCGGCGATCTTGCTGAGCAGTACCTCGATCCGTTGCGCCCCCAACGCGGTGCGGTCTGCGATGAAGCTCAGTCGCGGTAGGTAGCGCAGTTCCACGCTCTCTGCCAGGTAGCGCTGAATCTCCTTGCGCCGCTTAAGCAGGACCTTCATGGCCTCGTGCACCTGCTCGTCGTCCCCCAGCACGCTCGCATACACCCGCGCCTGGTGCAAGTCCGGCGAGACCTGCACGCCCGTGATGGTGACCAGGCTCAGAATCTCGTCCTGCAACTCCCGCACGAGAATTCGGCTGATTTCTTCCTGCAGCAACGAGTTAACGCGTTCCTGGCGCTGGGTGGGCATGACGATCTCTCTCGTAGAGGCGGCAGGCAGTCTTGGACGTGCGTGGGACCCCTGGGCGTTCTCTGCCGCAGTGTTCCCGGCCCCGGCACCGGTCTGGAGACCGGTGTCCCGTCCGCCTCCTACAACTCTTCCCTCTCCACCACCACCACTTCCGCCCGTCCCTCCGCATCGATCAGCCCGAGCGCCCTATCCAGCACCTCACCGCAGTGCGCGGCCGAGTTGCCTACACAGGCCACGGCAATCTGCGCGCGGGTATGCTCGTCGTTGTAAGCCACCTCGGCTGCCGACACGTTGAAGCGCATCCCTACCCGGTCCAGGAGGCTTTGCAGCACCTGACGCTTATCCTTGAGGGTGCGTGCTTCGGGAATCCGCACATCAATAGTGAGCAGGCCTACGTGTACAGACATAGGCGGAGGTGGGGTAGGGGACAAGCCCGCCTCACCTCTGCGCGAGCTATGCCTGCCCCGTCGATAGGTGGGAATCGGATGGGTTGCATTTGGCGGGGACGGCGACCGTGCGCCCCGCCGCGCTCGGCGTCAGTCCCCGGGGATGGCTACTCTGCCGCCACCGCCACCGGCTTGCGCTCCACCTCGACTTGCGCGTACGCCTCCACGGTGTCGCTCTCCTGCCAGCCGCGCCAGTCGGAGACCAGCAGCCCGCACTCGTTGGGCGCTTCCACCGTGGGCACGTCGTCCTTGATGTGCCGCAGCGAGGTCAGCTTCCCGTCGTAAACCACCTCGTCGCCCCGCTTCACCTCGATCCGCGCCCCCCGCTGCATCTTCCCGTCCGTCACCCGCGACCCGGCGATCACGCCCAGCCGTGAGATGCGGAAGAGCTGTAGCACCATCGCCCGACCGATGAATTGCTCCTCGTAGATCGGCTCCAGCATCCCCATCGCCGCCTTCTCGATGTCCTCGAGAATCTGGTAGATGACGTTGTAGATGCGCACCTCGACCCTATCATCCGCTGCTACCCGCAGCACATGATCTTCGGCCAGCACGTTGTAGCCAATCACGATGGCCCCCGAGGCCACCGCCAGCACCACGTCCGACTCGGTCACATCCCCGATCGCGGAGGCCACAATATCAACCTCCACCTCCGGTAGCACCTTGGAGAGCTCCATCAGCGAGGTCTCCAGCGCCTGCAGCGTCCCGGAGACGTCGGCCTTGAGTACCAGGTTGAGCGACTTGGTCTCGCCCAAGTTCAAGCCGCGATACAGCTCCTGCAGTTGCACCTCGGCCACCCCGCGCAACTCGCGTTGCCGCGCCTGCACGCGATAGTCCTCCGCCAGCGCCCGGGCTTCCTTGGGGGTGCCCACGGCCCGCACGATCTCTCCGGCCTCCGGCGGTTCCGACAGGCCCACGATGCTCACCGGCCGGCCCGCCTCCATCTCTTTGACCGAGCGGCCTCGCCAGTCCCGCAGCCGTCGCACCCGCCCATACGCGCCACCCGCCCATACCACCTCGCCCACCTTGACACTCCCGCTCCGCACCAGCACCGTCGCCAGCGCCCCCTGCGCCGAGTCCACGCTCGCCTCGATGACCACGCCGGAGAAGGGAGCCTCGGGCTCTACCCAGAGCTGCTCCATCTCCGCCACCAGCAGGATGGTGTCGAGCAGTGTATCCAGCCCGTCGCCAGTGAGCGCCGAGATCTCTACCACGATCTCCTGCCCGCCCCACTCCTCGGTGACGATTTGGTGCTCCAGCAGTTGCTGCTTGACGCGGGTGGGATCGGCGTCGGGGAGGTCAATCTTGTTGACGGCCACGATTATCGGCACGCCGGCCGCTCGCGCGTGGCCGATGGCCTCAATCGTCTGGGGCATGACCCCGTCGTTCGCCGCCACCACCAGCACGGCGATGTCGGTGACCTGTGCCCCTCGCGCCCGCATGGCGGTGAAAGCCTTGTGGCCGGGGGTGTCGATGAAGACGATGCGCTTGCCGTCGTGCTCCAGTTCGGAGGCCCCGATGTGTTGGGTAATTCCGCCATGCTCGCCGGCCGCGACGGCTGTATCCCGCAGGGTGTCCAGGAGCGTGGTCTTGCCGTGATCGACGTGCCCTAGGATGGTCACGATTGGCGGAGCTGCGATGGCTGTCTCCGGCCGCTCACCCCGCTGCCGGCGGGCCTCTTGTGGCAGGGCGTAGGTAGTCTCCTGGCCGGGCTTCGTCTCCGCCTGCTGCAGTTCCCGCACATGTCGCTCCAGCTCCGCGATCCCCACCACCGGCTCGGACCCGCGGCGACCGACACGCCGCTCCTCCACCCACCCCTCGGGTTCCGCTGCCGCCTCTGGGGCTGCCGCCGGGGCCGCGGCCGCCTCCTCGGCGGCCTTCGCCTCGGCCTCCTCGCGCGCGTGCTTGGCCTGCTCAGCCAGGAGTTCCACCACCGCCTGAGCGGTGGCCTCCTCAATAGCCGCGGCCGCCGTGATCCCGGTGACGCCCACGTGTTCCAGGGCGGCGATCAGCGCCTCGCTGCGCAGGCCCAGTTTCTTGGCTAGGGAGAATACACGAACTGTCGCCAAATCGACACACCTCCCGGGGCCGCGCCCCGGTGTTTCCATTTCTCTGTCTATCTTTACCCGCGACCACCAGTCCCCGCCTCAGGCGCGGGCACCCATGGATTCCTGGCCAGCTTCACCAGCCAGGGGTAGGTCTCTCTCTACTTCTCCGGCTCTTTCTCGTCCGTCACCAGGTCCACTGGAACCTCCCCGGCTTCCAGCTCCTCCAGGGTGCCCTCGCCGCCCAGCAGCAAGTCCCGCACCATCTTCGCCTGCTCGGCTGTTATCGTGCTCGCGTGGCTGGTGATGTCCACGCTCTCCTCTTGGAGAATCTCCACCAGGTCCCGGCTCTCGACGCCCAGTTCCCTCGCCAGCTCATAGACGCGCATCTTCTCGGGCGCCGCCGGAGTCGCTGCTGCCGGCTTGGCTACCGGCGCCAGACCCGCTTCAACTTGCGCCGCCCACTGCGCCTCGCTCCGAATGTCGATCTTCCACCCCACCAACTGCGCTGCCAGACGGACATTTTGCCCCCGTCGCCCGATGGCCAAGGACAACTGGTCATCCGGAGCGATCACCGTGGCCGCATGTGCGTCCTCGTGTAGGACCACGTCTTTCACCCGCGCCGGCGACAACGCCGCCTTCAGATACGCCGCAGTCTCCTCATTGAAGCGCACAATGTCGACCTTCTCACCGCGCAGCTCATCCACGATCGCCTGCACTCGCGTCCCGCGGTGGCCGACGCACGCCCCCACCGGGTCCACCTGCGCGTCGTTAGACCACACCGCCACCTTCGACCGCGCCCCCGGCTCCCGCGCCACCGACTTGATCTCCACTACGCCCTCATAGACCTCCGGCACTTCCAGCTCAAACAGCCGGTTCACCAGGGAGGGATGGGTACGGCTGACGTGGATCTGCGGGCCCTTGGTGGTACGCTTCACTTCCAGCACGTACACCTTGATGCGCTGCCCAAAGCGGTACGACTCACCGGGGATCTGCTCGTAGGAGGGCAGGACGGCCTCCACATGCCCCAAGGTGATGTAGACGTTGCGTCCGTCGCGCCGCTGCACCTCGCCGGTTAGGGCCTCGCCCAGTCGCGCCGAGTACTCGTCGAAGACCATCTCCCGCTCGGCCTCGCGGATGCGCTGCATGACCACCTGCTTGGCGGTCTGCGCCGCGATCCGGCCGAAATCGGCGGTGTCGATCTCATGCTCCTCGTACTCGACGTCGTCAGGGAGGATCTCGGGCAGCTCACCCTCGGGAGTCAACGCCACCAGGGCGCGGCGCGCATACATCCGCACCCGCCGGGCGGTCGGATCAATCTCGATGCGCACGTCCTCTTGCGTCCCGTAGTGCTTACGGTAGGCGGAAGACATGGCGGCCTCTACAGTCTGCAACAGGGCGGCCATGGAGATGTCCTTTTCCTTCTGCAACTGTTCCAGGGCTTCTATGAACTCTCCGTCCATTCCCTTCATCACTCCTGAAGCGAAGTGGAGGCGACTGTCTTCTCGCGTGGGGCGGGCTTTCTAGCCCGCCCCACGCAGACCATCCTAGTCGCCCTCCCCCTCCCACTCATATACCAGGTTAGCGGCGGAAATCTGTTCCAACGGTAGCGCCAGCCGGCCCCCCTCGGTGTCCAGCAGCACGCGCCTCTCCTCAACTCCGGCCAGGGCCCCCCGTACGCGCCGGGAGCGCCCAGTGTCGCTCTGGTACCGCACTGTTGCCCGCCGACCGGCATAGCGAGCAAAGTCCTCATCTCGCCCCAGAGGTCGATCCAACCCCGGGGAGGAGACCACCAGGTTGTACGATCCCGGGATGGGGTCCAGGGCGTCGAGCAGGACCGAGAGATGCTCGGCCAGCATCACGCAGTCGTCAGCATGTACCCCGCCCTCCCGGTCCACGTAAACGGCCAGGCTCTGGTCCCCCAGCGGCCCGCCGTAGGTCATCTGCACCAGCTCAAACCCCAGCGCCTCGGCGCTCTTGTCCACTTCATCCCAGAGTCTCTCCACCACGGGATGTCGCTTCATGGTCTCTTCACGTGGGCGGCCTCTGCACGTAGCGCGGGCTATCCTGCCCACGCTGCCCGCTCACCGTCCCCTACGAACAAACAGGGAGTGGACATCCGTCCACTCCCAGGAAAAGGCTCCCGGAAATTCTCTCGGCACAGTATACCGCAATCCCCCCACCAGCGCAACCCCGCCCCGACGTTTTCCCGCGCCTTGGGGAGAACTGACGCTCCCCCGCCTCCGCGCGGGCAATGTCTGTCCCCGCCGTTTGCCGGTGCTTCTCCGTCCCCTGGCCCACCGCACAACCACTTGCCCTCCCCTCCCCAACCCGCCGCATGCACGAATGCATGCGGCGAGTGCTGGGAGGAAGTGGCACGCTCCCTATGCGCGTCCGGTGAGCCTCCGCATTTTCCTCCCCCCCCAGAAGGACTCCCGCTCTCCGCGTCGAATACTTGCTTTACGAGACCTTTCCCGCCATCATCAAACGAACCCCAGGTAGATCGGTGCAATCACGGAGGTGTTCTGTATGGACGCAGGTGGCGCGGGTCAGGACAGAGCCCTAGCCGAAGGCAAATTCACTCAGGCGCAGCGCGAACACGAGCGCGGACACCAGGACCGCGCGGAGGACTTGGCCAAGGAAGCCCTGGAGTTCGACCAGAGCTTCAACGAGGTACGCATGTTCCTGGCCGACTTGTACCTCGCCCAAGACGAGCCGCACATGGCTGCCCGCGCCCTACAGGACGCCATCTATACCGACCGAGAGGACCAGGCGGCCTGGACCAAGCTCCGCGAGGTTGACCCCGCCACCGCCGCCCGCCTAGACCGGCTCGGGCACATCGCTCCGGACCCCTTCGTAGCCGTGCACACTCCCGGCTCAGAGGACGAGTTCGATTCGTTCGACGACCTCAACGGCGACCAGGAGGTCGAGACTGACTGGGGCCACGACCGCCAGGCCGCCTCCGACATCTTCGCCGATGAGGAGGAGGAAGCCGCTCCCGAGGCCGCTACCGGTGGCGCCGACGTCTCGCCGATGCCGGGTGGCGGTACGGCGGGCGCTGCCCCCACCCCCGCTCCCACCGCCCCCGAAGACTCTCGCGGCCCCGCCCCCTGGGAGTACGAGCAGGACCGCCAGTACCTCGCCCGCTGGCAGCAGGAGGCCGTCGTCCAGCAGCTGGTGGCAGGCCTCCAGGACCTGTGGGGCAGCCACCTGGCCCCCCTACTGCCGGTGACTAACCTGTGCGCCCATCTGGAGCGCAGCCGCCATCCGGAGATCGTCGACGAGGCCCACCATTGTTGCGCCGTGCTCAACGTCCAGGACCCCGAGTTAATGGTCTCCCCGGAGCGTACCATGCACCCGGTTCCCATCCAGGACGGCCCCGCCCGCCTCGCCATTTCCACGGGCCTGATCCGCAGTATGAAGGACGCCGAGGTCGTCTTCCAGATCGGTCGGCAAGTGGAGTACATTCGCTCCGGCTACCTGGCCGAGTGGCAGGTCGCTGAGCTAGTCGCCAAGCGTCCCAGCCGGTCGGTCAGCGACGTCTTCACCACACTGATCGAGCTGCTGCACGATCTGCTCTCCTCGGCGGAGAACACCATCACCCGCGACGCCCGCCCGGCCCTGGCCAAGCTCGCCCACGCTTGGCAGCAGCGGGCCGCCCTGACCGCCGACCGCGCCGGCTGGCTCTGCTGCGGAGACCTCGATGCCGCCTGCCGCGCCATCGCTAAGACCACGGTCCCCTCCCTGGAAAGGGTCGCCACCACCACCGTGGAGGGCTTCCTGGAGCAGTTCAAAGGCAAGGACCCGGCGCAACTGGCGGCCATCCCGCCCAACGAGAGCCCCGACCGCAGCGTCAACTACGCCGCCTATCGCATCAAGATGTTGCGCTGGTGGACCAATACGCCGGAGGCGAAGGCCCTCTACCAGCAGATCTCGGTCTAGGGGCGGAGGTTGCAGCTTATATTACTCTTCGCCTAGTACGCGGCGTTCTCGGCCGGGGGTCGTCCTGCCCTGTCTGTCGCTGCTCCGCTACCCCCTTTCCTGCCCAGGGCGTCCGCGCCCAGAGAGGGGGCCAGCGTACGCAGCGTGTGCGCTGGGGGTGAGGTTCCGCGGTGGCGCGAGCCTCCGGCAGCTTCCTTGCCCCTTACCTGTCGCAGCTCTGATAAAGACCCATCCGCATGTCCGACGACACCCACCTCCCTTCCCCCAACCACACGCCTCGCGACCGCCGCTCCCACCAGGGCACCCTCTGGGGCACCGTGCTCATGTTGAGCAGCTCCTACGCCGACCTCCTCCTCGGCTTGGTCCAGAGCATCTACGTCATGAACCGCATCGGCCCCACCGGTCGCGGTCTGATGCGCCTGGCCGACTTCTTCAACAAGTACCTCTCTAACGCCCACCTCGGCGCCCTGCACGGCCTGAGCAAGCAGCTCCCCATGGCCTTGGGCCGGAAGGACGACGCCCGCGCCCAGGAGTTGGAGGACGTCGGCATGACCGTGGTGCTGACGCTGGGGTTCCTGGGCAGCTTGGGAATGCTGGTCTGGGCGCTGTGGGGTCCGGGCATGGCCCTGACCACGCGGGAGGTCCTCGCCATTGGCGCCGGCCTGGTCTGGTGCGGTCACGCCTTCAACGTCTACCGCATCGTCCTGCGCGCCTGGGGTACCTACTCCGTCCTCGCCCTCGCCTCGCTGGTTACTACGGTCAGCGAGTTTCTCATGGTCATCGGCGGCGCGTACTTCTGGGGCACGCCGGGCGCCATGCTCGGCTGGCTGGGAGCCAACCTCACGCAACTGCTCTACCTGCACTTCGCCGCCCGTCTGCGCATCCACCCTCGCTGGGACTGGCCCGTTGTCTGGTATCTGATCCGCGCCGGCCTCCCCCTGCTAGTCACCATCTTCTCCGACGTGCTCCTGCGCACCGTCGACGGCGTAGTCGTGCAATACTACCTCAGCGCCTACAGCCTGGGCCTGTATAGCCTGGCCATGCAGATCTCCGGCTACATCTACAAGATTCCCGAGGCCGCCGGCTTCGTGCTGATGCCGCGCATCTGGGAGAAGTACGGCGCAGAGGACAGCAACGCCGCCCGCCTGCACGTCCACGTCCTCTCGCCCACGCTCGCCGCCGCCACTGTCATGCCGGTCATCTCCGGTCTCCTCTTCATCCTCACGCCCTACCTGGTCGCCGCCGTGGTCCCCCGCTTCGTCCCCGGCTCCTACGCCGCTCAGGTCCTGTGCATGGGAGGCGCCTTCCTGGCCCTCCCCCTGGCGGCCAACGGCTTGCTCGTCGCCATGAATCGCGAGAGCCTGATCGCGCTGAACAAACTGGCAGGCGCCGCGGTCATCGCTGCCGGCTCCGCCTGGGTCCTCAGCCACGGTGGCAGCCTGGCCCAGGTGGCGATGTTCGCGGTCCTCGGCTACGCCGTCTCCAGCGTCCTCGCTCTCAGTGCCGTCCTGGGCCACTACTACCCCGAGCGCCGCCGGATGCTCCGGGAGCTTGTGGTATGCCACCTCCCCTTCCTCTGGGCCATCGCCGCCCTCAAGGGAGCCGGGATACTGGCGCGCCTCTTGCTGGGCCCGGCGGAACCCACCTGGACCGGGGTAGCCGTGCGGATGGCCCTCTTCCTGATCCTGTGCCTCCCCACCCTCTGGTACGGCAACCGCCGCACCGCCGTCTTGTCCCGGCTCCGGGTACTATTCAGGGAGAAGCTGCGAAGAGGAGACCAAGTGTGAGGTGTCCGCGTGGCGCAGGCCTTCCAGCCTGCCACGGCAGCCACATGTTTGTGGGAGGGCGGGCTGGAAGCCCTCCCCACGCGGAGAGGCCTGCCGTCCCTGCCCCCCTTACCTCCCCAGCGCCCCCCGCAACCCTTCCACCACGCACTGCAGACTATCCCGCAGCGCCGGCGTTAGCAGCGTCACCAGCGCCAGCCCCACTCCCAGTGCCACCACCACCACCGCCTCCCAGCGCGCGCCTTCCCCCTCCTCCGTCTTTTCCAGGGTCTGCCGCCGCCAGGCCAGATGTGTTAGCGCGTGCCGGTCCTGTGCCGAGAGCGGGCTGGTCTCCTCCAGGGCCCGGGTAAGCGCCTCCGCCGTCGCCAGCGCCTCCCGCACCGCTTCCGGCGAGGTCTGCTCCGCCGCGTAGCGGTCGCAGACCGCCTCCCGCTCCAGCCGCCAGCGCCGGTGCAGCGCCCATGCCGCCGGCGATAGCCCTTGCAGCAGGACTAGCGCCGCCGCCACCGGTCCCACCAGGCTATCCCGCCGCCGGGCGTGGGCCATTTCATGGGCGACGATCGCCTTCCCTTCCGCGCCGGGAAACAACCGCGGTAACGCCTTGCCCACCGCCACCGCCCGCCGCCAGCCCCGGCTGGAGGCCAGACCCTCCTCCGTCTCCCACAAGTCCACGCCGGCAGCCCAGTCCGGCGCCTCCCGCCTCCGTCCGTGCCGCTCCAGCCGCCGCCCCTCCCAGGCCCCCGCGATCAGCCCTCCGACCAGCACCGCCCCCGCCGCCACCACTAGCGCCACGCACACGCCCGCCAGCAGTCGTGCGCGAAAGGGTCCGTCGGGGGTATCCAGGAACGAACGCAGACAGATATGGGGACGCAAACGATCCGCATGGGGGGAGAACAGGGGATGGAGCAGTTGACGGCTCAGGCCCCACCCGCCCGTCACCAGGGCCACTGCCACGGGGGTAACCAGCGCCGTCAGGCACAACCGCGCACGCAAATCCGGCCGGCTTGGGGCCACTCCGCGCGCCAGGGCCTCGGCCGGAAGGTACAGCAGCAAGCTAACTAGCGACCCTCCCACCACCACGAGCACCGCCGCCACGGCCAGCAGCATCCTCAGCGCCCTTGCCGCTCGGCGCGCTTCTTCTCCAGCAGCTCCGCCAGCGCGTCCAGCTTCTCCGGCGACTGCTCTTCCAGGGCCTCCACGAAGTAGGCGATAGCGGGCTCGGCGAAGGACCCGACCAGCCCGGACATGACCTGCCGCGTAACGCTGTCGGTCAGCTCGCCGCGGCTCACGCGGGGGCGGTAAAAGTACGCCTTCCCCTGGGTCTCCCGCTCCAGCAGGCCCTTGGAGTACAGCCGGCTGAGCGTGGTCATGATGGTGGTGTAGGCGGCTTCCTTGCCGCGAACCGCCAGATCGTCGCGCACCTCCTGTACTGTCTGAGCACGCGGGGAGTCCCACATCACCTGCATGACTTGGGCTTCCAGGGTCCCCAGCATCTTCTCCAACCCCGGCTGCTCCGGCCGAAACACCGACAGATGGGGTGCTTTCTCTTTAGCCATCGCCAACACCGCCTTGCCTTCCATCGCGTAGCGCGGGCCTTCCCGGTGGCACCGACATCTCCCCGGTGCTCCGCGCCCACCATACCTTCAACTACATATGATAGTAGCCTAACGCTCTCTTGTCAAGAACACCTCGGCCGCAGAAAGGTTCGCTTCCCCCAGGAGGGGCCCGATGAGCGGCGCACGAAGTGCGCGGCGAATCCGGCCCGCCGACGGTCGGTGAGAGTAGCGGACACACTCGGGTAGGCGCCTCCCCGTTGCATCTTCCTCCCCTCCCGCGTATTATCTGCTCTTGATGTTCGCTGCCTTCCGAGATGTCACCCTCTTTCAGGCCGGCTTCGACAGCCTCCGCCAGGGCCTCGCTGCCCTGGGCTTGGCGCGGGTCGAGGTGGCCCTCACTCGCAACCTGTGCCTTCCGGCCCTGGAGGACTCCCTGCACCGCAGCCTCAGCGCCGCCTCGCTCCCGCAGGCCCAACAGGCTGCCTCGGCCTACCGCTCGGCGGGCGTCGAACCTTGCGTCCTGTTCGTGGTCAACAACTTCAACGGCCCCGACCCCCAGGCGGAGATCGCCCATGTCACCCGCGCCGTGGAAGTCGCGCAAGCCATGTCCGTCCCCATCGTGCGCCTGGACGGGGCCATGTCCGGCCCCGACCGCCTCCCCCGGCGGCGGCGAGTAGCGCTTTATGTCCGCGCGATGGAGCAGGTTCTCCAGGCCACTCCCGCTGCGCATGTGGTCCTCGCCATCGAGAACCATGGCCGCCAGGGCAACGATTCCCACTGGTTGCAGGAGGTCCTTGCCGCTCTTCCCCCCGGCCGCGTCGGCTTGGCGCTGGACCCCGCCAATCTCTACTGGGCCGGCTACCCGCTCTCCCAAGTCTACGACCTCATCGCCGACTTCGCCCCGCGCGTCCTGCACGTACACACCAAGAACCTCACCTACCCGCCCGCGATGCGCGAGCGCCGCCGCCCCGCCGGCTGGGAATACGGCTCCTGCGTCTGCCCCCTTCCGGAGGGCGATCTGGACTACGCCCGCGTGGCGCGTCTCCTGGCCGCCTCCGGTTACCAGGGCGCCTTAGCCATCGAGGACGAGTCGCTCGCCAAGTACCCTCCCCCCGAACGTCCCGCCCTCCTGCAGTGGGCCCTTCGCTACCTCTGCTCCTCTTTGCCTGCTCCAGACGAAACCGCGGGCGTCGAGAAATCGTCCAATCATTAGCTCCAGGACTGCGCGGACCGCTTTCCCTCTCCCCAGTCCGGAAAGTAGCGAAGCGAAGGGCGTTGGGAGGAGAGGGCCCCGCGCGCGGGGGGTGAGACTCCCGCCCCTTGACCCTGTCCCGCTCCCAACGCTACAATCATCGTACTGAGGCCCTTCATCACCCATGCGTCAACGCCGCCCGGGAATTCCGCGGTTCTTTCTCTGTGTCAATGCCGTCCTGGCCATCGGCGCTATGGGGGCCTTGGGCTTCACCCTTGGCGTCATCAGCCACCTGCACACCCTCTTGCCGGACCAGATCCGCGAGCGGGGCTGGCAGCCTCCCTTGGTCACTGAAATCTACTCCACCGAGCGCTACCCCGACGGTCAAGTCACCCACGCCCTGCTCGCCCGCGTCTACAAGGAGAACCGCGAGTACACGCCGCTCAACGAGATCCCCAACAACCTAATCCAGGCCACGGTGGACATCGAGGACCGCCGCTTCTGGGACCATATCGGCATCAGTCCCCGCGACATTCTCCGCGCCGCCTTTGTCGACGTGACGGGCCGCCGCGTGCAGCAGGGCGCCTCCACCCTGACCCAGCAGCTCGCCCGCAACATCTGGCTCTCCCACGAGCGTACCTGGCAGCGCAAGCTCAAGGAGGTCCTCCTCGCCCTGGAGTTGGAGCGCAACTTCTCCAAGTATGAGCTGCTGGAGATGTACTTCAACGAGGTCTACTACGGCCGGGGCGCTTACGGCATCAAGACCGCTGCCCAGACCTATTTCCGCAAGGCGCCCCAGGATCTGGACCTCGCCGAGTGCGCGCTGCTGGCGGGCCTGCCTCAGCGCCCTACCGGCTTTGATCCCCTTGGCCATCCCGACGCCGCCAAGCGCCGCCGCTCCGAGGTGCTCGACGCCATGATTCGCAACGGCGACCTCGCCTTCCAGGACGCCAAGGAGGCCCGCAAGGCCCCTCTGGTCGCCAAGGACGCCGGCCAATTGGCCCCCGGCGTGATCGTTCTGCGGGCTCCTCACTACACCCACCTCGTCATCCAGCTGCTCTGCCAGCAGTATGGCGTGGATGCTATCTATCGTGGCGGGCTGCGGGTCTACACCTCCCTGGACATCCGCCTGCAGGAGGCTGCTCAGGAGGACATGGATAGCTGGATCCAGGGCCTGCGCAACCGCGGGGCCATCCGCGGCCACCTCGTCGGCCAGGGCGCGCTGGCCTGTGTGGACGTGCATGACGGCCGGGTCCTGGCCATGGTCGGCGGCGTCGGCCCTTACGAGAAGCTCCAGTACAACCGCGCCCATCCCGGCCCGCCCCAGTATGGCCGTCAGCCCGGCTCCTCCTTCAAGCCCTACGTCTGGTGTGCCGCGCTGGAGTCCGGCTACAGCCCCAATTCCCAGTTCAGCGGCAGCGCCATCTCCCTGCCTCAGGGCAACGGCAAGTACTGGTCGCCCAAGAACTATAGCCCTCGCCAGGGCGGCATGTATTCCCTGCGCAGTGCCCTGGCCCAGTCCGTCAACCTCGTCTCCGTGCGGGTCCTGCAGAGGGTCGGCAGGGACCGCGTGCGCGAGTACGCTGCCAAGGTCATAAACATCCCCATAGAGCGCCTCAGCACCTACATGTCCCTGGCCCTGGGGGTGTCGGAACTCTCGCCCCTGGAGCAGGCCTCCGGTTACGCCACCTTCGCCTCCGGCGGCCTGCGCTACGACCGCACCTTCGTCTTGCGGATAGACGACTACTGGGGCCGCACTCTCTACAACTATCGTGACTTCTCCCGCCCGCAGCGGGTCATCTCCCCGGAGACCGCCGTCAGCATGATCAGCATGTTGGGCAGCGTCATCAGCTACGGCACCGGTACCCGCGCCCGCAGCGTCGGCTACCCCTCCGGCGGTAAGACCGGTACCACCCAGAGCGGCCGCGATGCCTGGTGGGTCGGCTTCACTCCCGACCTCTCCACCGCCGTCTGGGTAGGTAATGAGGACTACTCGCCCATGCACGACGCCAGCGGCGGCGGCTTCTGCGCCCCCTTGTGGGCCAAGTTCACTCGCCAGGCCATGCAACTGCTCGGCTACGACGGCAAGTTTCCGGAGGGCTCGGGGGTGGTGGCCACTCGGCGCGAGCCCCCCGAGAAGCCGGAGGCCAAAGCCCAGACCGTCACCCTCTGTGCCGACACCGATCAGCGCGCCGGCCCGTATTGCCCCAACACCTATGAGAAGACCTTCGAGCCGGGCGAGAAGGTTCCCGGAACCTGCAAGCTGCACCGCGCAGGAGCGACTGTGGCGCCGGAGCGGCCAGTGGCCGGCGATGAGTCCTCGGGCTCCGGCGGCCGTACGGTAACCGTCAACGTCTGCACCGAAAGCGGCAAGCTGGCCGGCCCCTTCTGCCCCAGCACCGAGGAGCGCAGCTACCCCGCCGGCACCGCCCCCCGTGGCAAGTGCCCGATTCACAAAGGACCGTGAACGGCATCGATAAACGATAGTCGACGAGTGAAAGACCACGAGCCGTCTCCAGTCTCCGCACTTCTGTCCCCATTTGTCGTCTATCGATTCCCCCCATGGAACTCACCGGCTACGACATCCGAATCCGCCTACTTCTGGTGTGCACCGCCCTCGTGCTGCTCGTCTTGGTCGGACGCCTGGGGATGTTGCAGTTGGTGTCGTGGGGCGAGAAGAGTGCCGACCAGTTGGCGGCGGAGAACCGCCTCCGCGACGTCTGGGAGCCCGCCCCCCGCGGCCTCCTGCTCGATCGCCGCGGGGAAGTCCTCGCCCGTAACCGCTCGCAGTGGAATGTCGAGGTCGTGCCCGCCGACTACCCCCAGAAAGACCCGGCCGCTTCCGAGCAGATTGTGCGCTTGCTCACCGAGATCCTCGACGTTCCCATGCCCCGGGTCCGCGAGGCCCTGGAAGCCGCCCTGGGGGAGCGGGCCCTGGAGGCCGTCCCTCTCAAGGACATTGGTGAGGATGTGCCCTTCGAGGTTGCCGCCTGTGTCGAGGCCCGGTGTCTGGAGATGCCCGGTGTCCGCATCGGTACCCAGGTCCGGCGTTTCTACCCGCACGGCAAGCTTGCCGCCCACCTCCTCGGTTATGTACGCGGGATCACCCAGATGCAGCACGACAACCTCCGCAAAGTCACCTACCCCGCGACCAATCCCGCCGATGGGCCGCCCTTCCCCATCCGGGACCGCGTCTACGCTCTCGACTCCCTGGTCGGCCAAACCGGCGCTGAGAAGCTGCTGGAGAAGGTCACCGACGCCCAGGGCAACGTCATCCCTCTCTTACAGGGGCGCCGCGGCTTCCGGCTCTACGAGGTCAACGCCAAAGGAGAGCCCACCTGGGTCGTCGCCGAGCGCAAGCCCGTGCCCGGCGCCACCGTCTACCTCACCCTCGACGCCAAGCTGCAGAAGGCTGCCGAGAGCGCCCTGGACGAGGCGCTCAAGGGCAAGCTCGGCGTCGGCGCCGTCGTCGTCCTCGACCCCCGCACCGGTGAGGTCCTGGTAATGGTCAGCCGCCCGGCCTTTGATCTCAACAAGTGGATTGGCGGCTGGACTCCCCGGGAGTTCCGGGCGCTCAGCAATGATCCCCGCAGCCCCCAGCTTAACCACGCCATCAGCGGCTCCTACCCCCCCGGTTCCATCTTCAAGCTCATCAGCTCTTGTGCCGCCTTCTCCACCACCGACCTCACCACCGACGACAGCTACTACTGCTCCGGCGCCATCTACTTGGGCCGCGACCACACGCGCTTCGGCTGCTGGAAGAAACACGGCACGATGGACTACTGGGGGGGCATGGCTCAGTCGTGCGACATCTACTTCTACAACCTCGTGCTCAACAAGAGCCTGGGCAGTGACGCGCTGGCCGACTACGCCCGCCGCTTCGGCCTGGGCGCGGTGACGGGGATCGGCCTCGACCAGGAGTGGGCGGGGTTTGTGGGCGACCGCCGCTGGAAGGTCAACGATAGGCAGGAATCTTGGACCACGGGGGACACGCTGCATCTGGTGATCGGGCAGGGATTCATCAACGTCACATCGCTCCAGATGGCGGTGGTGACCGCTGCGGTGGCCAACGGTGGGTTCCTGCCCCAGCCGCATCTGGTCAAACGCATCGATTGGCCGGAGTGGATGGGCTATGGTCGGCAGGAGGTAGATGCTCCCGAGGGACGCCAGGTGGACGTGGCCCCCGATGTGCTGGAGAAGGTAAGACGGGGCATGCGCTTGGCGGTGGAGCGCACTCACGGCACGGCTCACGTGATGCAGGGCCTGGGGGTGCCGGTGGCAGGCAAGACCGGCTCGGCGGAGGACCGACTGGACCGACCCCCGCACGCCTGGTTCGTCTGCTACGCCCCGGCAGATGAGCCACGCTACGCCATCTGCGTCTTCATCGAGGAGGGCGGTCACGGCGGCACTGCCGCCGCCCCGGTGGCCCGCAAGATCCTCGCCGCCGCCCTCGGGGTGAAACCCACCCCCGCCCCAGGCCCCACCGAGTCCGACTAGCCCTCCCGGAGGGGCCGCATACGAGGTGCGCTCGAAAAGAGCGGCGAATCCGGCCCACCCGGAAGCCCCCACAAACCAACAGGCCCAACGACAACCGGATCGCTCCCGGTCCCTTGTCGTTGGGCCTGTCTTCGTACCTCTAGTTGGGCTTGTCTTCGTGTCTGCCGTTAAAAACAAAAGAGCCGATTGGGGATATCGGCTCTTTCACCACTACTGCTTGGGGGGCAGTTTAGAGCATACGTAGAGATCTGTTGCTTAGAACGCCGCCATTATACCCGCGCCCCGACGCAGGGGAAGCCGCTTGAAGTAAACTTGCAATAAAGAAGTGCCGTGCTTGAGCAGAACTTGATGGTAAACCTAGTAAAAGCGTCTGCGCGGCGTGTTTCCCGGTCTTCCTGGCGCCAGGAGACACACATGAGCCGCTGCGAAACCCCGTTCCTTCTCCTCCCGCTCTTTCGACAGCGCACGTGTGCGTACGAGAGCCGACGTACGCAGCGCGTCGGGGTGGGCTGGGGAGAGAGGATTCCCCCCTCCCCCCGTCGAATCCCACCCACGTCCCTACCACCCCGGCCGTGTCCGCGGAAGGAGATTCACTGCCATGCTGCTGGAAAAATCATCCCTGGTCCTGCCCCTGCGCTGGATTCACCTGGACTTTCACACCTCCCCGCTCCTCCCCGATGTCGGCGCCGATTTCGACGCCGCTGAGTTTGCCCGCACTCTCGCCGAGGCGAACGTGGAGGTCTGTACCTGCTTCGCCCGCTGTCACCATGGGCAGTGTTACTACCCCTCCCAGATCGGTCCGGTGCATCCCTCGCTCAAGTTGGACCTCTTCGGGCAGCAGCTAGAGGCCTGCCACGAACTCGGCATCAAGGTCCCGGCCTACATCACCTGTGTTTGGGACGACCACATTGGCAAACTCCACCCCGAGTGGCTGCAGGTGGACTACCAGGGCCGCCCCCAACGCCCGGAGTACTTCGGCGAAAACTATGGCGGTTGGCACTCGCTGTGCCTCAACAGCCCATACGTGGATTACGTGGAGGCCATCGCCCGCGAGGTGGCAGATAACTACGATATCGACGGGGTCTTCTATGACATCGTCTGGCACCATCAGCCGGGCTGTTACTGCCCTTACTGCCTCGAGTCCATGGCCCGTGAGGGCCTCGACCCGAAGAACGAGGCCGACGTCAAGCGGATGACCGAGCTGATCATCGACCGCTTCATGGCCCGCATGAGCGCGGCGATCTGGGACCGCCGACCGCAGGCCACCATCTTCTACAACGGCATCGGTCCAGCCGGCGAGCGCCTGGAGAAGCGCATCGTCCACCAGAGCCACGTCGAGATCGAGGCCCTCCCCACCGGAGGCTGGGGCTACTCCTTCTTCCCCTTCTGGTCGCGCTACTCGCGCAACTTCGGCAAGCCCATCCAGGGCATGACCGGGCGCTTCCAGGTCAGTTGGGGTGACTTCGGCGGGCTTAAGTCCGCAAAGGCGCTCAAGTGGGAGTGCGGGGGGATGCTGGCCAACACTGCTGCTATCTCCATCGGTGATCAGCTGCACCCCCGCGGTCGCTTGGACGCCGCGGTCTACCGCACCATCGGGGAGGCCTTCGCCGACGTGGCCGCCAAGCAACCGTACTGCCAGGGCGCGGAGGCGGTCACCGAGATCGGCCTGCTCCTGTCAGGCGCCCGGCATGCCGGTCATGACGGGGCCATGCAGATGCTGCTGGAGGAGCAGGCCCAGTTCGATATCATCGAGCCGTGGATGGACTTCTCCGCCTACTCCGTGCTGGTCGTCGCCGACGCCACCGACCCCACGCCGGAGCTTGTTGAGAACCTCCGCACCTATCTGGAATCCGGCGGCGCGCTGCTCTTCAGCCACGAGGCGCTACTCGACCGGGAACAAGGCGAGTTCGCCCTCGCCGACCAACTGGGCGTAAGCTACCAGGGACCCAGCCCCTACAGCCCGGACTTCTTCCGCCCGCTGGACCCGCTGGCGGCGGACATCCCGCCCGACTTCCTGCAGGTCCTCACCGCTGGCGGTTCCGCCGTAGCGGCGGCCGCGGACGCGGAGGTACTCGCCGAGGTGTGGGACCCCTACTTCAACCGCACCTGGGAGCACTACGTTTCGCACTCCTACACCCCGGCGGAGAAGCGCGCCGAGCGGCCCGGCGTGGTGCGGCGGGGTAACGTGATCTACCTGTGCGGGGCGATGTTCCGGGCCTACTGGGAGCGGGGGGATCTGAACCTGCGGCGCCTGGTGCGCAACTGCCTGCGGCTGCTGCTGCCCGAACCGCTGGTCACCACCAGCGCCCCGGCAACTTCCGAGGTAACGGTAACCCGCCTGGGGGATAAGACAATGGTGCACGTGGTCAACTACCACGCCTTGCGCCGCACGGTGCACAGTGAGACGCTAGACGATATCCCGCCGCTGGTGGACGTGGAGATCAGTCTGCGCCTCCCCGCCGCGCCCCGCCAGGTTCTCCAGATACCCGGCGAGACGCCGCTGGAGTTCAGCTACGAGAGCGGCCGCGCCACCTGCACGGTCCCGCGCATCGAGGAGCACGGGATGGTGGTCTTTGAGGACTGACGCTCCCGCCTCTTTTGTAGGGCGCGGCACTAGCCCGCGCCCTACAGAGCCGGCGTGAGTCCCTTACATCTCTCCCCCAAACTGCGCCTGGGCCGACTCCCAGCCGCGGGCGCTGGTAACCTGCCAGCCATGTCGGCCCTTACGCAGGGCCATCTCCACGGTATACCGGCCGCGCCCCGGCTCGGCGTGGGGGTTGCCGCGCGTGTAGCCCACCGTCACCTCCGCCTCCACCGTCGCGGTGGCGGTCGTGGCCTGTATCTGCAGGGAACGCAGGTACGGCACAACGCGGATCTCGCCGCTCTGTAGAACCGCGCCGCGCACTAGGTTCTCGACGTCTTGCTTGTTGTACGTCCCGTCGTTGTAGTCGTCGGCCACTACCGCCATGAAGCTCTTGACCCGCTGCTGTTCGAGCGCGCGGGAGGCGGTGAGGATCAGGTTCTGGATCTGCGTCTTGTCGTCCAGGGGCGGGCGCGTCATGCGGAAGACGGCATATCCGCCCGCGCCCAACACGACTATCGCCAGCACTAGCAGCGTCCGTGAGCGCACGAGGGGTTCCTCCTAATCGGGCTGCTGCAGACCTGGCAGGTTTGCTGGGCAGCTCTACAAGGAGAAACGCCGGCGAAGGGGAAGAGGTTTCCGGCCAGACGCGAAAGGGAGGCGGCCATGCTGCGACGCAACCTGCCCTCCGACCGCCCAGCGAGAATCGCAGCCCGGCGGCATCTGCACGCCGGGACCGCCGCCTTGCGCCGGAAGCGCTGGCCCGAGGCGGTCCAGCACTTCTCGGAAGCCGTGCGCCTGGCGCCGGAGTCGTACCTGGCGCACGTGAACCTGGGGCTGGCCTACTATCATCTGGAGAAGTACACCCCGGCCATCGGCGAGTTCACCCGTGCCACGGAGATGGACCCCGCGCGCCCGCAGGCCTGGCTGAACCTGGCCGCCACCGAGACTGCTCTGGGCCACCTGGACCAGGCACGGGAGGTCCTAGAGCGCCTGGTCGCCGAACACCCCACCCATCCCGACCTGCACTACAACCTCGCCGCCCTCCGCCTACGTCGCGGCGAACTGCTCGAGGCGGTAGCGGAATTGGAGCTGGAACTGGCCCACAACCCGAAGCACAAGCTGGCGCAGGGGTTGGTCAAGCAGTTGCAGAGCAGGAAGTAGAACGTAGGGCGGGCGCTACGTCGCTCGCCGCTTCCCACGGCGGGGCACGTAGGCCCCGCCCTACAACACGAGGTGCATCTATGCCCGAGACCGATCAGACCATCAGCAACGCAGAAATGGCCACCATGTGCCGGCAGTTTGCCACGCTCATGGCGGCGCAGGTGAACATTCTGGACATCTTCGAGTCCCTGCGCGAGGGGACTGAGAGCCGCTTCTTGGTGGAGGTGCTCCACTCGGTGCAGGAGGCGGTGGAGATGGGCCGGTCGCTGGCCAGCGCCTTCAGCCGCTACCCGCAGTCCTTCTCGCCCTTCTTCATCAGCATGCTGCGTCAAGGCGAGCTGGAGGGGGAGCTGGACCGGGTGCTGGAGGAGCTGGCGAATCACTACGAGACGCGCCTGACCACGGAGGTGGAGACCCACCGCCGCCCGGAGGCAGGGGCGACCGATTTGCAGACGGTGGCCTCGCTGTTCCAGTGGGCCTTCATCTGGGTGGTAGGCCTGATCGCCGCGGCCTTCCTGGGCTCGGGGCTGGTCTACTACGCCACGGTCTATGAGGCCCTGCCCGGCCGCCCGGCCGCGTAGGTTGTCAAGGAACCCGCGTACGCGCCGGGGGGGTGGAGCGGCGACCGGTGCGGGTGGTGTGCGGGGCCCGGGGCCTCGTGCCACGGAGGAGGGGCCGGAACGACGGGCGGAGAGCGGGAACCTCACCCCCCGGCCCCCTCTCCCGCGCCTACGGCTTGGGAGAGGGGGAGGAGAGGGCAATTGTGCGGCGCTGAGCCGGTGCGGTGATAAGGGCCCTGGGGCCGGGCCGGGCGAGGGTAACTCCCCGGCTGTCGGAGATGGTCGGCAACGACGGCGAAGTTGGGCCGGGCCACGCTGAGAAGCGTGCCAAGGTGGACAATCCAGACTAGATAAAGGTCACTACGGGAGCATTATAGCAGCTTTGTACTATTTGTCAAGGGGTTGGGGGAAAAAAGTGGAAGGTGGAAGGTGGGAGGTAGCGGTGTGGGCAGACGACCGTGGCGTTCGGCATGGGGGAAGGTGCGCGGGAAGGAAGGGAGCGCTGCGCTGGGGAGCGGTGGCACTGAGGAAGATTGCGGGGAGTGAGAAGCGGGTGGAGGTTGCTGGGCAAAAAGCAGGGGGATCGAGTGTGGTATTACTGTAATCTCCGGAATTCCGAGGTACATAATATGACGGAGTACCTGACAAACCCGGCGATATTGATCTCCATAGTGTCCACCGTAGTCGCCATCTGGGCCATACGGCTGTCGCGGCAGGCCAACCGCACATCGGAAGAGATACGCAAACGGGACACGAAGACCGATGTTCGCGTGGGTGACGGCCCGATGGAGGGGACGAACCGCGCGGCGTCGTGGCATTGGGTGATCACCAACGTCAGCCGCGCGGCAATCATAGACGTTGAGGTCTGCGCTGTTCCTGATCGCGAGGGGCGGGCTGTGGCGAAGGGCCAGGGACAGCATGCGATGTGGAGACCTGCAGTGCCGGATCTGCCTCATTCCAAGGGCGCTGCCTTGCGCTGGGGAACACCCGCGCTCTCACCGTTCGAGACGGCATACTTCGTCTTGTCCGAAAAGAGTGTGCCGAACGCGGATCATGATACGTTCCTCACGGTTTCCTGGACAGAGATCGGAGGCAAGCAGGACAAGCAGCGCTTCCGGGAATTCCGGCTCTTCCGCAACGTTTCCGCGGCCTCCGGTCAGCCGGCCTATGGCAAGGAAGTTATCGACAGTGATGCCGGCGGGCGACACGCCTGATGTGTGTGAGCACCCGCTTCCCCAAGTCCCCGCCTCACGCCAAAGGCGCGTGGGAGCCACCAGGGAGGGCACGCACGCACAGGCGCGCCCCTGCTGGTCGCCAGTAGTACGCGGGCCGCGCCATTGCGGCAGGTCCTCCCCGCCTCCTCGTCGAACCTCCTCCCCATGTCCACCCCCCCTCCCAACCACCTCTACTTCGGCGATAACCTCGATATTCTGCGGCGGTATGTGGGGGACGAGTCGGTGGACCTCATCTACCTCGACCCGCCCTTCAACTCCAAGGCCTCGTACAACGTGCTGTTCAAGGAGCGGTCGGGGGCGGAGTCGGCGGCGCAGATCAAGGCCTTTGACGACTTCTGGCACTGGGGGATGGCCGAGGGGGCCTATGACGAGATCGTCACCTCCGGGCCGGAGAAGGTCTCCGAGTTGATGCAGGCGCTGCGGCGATTCCTGGGACAGAACGACATGATGGCCTACCTGACCATGATGGCGATTCGGCTGGTGGAACTGCGCCGGGTGCTCAAGCCGACCGGGAGCATCTACCTGCATTGTGACCCGACGGCGAGCCATTATCTGAAACTGGTCATGGACGCGGTGTTCGAGCCGGTGAACTTCCGCAACGAGATCATCTGGCGTCGCACGACGACCCACAGCGATGCGGGGCGTTGTGGTAACGTCCACGACACAATCCTCTTCTACGCGAAGTCAGCGCAATCACTGTGGAACAAGGTTTACCAGGCCTACAACCCGGCGTACGTTGAGCAGTACTATAGGTACACGGATGACGATGGCAGGCGCTTTATGTCGGCGGACCTCTCGGGAGCAGGTGTGGGGCCCCCGAGGGAGTTTGGGGAGCGTGGGGTCATACCGCCGCCCCGTGGACGTCATTGGATGTTCGACCAGGCAGGAATCGACCGCATGCTGCGCGAGAATCGCATCTTCTGGACGCGCAACGGCGTCCCGCGCCTGAAGGTGTTCCTGGAAGAAGCGCCGGGCATAGCGCTCCAGGATGTTTGGGATGATCTGCAGGCGCTCCGATCCTGGCACACCGAGCGCCTCGGCTACCCCACCCAGAAGCCCGAAGCCCTCCTCGAACGCATCATCCTCGCCTCCTCGAACGAGGGGGACTTGGTGCTCGATCCGTTCTGTGGGTGTGGGACTACTATTGCGGTGGCGGAGAGGTTGCATCGGCGGTGGATCGGGATTGACATTACCCATATCGCCATTACCCTGATGAAGAGCCGGCTGGCGGACGCCTTCGGGCCGGACCTGGCTGACTATGAAGTGACCGGTGAGCCGACCGACCTGGCGAGCGGGCACGCGCTGGCGCAGCAGGACCGGCACCAGTTCCAACTGTGGGCGCTGGGGCTGGTGAAGGCGCGGCCGGCGGGAGAGGTCAAGAAGGGCGCGGATCAGGGGATTGACGGGAATGTGTACTTCCGCGACGACGACTCGGGGGCGCATAAGCGGGTGGTAATCTCGGTCAAGTCGGGGCACGTGAACTCCGCCCAGGTGCGGGACCTGAAAGGGGTGCTGGAGCGGGAGAAGGCGGAGATGGGGGCGTTCATCACGCTGGAGGAGCCGACGCGACCGATGCGGGAGGAAGCGGCGGCGGCGGGGTTCTACAAGCCGCCGACGCTGGAGGAGCCGGTGCCGCGCCTGCAGATCCTTACGGTGGAGGGGCTGCTGGAGGAGCGGGAGAGGCTGGAGCTGCCGCGGTGGTCGCCGGTGGTGACGAGCTTCGCCCGGGCGCCGAAGCGGAAGAAGGCGAAGGCTGAGAGGTTGGGGTTGGAGTAGGGAGAGAACCTCACCCCTGCGCACGCGGACGTGCGCTTTCCCCTCTCCCGCGCCTACGGCCGGGGAGAGGGGAAGGGGAGCGACGGGCGAGACGCCCGTCGTACCGGGAGGGGAGCACCGCGGCAACGACCGCCGGGCGGCACAGGAAGTGCCGCCCCTACAAGCACCGGCGAGACACCGGTGGCACCGGGAGGGGGGTGTGTTTGTCTATCACGCAGTGATAGTTTTTTCTTCCTTTTGCTTGACAGGGGCGAAGCAATTCGCTACACTTACCGTCGAAGGTATTGACCTATGAAACCTCGTTCTCGGTGCCAATTCCGCCACTTTATGGGCATGCGTTAGCCGCTGGGGTGTCTCCCGGACACCACCAGCGGCGCGTGCGCCCGGCGGAAGAGGGCCGAGGCTCGCCACTTGAGGGAAGTTTTGTGCTCCCTCACCACTTGTCGTAAAGCCCCAGCGCCTTTTTCCTCCGTTTGACTTTACCCAGTTGTCTAGTTGGTGCATGATAGTGTCTGCCGCTGCGCCGTAAAGGCGGACGGCGACGGGCGACGTTTGTCGTACCCGGGAAGGGGAACGGGCCGGAAGCCTGCCCCAGGAGGACGGAATGCGGGCTAGAAAGCCCGCGCCACGCGGAGGGGAGGCAGGCGGGGAAGCCTGTGCTACCCAAGAGAAGAAGGAGTGAATACCCTTGGCTAAGACCTATGCTGAGATTAATGAGAAGATAGCCGCCGGTTCGGTGGTGGTGGTGACGGCGGAGGAGATGATCGGGATCGTAGCGGAGGAGGGGGCCGAGAAGGCCGCCGAGCGAGTGGATGTGGTGACCACCGGGACCTTCGGGCCGATGTGCTCGAGCGGGGCGTACCTGAACTTCGGGCACAGCAAGCCGCGGATCAAGGCCAATCGGGCGTGGCTGAACGACATTTCCGCCTATGCGGGACTGGCAGCGGTGGACCTGTATATCGGGGCTACTGAACTGCCCGAGCATGACCCGGAGAACGATCCCTTCCCCGGAGAGTTCCGCTACGGCGGGGCGCATGTCATCCAGGAACTGATCGCCGGGAAGGATGTGCGGCTGCGGGTGGAGGCGTATGGGACCGACTGCTACCCGCGCAAGCACCTGGATACGTGGGTGAACCTGGAGGACCTGAACGACTGCGTGCTGTGCAATTTCCGCAACGCCTACCAGAACTACAACTGCGCGGTCAACTCGCAGGGCGACCGGGACATCTATACCTACATGGGCGTGCTGCAAAAGGACATCGGTAACGCCAATTACTGCTCGGCCGGGCAACTGTCGCCGCTGCTGAACGACCCTTACTACCGGACCATCGGGGTGGGGACGCATATCTGGCTGGGCGGGGGCGAGGGGTACGTCTTCTGGCAGGGCACCCAGCACGCCCCGACGGTGCCTCGGCGGGAGAATGGCGTGACCAAAGGCGGGGCGGGGACCCTGGCGGTCATCGGGGACCTCAAGCAGATGAGCCCGGAATGGGTAGTGGGCGTGTCGATGTACGGGTATGGGGTGTCGCTGAACGTAGGGATCGGGATACCTATCCCCATTCTGGACGCGGAGATGGCGCGATTCACGGCGGTGACGGATGCGGAGATCACCTGCCCGATCGTGGACTACAGCCGGAACTACCCGTACGGGGAAGGGGCGCCGCTGGGAGAGGTCTCCTACGCGCAGCTGCGGACGGGGGAGATCGAGATCGAGGGGAAGAAAGTCCCCACGGGATCCCTGTCGAGCTACCCGCGGGCGCAGCAGATCGCCGGGGAGCTGAAGGAGCAAATCGCGACGGGCAAGTTCCATCTGACCGAGCCGGTGCGGCTGCTGCCCTCGGCGGACTCGGGTCTGACGTTCAAGATGCTCAACGAGAGACCGGTGGGGTAGGGGCGCGTGTCTGTCCGCGTGGGGCGGGCTTTCCAGCCCGCCCTGCCCAACCGAAGCGCGGGCTAGAAAGCCCGCGCCACGCGGGAACTGTAAGGAGGCAATCAATCATGGCAACTCGCCGTGTGGTATTTCATTATCCGAAGCAGATGATAGATGTGCCGGTAGTGTCGCGGCTGGCGCGGGATTTTGACCTGGAGTTCAACATCCTGCGGGCGAACGTGACGCCGGATGCGGAGGGCCTGATGGTCCTGGGGTTGGAGGGGACGGAGGAGAACCTGACTAAGGCACTGGTGTGGGTGGAGGCCCAGGGAGTGGCGGTACAGCCGCTGGAGAAAGATGTGGTGCGGGTGGAGGAGAAGTGCACGGAGTGCGGGGCATGCCTGACGATCTGCCCCACCCAGGCGCTGTATCGGGAAGTAGAGACCCAGCGGGTGTACTTCGACGCGGATCGGTGCATCGCGTGCGAGCTGTGTGTGCCGGTGTGCCCCCCGCGGGCAATGACGGTGGCGTTCTAGTTCTAGAAGAAGCGCCCTACCCCCCTGCCCCCTTCTTCTGCTCGCAAACGCGCTTGGCGGGAGAGGGGGGAGGGCGGGTAGGCCAGTGGGCGCACAGGCGCCTCCCCCCGGCTCCTCCGCCGGGAGCACCTCGCTCGCCGCGCGTTCCTCGGTGGGCGCAACTCCTCTTGACCCGGATGTGTTATAATACAAAGTGTCTGGGATACTTCCTGCCTGGAGGTTGCGACCATGACTACTCTCCCGCGGTTGGTGCTGTGCCTCTGGTGTGCCTTGCTGCTGATCCCCGTTTCCGCCCAGCCGCTCGTCGAGCCGGAGGTGGTGCAGTACTGGGACTTTGAGCAGATGGCGGATCCCTGGGTGAGCCTGAATCCTCAGGCCATCGTGGGGCTGACCGCGGCGCAGGATGACGTGCTGGCGGGGACCTCGTCGCTGGAAGTGAAGTACCTGTTCAGGGCGGTCAATACCGGGATGGAGGGGATATTGAACGGAAGCGCAGTGGTGCCGCTGCCAGGAGGTGCGCCGGGGATGGCCGGGATCAGTCTGTGGTTCAAGAGTTCGAAGACGACCACAGCTCTAGTGGGGGGGCGGGAGAACGGGGGCGGGGCGTATATGGCGCCTTTCTTCGCGCCGGCGGGGATGTGGCAGCAGGTGACGCTGGGACTGGACGACTTCTACCCCATGGACGAGATGCCCGACCCGAATGGGAAGCTGGATCCGGAACAACTGGAGGGGCTGGGCGTGGTTGACGCCAGCGGGTTCCTCTCGACGCTGCTGGGGAAACTACCGGTGGCGGGGTTTGAGCCGGGGGCGCGGCGGATGTACCTGGACGAGGTGAAGTTGCTGGCCGTGGCGCCGGAGAAAGAGACGGTACCTTACCCCCTCGAGGGGCCGGCGCCGGTGGTGCTCGATAGCTGCGACCGGGAGGCAATTCGCTGGATCGTGGTGGGAGGTAGGGACTGGAAGGCGATTCGAGAAGCCGATGAGCCGAACGACCAGGGCGCGGGGACGGGGCACTACCGCTTTGAGTACACGCTTCCAGGCGGGACGCTGGTGGCATGGCTCAAGCCGGTGCGGCAGGGGCAACTAGCCGATACCAAGGCGCTGCACCTGGCGCTGCGCGCGGGGCAGAAGCTGACGCTGATGGTGAGCGTGGAGGAGAAGGGCAAGGCGCGGTACGCGCAGCAGATCGAGGCCAACGCGGGAGACGAGTGGACGTACCTGACGATACCGTGGGACGATCTAAGCCTGGAGAAGGACTCCAAGGATGACAACGGCAAGCTGGACCCAGAGCAGATCACGCTGCTGACTCTGGCGGACCCCTCGGGGCTGGCGGGGGAACCGGAGGACTACAAGAGGGTGTTGTGGCTGAATGGGGTATGCGCGAGCAAGTGAAGGGTCGGCGGCGGGTGGTTGGCTAAACATGGGGCGGCTATCGCGACGGAGACGTGGCGATAGCCGCCCCCGCAGTTTCTCCCCCTCGGCTTTCCCCAAGAAGGTTACTCCCTCTTCTACGCGGAATAATTGGACTATTCTTATCATCGAAAGAAGGCCGTGGTCTTGTCTAAGCTGCGCCTGGCAGTGATGGTATCTGGCGGCGGGACGAATCTCCAGTCGATCCTGGACGCCTGCGTCTCCGGGAGGATCGACGCGGAGGTGGCGGTGGTCCTGTGTAATGTGGCCGACGCCTATGCGCTAGAGCGGGCGCGGCAGACGGGGGTGCCGGGGGTGTACGTGCCGGCAGGGCGCAAGAGCGGGACGGTGGAGTGGGAGGCGGCGGACGCGGAGCACCTGCGCCTGCTGGCGCAGTACGGCGTGGAGCTGATCTGCATGGCGGGGTACATGCGGCGGCTGGGGCCGATGGTGTATCAAGCTTACCAGGGCCGGGTGCTGAATATCCATCCGGCGCTGCTGCCGAGCTTCATGGGGGCGCATGGGCAGCGGGACGCGGTGGAGTATGGGGTACCGATCTCGGGGTGTACGGTGCATTTCGCCGACGAGCAGTTTGATACCGGGCCGGTGATCATCCAGGCGGCGGTACCGGTGCTGCCGGGGGACGACGAGGCGAGCCTGGGGGCGCGCATCCTGATGCAGGAGCATCGCATCTATCCGCAGGCGATCCAGTGGTACGCGCAGGGGCGGCTACGGGTGGAGGGGCGGCGGGTAATCGTGGAGAAGGCGCCACCGCCGACGATGGCGGAGGCGATTATCAGCCCGGGGCTGGAGACTAGATAGAGGCAGGCGGAATAGGGAGGTGGGGGGGGCGGCGGGTTTGCCCAGGTTGGGAGTGAGACGGCAATCATGCGATATTTGATGACCGGCGGGGCGGGGTTTATCGGCTGCAATCTGGTGCGGTACTTGCTGTGGACGCAGGTGAGCGCGCAGGTAGCGGTGCTGGATAAGCTGACCTATGCGGGGAATCTGGCTAATCTGGATGACGTGCTGGACGACAACCGGTTGACCTTCTTTGAGGGCGATATCTGCGACCGGGAGGCGGTGGCCGACGCAATGGCAGAGGCGGAGGTGGTGGTGCACCTAGCGGCCGAGACACATGTGGATCGGTCGATCATGGGCGGGGAGGCGGCGGCGCGGACTAACTTCATGGGGACGCAGGTGCTGCTGGAGACGGCGCGGGCGGTGCAGCCGCGGGTGTTCCTGAACGTGGCGACGGATGAGGTGTACGGCTGCTGCCCGCAGGGGGAGTTCTCCGAGGAGGCGCCGCTCAATCCGCGCAATCCCTACGCGGCGGCTAAGGCGGGGGCGGATCGGCTGGGGTATGCGTACTATGTGACCTACGGGCTGCCGGTGGTGACCAGCCGCCCGGCCAACAACTACGGGCCGTACCAGTACCCGGAGAAGCTGGTGCCGTTCTTCGTCTACCGGGCGCTGCGAGACGAGCCGCTGCCGGTGTATGGGGATGGACTGCAGGTGCGGGACTGGCTGCATGTGGAGGACCACTGCCGGGCGATGGTGACGCTGGCGGAGAAGGGCGTGCCAGGGGAAGCCTACAACATTGCCGCCGGCAACGAGAGCACAAACCTCACTACCATACGTCTAATCCTTGATGAACTCGGCAAGCCGGAGAGCCTGATCCGGTACGTCGAGGACCGACCCGGGCATGATGTGCGCTATGCGCTGAACGGCGCGAAGCTGGCGGCCTTGGGCTGGAAGCCGGAGATCCTCTGGGAAGAGGGGATGCGGCGGACGGTGCGATGGTTGGCGGCGCACCGGGACTGGCTGGAGCAGAGCATCGCCCGGAGCAAGGAGTACTTCGAGCAGTGGTACGCGGGGAGAGTGTGAGGCCCTTTGTGAACCGGGCGGTACGGGCTTCCCGGCCCGCGCTTGGGCCTGAACTGGGCGGGCTAGAAAGCCCGCTCCACGCGTGCCCTTTCGCCCACATACATGAGGGCCAAACCCAAGAGCGTTGACGACGAACTGAGCTTCCTCGAGCACCTGGACGAGCTGCGGGCGCGGATCATGCGCATGTTGCTGTACTGGTTCGCGGCAGCCTCCGGCGCGTGGTACTTCCGGGGGCCACTGCTGGAGGTGCTGCGACGCCCGGCGGAGGTGGGTGCGAGATCCATCGGCGCCGAGACGCTGCCCTTCCGCATCTTCGAGCCCGCCGGCGGGTTCATGCTGGCGATGATCATCTCCATGGTGACGGGGTTGATCGTGGTCAGTCCGCTGATCCTGTGGGAGCTGTGGGGGTTCATCAAGCCGGCGCTGCGCAAGCGCGAGCAGCGTTGGGTGGTGGTGATGATTCCCGCCGCGACCGGGCTGTTCCTGGGGGGCGTGGTCTTCTCCTACTGGGTCTCTCCCATGTTCTTCTCGTACCTGTTCGGCATCAACAAGAGCATGGGTGTGGAGTCGGAGCTGACGCTGACCTCGTATCTGACCTTCATGCTCAAGCTGCTTTTGGCCTCGGGGATTTCGTTTGAGCTGCCGCTGGTGATCATGTTCCTGTCGTTCGTGGGGATCGTTAGGTCCTCGTGGCTGATGGCCAAGTGGCGGCACGCGATCGTAGTCATCGCCATCATCGCGGCAGTGGTCACGCCCAGCAACGACCCGCTGACCATGACCATCTTTTCGGCGCCGCTGTTCTTCCTGTATTTCCTGAGCGTGTGGCTGGTGCGGATTATCGAGAAGGCGCGGGGCCGGCGGCTGGCCCGGGAGCGGGAGGCGGCACAAGCGGGGGGCGACGAGGAGGTCTCGCACGAGGACAGCCCGATGGAGTACTACCAGTCGCTGGCCACGCCTGCTGAGACGGGGGAGGAGGCCGACCGGTCGGAATGAGGGGCCACCGCGCTTACCCCGCCGCGGGCAAAGAACGCGCGTCGGCCCTCCGGCGCACGCACATGGGCGCTTGCGGGAGGGCGGGAGGATGAAGAGATCGAGTTCCGGAGATGAGGAATGGGGGCCGGAGGGGGAAGGGGTCGCTGTCGTGAAGCCTCATGTTTCATCGCTTCCCATGAGAGTGTCAAGCTAAGGTAGCACTGCAAGATTGATGGCTAACAAGGCAATAGAGGAGTTCTTGCGGGCGGTCCAGGCAGATAGTCGCTATGCCGGACAACTGGTGCATACCGCCAGGCACCCAGGACGGCGGGCAGCCTATGGGGAGTTGAGCGTGCCGCTGGCTCCGGCGGTGGCGCAGATTCTCGAGGACTTGGGGCGTAGTCGGCTGTATAAGCACCAGGTGCAGGCACTGGAAGCGGTGTTCGGCCCGCCGGAGGCGGGCGGCGTCGGGCAGAACGTGGTGATCGCGGCGGGCACCGCCGCGGGTAAGACCCTCTGCTATGTCGTCCCCGTCGCCCAGGCGCTGGCGGAGAATCGCCAGGCGCGGGCGCTGCTGCTATACCCCACTAAGGCCCTGGCGCAGGACCAACTCAACAAGCTGGAGGACTTCGGCGCGGGCGAGGTCTTTCTGGCGGATACCTACGACGGCGATACCCCTCCTCAGCGGCGGCGGGAGATCCGCCGCAACACCCAGGTAGTACTGACCAACCCCGATATGCTTCATGTGGCGATGCTGCCGCACCATGCGCGGTGGGACGAGTTCTTCAGCCAACTGCGGTATGTGGTGGTGGATGAGGTCCACGTCTACCGGGGCGTGTTCGGCTCGCAGATGGCGAATGTGCTGCGGCGGCTGCGGCGAATCTGTGATCACTACGGGGCGAAGCCGCAGTTCATCTGCTCCTCGGCGACCATCGGCAATCCGGGGGAATTGTGCGAGACACTGGTGGGGCAGCCCTTCACGGTAATCGAGGAGGACACGGCGCCGCGAGGGGGGCGTCAGTGGGCTTTCTGGAATCCGCCGCTGGTGGACGCCAAGCTGGGGCGGCGGCGTAGCCCCAACCGGGAGGCGGCGGACCTGATCGCCAAGCTGGTGCGGGCCGGGGTGCGTACGCTGGCTTTCACGCTCAGCCGCATGCAGACGGAGATGGTGCTGCGCTATACCCGGGAGCGACTGTCCGACTCGCCGTCCCTGCAGGAGCGGGTGGCACCGTACCGAGGCGGGTACCTACCGGAGGAGCGGCGGCTGATCGAGCGGCGGCTGTTCTCCGGGGAGCTGCTGGCGGTGGTGGCGACCTCGGCGCTGGAGCTGGGGGTGGACATCGGCGGACTGGATGCGGTGATTAGCATCGGCTATCCGGGCGATCTGGCCTCCCTGCGCCAGCAGGCGGGGCGGGCGGGGCGGGCGCGGCAGGAGTCGCTGGCGATGCTGCTGGCCTCCGCCGGCGGGGTGGACCAGTACCTGATGGAGCATCCGGAGTACGTCCTGGAGGCGGGGCATGACCGGGCGCGGTGCGCGCCGGAGAACCGGTTCATCCTGGGCGGGCATTTGTTGTGCGCGGCGTATGAACTGCCGCTGGAGAAGGATGATGCGCGGTACTTCGGGACGGAGATGGAGGACATCCTGGGGGTGCTGACCTCCCACCGGCTGCTGGACCGGCGGCGGCGGTGGTACTGGGCGGATCCGGAGCGCTACCCCGCGGCGGAGCTGGGCTTGCGCGGGGGGGCGGGGCCGGGGCTGGAGATCATCCTGGACGCGCCGCACCGACTGATCGGGACGGTGGACGAAAGTTCGGCCATGTGGCTGGTGCATCCGGGGGCGGTGTACCTGCACCAAGGCGAGACGTATGTGGTCAAGAGCCTGGACCTGGAAGGCAAGCGGGCGGTGGTCAGCCGGCAGGACGTGAAGTACTTCACGCGCGCGGTGAGTCTGAGCGAGATCCACATTGCCGAGCAATTCCAGGAGCGGCCGTTGCCACAGGGGGCGAAAGTGCACTTGGGGGAGGTGACGGTGGAGAGCCAGATCGTGGGCTACCGGAAGCTGGACTCGTCCCGGGGGGCGGAGCAGGAAATCGTGCCGTTGGAGCTGCCAGTCAACGTCTTTGAGACGGTGGGGTTGTGGCTGACGATGGGGGAGGAGCTGGGACAGCTTCCGGACCAGGGGTATGACATACTGGGGAGCCTGCACGCGCTGGAGCACGCCATGATCGGCCTGATGCCGCTGCTGGTGATGTGCGACCCGCATGACGTGGGCGGGGTGTCGACGCAACTCCACCCGGATACCGGCGAAGCGACGATTTGCATCTACGATGGCTATCCCGGCGGGGTGGGGCTGAGCGAGGAGGCCTACGACAAAGCGGAGGCGCTCCTGGAGGCCACGGCGGAGCGGATAGAGAACTGTCCCTGTGCGCAGGGCTGTCCGGCGTGCGTGCAGTCGCCGTCGTGCGGGGATAACAATGAGCCGCTGGATAAGGCGGGGGCGGTGAGGTTGGCGAGGAAGTGGCTGGACCGGGGGTAGGGCAGGTTTCCAAGCCTGCGCCGCGGAGCCGGAGTCCCCTACCCCGCCGGCGCTGACGCCGGCACCCCTCCCGTTCCGGGAGGGGCAATGAAGAAATGTGGTCTCGGAGATCGGAAATCGGGTTCAGAGCTGAGAGAGGGATTTCGAAGTCTGTGCCCAAAGTTTCACGACCAACACGGCAATAGCGAACGGAAGTAACACTTGATGATTGACTTGCACATTCACAGTACCGCCTCGGACGGAACGCTGACGCCCGAGGAGATCGTCGCCGTGTCCCTGGAGAAGGGGATGCGGGCGATCGCCCTGTCCGACCATGACTCCGTGGAAGGGATCGCACGGGCCCAGGCGGCGGCGGCGGGGAGTGACCTAATGATCATTCCCTCGGTGGAGGTCAGCACCGACTACCACTCCACCGAGGTGCATATCCTGGGGTACTTCCTGGACTACCACCAGCCGGAGTTGCTGGAGAAGCTGGCGGCCATCCGCGAGGCGCGAGAGGGGCGGGCGGAGAAGATGGTGGAGCTGCTGCAGGGGCGCGGTGTGGACATTACCTACGAGCAGGTGCTGGAGCGGGCTAACGGGGGAAGCGTGGGGCGGCCCCACGTGGCCGGGGTGCTGGTGGCGGCGGGGCACGTGGACACACCGCAGGAGGCCTTCAATCGCTACCTGGGTCGAGGCAAGCCGGCCTATGTGGCGCGGTACAAGCTGAGCCCGCTGGAGGCCATCGACCTCATCCACCGCTGCCAGGGCCTGCCGGTGATAAGCCATCCGGGGTTGATCCATAACGAACGGTTGGTCCTGGAAGCCATAGACGAGGGAATAGAGGGCATAGAGGCGTATCACTCGGCGCATACCCAGATGGCGAGCGAGAAGTACGCCAGACTGGCGCGGGAACGGGGATTGCTGGTAACCTGCGGCACGGACTCGCACGGGCCGGGAGGCTCGATACCGGTGGAAATAGGATCGGTGCAGATGCCGGAGGAGGAAGCGGCACTGAGGAGGCTGTTGGAGTGGGGGAGGAAGCGGGGGAGATGGGAGAGGTAGGGGGCGAAGGCCCAGACGATTTGACAGGGCCACACTGAATGTGAGATTATACAGTATGCTCCGCCAGCGGTGAGGGTCGCCGCGGAGCCTAGACGGTAGACGAACGACAACAAACACCCTCAGCCTTCGCGGTTTTCGGGGTGTGCTTGCCGGGCTTCCGGCTCATGCCCTGGCCTCGTCAGGTCCTCTTTGGATAAGCGCCGGTTGTTTCTCCCGCCCAAGCCGGTAGGGGAGCGTCCGGAATCTCCTGTTTAGCTTCCCCTGGAGGGTTAGGCGTGATCGCCAGCCCAGATAGCCCAGTTCTCTTTTGGGTACCCATGGCCCGAGTGTGACGAAGGCAGCAAGTACTTGTGGAGGTGGGATAGATGTGTGGAATAGCTGCGATATTCGGCAGAACCGATGAATCAGTGGTGCGAGCGATGATGGCCCGGATAAAGCACCGCGGGCCCGATGGGGAGGGGATAGCGCGGCTGGATAACGGGGTGTTGGGGCATGTGCGCCTGGCGATCATGGACTTGGCGGGCGGGGGGCAGCCGATGACCAACGAACGCGGCGACCTGGCGGTGGCCTTCAACGGCGAGATCTATAACCATCTGGACTTGCGGGGAGGCCTAGAGTCCCGCCACCAGTTCCACACCCGCTCGGATACCGAGGTGCTGCTGCACCTGTACGAGGAGCAGTACGAGGACATGCTGGACCAACTGGACGGCATGTTCGCGCTCATGATAGGCGGGCCCCACGGCCTGCTGCTGGCCCGGGACCCGCTGGGGATCAAGCCGCTGTATTACGGGCGGAAGGGGGAGACCTTCCTGGCGGCGAGCGAGCTGAAGGCCTTCCCGCCGATGGATGAGCTGCGGATGCTGCCGGCGGGTCACGCCCTGCTGGTCGGGGGGGAGGAGTGGTGCTTCGCGCGGCCCTTCCCGCCGCAGGCGCCAGTGGTCACAGAGCCGCTGGAGGAGGTGCTGAGGGAGGTACGGCGACGACTGGAGCAGGCGGTGGTGAAGCGGCTGATGGCTGACGTGCCGGTGGGGGTGTACCTGTCCGGCGGGCTGGACAGTAGCGTGGTGGCGGCGATGATGCGTCCGCATACGGAGGAGCTGCATTCGTTCACCGCCGGGATCGAGGGTTCGCCGGACCTGGCCGCGGCGCGCACGGCGGCGCAGCATCTGGGTACCGAGCACCACGAGCTGGTCTACACCGCGGAGGATGTGCGGCAGGCGCTACCGGAGGTGATCCGCTGCATGGAGTCCTTCGACGCACCGCTGGTGCGGTCGGCGGTGCCGATGTACTTTGTTTCGCAGTTGGCCGCGCAGCATGTGAAGGTGGTACTGTCGGGGGAGGGCGCCGATGAGCTGTTTGCCGGCTACTCCTACTTGCGGGACCTGCCGGACGGCCAGCATCTCAAGCAGGAGCTGGCCGACATCACAATGGGCCTGCAGGATACCGCTCTGCAGCGGGGGGACCGGGTCCCGATGGCACATGGACTGGAGGCGCGGGTGCCGTTTCTGGATATGGACCTGGTGCGCTACGCCATGCGCCTGCCCGCGGAGCTGCTGGCGCCCCGGCCGGACCGGCCGGAGAAGTGGCTGTTGCGCGAGGCCTTCCACGGTTTGCTGCCACCGGAGATCGAGCAGCGCAAGAAGATGAAGTTCTCGGAGGGCGCCGGGTCGTCGGAAGTAGGGGCGGAGCTGGCGAAGGACCTGATCACGTCAGAGGAGTTCGAGGCGAACCGTGAGGTTATGCCGGGCTTGACGCTGAGGTCGCCCGAGGAACTGTACAACTACAGAATCTGGCGGGAAGTAATGGGGCCGCACCTATCGCCCGAGTTGGTAGGGAGGACGAGGGACCGGAAAGCGGCGGCGTAGGGAGGGGAGAGCAGACTGAACGGGCAGGGGCACCGGCGGACGACGCTGCGGATCGCTGATGTTCTCCGAGAGGCAAGCGTATTTCGTCAGCAGCGCCCCGGTCCTGCGCTGCCTGCTTGCGGCATGCTACGTAAGACATCGTGCGTAGCACTCGTTTCATAAGGAACGAACGCGAAATATGGTGGAGGTGGCGGGAATCGAACCCGCGTCCGAAAAGGTGTGTCCCAGACCTACTACGGGTGTAGGGTTCGTTTAAGTTTCGCCCCCGCCCTGTCCGAACCCGGGGCTAAACAGGGACTAGCCGAACTTGTTATTCCCCGGCCGTTCGCTGCGGCGACGGCGGCCAGGTAGCCGATCTTGATTACCCCCGTACCCCGCCCAATCGGCGAAGCGGGACGGAGGGGCTACTTATGCAGCCAGAGCCAATTCGTGGTTGGCACTTGTGGTTTTCCCCGCGTTTTACGAGATATCGGGAATCTCGACCCGCAGCCTGAAACAGCAAGCCTCCCGTCGAAACCAGTCACCCCCACCTTTGTCGGGACGTTCCCATTATACCACATGGCGCTGCCGAGGGCGAGGCGCGGCAGGGGTGTGACCTGCATTTGTCGGTAGCCGGCAGACTCCAGGCTTAACCTCACCCCCCAGCCCCCTCTCCCCGCGCCCTACGCTGCGCTTCGGGCTGGGTAGAGGCGGAGCAGCAGACCCGTCCGGTCGGCAGGGGGGTGGGCCACTTGCTCTGCCGGCCGACAAACGTAGGTTACACCCGGCCGCAGCGTGGTTCCTGCACAGGTTCTTGCCCACCAAGGGGCGCTAAGTCTCGTCTCGTCCGCAGGTCCCCGGTACTTCACGGCGAATAACCCTCCATGTCCTACTCCTCGCAGTTTGTCCTGCTGCTGGCGGGGCTGCTCGTCTTTACCCCTATTCCTGGCCGCTTCGGAGGGTGATACCCACATGAACACTACCGTGTATCGCGAGGGCGACCGTGTCTGGCTGGAAGGGGTTACCGGGTGGTTCTGCCGGGCCAAGGAAAGCTCGGTGCATGCGGCCCAAGAGGCGGTAATGGTGGCGAAGGGGAGGGTTGGTTAGGGTGGGGAGGGAATAGGGGGAGGGGAAGTCCCCTCGGTGAAGTGTCTGTGCAGTGGAAGTGAGTGTGCCATAACAAGGAGTGGAATCCATGTCTCGATCCCTCTTGTCGGCAGTAGTTATCCTCGCAGTGGTGAGCGGTGCGGGGGCCGCGGAACTGGCTAAGACGCCTACCCAGTACCTCATCTTCAAGCCCCAGGCGCCCATCGTCATCGACGCCAAGCTCAATGATTGGGACATGGCACAAACGCCGTATGTCCTGACCGGTAGCGGCGAGGAGCCGATGAGCGCGGTGGTCACGGATGACTACGTGCACCCCTGGGAAGACGAGGCCGATCTGTCCGGGCGCGTGGCGGTGGCGTGGGATGACACCTACTTCTACGTGGCGGCGCAGATGGTGGACGACCAACTGATTGGCGTGAAGCCCACCAGCTACAACAACCAGGGCCCGGCGGGGTGGTTCTGCGACAGCCTGATGGTATTCATGGCTTCGTTCCGCCAGCCGCTGAAGTCCAACACGCCTTTCAGCCCCACGCCGGTGCTGGGGCTCCGCTATGCGCCGACAGGGGCGAACGCCCGCGGGATGCTGGCGGCCGGGGGGGACGCGGTGTTGGACAAGCGGGACCTGTACTGGATTCTCACCGAAGACTCCCAGTGGAAGGCGGCCGATACGGACAACGGCTACATCGTGGAAGCGGCGATTCCGTGGAAGGACCTGAACTTCGTGGCGCGCCCGGGGGAGAAGCTGTTCATGAGCTTCCTGGCGGCCGACACCGATCCGGGCAAGACGCTGAGGCAAATGGGCTGGGGGTTCAACGGTGACGTGAAGACCTACCCGATGTTCCGGCTGGCGGACCGGGAGGACCTGCTGGCGACGCTGACGGTGGGGCTGGATGAAGCGCCAACTAACGCGCCGTGCACAGTGCGGGTGGAGCTGGACTCCCGCGTCGGAGTGGCGAAGCTGGAAGGGCTGCGGGTGGTGGATGAGGCGGGCAAGACGGTGTGGCAGCAGGCGGGGGCGATGGAGGTGCCGGCGGGGATGACGGGGACCAACCTGCAGGAGATCGCGGCGGGGGCGATCCCCGAGCCAGGGCGGTACACAGTGCAGGCGGTGGCGAACGGAGTCGCAATTGCCCAGGCGCCGATCACCATGGTGGCGCCGGTCGCTGCGCCGCCGATTGTGAAGAACCTGCCGGGCGAGATCAGCCACATGGGGCCCGACCGGGTCGCCCACAATGCGTGGATGGAGCACCGGGAGGGCTTCTACAAGCACGGCTTCGTCAACAGTAAGGAAGACTACATCGGCTATCTGCACAAGCATCTGAAGCCGGGGCTGAAGGCGGCGGCGAAGAACTACATCAACATCAAGTCCCCTTACGGGTACCACACCGCCCTACGCTGCCTGGCGATGTACAAGATCACCGGCGACGACGAGTATATCCCGCTGGCCCGCGACATCATGGACTACACGATCACCTCGGGTGACCTGAAGTGGTTCCAGGTCACGGCGATCATGCAGTACCGCTATCTGACCTGGATGAAGGACCCCAATAGCCCTTTCGCTCCGCCCGACGCGGAGAAGCGGCTGCGGGCGAACCTGGCCAAGGTAGCAGCCGATCCCTCCACGGACCTGTTCGCCGAGTGGGGTACGCATAATCGGGTGTGGCACCGGTACATGCTGCTGAAGATCGCCCGAATGGTGGCCGAGGAGGACGGGACGCCGCTGGACAAGCGCATCGTCGAGTACACCGATTACCATGACAAGCTGATCGGGGAGGTCGGGGATTCGGACGACAACTCCGCCGGCTACCACTGGGTCTTCTTTGACGCGGCCATCGGCATCTACTTTTTCACCGGCGACTGGCCGGCGTTTCTGGCCAACAAGGGCTTTCAGAAGACGCTGTCGCGCTACGTAGAGATGGTGAGCCCCAGCGGGGCGTGCGCGACCTTCGGATCGTGCTCGGGCTGGCCGGAGGTGGGCCAGTCGATGTGGGCGTATGAACTGATGTCGGCGCTGACCCAGGACGGGCGCTATCGCTGGACCAGCCACCGCATCGCGGAGTACTACTACAACCACCTGGACGACCGGGCCAATCAGTACCATGGGCCCTATGACACGGCGCTGAACAACTTCGCCATCGCCTACCTGTTCGCGGACGATGACGTGGCACCGCAGGCGCCGCCGACCGCGAGCCGGGTGACGTGGCGCCATCCGATGGCGGCGGTGTCCCTGGAGCGGCAGAAGGAGCATCCGGGAACCCCGACGTGGGAGATGGACGGGAGCACGTGGGTTCCCGACAAACTGGTGCTGAGTAGCGGGAACAACGCGCAGGCGATGTGGGGACTGGTGGAATTGCTGCCGAGGGGTGGGCACAGCGGGGAGCTGCCGGGAAATATCCTGGGCCTGATGGTCCACGACGCGGCGTTGTTCGCCGGGCAAGGGTACTACGAGAACACTCCGGACTTCCAGAACCTGCTGTGGATAGAGGACCTGGATGGGTTGTCGGCGGACCCGCGGCCGATGACCACGGAGGTGGCGATCTTTGTGGAGGACCCGGCGTTCACCTTCGCGCGCATCGTGACCACCCCGTACCAGCACCTGCCGGTGACCTACACCCGTGACATCCTGTTCTACAAGAACGGCTTCATGGTGGTGAAGGACCGGGCCAAGTTCGATACGACGATGAAGGTGCGGCTGGGGCCGTGCTTCTACGCGCGCAATCTGGGGCCGGAGTCGGGCACCAACTGGTTCAACGCCTACTACGACCAGATCTACTATACGGGTCTCGGCTTGGGCCGAGGCGTGCAGGCCATCCGCAACCCGGCGTGGGACCTGATGGTCTACTTCAGCCCGCGCCCGGATCGCAAGCACACGGTACTGGATCGTTTCCTGGAGAACCCCTACCGCAACTCGCCGATCCAGCTGCGGCAGGCGTGGTCGGGGATGGTGCGAGCCGGGCAAGAGATCACCTTCACTACGGTGCTGCTGCCGCACGCTCCGATGATCAATCCGTCGAGCTTGCTCAACCCGCCGGTGGACTCCACCGATCCCAAGCGGATCGAGGTCATCCGGGACGAGGACAACCTGACAGTTCTGAAGGTAATCGGGGAGATGGACCCGACGAACAAGATTCGCTACGAGACGTGGGTCATGATCAACGATACCGGCAAGCTCGCAGAGGCGGGGAGGCTAGCCAGCGACGCGCTGGTGGCGATCATCGGTCACGGACCCAATGGGGACATCATCAACCGAGCGGTGGTGGGCGGTTCGGTGCTGCGCTACAAGGACGCCGACGAGATGGCCACGGCGCGGAAGCTGCAACCGACGCCGCTGGTGAGGCCGGCGGAGTTGGTGGAGTAGGGCCGGACCTACCCCGCCGGCCCCGTTCCGGGGCCGGCACCCCTCCCCTTGCGGGGAGGGGCGATGAGGAAATCGGGTTCGGGGATGGGAAATGGGGTTCCGCCGGGTCCGCGGGGGCGCGGGTGGATTGGCCTACGCCGGGTGTTGGAAGAAATGAGGCGTCTATGAATACACGCACCCTCGCACTCTGCCTGCTCGCGCTGGGCCTGCTGAGTTGTCGGGCGGCGGTTCGGGCCGACGAATACCGGGCGCTGGTGCCGGGGTCACCGGAGGCGCTGACCGACTGGCGGTGGCTCGCGCGGCCGCTGGCGGGGAAGCAAACGGTGGTGGCGGACCTGGGCGGCCAGGAGAAGCTGGCGGCGGCGCCTGGCGGGGGCTTCGTGCTACTTAAGCTGGAGGGACCGGGGGTACTGGATCACTTCCTGTCCACTGAGGGCGCGACGGCTTTCAACGTGGAGGTGGACGGACAGCTGCTGTGGCAGGGGAAGCTGGATGAGGCAATCGCGGCGTCGGAGAAGGGCGGGCTGTTCCCCAGTCCAATCATCTTCGGGCGGGGGCCGTTTCGGCACCTGCTGGCGCCGATCGGGTTCAAGACCAGCCTGCAGATCCTGACCGATAAGGCGGCGTGCTCGCATTACCTGAGTTACCGGGTACTGCCACCGGGGACGGCGGTGCAAGCGGCGACGGCGGGCGGGGAGTATGCGGCGGGCCTGAGCGCGGCGGGGGAGGTGTGGAGGCAGGGGGCCTGGGAGTGGCAGGCCCCGCCGGAGAGCGGGGGGCTGCGGGGCGATTTCGTGCTGCAGGCCCAGAGCCGGGTGACCGCGCTGGAGGTGAAGGGCAGCGGTGAGATTACGCACCTGGAGTTACACTTCAACCCGGCGCTGACCGGGACACTGCGGAACGTGGTGGTGGAGGTTTTCTACGACGGGCAGAAGGAGCCGGCGCTGCGGATGCCGGTGACGGATTTCGTGGGACTGCCGCACCCCTGGCCGACCGGGCGCTGGGGGTTTGGTCTCAACACCCTCGCCGCCGGAATGCGCTTCCCCTGGTACATTCGCACGCCACGCGTATACTACCCCGAGGCGACCTTTCACTCCAACCTGCCCATGCCGTTCGGGCGGGGGCTGCGGATTGACCTGGTGAATCGCTCGGTGGATGTGCGCTTCGCCGGGTTCACGCGGGCAACGCTGGAGCCGCTGAGCGCGGCCGGAGCGGCGGTAGCGGGGCGGCTGTGCGGGACGCGACTGTTGGCGACGGTGACGCCGGGGCCGGATCCGCAGCCGCTGATCCAGATTCCCGGGCCGGGGCAACTGGTAGGGTTGGGGCTGTACATGACCGGCAACACCACTTTCCCGGCCGCCGCGCACACCAGCATGATGTCGCTGGCGGTGGATGGCCAGCCGCCGATTAGGGGGCACGGGGTGCTGCCGGTGTGGTTCATGGGAGCGTACGGCGGGCCGCTGATGTCGCCGCTGTGGTCGCACCCGCGCATGGAGGACCAGTACTGTGGAGCGGTGCGGTACTTCCTCACCGACCCAGTGCCCTTCGAGCAAGAGACGGTCTTCGCCTATACGCCGGGGCCGGTCTCGGAAGGGATGCTGACCGGAGCGACAGTGCTGGCGTGGTGGTACCGGATGGGCGAGACGCCGTACGCCGCGCCGGGCCTGGCGCCGCAAGCGGAGCCCCTGCCCTACTCGCGCTATGGGACCAACGGTGTCGGCCGCGATTCGCGGATGGCGTGGGTGAGCGAGGCGGAGGACCTGGCGCGGGTGGCCACGGCCCACGGGGGCGAGGTGCGGGCCATTGAGGATGTCGATCACAACTACCATCCCAGCGCGGGCAAGTACCTCCACGTGGGCTCCGACCAAGTGGGCGACTACGTGGACTGCGTGGTGCCCTTCCCGACGAGCCGCTACGTGGCGGTGGGAACGGCATCGCTGTGGGGACCGGATCGCTCGGGCTACGAGCTGGACCTGCTCTCCCGGGCCGAGGCGGCGCGGCCGCCGAGCTTCGTGCAGGACCTGGACCTGATATTGGGCCGGGCGATCGGCGGAGTGGCGATGAGGGCGCGGATCATGGTGGGCCGTGGGCTGATCCACCACCGGGACTCGTCCACGGAGTACCCGGTGCCCTTCCTGAATCCCGCGCCGGATGACGAGGGTATAATCCGCTTCATTTGCCGGGTAAAGGCAGCAACGGCCAACACGCTGCAGATGAAGCTGGACCAGGTGCGGATGGAGAGGCCGCCGCTGACGGCGGCGGGCTGGCGGGAATTTGAGGACGAGGGCACGCCGGAGGCGGCGGGGGAGCTGGTGGCGTGGTTGCCCAAGTACGGGCGCTTTGAGTGGTCGGGGTGGGGAGCGTTGCAACTGGCCGCGCCGCCGCAGGGCGGGGCCACGATTCGGGCGCTGGTGATGGCCGGACCGGCCGCGCCGACGCAGGTGCATGTGAAGGGCAATCTGGGGCCGCAGCAGGGCGGCTGGTCTGCCCGCATCAACGGGGGGGCGCTGGTGCCGCTTACGGCGGGGAAGGATGAGAAGGAGCTGGTGGAGTGGACGATACCGGTGCAGGGAGTGGCGTTGCCGGGTCCGATGACGCTGGAGCTGGTCTGCACCGCGCCCGGTGAGCAGGTGCAGGGCATGCGCCAAGCGCCGCCGGGGGAGTTGGCGCTGGACTGCTGGATGGTGAAGTGAGGGGGAGGGGCGGCGCAGGCGCCGCCCGTACACAGTGGCCGTCGCATGTGCGGGAGACGCGGAAGGGGCAGGCTCCGCCTGCCCCTTCCGCAGGGCCGCACGCAGCCGTCGCTTCCTGTAGGGGCGGCGCCCGCGCCGCCCGTCGTTCGCCAATGATGGCGGATCAAGTTCAGTGTCCAGGAACAAGGCGGAACCGTGATGACAAGCACGAGACGCGGGAGCGCAGTGCTGGTAGGAATGTTGTTTCTGCTGAGCGTGGGGACCGTTCTGGCGCAGGACTGGCCGCAGTGGCGGGGTCTCGATCGGGATGGGAAGGTGACCGAGTTCACCCCGCCGGAGGTGTGGCCGGCGGCGCTGACCCAGGCCTGGCGTATTGTGGTCGGGACGGGGGACGCCACGCCGGCGCTGGTGGGTGACAAGGTGTACGTCTTTGCACGGCAGGGCGACAATGAGGTCATCTCGTGCCTAAACGTGGCCGATGGCGCGGAGCTGTGGAAGGACCAGTACGCGGCGACGCCGGTCACCGGGGCGGCGGGGTCGCACCCCGGTCCGCGGGGCACGCCGGCGGTGGCCGAGGGGAAAGTCGTTACGCTGGGCGTGAACGGGATCGTGTCGTGCCTGGATGCGGCCACCGGGGCGGTCGCCTGGCGCGAGGACCCCTTTCCCGGCGTATACCCGCAGTTCTTCACCTCCATGTCGCCGATCATCGTGGATAACATGGCGGTGCTGTTCGTGGGTGGGAAGGGCAACGGGGCGCTGATCGCCTACGACCTGGCTACCGGGGAGGAGCAATGGCGCTGGGCGGGCGAGGCCCCGCAGTACTCCTCGCCGGTGCTGATGACGGTGGAAGGTACGAAGATGCTGGTCACGCTGACGGAGACGAGCCTAGTGGGGGTGGCGGTGGCCGAGGGGGCACTGCTGTGGCAAGTCCCCTTCGTGCCGCAGCGGCGGGCGTACAGCGCCACCACGCCAATCGTGGACGGGCAGACGGTCATCTTCACCGGCTCCGGCCGGGGTACCAAGGCCCTGAAGATCGAGAAGCAGGGCGAGGCCTTCACCGCCACGGAGCTATGGACCAACGCGGAGGTCGCCTGCCAGTTCAGTACACCGGTGCTGCGCGACGGCCTGTTGTTCGGCCTGTCGAACGGCAGCAAGCTGTTCTGCCTGAAGGCCGATACGGGGGAGACGGCGTGGGTGGACGAGACCCAGCGTGGGCGCGGCGGCTTCGGGGCGATGGTAGCGGCGGGGCCGCTGGTGTTCGTCCTGGCGAGTGACTCGATGCTGGTGGGATTCAACCCCAGCGACCAGGGCTTCACGGAGGTCGTCAAGTACAAGGCCTCCGAGACAGCGACCTATGCGAATCCGGTCGTCGCGGGGAACAGCATCTACGTGAAGGATCAGGATGCGGTCACGCTGTGGAGGATTGGATAGGGGAGCCTCACCCCCTGCGCCCTACCCCGCCCTCGCTGCGCTCGGGCACCCCTCCCCTGGCGGGGAGGGGCGATGAAGAAATCGGGTTCCGAGATGGAGAACCGAGTTCGGGAGAGGGGAGACGGGTTGCAGCCGGTGTGCCTTCGGAATTGCTGCTCGCCGCGGTGGGTGACCGAACCGGCGCAGCAGAGCCTTGTGGGGAAAGCACAACCGGGGGAACCGCGGTCAAAACTAGCGTGGTTCCCCCTCTGCGCGTTTACCGCAATGAAGGTAGAGCGATGAACTTACGGCAACGCATCGAGGCCGTGTTCAGCGGCGAATTGCCCGACGCCATGGTCTGGTATGGTGATCTGGGGTACTGGTATGCGGCCCATCAGCAGATCGGCGACTTGCCGGAGCGCTGGCGGGGCGCCGAGGGGCGCAGCCGCATGCACCAGGAGCTGGGCGTAGGGGAGTACGTGCCCGGCTGCTGCGCCTTTGAGATGGAGGAAGACTCGGAGGTAATCCGGCGGGAGCGGCGCGGGGGGGGCGTGCGCACTCTCGAGTGGGTCACGCCGGTGGGCACGCTGACCGAGCGCTGGGAGTATAGCGCGCCCTCCTTCTCCTGGGGGCATCGGGAGTTCCCAGTGAAGACGGCGGAGGACCTGGCGGTGGTGCGCTTCATCTGCGGGCGGCGGCGGTACCGGGCCTGCCCGGAGCGGGTGGCGCGGATGGACGCGGAGTTGGCCGAGCACGGGCTGCCGGTGATCGCTACGAGCGCCTCGCCGATGGCTGACCTGTACAAGGCCTGGGTGGGCGTGATGACGCTCAGCTACCTGCTAGTGGACGCGCCGGGGGAGATCGAGGAGACGCTGGCGGTGATGGGCGCGGCGCAGGCGCCGATGTGGGAGATTACAGCGGAGTCGTCGTGCCGCCATATCATGCTGTGTGAGAATTTCACCGCTGAGAGCCACGGGGGACTGTTCGAGCGCTACCTCCGCGACTTCCTGCAGGAGAAGATTGCAGTCTTCCACCAGGCGGGGCAGAAGGTGATGTGCCACATCGACGGCACGCTGCGAGGACTGGCGGAGAAGCTGCCGACCATCGGGGTGGACTGCCTGGATGCGGTCACGCCGAAACCGGTGGGGGACGTGGCGCTGGAGGATCTGCGGCCACTGGTGGGGCCGGAGGTGCTGATTCTGGGTGGGCTGCCGGGCGCGATGTTCGCGCCGCCGTTCACTGCCCGGGATATGGCGAATCACGTGCGGGAGATCATGCGCCTGCACAAGGGGAGTGGGCGGTTCATGCTGGGGGTGGCGGATCAGGTGCCGCCCAATGGGGACCTGGAACTGGTGCGGTTAGTGACGCGGCTGGTGGAGGAGGAGGGAAGGTACTGAGGGGAGAGGCCTCACCCCCTGCCCCCTCTCCCTCGCTTCGCTCAGGCGAGGGGGTTCCGACGAAGGCCTCCGCTTCCTGGTGACGCTTCCCGCGTCGAGGAGCGCGAGGCCAGACATATGACTGCCGTGCAGTCGTCCTTTGACTGTTCCTAAGGAGAGAGACCCCATGTCCATAGACGCCAAAGCGATCATGTTCAGGGAGCCCGGGGAGATCGGGTTCACCGGCTTCGAATTGCCCCCCTGCGGCGAGCAGGAGGTGCTGGCGGAGACCATCTACAGCTTCGTCTCGCCGGGGACGGAGACTCGGGTGCTGGCCGGGACCGGCGAGTCGAAGGGACGGTTTCCGCTGATTCCGGGGTACTCGTGGGTAGGGCGGTTGATCGAACTGGGGAGTGCGGTCAAGGGCTGGCGGGTGGGGGATCTGGTCAGCGGGCGGAATCCGCAGCCGGTGCCGGGGGTGACGCAACTGTGGGGCGGGCAGGCCAGCCACCACCGCTGCGTGGTGGAGGGTTACGACAGTCTGGTGAAGCTCCCGGCGGGGGCGGACCCCTGGGACTACATTACCGCCGAGGTGTCGGCGATTAGCTGGCGGGGGGTGAGCTGCGCCTTCCCCGCGCCGGGCGAGACGGCGGTGGTCATCGGCCAGGGCCTGATCGGGGCTTTCAACGCTCGGTGGCTGCTGGTGCAGGGGGCGCGGGTGATCGTGGTGGACCTGGAGGAGTCGCGCCTGGAGCGGGCACGGCGCTGGGGCGCCCTCGCGACCCTCAACGGGCGGGACGCGGATATCCGGGAGCAGATCCTGGCGCATTGCCCGGAGGGCGGAGCGGACATCGCTATCGAGTCGTCCTCGACCATAGAGGGGGCACGCCTGGCGGCGGGGGTGCTGCGACAGCCGGTCTATCGCACGCTGCACGCGGCCTACCCGGTGACGGCGCTGCGTTCGTGCGCGAATGTCTGGCCGCGCCTGGTGTTCCAGGCCACTTACATGCAGCAGTTGACCATGGGGCCGGGAGGGCTGGCGGGGAGCGAGGGCGTGCTGGTGCTCAAGCCCGGCGACCGCACGGTGGGCGACCGGCTAGCGACCGTCGACCAGATCCGGGCGGGGAACCTGCCGGTGGGGGACATCATCGACACGCCCACGCCCGTCGAGGAGGCGCCGGAGGCGTACCGGACGCTGCGCGACAATCCGGGAGCGGTGAGTGCCGTGGCGTATGAGTGGGGAGAGTGAGGGGGGCGACAGGAGTGGCAGGAGATGATCATACAGCGGACGCAGCAGGAGGCGGGGATAGCAGCGACACCCGAGTTGAGGAGATGACGGGCCGATGCGCATCAGTATCCTGATCGGTCTGGCTTTGACGCTGTGCGGCGGGGGGGCCGTGTTGGCCGCGGAGGAGAGCCCGATTCCCTGGGACCTGCCCACGCTGTTCGAACGCGTGCCGCCGCTGCAGCATGACGCGAGCGGGCGGCTGGCGATGGTTACCTGGCAGCGCTTCCGGATGAGCGCCGAGGACAAGTCCTTCGAGGAGGGCAAGCCGCTGCCGGTGGAGATGTACCGGGAGCTGGCCCGGCGCGGGCTGACCCAGGCGCTGTTCCCGGACGAGAAGTACATCCCGATGGCGCTGGCTATCCAGGAGGCGGGGGGGCAGGTGATCTTCGTGCAGGGCGACGGCGGCAATGGGCCGGGCGGGGAGGCGCCCGACGCGCTGCACCAGTTCCCCGCCGACTACGAGCTCCCCGAAGGCAGGAGGCATTACGTCTGTCCGCTGATGCTGGAAGGATGGAATATCAGGGCCAACAAGGTGCGGGAGACGCTGAGCAAGTTCCGCGACGCGGGGGTGAAGGTCACGGGCTACTGGATGGACTGGGAAGGGGAGCCCTGGCCGCTCAAGCGCGGGTGGGAGCAAGCCAAGCTGTGCACCCGCTGCCGGGAGCAGTTCCCGCCGGGAGTGCTGGATGATTGGGAGCGCTACCGCGCGTACATCGCCCTGCTGCGGGCCGACTTGTTCAGCGCGTACCTGGCCGCGCCGGTGCGGGAGATCTACCCCGCCTGCTCTATCACCAACTGGGAGGCGGTCGTCTCCACGCCGGAGACGATAGTATGGTCGTGGACCCAGAGCCGCTCGCTGCCGCCGCAGCAACTGGGGCTGCTGACGGGGAGCAACCCGATCGCCTACGGGAACGACTACCTGTACAAGCTGCACTGGGAGAAGCTGGGGGACCTGCCGCTTAACCAGGAGACCATGGACCGCCTGTACACCAGCGTGGAGCTGGCCCAGGTCTCCCAGAATGAGGCTAATCAACAGCGGTGGGCGCCGGAGAAGCAGGTTCTGCCGTGGGTGGACCGGTACTGTCCGGACGAGGATGACTCCCAGGTGCCCATTATGAGTCGGGAGCGGTACCGAGAGGTGCTGCGGCACCTGTGGCTGCGGGGGGCGGACGGCATGCAGATATTCCAGCCAGTGCGCAAGGGGCATGAGTCCATCGCCACCGAGGAGATCGAGGATGCGGTGGCCATCTATGACGAGATGCTGAGATACTACAAGTTCCTGGAGGCCGGCACAACCATGAACACGCCCGTTCCCGCCCTGCAGGAGAAGGGCCCGATCTGGTCCGGGCTGCTGCTGGGGGACGAGGCAGTCGTGCGGGCCTTTGTGCAGGACGCCAAGCCGGCCAGCTTCACGATCCAGCCCTGGGAGGACACGGAGCCGGTGACGCTGACGGCGCCGCCGGAAGGGGCGACTTACCGCCTGCGGCACCGAGCGGGCCGGCGGGTGATCGTGCGGGAGGAGAAGGCGGAGAGGTAGGGGCGGCGTTGTAAGAAGGCTAGAGAGTGGGTACAATTGGACTGTCCCGGCAGGCGGCGGGACTGATTCCCATGGCGACTACCGACAAGCTAGCCCAGATAGAGGATCCGGCGCTGGCCGAGCTGGTGCGGCGGCTGGTGGAGATCTACCACCCGCTGCGCATCTACCTGTTCGGGTCGCGGGCGCGCGGAGACTGGGGGCCCGATAGCGACTATGATTTGATGTTGGTGGTGCCGGATGAGACGCCGGAGGAGCCCGGTCAGCAAGAGGCGGCCTTCGCCGCCGAGAGCGAGACGAGGGCTTGGTCGGACCGGATCATCATCGCCGACAGCGACTTCCAGTTCCGCTTGGGGGCACGGGCGTCCCTGCCGTCGACCGTCGTACGCGAGGGGTTGTTGCTCTATGCGGCCTGACTCGCCGGTCGCGGCGGAGACCTCGGAGTGGCTGCGTCACGTCGACCTCGACTTGCGGGGAGCGGCCGTGGACATGGCGGCCGAGCCACCGCTCCTGGAGGATGTGGTTTTCCACTGCCAGCAGGCGGTCGAGAAGGTGCTCAAGGCCTTCCTCACCTGGCATGAAGTCTCTTTCCGCAAGACGCACAATCTCAACGAGGTGGGGGCACAGTGCGGGGAGGTTGACCCCTCGCTAGCGCTGCTGGCGGAACGCGCCAGGCCGCTCACCGTCTACGCATGGAAATTCCGCTATCCTGGGGGGGCGGCGCCACCTTCCTGCGAGGAAGCCGAGCGGGCCCTCACTATCGCCCGCGAGGTCGTCGAGGCCGTGAAGGCTCGTATTGCCTGGCCTCCCTCTGAACCATCGGTCTCATGACGCTCCTGCGCTTCACCCTCTCCCTCCTCGCCCTCCTCGCCGTGCTGCCTCCGGTGTTTTCCGCCGATGCGGCTACCTACCGGCGGCTCGCGGATCAGGCGGTGGCGCGGGGGGAGTATACGGCGGCGGCGGATTACTATCGGCGGGAAGCGGAGATTTACCGGGCGATAGGGGACTTGGATGCGGCCAAGGTAGAGACGATGAAGGCCGAGCGGTGGGGCGTGGAGTTGGACATGTACGTGGATCTGCCGCCGGTGCGGGAGGAAGTCGTGCCGCTGTACTCCGGGGCGAAGTATGAGCCGGTATACGGGTGCTACCTGGGGGCGTGTCTGGAGTATGACGACCGGCTGCGGGGCGGGGAGGAAGGTAGCCGCGACGAGGCCTTCGCTGCCCTGCTGGGCAAGTCGCTGGCGGTGGTGTATAACTACGGGCGGTATAGCGACGCCTTCCCCAGCCGTTGGGCGCGGGACCTGCGCTCGCGGGGGATCGCGCCGCAGATTGCCTGGGAGCCGGACGACCTACGGCGGGTAGAGAACGACAGCTACTTGCAGGAGTGGGCGCGGCAGGCGGCGGCTTGCGGGGGGCCGATCTTCCTGCGCTTCGCGGGGGAGATGAATGGCGACTGGGTGCCCTACCACGGGAGCCCGGAACTGTACAAGGCCAAGTTCCGGCTGGTACACGACGTGCTGGAGCGGCTGGCACCCAACGTGGCGATGATCTGGTGCGTCAACCACATCCCCGAGCGGCCCATCGAGCAATACTATCCGGGCGACGGGTACGTGGACTGGGTAGGGGTGAATTTCTACAGCGTCTACTACCACGACAATAACCGGAATCGCCTCTGCTCCTGGGAGCCGCCGACCGCCTTTCTGAAGTACGTATACGCCAAGTATGCGGCGAGGAAGCCGATCGCTATCTGTGAATACGGCGCCACCCATCGTGACACCGTGGACAAGGGCGTGGAGAAGGAAGACTTTGCCGTCGCGAAGTACCACCAACTTTTCGCCGCGCTGCCGCGCATGTTCCGGCGGGTGAAGATGGTGGACCTATTCAACTGCAATAACATCGACTCCCAGTACAGCGGTCGGCCGTACAACAACTACTGCGTGACCGACAGTCGGCGGGTGCTGGAGGGCTTCCGGACGGCGGTGGCGCCCGACTACTTCCTGTCCCAGCCGGTAACGGGCGGAGACCAGCGCTTCCTGCCGACGCACGTGAAGGAGCTGACGCCAGGGGCGGTTCTGCGGGGGACGGTGTCGCTGACCGCCTGGGTCAAGACGTGGGAGCTGCGGCCGACGGTGGTCTGGAAGCTGGATGGTAGGCCCATGGTGACCCTCACCGCGCCGGGGGTGTACCGCCACGACCTGGACACGACGACGCTGGCGCCGGGGGAGCATACGCTGGCGCTGGTGGCGCTGGACTCGCAGGGGCGGGAGGCGGGGAGGAAGGCTCTGTCGGTGAGGGTGGCGAGGTAACGGCGGCGCAGCGGCTGCCCCCCTCTCCCCGGCTGCCGGCGCAGCCGGTACTCTCCCCCGCAAGCGGGGGAAGAGAGTGGAGCATCTTAGCTGGGAGGAATCACATGTCTGGATCACGAGAACGCGTACTGAAAGCCTTTGCCCACGAGGAGCCCGACCGGACTCCGCTGTTTGAGATCTTCTGCGAGTTTCATCCCATCTACTGGGACATCTGCGGGCGCAATGCCGCTACCGACGCCGTGCAGTACTGGGATGCGCTGGCCGAGGGGATTGCCTGGGAAGAGCTGGTGGATATGCAGGCCCAGGCGGTCTTCGCCATCCACAAGTTCTTCCAGGTGGATCTGGTCCGTGCCGGGGGCAACCGGGGGCGGGACCTGCCCCGGCCGGAGAAGACGGGGACGAAGACGTGGCGGTTAGAGGGTCTGGACTACGTCTACAACGAGAAGACGCACCTGGTGAACCCGGTGGTCCCGGTCTCCTATACGCACCGGCAGTCCGAGGAGCGCGTGCGCCGGATGATCGAGAGGTGGGAGCCGAAGCCCTTCGTGCCGCCTGGGGAGGAGAGCTTGTACATCCTGCGCCGCGTGAAGGAGATGGCGGCGGCGGAGGGGCTGGACTGGCTCTATATGGCCGAGATCGGCGCGGGGACCGGGGCGGCTTTCTACCCACCCTTCATGCTGATGTGGATCGCCGCCGAGCCGCAGTTGTTCCGGCGGTGGCTGGAGATACAGCAGGCGGGCTGCTTCCCTCAGACTGAGTACCTGATCTCCCTGGGCCACGACGTGGTGGCCATGGGCGGGGATGTGTCGTGTGACAAGGGGCCGTTCATTTCCCCACGGCACTACCACGAATTCCTGCTGCCGGTGATCCAGGAGCACGTGGCGCTTATCGAGAGGAACGGAGCGCTGGCGGTCTATACCTCAGACGGCAACCACCATGCGATCAAGGACGACTTTTTCTTCAACTCGGGGATTGCGGGGTACAAGGAAGTGGACCAGGCGGCGGGCATGACCTGGCCGTGGCTGATCGAGAACGGCGTCGACACGCAGGTCTGCATCATGGGTAACACCGACGCCCGGTACAGCCTGTGCCTGGGGACGCCGGAGGAGGTCAAGCGGGAGGTGCGCCAGTCCCTGGACTATGGCCGCCAGAGCCCCGGCGGGCATATCCTGCACAACAGCCATTCGGTGCATGAGGACGTGCGGGTGGAGAACTACTACGCGGTAATCGAGGCGTACCGGGAGTACTTTGGGCTGGAGCCGCTGGCGAGGTAGGGGACGCAGGGCCGGATTCGCCGCGCACTTCGTGCGCAGCTCATCGCGGCCCCGCCATTTCGTTTGACACCCCCCTCGCCGTGTGGTATTGTCTCTCGGGCCGAGAATCATGAGACTGGCCCGGGGCCCACGTGCGTGGGCCTTTTTGGTGTCTAAGGAGGACGGAGCCATGGCCACGGTGGTCGTCGTTGGCGCTCAGTGGGGTGACGAGGGGAAAGGTAAAATCACGGACCTGCTCTGCGAGACCGCGGAGGTGGTTGTGCGCTATCAGGGCGGGAACAACGCTGGGCATACCGTGGTCGTGGAGGGGCAGGAGTTTAAGCTGCACCTGATTCCCTCCGGGATTCTGCATCCGAACTGCCAGTGCCTGATGGGCGATGGGACACTCATCGATCCGGCAGTGTTGGGGGGTGAGGTCGCGAGCTTGCAGGCGCGGGGCGTGGCCTGTGAGAACCTGCGCGTGGGCTACAACGCGGGAGTGATCATGCCGTATCACCGGCTGCTGGATGGCCTGGCCGAGGACGCGCGCGGTGCGGGGAGCATCGGGACCACCCGGCGGGGGATCGGGCCGGCCTACACGGACAAGGTGGCGCGGTTGCCGGAGCCGGTGCGCTTCCGGGATCTGGGCGACGCCGAGCGCCTGCGGAGCCTTATCAAGGGACAACTGGCGCTGAAGAACCCAGTGCTGAAGGCGTTGTATGACCACGAGCCGCTGGAGGTGGAGGCCGTACTGGAGGAGGTGTGGGAGGCGGGACGCGCGGTGATCGGTTACGCGGCCGACATCCGCCGGCTGGTGCAAGAGGCCGTGACCGCAGATCGGCGAGTCGTGTTCGAGGGCGCGCAAGGGACCTTCCTGGACCTGGATTACGGGACGTACCCCTTCGTCACCTCCTCGCACCCGGTGGCGGGAGGAGCGTGCCTGGGCACCGGCGTGGGTCCGACGGCGATTGACGACGTGACGCTAGTCTGCAAGGCCTATACTACCCGCGTGGGCGCGGGGATCTTCCCTACCGAATGCCTGGACGCGACCGGTGAGGCGATGCGGGAGCGGGGCGCGGAGTTCGGCACGACTACCGGCCGGCCCCGGCGCTGTGGGTGGCTGGACGGGCCGATGTTGCGCAGTGCGGCGCTGCTGAACGGAGCGACGCACGTGGCCGTTACGAAGCTAGATGTGCTGGATGGGTTCGCGACGATACCCGTATGCGTCGGGTACCGCATCGGTGGGCAGGTAGTGGACACGGTGCCGGCGTGGCCGGGAGACGTGGAGCAGGCCGAGCCGGTGTATGAGGAGTTGGAGGGCTGGCAGCAGCCGGTGTGCGAGGCGAAGACGTGGGCGGACCTGCCGCCGCAAGCGCAATCGTATCTGGAGCGAATGGCGGAGATAGCGGGGGTGCCGATCAGCCTGGTTTCAGTGGGACACGCGCGGCACCAGACAGTGGTGTGCTGAGGGGGCGGGACCCGCGATTGACAGTATTCTGACCGCCGGGTAGTATGAACCCGCCGCCCAGATGCCGGAGGAGGCGAAGAGGAGAGCCGTTAGCTCAGCTGGCAGAGCATCGGACTTTTAATCCGAGGGTCGTGGGTTCGAGCCCCACACGGCTCACCAAAGTTCCGAAAACCCCATTTTCATGGGGTTTTTCGGTTTGTGGGGGTCTGCGGCAGCCAGCGCTCGGGGCTGACCAGGAGACGGTGGAAAGCAGCGGGCGGGGGCGCCCTCAGACCGTCTCCTCCAGGACGTAGACCACGCCGGGCTCCGCTTCCCAGGCTAGGGGCTCGCGGTAGGCAGCGTTGGTCTCCCAGACCGTCGCGCCGGTGTCGAGGCGGGTGGCGCGGAGGGAGACTGGGCCGGTACCGGGGGAGCCGAAGGGACTCGCCAGGCGGATTGGGCCGCCGGGGAGGCTCTGGAAGGACGCATACTGGACGCGGCCCTTGCGCTGTTCGGCGCTCACCAGGATCGCGCCGGGGGCGCGCAAGGAGTGGAAGCCGGCGTCCACCCGCGACGGGAGGGCCGGGAAGAGGAGGATTGTCCCGCCAGGGGCGAGCAGCAGCATGCTGTTGAGGGCCAGGGCCATGCCGGGGCCGTGGTCGGCCTGCATGTGGACACCTTGCCAGTCGCTCACGAGGCCGTTGCGTGGTTCCTCGGGCTGGGGGAAGCGCGCCAGGGCCAGCGCGTGCTCCGCGTCTCCCACCCGGGCGCAGGTGGCGACGGGCGAGCCGCCGCACCAGGGGGACTCGATGCGGGAGAGGAACTGCTGGTAGCTGGCAGCCACGTGTTGACGAAGCTCCGGGGGGCCGTGCCAGGCGCTGACCTGCTCGCAAGGGAAGACGGGGGTAAGGAAGGGGCCACTATCTCCGTGACCGCCCTGCGGCCCTCCCCGCCCCGCCCAGGCTTCCCAGCCCCCCTCCGGCGTGGCCGGCAGGTCGGGTAGGGCAGCCAGGGCCTGACGCCAGCGGGCCTGCCACTCCTCGTCCACCCCCAGCAGCGCGGCGGCGGCAACGGCTTGCTCCAGGTTCATGCGGATGACGGGCACCTCGTAGCTCGAGTTGGTCCCCCAGCCCTCGAAGGTGCGGTAGGCGATCTCCATGAAAATGGTCGGTTCCACCCGGTAGCAGCCGTCGGGACCGCGGCCCATCTGCTCCAGCACGCCCCAGTAGAACTTGGCGACCTCGCTGAGCACCGGATAGGCGGCCTCCGCCAGGAATCCCCGGTCGTCGCTGTACTCGTAGCCCCACCAGAGCAATTGGGCGATCCAGCCGCTGGGGGCGAGGGAGACGCCGAGGGTGAAGGCGTCGTGGTCGGTCATCTCGTGGCCGTCGAGATCGCCGGCGTGGGGCAAGCGGGCACCCTCAGTCTGGTAGAAGGCGGCAGTGTCGGCCTGGCACTGGGGGAGCATGTGGTGGTAGAGGGCGACGTAGGGCTCCAGCAAGTCCAAGCGGTTGCCGCCGAAGAGGCCCCAATAGACGGCCTGGATGTTGATGTTGCCGTGGAAGTCCGCGTTCCAGGCGGGGACGTTCTCCTTGACCCACATTCCCTGCAGGCCCGGGGAGACCCGGCCGGGCCGCAGCAGGCTTCCGCACAGGTAGTTGGAGAGATACCAGCCCCGCTCGGCCAGCTCGTCGGCGCAGTAGACCCGCGAGCGGCTCCAGAAGTCGGCCCAGTAGCGGCGGTGGCTTTCGTGCAGGGGGTCCACCCCGGTCGCCGCGGCCTGCCGCACCCGGTCCATCGCCAGAGAGAGGGGGTCTGCCGCGTCGGCGGTGCTGGCGGCGGCCAGGTAGAAGATGACTTCCTGCTGGTTGTCATCCAGGCTTTCGCCCAGGACGGTTCTCTGCCCGACGTGGCAGGAGGTGGGCGCCCCGGCCGCCAGCATGGCCACGGCGTAGGCGTCGCCTTCCAGCAGCTCCTGCTCGAACCAGCAGAGGTCGCCATCGGCGCCGGGGAAACACTCGGGCAGGGCCGGATGGCGCTCGCGGCCCAGGCGCCAGGTGAACGAGCCGAGGGGGAGCGCCGCCCGGCATGCACGGATGACCAGGGCCTCATGCGGGGCGGAGACGAAGCTGAGGACCTCCCAGTCGGGGGCTTCCATGTAGCCATAGCCCTGGCAAGGGGCGAGCCAGCGGTGGTAGCAGGTGGCCTCGGCCAGGTCCAGCTCCTGCTCGAAGCACTGCAGGCCCGCGGGCTCGGAGAGGTGCAGGCGCAGCATGCCGGCGGTGGTCAGATGGCCGGCGGCGAACTGGTAGGGACGGCGGCCGTCGCCGGTGGTCCAGCGCTGGAAGGTCTCTCGATCCTGCTCCCGGTAGACGCGGAGCAGGTCAGAGAAGTGCACGTCCGGGGGGAAAGCGTAACTGCGCTCGGTGCGGCGTACCCACAAGTCCTGCTTGCCCAGGACGAAGGTGAGATTCTCTGGCCCACCGTAGACCAGCGCGCCGAAGTCACCATTGCCCAGGGGCGCCCCTTGGGCCCAGAAGCCCGGGGGGCCGTCGGGACCGGTCCAGCGGGGGTTGTGCCGGCGGAGGGGCTCCAGACTCTCGGTGTCAAAGCGCGCGGCGGCGGAGGACATGCGCACGCGCTGGCGGGTGCACCAGTCGATGAGGTTCATGGGTTGGCCTCCCGGGGAGGGTTTTGGGTACCGCAAGAGCGTCGATGAAGCGTCCGGCGGCTCCGTAGGGGCGGAGGCGGTAGTCAAGGCACCGTGGGCGTCGGCATCCGGCAATCCGGAGGGTTCACCGCACGCACGGGCGGATGTTCCGCGGGATACGGCCCCGCGAAACATTCGCCCCTACGAATCCGCCAGGGCTTACCCCGGCGCTCCTACTGCGCCGGCGGGAAGAAGTCATTCATGTACGCCGCGGCCAACTCGCGGAAGTCGTCGAAGGCGGCGACTAGGGCGGGCATGGTAGTCGGCGTCAGGATGTTGGGCAGGGATTTCTCGGCGTACTCCGGGTACTTGTTCTCCATCAGCAGGTCTTCCACGTTGGCGAAGCGCATGCCGGGGCCGAACTTGGTGATCGGCGGCACCCCCCACCAAGCATGGCCGGCGATGATGAAGTCTACCGGGCGGGTGCCCTGGTGGGCGATAATCAGCGGTTGGCCCCAATGGCTCTGGTTGTAGCTGTCCCCGCCGCCGAGGAAGATGCGGCCCTGGTAGTTCTGGATGGTGATGGCCTCGTCCTCGGTGGTGCAGAGCTTGGAGGCGCCGATGGTGATGCGGCCGGAGCCCTGGCCCTCCTTGCCCTCGGCCAGCAGGTAGCGCCGGTTGGACTCGGAGTAGAAGTCGGCCACGAGGACGTCCTGGTTGTCCTGCACGTCGAGGGCGTAGTTGTGGACGGCGTCGTTGTGGAACATGAAGCCGGCGATCCCGGTCTTGGGTTGGGTGTCGCCGTAGAGCCAGAGGCTATAGAAGTGGATGGCGCACAGGACGCGGGCCGGGCCGCAGTCGTCGAGGTGGATATTGCCGATGAAGTGGCCCAGCTTCACCACCGCGCCGGAGGGGAGATGATCGCACCAGAGGCCTTTGGTGTTGGTCGAGGCCTCGTCGCAACCGTTGGTGTAGATGCCGTCATAGAAGACGGAGGAGGCGCCCACCTCAGCGGTCTGATGGATCCGCGTGACCTCGTTGGGCCCACTCAGATTGAAGTGCTCCAGGCGGACGCCCTGCGGTTGGTGGACGCGGATCATCTCGCCGTCGAGAGGACCGGCCCAGTTGAGGATGGTGCGGAAGCCGGTGCCGCAGAGAGAGTAATCGCCGCCGGTGATCTGGAGGGTGCGAGTGAGCTTGTATTGGCCGCCGGGCAGGTAGACCACGGCGCCGCCGCCCGCCTCGCGGGCGGCGTCCAGGGCCTGCTGGAGAGCGTCCGTGGCGTCGGTGGCCGCCGTAGGGTCGGCGCCGAAGTCGCGGACCAGGTCGAAGATCTTGCCCCGGGGGTCGGCGGTGTCGCGCAGGAAGCTCTGCTCAGGACTGGTGAGCACGGGCGAGCGCTGGCCCGCGGGGACCTCGGTGATACGGGAATTGGGGCCTTTGTCCACGACCGCGGTCGTCCGCGCGCTGGCGTTGTTGGAGACGATCAGGAGCTGCTGGATGCCCGCCGGGTTGCCCAGGCGAATCGGCGGAGCTGGCCCCGGCGGGTTAGTGAAGACGCAGTCAAAGATGGTGCTGGGTCCGCGGTGGCTCACTACAATCGCGCCGTCGGGGGCGGTCCAGCCGTCCACGCGGCAGTCCTGGATCTTCATGGAGTAGTGCATGCCAGCGCCGGTCTCGAAAAAGCGCCGGGAGCCCTGGGAGGTAGACAGGCGAATCGAACTGGCGTGGGAGGGGGAGAGCTGGCGGACGTCCACGGACTTGCTGCGGACGAAGCGGCAAGCGCGAATGTAGAAGTTTCCGTTGGCGCTGTTGACGCCCCTGCCACAGTCCACGAACTCGCAGCCGTCGAAGGTGTTGTCGTAGTCGTTGAAGTTGAGCAGCGACACCCCGGCTCCGCACTCCTGGAAGAGGCAGTTCTGCCACCAGATCTCGGCGCTAGCCGCCTTCTCCAGGCCACGGCCGTTGAGGACACCGTGTTCCTTCAGACGCAGGAAGGCGCAGTTCTCGTAGCGGAGGCTGGTCTCGTAGTAGGACTGGGAGGAGTGCTCCACCCCGACGGCGGCCTTGCCCTGGCCGTCCCAAGTGATCCCCTCGTAGCGGGCGTAGGTGGCGCCGTTGCTTAGGTACATGGTACCGTCCTCGTCGCCGTCCCAGAGCAGGACAGTGTCGCGGCCGCAGCCGACAATCCAGGCCCCGTGCGACTTGGCGATGGTGAGGGTCTTGGTGATGCGGTATCTGCCGGGGGGGAAGTAGACCACGCGGTCGCGCAGGCAAGCGGCCCAGTCGGCGGAGTCGCTGGTCCGGTCGAAGGCCTGTTGGATAGGGGCAGTGTCGTCGGCTACGCCGTCGCCAAGGGCCCCTAGCTCCTGGACGTTGATCCAGTCGGAGCGGGGCTCCCATTGCAGGGCGGGAATCCGGGGCTCGCCAGGAAGGGCCGGGGGGAGGGAAGTTGCGAAGAGCACGGCGAGAAGCAGGGGTAGGTGGTAGCGCATAGGGTGATCCCTTCGAGGGAGGAGTTGGCAATCGGACTGCGGATACTATACAGCGACGGCGGGTGTAGCTCAAGGTGGAGGGAGGGGCAGGTCCGGGGCAGGACCATGAGGAAGACCTGCTATAGACGGGACTCGCTTACGGGAACCCCTGGCCGGATAGAGGGAGGAGTCAGAAATGCGACGATACCGTGGCCCTGGCTTCCGCGGGATGGGACTGGTGGCACTGTGCTTGCTGGGAGGTGGCCAGATCTGGGCGCAGCCGACCGGCGGGGTGCTGTTACGTGAGCGTTAGCGGGCGGGGGGAGTCCACGGAGAAACTTCTGGCCCCGTACGTGGATCGGTGGGGAGCGAAGCTGGAGGCGGCGAGCCCTACGCCCTGCCCTCCCTCCCTGCGGGAGAGGGGGGCGATAAGGAAACGGGGTTGCGGAGATGGGGAGCGGGTCTCGGATTCAGCGCGCAAAATACTGACTGAGAGCACGGCGTTCGCCCTCGGTCGCGGAGCCTGGATCTCCGCCATCGCTGAGGAGGTCTTCTTATGTGGAAGCCTTGTCTATGGTTCGTGCTGCTCGGTATGGGAATGGCTGTCTGTGCCGGGGAGACGCCGCCGCCTAAGACGGTGGTGAATATCCCGGCCGGGGCCGCGCCGGGGTCGATTACCGGCCTGGCGGCGCTGCTTACGTCCAACGCCGACCGGCTGGCCGGGCCGGGGCCGTGGACGCTGCCCGCCGGCGATCCCAGTAAGATCACCAAGGCCGATTATCTGGAGACGCTGAAGCCGGACCTAGCGGCCATGGAGAACGTCTACGGCAAGGAGCCGGCCGAACCCAAGGGGTATGCCTATGAGGCGATCCCCGTATTCGCCGCCTTCTACCAGGCGACGAAGGACCCCAAGTACCTGAAGCTGATGGTCAATAGCTACAAGGAGTACTGCGCCTTCGTGGAGGAAGAGATCAAGGAGGGCGAAGCGGAGATGGCGAAGGCCGCCGATGGCCGCCCGGGGATCGGCCGCTACTGGCCCCACATCTACGTCTACCTGACCATTCCCCTGGAGTCGATCAAGGGCACGCCGGAGTGCGACCAGATCAAGGCGATGGTGGGCCGGGCGCTGTACGCGCGGGCCGAGGCCTGGCCCATCTACTGGGAGGCTGGGCCGCAGAACCGCGCCATGGATTCGGCCTTTTGGTACGACATCGCCCTGAAGTACAACCCCGATCCCCCCACCCCGAAGGTCGCTGAACTCAAGGCCTATGCGGACGGCATCTGGAACGACTGGTGGACCTACCGCGACGTGGAGGAGGACTGCCCCAGCTACACCTCGATTGACGTGAGCGTCGCGGACCAGTGGGCCATCGTGCGCGGGGTGAAGCCGTGGGAGGACCAGGACGCGCGCAACCTGTGGACTTTCTACCCGCGGCTGATGGCCAACGACGGCAACTACCCGGCTTACGGCGACGCGGGGATGATCGGCAACTACTTCATGGGCCTGTTCGTGGCTGAGTTCGCAGTAGCGCGCTGCAAAGATGGCCAAGCGCAGTGGTTCGCCCATCGCGCCTTCTTCAACGGCCGCGACCGCATCCAGCAGATGTGCGCGGGGATCGGTTCGATGAACTACGTCTACCTGGCCCTGTCCTATCTTCTGGCCGACGACTCGGTCAAGGAGATCCCACCGCAGGCCGGGCTGACGGTCTCTCAGCGCCGCTACCACCTGATGAACGATTTCAACAACCTGGGCCCGCGTCCGGTCTTCTTCAAGCTGGAGAACCGCGCGGCCCCCAGTAAGCTTATCTTCCGCTCCGGGCCGAAGGAAACCGACCAGTACATGCTGGTCCAGGCCAGCGGCATGTCCGGTCACGGCCACCCGGACAGCGGCGCCATTCTGCAATACTCCGGGGATTATGCCTTCTACCAGGTTTTCGGAGTCACCCGCCTGGATGACGACATGGAGCAGCAGAACGGCTTCTGCCTGCGCGACCCCGTCACCGACAGGCCGTGGAAGGCGACGCGCACCGGCGAGGACTACTCCGTCCCGGTGAGCGGGTCGAGCTCGGACAGCGCCTACGGACGGATCCACCTGCAGGAGTACCCGGGAGTGAACGTGGAGGAGGCCTGGACGAAAGCCCAGAACTGGCAGGCGCGCGGAGGGGGCTGGGCGCCGAACCGCTCCTGCGGCTACCGGAACTGGCCGGTGCGACTGGACCGGTCCATTCTGTTCGTCAACAACCAGTTCTCCGTGGTGCGGGATGTGATGACGCCGACGCTGGCGGTCAAGGCCCAGATCGGGCAGAACTGGGTGGTGGGCAACTTCGGGCCGACCATCGGTCCCAACTGGGTCAACGTGTGGACGCGCAACCCGCTGAGCGGGTACTACTACTTCCCCCCCGAGAGCAAGAGCTTCCTGGCCCCCATCCACACGGCGCAGCGCGATCTGCTGATTTGGTTTGCGCCGCGGGGGGACGGGATGATGCAGCTAGTGGAGGGCGCCGGCTACTCCTGGTACGGCAGCTACTTCCAGAACCTGCCGAACCGGGTATGGTACCCGCGCACCGGGGACTGGGCGGCCGGGGAGCCACAGGCTTTCACGACCGTGCTGCTGCCCCACATGCCGGTGGCGGACCCGGCGAAACTGGCCGAGCGGATCAGACTGGTGAAGGACACGCCGGAGGCGACCATCGTGCAAGTCCAGGACGGGGACACCACCCGCACCTGCGTGTTGAGTAGTGGGGGACGTACCGTGGCGGTCGGCAACTGGCGACTGGAGGCCGAGGCGGCGTTGCTGACTGCCGTCAGAGGCAAGTCCACTCACGTGTCAGCCTGGCACGCGACGCGGGTGATGCTGCGGGGCAAGTCCCTGCTGCGGACGGAAGAGCCCCAGGACCTGGACTTGGCGGTCAAGTGACCGCAGGTGGGGCGGGCCTCCAGCCCGCCCTCCCACAAACGTGCGGCTCCCGTGGCGGGCTGGAAGCCCGCCCCACGCGGAGTCTGAAGTCTTCCCCCAAGGAGCCCCCCAAATGACCACCCCCCACTTCCACTTCCAGGGCACCGTGCCATACCTGCAGAAAGCTACCCGGGCGATGCCGAAGGCGCTGGGGTATGCGGAGACGAGCGGCGCGGAGAACTTCCGGGGGTGGCAAACGCGAGCGCGGCGGAAGCTGCGGGAGTTGATGGGTTTTCTCCCCGCCGAGGTCTCCTCGCCGCGCAGTTGGCTGATAGAGAGGGAGGTGGTGGAGGGGTTCACCCGCGAGCACTGGGCGCTGGAGTCGCCGCTGGGGGACCATGTCTTCCTGTACCGGCTAGTGCCCGAGCAAGCGGCGGGGCGGGTGATGGTGGCACTGCACGGGCACGGGACCTATCCGAACGATGCGGTGGCCGGGGTCAACCTCGGCCGGGAGAACGAGGCGTACGAGATCGAGTTTTTCAACTACGACTATGGGGCCGAGTGCGCGCGGCGTGGCTATCTGGTCTATGTGCCCTGCCAGCGGGGCTTCAATCAGCGCGGGGGGCCGGGCAATAGCTGCCTCGACATCAACAGCCGGGCGACACTGCTGGGCAGCAACGATATCGGCCTGCGGGTGCAGGACGTGCTGGGGCTGTTAGACTGGATCAAATCGCGGCCGGAGGAGCGGCGGCTGCCGGGAGGCGGGCATGCCACACAGTTCGTGGCGGCACTGGACACGCGAGTGGAGGTGGCCTGCAACCAGGGGTACTTCGCGTACTGGCGGGACCAGATCGTGGACGTGACGCACTGCAACTGCAACTATGTGCCGGGGCTGCTGCGCTGGTTTGAGCAGCCGGACGTGGCGGCGCTGATCTGTCCGCGGCCGCTGCTGGTGACCACGGCCACGGAGGACACCGTGGCGCCGATCGCCAGCTTCCGCCGGGCCTACCGGGCTCTGAAGCAGATATACCGGGACCAGGGCGTCCCCGAACGACTGGAGCAGGACACCTTCGAGGGGCATCACGAATGGTCTGGCCGGAAGGTCTACGGCTTCTTCGAGAAGTGGCTGGGCAGGTAGGGACGGATGGTCCGCGGGGGGACCAGAATCAGCAGGCGGCTCCCCGGAGGGGCCGTGTCGAGTGGGCGGGCGCCGTTGCGCGCCCAGGAGGCCGGCCCCCGCGTATCGCGAGTCACCGCCGTATCGTCCTGGAGCAGACCCCCGGCGAGGGTCCGTCCCTACGGCGTCAGGGCGATGCCGGCTGTTTGGGCGGGGGCCGGCCTCCCTGCGCTTACTCCGCAAGCGCCGCTCGACGCGGCCCCTCCGCGGGGCAGACCCCGCCAAGGCTGCCCCCACGAAGGATGATGATTATGAACCTAGCCTCTCGTTTCCTCCTTGCAGCGCTCATCCTGATGGCGGCCGTCGGAGCGGCTCTCGCGGCGCCGGCTTTCGACGACGGGGTGGCGCGGCGCTACTCCAAGGTCTTTACGCTCAAGGAGCAACTTGACCAGAAGTACCGTAACGACCTGGTGACCTACCCCGTGAGCTTCCCGGCCGGGCAGGCGCTAGCGGTGTCGCTGCGGGTATGGGATGATAAGGCCGATGCGGCTATTTCCTTCCAGGTGACCGAGGCGCAGGAGCGGGGCCGGCTCTTGACCAGCGCCTCGGTGTCCTTCTGGGTGGATTCGCTGGATACCGGGGAGACTCGGACCTATACGCTATGGTGGGATAGGGACGCCAGGTGCCAGCCGGCGGCGTTTCCGCAGGCGGCGCTGGCCGAGACTACCCTCCCCAACGGGCAGGTGGAGGTAGTCGGCAAGCAGTACGGCCTGCGGTTGGCGGGGAATGCCGTCTACAAGCCGGCGCTGGCCTCGGAGGAGGCTCCCGGAGCACTGATGGCGTTTCGCGGGGCGGACGGGGTGTGGCGGGGCAAGGGAGCCTTCCTCACCGACTGTGCGGTGGCGAAGCAGACGCTGACCGTGGTGGAGACTGGCCCGCTGTGGAAGACGTATCGGCAACGCACGGACTTCGAGGACGGCGACTGGCATGAGCTGACGGTCAAGGTCTTTCCTGACACCGACTATGCCCGCTTCAGCGAACGCTCCTCCTACAAGGGCGAGATCGAGACCCTCTGGCGGGACGGGCAGTTCCTGAGGGAGGCCCGGATTGTCAGCAATCAGCCCGTTCCCGCCGGGTCAACTGGACAGTTCATCTTCAGCCTGCGCGAGAACTTCGACCCGGATACCTTCTATTGGCCCAACACCTTTAGCAGGGCGATGAACACGACGACGCTGCCCCACGGTGAGGAGATGGGGGCCTACTGCCTGTCGTGGCATATCCACCCGTATTGGCACCACGCCTGGGGCGCGATCTACTCCTCCGACCCCGACATCCACGACTGCGTAGGCGTGACCGCTACCGAGGCGGAGCACTGGTCCTCGGCCGTGGCTCCCCTGGCGATGCTGGACGACGCGGCGGGGCATGCGCGAATGGTCTTACCCCTGCAGGTGGAGCGGCACTACTATCTGATCTTCACTACGCGGGAGAAGGTGGTGCGCACGCCGGAGGAGATCAAGGCTACCGAGACCCAGTCCAAGGTACGCTACTGGGGGACGGCCATGGGGTCGTTCGCGGGGATGCGCATCACCCCGCCCGCCTGCTACATCTGGGAGCTGCGCAGCAAGCTCACTGACTTCCCGCTGAACAAGATCAAGGACTGGGTGCTCGACTACGACCCGATGCAGGACATGCACCCGCGGGTGCTGTGGGACCCGGTGGACCAGAAGCTGGAGGAAATACAGAAGCGCTTCGCGCAGGTGCCGGAGTTCGCCAAGTTCCACCAGGAGGGACAGGTGGTGGAATTCCTGATGACCGGCAAGCACGGGCTCAACTACCCGCCGGAGCCGGACGGCATCCGCCGCGACTGGGATTTCTGCGGCATCGAGAGTTTCGTGCGGGATAACCTGGAGGTGGGCAACGGGGCCAGTGTGTATATCTACAGCACCGGCAACTACTCGCGCGAATCCATGCTGCTGGCCGACGGCTATCTGGACGAGCTCTCCCCGGCGGAGCGGGCCAACTGGGTCAAGTGGGTGCTGGCGGCGCTGTACATTGCCGGGGACTGGGACCACTGGAAGTACCAGGGGGAGAAGGTCTGCCTCGCCAACTTCAACGATATCGGCTTCTCGGCGCTGGGCGTGGGAGCGTCCTTCTTCCCGAAGCATCCCATGGCCAAGTACTGGGCCGAGCGGGCACTGAGCGGCGGGCAGTTTGTGCTGGATACGACCATCAGCCCGGACGGGGTGGGGCTGGAGAACATCGGCAACTATCATCCCTTCTCGTGGCAACTGTGGGTCAAGAACGCGATCGCTCTGAGCCGGGCGGGCCTGCCCAGCTATGCCGATGATCCGCGCTTCAAGCGCACCGTGAGGTACATGATCGAGCAGATGACCCCGCCCGATCCGGGGATGGACAACTGCCGGATGTTCCCGCCGGTGGGGCACCATCCCGGGGCGGGAGTGCGGCGGTTTGGGGAGATTCACTTTGGGACGCAGTTGTGGGCAGAGTCGGACCCGGCCCTGGCCGGCTACTGCCAGTGGGCCTGGGAGGAGAACGGCAAGCAGATGGGCGGGATGTCGCGGCCGTTGCCGCTGAACCTGCTGTTCGGCAAACTGGACTACCCGGCCCAGCAGCCGCCGCTGCCGTCGAGGGCCTGGGATACCTCCGGCTGGGTCTTCCGCAATCATGTGGGTGAGCCCCAGGAGAGTTACTTCCTGCTCAAGTGCGGGGACGAGCGGGGGCATCATCACGGCGACGAGGGTAGCTTCCACATGTACGGCAAGGGTGTGCTGCTGGCGGGGGACGGGTTTGACCTGAGTTCGGTCAACCCGCAGCAGTTTGAGCATTGCTTCCTCAGCTTCGGCAACCCGGAGAAGGACGGCCTGCCGCCGGGCAAGTGGCATCGCTTCGTGACGAGCGACGCGGCGGACTACGCGATCGGGACCATTCCCAGCGGGACGGAAAAGAGCAAGTACGACCGGGAGGTGCTGTTCCTCAAGAGCAAGGACCCGGAGCGCCCGGAGTACTTCGCCATGCTGGACCGCGTACAGGGCCCGGAGACGCCACGGTTTGACTTCGACGTGCAGTCCGTCCAGCCAACCGCCGCCTTCCAGGGCGACTCACGCTGGATCAACTACCCCGGCACCGACCTGCCCGGCTACCGGGTGATGCTGGACCTGATCTTCCTGACGCCGGAGAAGCCGGAGCCGGTCTTCCGCAAGGGGGAGTCCTTCGCGGGATACATGGGCATCTGGAACGTGAAGGAGCACTGGATCATGAATGTGCCAGGGACGCCGGGATGCAGCTTCGCGACGATCATGTATCCGCGGCCCTTCGGCTGGGAGCCGCCGAAGGTCACGCAACTGGCGCCCGGCGTTACGTTAGTGGAGCACCAGAGCGGCAAGGACTACGTCTTCCTGGGGGAGAAGCCGTTCACTTACGAGGGAGAGGGCGTGAGCTTCACCGGGCGGGTGGGAGTGGTGCGGGACATGCCCGGGGAGCGGTCGGTGACGCTGGTGGAGGGGACCAGCCTGTCGTATGGCGGCGAGACGGTGACGGAGGCGGTCAAGGCGAGGGAGCAGTGACCGGTCTGCGGAGGGGCCGGGTCGAGCGGCGCCCGGAGGGCGACGGGAGGCCGGCCCCCGCCCCGACGCCCGCGGCGCCTTAGCGGTTTCGGAGAAGACCCTCGCCGGGGGTCCGGTCCCAGGGCGGTAAGGCGGTGTCTTGCGATAGGCGGGGGCCGGCCTCCTCCCGCACAAACGGCGTGCGGGACTCGACGCGGCCCCTCCGCCCGCGCCCTACCCTCCCGCCGTGTCCACCAGACACCTCACCCGGAAGCCGATGTCTCTCGACTGGCGGGTGGGCCACTCCCCGTAGCGAGCGGCGAGGTTGCAAGCCCGGAAGTCGTTGTCCCAGCCTCCCCCCACGATCACCTGCCCCTCGCCTTTATCGGCCACGACGTTGTCCGGGGAGGTGTTGGTGAGCGCGGCGGCGATGCACTCCCCGTCCTCCCGCGCTAGCGGCTGGGCATCCAGACACCACTCCCAGACGTTCCCCAGCACATCATACAGGCCCCAGGCGTTGGGCTGCTGGCCAGCTACCGCGGCGGGGGAAGCAGGGCGGGTGTCGGTGTAGCCATCGCGGCAGACGGCGACGGTGGCAACGCGGGTCTCGTCGTCGCTGCCGTAGGGGAAGAGGAACTCGCTGCCGGCGCGAGCGGCGTACTGCCACTCGCGCTCACTGGGCAGGGAGTAAGTGCGACCGGCCTGCTGCTCCGCCTCCAGGGCCGTCAGCCGCCGGCAGAACTCCATCGCTTCCTCCCAGCTTACGCTGTCCACGGGGTGGTTCTCGCCGGGGAAGGCGGAGGGGTTGGCGCCCATGACCTTCTGGTACTGCTCCTGCGTCACCTCGGTCGTACCCAGGTAGTAGTCGCGGTCGATAGTCACCGTGAAGCTCCCCGGCTGCGGGAACATGAAGGGGTTGTCGATATGCTGGCCGGCGAAGAGGAACGCGCCGGCGGGGACTAGGGCGAACTTCATGCCCAGGGAGTTGACCAGCGGCGTTGGGGCTGGCGCCTGGGCCGACACGGCAGCGGTCAGGAGGGCGGCGAGCAGGGCAGAGGTGACTAGGGAGAGCTTCCTAAGCATGGGGTTCCTCCTGAGAGGTGAACTGGGCGCGGCCGCCCGGGGGCAGGCTAAGCTTGCCGGGGAGCGGGCCCCGGGCGGGCCAGGCGGGGTTCCAGAAGAAGACGGCGCTGCGGCCCTGGTCAGTAGGGTTGTTGACGTCCACCAACCACTGGCCGTCGGCCATGCGCACGGCGTCGTAGACGACATCGGGGTCAGAGCAGAGCAGCGGGTTGCCGATGAACAGGTCCACCTGCTTCTTCCCCCGCCACAGGACCACTCGGCCCACCCCGTCGGGGTCTACGCCCACCGGACGGATGCGGTCCGAGCCGATCTCCAGGTAGTAGGACGTGGCGTTGGTGCGCAGGCCGCGGATCTCCAGGGGAATCCATTCGAAGGGAAGGGCGCTCAGGTCGGTCACCCGTAGGGTCGCCGCGTTGCGCTTGGCCTGGACGGTATAGGGCACCCGCGCGGGCAGCAGTTCCCCTACCGTGGCCTGCAGACCAGCGGGGGCGAGCATCGCCGCCAACGCCGCTTCGGTGGGCTCACCCTCCAGGCCGTAGACTTCCCCGCGGTAGACCGTGCCCTTCTTCCCCTGGCGAGCGGGAGCGGACCAGCCGACCTCGAGCGTCGTCTTGCCCGCCTCCGCGCGCAGGCGGTAGACGAGGTTCTCTCCGGTGACGAACCAGCTCCAGCCCGACTTGCCCGCCTCCCCGGTCAGGCAGAACAGCCCGCCGGCGGGAGCCGGCCCCTCTTTTACCAGCGCCGGGGCGCCTTCGTCCGGCAACGGCCCGGTCAGACGCTCTCCGCCGAGGCGGAAGTCGAAGGAGGCCTGGCCCGGGGTGTAGTCCTTGTTGACCTGGAGGGCGTACACGAAGGGCTCCTGGAAGGTCACGTCGGCGAGGAGCCGGGTCTCGTTCAGGGTGTGTTGCAGGGGTTTCCATTGTAGGAGCTTCGCGGCTTGCGGATCCTGGGGCCAGCGGCACTCGGGGTAGAAGGGCTGGTCGGGCTTGGGGAAGTCCCAGATGGTGTCGATGGCGGCGGGGAAGTACTCCTCGAGGAAGTAGACGTCTCCGCCGTACTGGCCCTTCCAGGAGAAGGTGGTGCGGTGTAACTCCATCTCCGGCTCCGGCCAGGCCTGGTAGTAGCAATGCCAGGGGTTGCCGTACCAATACCCGTAGGCCCCGGCGGTCTCGAAGCGCATGTCCAGGTCAGCCCGCAGAGCCAGGACGTCGTCGGAGATGACAGGCCGGGCGTAGCGGCCCACCAGCATGGTCTGGGGCCCTGCCTGGGTAGTCCAGGGGCCGGGATGCTGGTAGTAAGCGCCCTGGCCGGCGTTGCCGGTGGCCCAGTTGCAGCGGTCGGCGCAGAGGTAGTGGCGGTTGAGCCAGGTCTCGGTCTGGATCTCCGGCGTCACCGCCATGCCGCCGGCAGTGTCTTTGACCACCAGGACCAGGTGGCGGTGCTGATCGTTCTCCAGGTCCAGGGTGGCCTCGAACTGCTGGCGTCCGTCCAGGAGGAAGCGGCGGTAGAGGCCCTTGTCGCCGTCGTAGATGAGGGCTTCGCTCAGTCCGATCGGCGAGGCGGCCGCCAGGCGGACGCGGTAGCGGTAGTTGTCGAGGACGAAGTAGTCCTCCTCGCGCTTAGCGACATTCCAGCGCGGGATGGCGTAGGGCGTGGTGTAGCTGCCGTTCCAGGTGAGGATGCTGGGGCCGGTAGTGGCCACCAGCCCCGAGGCGCGGCCGGCGTAGCAGTACGTGCCCCCGCGGTCCAGCAGGCTGGCAACATCCTTCTGCTGGCCCAGCATGGTCACGAAGGGCCCGCCGCGCTTGACCGCCCCGGCGATCTGCTCCGGGTCGGACATCAGGGAGAGTGACATGGGACTGATGTGCAGCTTCTGATTCTGTAGCTTGAGGAAGACCGGCAGTGTCTGCTCCTGGCTGTCCAGCAGCTTGTCGCCCTCGCGGGCCCAGAGCGCGAACGACCCGAAGGCACGGTGAGCCCAGGGCGGGGTGGGGTTGGTGCGGTGCGAGAAGAAGCCGGAGGTGTATTGGGTGCTGCGATTCACCGGCTGGTCGTAGCCGAGCCACAGCAGCAGGGATCCGGAATCCGGGCCGTTGGACCGGCTGGTGTTGAGCTTGTTGCCCTGCTTGGTGAAGATTTTCTGGTCCTGCGGCCACACCCATTCGCGGCTGATGAAGTAGCCGCGGTTGCCTAGCTCGTGCTTGAACTCAAAGCCGGGGTAGGCGAGGAACTTGTCGTCCGAAGCGGCGGCGCAGTCGGCCTTGAGTTGCTCCCACTTGTCGGGGTTGAGATAAGCCACGTCGTCGAGGAAGACGAGGAAGTCCAACCCGGCGGCGCGGGCGGCCTGCGCCCATTCCGCCACGGTGCCCGTGCCGGTGGAGTACGCGGTGTGGGCGCCTACCAGCCCCCGGGGCGCCGAGGGCAAGGTCGCCCCCGCGGACACCTGGCTGGCGGATGAGACGCTGTCGGTCAGGAGCGGGTCGGCCCCGGCGAAAGACCCGCCCAGACCAGCTTCGGCACCATTCTTCCAGTCATAGGGCTGGGGCGGTCCCGGTACGGTGCGGAAGAGCTGCTCCGGGACGGTCACGAAGCCGCCGAGCGTGTCACTGGCCAGCGAGGGCTGGGCCAGGTAACGGTAGAGGTTGGCCAATAGACGCCAGCCGTCGCTGGGGCGGTCACCGAAGCCTCGGCGGAGGGTCACGCCGCCCTGGGCGGGGATGTAGCCCGTCCAGAAGAAGTCTTGGGGGTTGCAGCCGAAGACTGCGAGGCGGCCCTGGTCAAAGGGTCGCACCGCCAAGAGCGGCAGGCGGCCCTCCCCCTTGCCCTGGGCGGGGAGGAAGTCGCCCAGGCTGGCTTTCAGGTCCTTGCTGAGGAAGTCCTTCATTTCGGGAGCTTCCGGCCAGCTTACGGCGCGGCTCTGCGGCCCGGTGCGCACCAGCGGCGTCCACTGCGCATCCAGCTCAAAAGGGGCGGAGAGCATCATGCCGTAGGCGGTCAGGCCGGTGCGGTACCACAGGTTCTTGACGCCCTCGGTGATCGGCGAGGGCTCTATCTCGCTGGTCCAGATGTACTCCGGCCATCCCGGCCATTTGCACCAGTCCACCACTTGGCGGCGGTCCGGGTCCAGCACGCCCTGCAGGTTCTCGGTCGCCCCCAGTCTTTGGAGCCAAGTCAGCAGCGGCCGCAGGCCACCATGCACCGTCGCCTGGGTACCGGGAGGCACGACGAGCACGCCGCCGCCCTGGCGCATGAAGCGCTCCAACTTGGGCTGCAGGTCGGTGGCGAAGTCGTCTCGGACGCTGATCACCAACGCGACGTTGAAGCGCTGGAGTTCATCGTCGGTGGGTGTCTTGCCCCTGGGCATCATGCCCACCGCGAAGCCCTCGTCAAGCATCTCCTGCAGGCCGAGGGGGTTCCAGTAGTTACGACCGCCGTAAGAGTCGTCAATAATCAGGATCGCCGGCTGGGCGGCGGCCTGGGCGTACAGCGGCTGTCCGCATACGGCCAACGTCGCAACCAGCAGCAGAGGGGCAAAGCTTCTTCGGACCAACCGGGGCGAGATGTGCATGGCAACCTCCTAGACCTGCGACAGGTACGCGGCATTTCGCGGCCCAGGAGGCGGGGACCTGCCCTAGGAGAGGAATGGGGGAGAGGTATGGCGAGTCGGGCCGAGGAAGGGCCGGTTGTCAGCACATTTCCCGTTCTGGCCAGGAGGCTTGTCCATGCGACGCCTAGGCGCCCTCTGCATCCTGCTGCTCCTTGTCGGTACTGCCGCTCACGCCGCCGAGTTCGCCCCCACACCCACGCAGTATTTGGTCCTGAAGATCAAGACGGCGATTGTGGTGGATGGGAAGCTGGGGGAGTGGGACATGGCCAACGCGCAGGCAGTCATCAACCCCGAGGACACTAGGAACCCCCTGGTGCAAGCCTTTGTGGCCCCCACCGATCCCATCAAGAACGCCCAGGACATCAGCGGCCGGGTGGCGGTGGCCTGGGATGATCAGTACCTCTACTTCGCCGGAGCCATCAGCGACGACCACCTGCTGGGCGTCAGGCCCGACAGCCTGCCCAACCAGGGGCCGGCCCCGTGGGGCTGTGATTCAGTGATGGTGGACATGAACTCCTTCCGCCAGCCGATGAAACGCAACAATCCGTATAGCAACAACGTGACCCTGGGACTGCGCTACGCGCCGATGGGCCCGAATCCACGCGGGGGGCTGATCCCCAATGCCCAGGCCCTGGACACGATAGACATGCACTACAAGATCACCGAGCACTCGCAGTGGGCGGTGACGGAGACCCCGACCGGCTGGAACGTGGAGGTCGCTATGCCCTGGGCGGACCTGGAATACACGCCGCGTCCCGGGGAGCGGATCTTCATGGCCCTCATGCTCCCTGACGTGGACCCCGACCAGAGCCTCAAGCAACTGGGGTGGGGGATGGGCGGCTCGATGAAATCCTATCCGGTCTTCCGCCTGGTGGAGCGGAGGGACGCTATCGGCTCGCTGACGTTCTCCGCCGACGAGGTGGCCGTCAACGCTCCCTGGGCCATCCGCGTGGAGGTAGACGCGCGGACGGGGCCAGCTAAGCTGGAGAAGCTACAGATCGTTGACGGTGCCGGCGAGGCCGTGCTGGAGCGGACAGTGGCAATGGAGACGCCCCAGGGCCAGACCGGAACTGAGGTAGTGGATTTCAAGGCCGGCGAGATCGCCAAACTGGGCACCTACGCCGTGGAGGCTGTCCTGGCTACCGCGGGCGGACCGGTGGTGCTGGTGCGGCAGCCGCTGCGCATGGTGGAGCCGGTGGTGGCGCCGCCGCTGGTCAGCAACCCGTCGGGGGAGATACACCACATGCGCCCCTCCCGCGTCGCTCACAACGCCGTGGACCTGCACAACCGCAAGCTGATTCGCCACGATTTTGTCAAGGGCCGGGACGACTACCTGCCCTTTATCATGAAGTACGCCGAGCCGGGGTTCATCACTACCGTACGCGGGCAGATCGACACCAAGGGGCCTTGGGGCTACGGCTTCCTGCTGCAGTGCCTGGCGCTGTACAAGGCTACGGGCGACGACGCCTACGTCAAGCTGGGCCGCGATCTGATGGACTATGAGTTGACCCGCGCCGTGGAGAATACGGTGGACAGCTTCCGGCTGTACAGCTACGCGGCCTTGCGCTACTACACCTGGCTGCAGGATGCCAACAGCCCCTGGGCGCCGCCGGACGCGGAGAAGCGCTATCGGGCCATGTTCTACCCCATCGCCGAGAAGCCGGACAAGGACCTCTTCGCCGAGTCCGGCACCCACAACCGCATCTGGCACCGTTACTGCCTGCTCAAGGTCGCGCGGCAGATCGCGGAGGAGGACGGCAAGCCGATAGACCAGCGGGTGATTGACTACACCGACTTCCATGCCAAGCTGCTGGAGGCTACGGGGGATGACGACGACGCCTCGTCGGGCTACAACTGGGGCTGGTTCTACTACGCCCTGGCCATCTACTACCACCAGGGGAGCCTCCAGCCGGTGCTGGACAACCCCGGCTTCGTGAAGACCATTACCCGCTACGCCGAGACCATCTCCCCCAGCGGGGCGATGCCCACCTTCGGGGCGGACAGCGGCTGGCCCTCGCTGGGGCAGAGCATCTGGACCTTCGAGTTGATGGCGTCTCTGACCAAGGACGGCCGGTTCCGGTGGAACGCACACCGGGTGGCCGAGTATGTCTACAACTACCTCGGCGCCGATCCGACCCAGTACCACCTGCCGGCGGACAACATCAAGAACAACTTCCTCATGGGCTACTTCTTCGCCGACGAGGGCGTGGCTCCGGTGCCCGCCCCCGCCAATAGCCGCCTCACCTGGCGTCATCCGCTGGTGCCCACCACTCCGGAGGACCAGCGCGCTCACCCGGGCATGGCAATGGCCATGGATGCGACCCAGTGGATCCCGGACAAGCTGATCCTGAGCAGCGGCAACAACCCGCGCTCGCCGTGGGGGCTGGTCGAACTGCTGCCGATCGGGGGACATGGCGGCTCCCTGCCCGGCAACCTGATTGCGCTGCTCCAGCAGGACTCGGTGTTGATGGCCGGGCAGGGGTACTACGAGCAGACGCCCAACTTCCAGAATATCCTGTGGGCGGAGGACCAGGACGGCCTGGCCGCCAACCCGCAGCCGGTCACGGTGACGGTGCCCCGGTTGGCGGATGACGCCGCGTTCACCGCCGTGCGCGTCCACACCACTGCCTACCAGGAGTTGCCTCTCACCTACACGCGAGATATCGTGTTCGGTAAGGGCGGCTTTGTCGTCGTCAAGGACCGGGCGAAGTTCGACTCGGCTATGAAGGTGCGGCTGGGGCCCTGCTTCCAGACTCGCGACATCGGGCCCCAGTGCGGGGACAACTGGTTCAACACCTACTACGAGGAGATGTATCTCACCGGGTTGGGCCTGGGGCGTGGGGTGCAGTCGTTCATGACCCCGCCCTGGGATTTGCTGGTGTACTTCTCACCCCGGGCGGGCCGCCAGCACAGCGTAGTTGACACCTACGCGGAGAATCCCTACCGCCAGTCGCCCATCCGCATGAGACAGTCCTGGGCGGGGATGACCAAGCCGGGGCAGGAGATCACCTTCACGTCGGTGCTGCTGCCGCACGCGCCGACGCTGTCGCCGCAGGACTTGCTGCAGCCGCCGCCGGAGTCGGAGGAGGCGCCGCGCATTGAGGTCGTCCAGGACGACGACAACGTGACCGTGCTCAAGGTGGTCAGCGACACGGACGGCAGATTCGGGTATCCATACTGGGTGATGATCAACAATACCGGTGCGGTGGTCAAGGCCGGGCCGCTGGAGAGCGACGCCTGGGTGGTCGTGGTGCGCATGAACCCGGACGGCACGACGGTCGCCGACCCCTCCATGACCGGCGGGACCGTCCTACGCGTCAACGGCGTGGACCTCTCGGCCACGGCACGCAAGGTCGCGGTGGCCGAGCCGACGCCGCCGGCGGCTATCCTGAAGTAGGTGGGGGCCGGTCTGTGGCCCAGGAGGAAGATAATGTGGAAGCTGCCGGCGGCGCTGCTCGTCGTGATGATGGCGGCCTGCTGCCTGGGGCAGGTCCGGGCCGCGCCGCTACCGGCGCCCGGGTCGCCGGAGCGTCTGCTGGACTGGCGCTGGTTGGCCCGCGCCCCGGAGGGGTCTCGCGTCACGCTGTCCGGCAAGGAGGAGCTGGAGGCGAGGGACGGCAAGTTCGTGCTGCTGGCGCTGACCGGGGCGGGGGTGCTCGACCATGTGATCCTGCGCGACGGAGAGGCCTCCCTGTCGCTGGTGGCGGACGGCCGCCCCCTGTGGGAGGGCAAGATGGGCTCCTTGGCGACCTCGCCGGAGGGGACCGCCCCACTCTTTCCCGGACCGATCTTCAGTGCAGGAGCCTCCTTCTACCATCTGCTGGCGCCGGTGGGCTTCCGCAGCTCGCTGCTGGTGCTGACGGACAAGGCGGACCTCTGGCGGTATGTTAGCTACCGGAGCTTCCCGGACCCGGCGGCCGTGACGCCGGCTGATCCGGACCCCACGGGGACCTACGCCCAGGGCTTGCAGGCCGCGGCCGCGGCCTGGAAGGCGCCGACCGATGTCTACAACTCCACGGTCACGCCTCCCGCCCGGGAGGAGCGGAGGGCCTTCACGGCCCCCGCCGGCGGGCGAGCAACCGCTCTTGACCTGACCGACGCGGGGGAGATCACCCACCTGGAGTTTCATCTGATCCCGCCGCTTACCGGGTCCCTGCGTGAACTGGTGGTGGAGGTGTACTACGACGGCGCGGCGGAGCCCTCCCTGCGACTGCCGGTGACCGACCTGGCCGGAATGCCGCATCCGTGGCCCAACGGCCGTTGGGACTTCCTCTCCGGCACCCTCGCCTCCGGCCTGCGCTACCCCTGGCAGGAACCCAGCCGGGTGGATCATCCCGAGGCGCAGGTCTACTGCAATCTCCCTCTCCCCTTCGCCCGGGGACTGCGGGTGGACTTGGTGAATCGGTCTGACCAGCGAATGTTCGCCGGTTGGGTGCGGGCGGTGGTGGCCCCGGCGCCGGAGGGAGCCGGCGTGGGGAGACTCTGCGGGACGCGTCTGGTCGTGCCCCTGACCGGGGAAGGTACTGCGCCGCTGATCACGCTGCCGGGGCCGGGGCAGATCGTCGGACTCGGTCTCTTCACCACCGGCAGCGCTGTCTACCCACCCGCCCAGCTCAAGGGCGCCTCCTGGGTGGCGCTGGACGGCGCCGCGCCGCTGCGCAGCGTCGGCCTGGTACCGCTGTGGATGGCCGGGGGCTACGGCGGCCCGTACATGCTCGCGCCTGTCTGGAACCATGCCCGGCTGGAGCCCGGCTACGTGGGCGTGAGACGCGACTTTGTCGCCGACCCGCTGCCCTTCGAGCGGGAGGCGGCTTTCGGTTATGACCCCGGCGAGGATTGCACCGGCGCCCCGACCTCGGCTACCGTGATCGCCCTGTGGTATCGCTACGGAGACGCCCCCTACGCTGCTCCCGCCCTCCCCGCCCACGCCGAGGCGTTGCCGTATGTGACGCATGTCAAGCCGGAGCGGGTGGCCCCGGTCAAGGGAGCCATACAGGTGGCGGCCCTCGAGGCCGAGGACCTGGCGAACTGGGCGACGGTGCAGGGGGGAGAGGTGGCAGTGGCGGAGGACCCCGACCATAACTACCACGCCAGCGGCGGCAAGTACCTGACGATCCGCGCCGACAAGATCGGGGACTATGTCGATTTCCTCCTGAGCTTTCCGGCCAGCCGCTATTTTGCGTTAGGGCAGGTGTGTCTGTCCGGCCCGGTGGGGGGATACACCCACACCAACTTCGAGCTGGGCTTCCTCTCCCGCGAGGCCGCCCAGCAGCCGCCGATTATGCCCCGCCCGGGCACCGATTTCACCTACAGCGTGCTGGGCGGCGCACCCACCAATCTGGGCGCGTTCATCATCCGGAACAAGGGCTACCGGCGGGATGTGGTGGATCACTACGCGCCGCAGCTCAACCCGGCTCCGGAGGGCGAGGGGGTCATGCGCTTTGTCCGGCGGGGGCCGGGGGCGACCATGATCCGCTTCGATCAGTTCTGGCTCTACCAGCCGCCCCCGACTCTCCCCGGGTGGCATGAATTCGAGGAGGGTCTGCTGCCTGCCTGTGGGGGCGATCTGACCGCGTCTCTGCCTTTGACCGGTCGCGTAGAGTGGTCGGGCTGGGGAGCGCTGAAGCTGGCCGGAACCGAGGGCGGCCAGGCCATGCTTTCCGCCCTGGCCGTGTCGGAGGTGGGAGAGCCGCAGGAGCTGCACCTGAGCGGCAGCCTGGCGCCCGGCAGCGGGACGTGGCAGGTTGCCGTGGCCGGTAGCACCACCCCGCCGGTGACGCTGGCGCCGGGGCAGGAGGCCAACAAGGTGCAGGAATGGATCCTTCCCGTCGCTGGACTGAGCCTGCCGGGACCGGTAGGGCTGGAGATCACCTACTCCTTGCCGGTGAACGCGGACAAGTCGACGCCGCCGAAGGAAAGCCAACTGTTCCTGGACGCGTGGACGGTCAAGTAGGAAGGGTGCGGGCGGGGCCTCACCCCCTACCCCCTCTCCTGGCAGGAGAGGGGGTGGCAGAGCCGCCAGGGAGAGGAGAGAACCACCTCGACCAGAAACATCGCGTATTGTGCGAAGAGCAGATAGGCGCTGAAGGTGTGCTTTCCCGCCGGGAGGGAGAAGGTGAGGGCGCCGTCTTTGACGGTGCCGTTCACCGGTTTGCCGTCCACTTGTAGTGCTCCCGGTCGCGCGGCCCCAGGGAGTCGGAGGGTCACCACTCGCGCAGCTCCGTCGGCCTCGCCTTGGCAGCGCCCTGTCGCCCGGTCCACCGTCACGGAGATGGCCCCCGAAGCCGCCTGCCCCTGGCCATCGGTCGCGGTCAGCGCTACCCCCTCGCTGCCGACGCACGTGCCCCACAGAAGGGTGAGCACCGTGGTCTTCTCCCGTAGGCGGATGACGGCCGCCCGTCCGCTCACTAGCTGGCCCTCCGTCGCGAGGTCGGTGGGCTGGTCGGAGAGCAGGACGTAGTCGGTTCCCTCGTCGAGAGCCAGCTTCGCCCCCGCGCCGTTGGCCCAGGGAGTGATCACCGGCGGGGCTTGCCCGTGCTTCCGAGGGAGGAACACCGCGGCTACCGTCCCCGGCTGGGCGGGCAATCGCACCTGGAACAGTTCTGCCGCCAGTCGCCCGCGAAGGACTTCTCCGGTCCCCAGGTGCCGGTGACCACCGTGGGGGGAGGGGCGAGGAGCGCGATGTCCAGGTCCACGCCGAGCTTACCGGTAAAGGAGGCGCCCCCGGCTTGCAGTTGCAGGTCGCCGGCGAGACAAGAGAGGGACCAGTCCCAAGGCACCGCGGTCTGCGCGCTGTCGCGGACGACGAAGTAGTCGAGGCCGGGGGGGTGGGGTCCTTAACGAACATCACGTAGCGGCGCCAGGTGATCGGGGCCACCCGCTTCTCCACGGGCCGTCCAAGAGCGACTCCGGGCACCGAGGGGCGTGGCTTGGACAGCTCCAGACGGTCGGCCGGGTCAGTCCAGAGCGGGTCGGGGTAGGCCTTCAGGCGGTCGAAGGTCCACTCTGCGGCGGCCAGGTCCGCGCTGGAGGCGGCGGCCCACTGCAAGAGCTTGCCGGTCGCCTCCCCCTCGCCGATCTCGCTGGCTCTGTCGAAGCTGGGCCGGTTGGCCATCCAGCGGGTGTGGGTGTAGATCGGGTACCCCTGGTTGACCGTCACGTCGTAGGAGCGGAGGCCGGCGATCAGCGACAGCGGCTGGCCCAGTGCGTACAAGTGCAGGCCACCCTCGGCGTTGTAGCCGCCGGCGCCCAGGCCGGCTGGCTTGCCCATCTGCACGGCCATGAAGGTCTCCCGCTCCGTGCCGTAACCGCTGCGGAAGAGCGCCCCCCAGCCCTCGAGGTAGCTGCTGGTTAACTGCGGATTGACGGCGGGGAGGGTGGTGTCTATCCACCCCAGCGAGGACCAGCCGAAATCGGCGCGGTCGCCGTGCACACGCAACTCGCCCGGTTTCCCGGCGCGCTCCCAGTACCACATCAGGCGTGAGGCCAGCGCCGGGTCGCGTTGGGCGACCATAGTAGCCGCCACTGCCCACATCACCGAACGGTTCCAGTGGCCCTGGCCATTGCCGAAGGGAACGATGGAACCGACGTTGTCGACGCGCGGGTCGGGCGGGGTGAGTAGCTGGCCGTAGAACTCCAAGCCATCGAGGAAGCGCTGGTCCTGGAAGAAGTCGGCAAACTCCGCCTGGGCCAGGGGCACCGCGGCATACAGGCAAATCTCCAGCGTGTAGGCGCCATACCACTCGTCCTGCGAGGCCCCGGGCAGGTGGTCCTTCTTCTCCAAAGAGTTGTTGATGGAGTCAATACTCGCCTGCACCCAGCGCCGCGCCTGTGGATGCCCGTTCAGCAGGCAGCCGACCAGGCCGATGGTGGTGTTGAAGATGGCCACGAAGTCGGTGTTGCCGTGGATGTTGTAGCCGGGGGGCGCGTGGTCGGCACTGGTGGCGAGCGAGGCGGCGAAAGCCAGCAGCGCGCGGATCTCCTGCTGCTGCTCGGGGGTGGTGCTGGGAGAGGCCAGGGCCAGGTCGGCCTCGCGGACCAGGTAGGGCTCGATGGTCCCGAAGCTGACGCCCTCGTGCGCCTTGATGGTGTGCGTGTAGCGGCGGAGTCTCTCGAGCAGCAACGGCGCTAGTGCCTCCGCATAGGTCTCGTCGCCGGTGGCGAGGTAGAGGTTGTCGAGCCCCCGCAGGCTGGTCCAGGGGCCGTTGAAGTGTCCTGGGTAGAAGGGGTAGTTGGGATCGTCTTGGGCCCGGTAGTCGTCCCACGTCTTCTGCAAGCGCCCGACGAAATCACTCAGGAGCGGCGTGTCAGCGAGGCGCCGGCGGACGGCCGGAAGATCGTGGCCATCGGCGAACAGGTGCGGGAAGACCGTGCCGGGTGGGTCGGGGAACTCGAGAGTCCAGTCCTTGACCAGATCCAGGGGCAGGTAGCCGTACTTGAGGGTGGCTAACTGTGGGGGCCGGGCGTAGTGGATGAAGGAGAATCGTTCTCCCGGCGGCGGGGGGGAATGTCGCGTTCCTCGGGCCAGTCGGCGGGGTAGGCGATGGAGTCATCACGCGGTCCGGCGTACAGCCCCCAAACGCGCGAGCCGGTGTTGATGGGTAAGACTGCCTGCAACTGGGACTGCGCGTCGTTCTCGAAGACGATCAGGTTCTCGTGCGGGTTGTCCCAAGCGCTCGCGTGCAGCGCCATCAGCGCCAGGAAGTTGGCGGCTGGGCGACTGGAGTAGACGCCCGCCCAGTTGGAGACGTTGAGGATCCACTCCCCGTGAGTGGGATTGAGCGTGACCAGCGGGCCGGGAACGGGGGGTAGGGCGAAGGTCCAGCGCGGCTCGCCCGGCTCAGCCGTGTTGCCGTCGGCCCGCCCACCCACCACGTAGCCGCAGGAGTTGCCGTGCGGCGTGCCCGGTTTGTCCAGGCTGGACCAGACTTGGTGCCGGGGCTGCCAAGCCATGCGGTCCGGCTCCAGGCCCGCGTCGAAGCGCATGGTCCAGTAGCTGCCGCGCTCGACTAGGTCCTGGTCGTAGGTGGCGTAGAAAAAGTTGCCCTCCGGAGAGCCTTCCGCTCGGGGCCGGCGGGAGAATCCGGCTCCCTCGTCCAGGTCTGACCGCTCCGTGACGGTGAGGACCTCCTGTCCGGCGAGGGCGCGCAGCTGCACCGTGTAGGTCTTGTCACCCTCGAAGCTATAGCGCAGGCGCACCTCGGCCACCACGGGGCCACTGTGCAGAACCTCGGTCGTCAGGCTCAGCAGCCGCCGGGGGCTGTGCATCTGCGCCGAGCAGCCCCAGGTCCCCTCCGACAGCCGTACGGCCTGCACCGGGGCCGGCGCCTCGGCGGCGGGAATTCCTCCCGGCCATTCCGTCTGGCCCCAGGGGCAGCGCACGGCAAGCTTGCTGGCGCCGAACTCCAACGACGCGGTCGCGTCGTCCTCCCGCAGGAGCAGGTCGGTTTTCGGCGCAGTCGCCTGTGGCACGAGCGTCCAGGTCTGTCGGGCGTTAGGCGGCAGGTCCACGACGAAGCACACGCGCCCCTGCCGCTGGCCGGGCGTCTCCGGCGCAAACTGCGCGGGAAGCAGGTCCCCCTCCTCCGAACGCACGGCTAGCCGGTCAGGCGGGAAAGCGTCGGGAAGGGTCATGGGGAAGGTCACTAGCTCCTGCGTCCAGGTCTCGCCCAGGTACTCGGTGAGCTGGAAGCGGGGCGCGGCCGTCGCGTTCTCTTGGGCGAGGCACGGCGAAATCGCCAGCGCCACGGTCAGGCTGGTGAGGAAAGCACGTAGGTGGGTCATGGTGTGCTCCTGTGATTCAAGGCCCTGCCGGCCCGCGCCTGGGTCAGATCCAGAGAAACAGCTACGTCTATCTCGGTCGCGGGCGAATGTTGGGCGCTCAGAAGCGCCCAACATCCGCCCCTACGAGATGGTCGCGGTGACGGGCGTTGGTCGCTAGATTCCCACCGTCCACTTCATGAGGTTGGTCAACTCCCCGACCCAGGCCGGGCTCTCCCAGGAGGGCTGTTCGGGCTCGCCTAGCGGCGGGCCGAGGAGCGCCAGGACCTTCCCCTCACCGTACTGCCAGCCTACCGCGAAGGGCTGGCCTCCGGCGGTGAGGAGGACCTTGGCCTGGTCCCGAGGGGTGGCCCGGTGCAGCCAGAGCGCGTTGCCCAGCTTCTCACCGTTGGGGCGCAGAACCGGCGCGGGCTGGTCCAGGCGGTACAGGTTGAAGGTCTGGTCGTTGTCCACCGGGAGTAGGTTGCCGATAAAGCTACCCGGCGTCCCGCCATAGCCGTACCCCAGCGGTCCTCCCAGCACCACCAGTCCGCCCCCCTGGTTGACCCAGCGCATCAGGAGGTACTGCCCGGTGGGGTCCACTAGCCGCGCCGGGACGTCGGCCAACACGGCCAGGCGGTAGCCGGCCAGGTCCGGGAAAGGCGGAGTCAGCTGGCGTTGGGGGGTGATATGCGAGACGCTGGTCTCCACCCCGGCCCCGGCCAGGGCTTGCTCCACCTTCGCCGTGTCCGTGTACAGCCCGTACGCCAGCCACGCTCGGGGCTGGGCAGTGGCGGGCGGGTCAGCGGCTACGGCTGGCTTGGGGAGGACCTTATCCGGGTCCACGCCCTCATACAGCAGGTCCCAGGCCTCGCGGTAGGTCAGTCCCTGCAGACGCTCCAGCTTGAGGCGGTCGAAGAAGTAGGTGCCCTCCCCGCGCCATGCCCACGAGTAGAAGCTGCCACTGCCGAAGGGGTAGAGGAAGTAGACGGGGAAGTCTTGGTACCCGGTACCTTGGTACTTGTCGTTGGCGGCGAAGTCCCCGGGCATGACGTCTTCCAGCGTCTGTCCGCCCCCACCGGAGAGGGTTAGCAGCAGGCTCTGCTTGCCGGCGACCTGCTGCTTGAAGCGGTAAGTCGCCCGGTACAGGCCGGGCAGCTCGCTGGAACGCTCCGGCCCCATGATCTTGGAGCCGGCAGGGAAAAGCCCCTCGGTCACCTTCCAGGCCAGGCCGGTGGAGGCCTGGGGATCGCGGACCGACGCGCCGCCATAGTACGAATCGCGGATCTCGTTGACGTTCAGGGGCTGCTTGACCTCCGGCACGAGCAGGCGGCGGACCTGGACGGCATCTACCCGCAGGCGGTACTGTCCGCCCTGGGGCACCTGCATCTGCAGGGCCGTCTGGCCGGGGCGCTGGTGGACGAGGGCAAAGGCGTAGCGCCAGCGGCCGGCGATATCCGCCATGCTGCCGAAGTAGAAGTACACGGGCGGACCGGCATCCTGCTGGTTGTCGGGCCCGCCGCGGTGGCGGAGGTAGACCATGGCCGGCCCCTCCGGCTGGGCACCCTCCGGGTAGTCGGCGCGCATCCAGAAGAGCACCACGTACCAGCCCTCCTCGGTCGGGACCAGCGGCCCAAAGGCCTGGTTGCTGATCTGCTCTACCGGCTGGCCCTCCTCGGCATGGTACTCCATCAGCAGGCAGCGCCGGCCGGCGCAGGCGTCGTCGGAGACGCCTAGCGTCCCCGCCTTCGCGCCGTGATGAGCGAGGACCCAACCGGCACCACGGCCCTGGTCGTCCACCTCCTCCAGGCTGGGATTGGGCATGAGGTTGGGGCCCCAGAGAGGAGCAGGCGCGGCCACCGCCGCCGCGCCGCGACCGACTAGCAGCAGGGCAACCAACACAACAGCGATCCACGCGCGGTCCGTGCGCATCGGGCCGTCTCCTGAGAAACGGACTAGTACGGAACTACCAGCACAGTCCAGTACTGGAAGGAGGGAACCGGCAGCGCGAGCGGCGCGGCTTCGGCGGCCACGACCTGGCACTGGGGAGTGGCGTCCGGGTTGAGGACGCGGACCTGGTCGAGCTGCGGCTGGCCGCCCGCGAATAGCTCCGCCGCCAGCGTCACCTGCACCGTCTCCGCGAGCGGTGGCGCCTGCGCCTTGGTGGTGATGCGTTCCTCCAGCGGCGAATTGATCAGGTGGATGACCAGGTACTTCCCTTGCTTGGTCTCCAGGCGCTGGACGAAGCGGTCGTAGAGTACCGGGCGGCTCGCGGAGACCTGCACCAGTTGGGCGGCTTGCGCCTGCGGCAGACGCTGCAGGTCGTTGCTGATTAGGAACTGGCTGTAGCGGCAGGCAAACTGGTTGTACAGGCGGGTGCCCTCGCGGTTCTCGCGGTCGCTGCCGGGAATCCAGCGCGCCCCCGAGGCCCAGGAGAAGGCCTTGATCCAGCGGGTGTCCACCTCGTTATAGCCGGGCCCACCGCCCCAACCGGCGAAGAGGAAGGCGCCGAACTTGCGCGCCCGGTCGCCCTGCTCGCACATGTTGCGGGTGAAGTCCTCCCAGCGGTTGTCCGGGCTGGCCGAGTTCCCGGCGCCCTTGGCGACCTCATCGAGGATGTAGCTGCCGGGGGCGATGGCCTGGGCCTCCTGGGATTGCAGTGCCCACTCCCCCGGGTCGGGCCGGAAGCCCGCCCAGTTGAAGCCAAAGAGGAAGTCCGGGTACTGCTTGCGCACCTCGCCCATCGCCTTGCGCATGTTGCGGGCGGTGAGCGCGTCTCCCGCCTGCACCGAAGGTTGCGGCTTACCGGTGTAGTCCGTCAATATGCTGGAGGGCGCCAGCGGGTCGCCGATGGCGGGGACGCAGTAGTGTCCATCGTAGCGTACCCCGTCGTACCCCAGCACCTTGCGCCCCTCCGTCAGCGACTTGATGGCCACGTCAATCAGGGCCGGGTCCTCGAAGTTGAGCGGCGCGATGTGTAACCCCCCGGGACGGATGCTGTCGATGATCGGCCGGAAGTCCGGGTTGGTCAGGCTGGCGGGGTACTCACAGTAGAAGCGTTGGAGCAGCGGCAGCGTGGTGGTGGAGATGCCGCCGAAGACCGTGCCGTCGCGGCTGAAGGTCAGGTACTCCGGGTGCCGGCGGGCAAACTCGGTCCCGCCTACGCCGGAGACCGACGAGTTGACGTAGATGGTGGAGTAGATGCCGCTTGCATGCAGGTCGGCGATGAGCCGGCGCAGGCCGATGACCGAGCCCTTGTAGACCGTGTCGCCCTGGCCGGAGAAGTAGTTGTCCACTCCCGGCGGCGGCAAGACGCTGCTGAAGGGGTCGTAGGCCATGCCCAGAATCTCGCAGACCGAGGAGTAGAAGAAGCGGCAATTGGCCACCCAGTCGGCCAGGCGCTGGGCGAGGTAGGGGTCGATCTCCTCGCCGGGCTGCGGCTGGTTCCAGGAGCGGAAGGAGTCGCCGCCATAGGACACGCACGCCGCCCAGGGGTTCTGAGCGCAGGCGAAGACCTCCCGGCCGGTGGCGCGCTCCTGACCGGCCGTAGCCTCGGCCACTGCCTCATAGCCGAACTCCGCTTCCGGCTTGTAGGTGAAGACGAGCTTGCCTTCGGCGTCGGTGGTGCCGTCGAACTGGGCCGCTGCGGCGCCCAGGAGCCGCTCCACCCGGCAGTGCACCGCGGCGGTCTGCCCGGCGGGCAAGCCCGTTACCGTTACCTGCAACTGCACCGGCTCACCAGGCCGGACCTGCAGCTTCTCCGGCCAGACCTGCACGGCCAGGTCGGCGGAGGCGGCGGTCGCCAGCAAAGCGGTGAGCAGGAGAAGCAGCGTGAGGGTCCCGTGGGCCGTGGCATGGTTGCATATGCGCAGGCGGCCGCCGAGCCTCACCCCCTGCCCCCTCTCCTTGCAGGAGAGGGGGAGACAGAGCGGCCAGGGAAGGGAGAGAGACCTACTCATGGTTCTCGCCTCACCCCCGCAGTGAGCATCTCCCCCAACACCGCGCGTATCTCCCGGAACCAGCCGCGGCTCTCCCAGTAGGGCGTGACACCGGCAGGCGGGTCGCCCATGGGAGTGCCGAGCTACACCAGGACCTGGCCCTTCCCGTACTGACCTCGCACCAGGAGCGGCTTGTCGGTAACCGTCAGCAGGACTTGCGCGCCGGGGCGAACAGCCTGCACGGACTGAATCCACTGGACCTCGCCGGTGTCGAAGGCGGCGCCGGTCACAGGCGCGAATTGGGGCAGGCGGACTATGTCGAAGTAGCCGTCCGGCTGCACCGGCAGCGCCTCCTGCAAAGCGCTCTCCTGGAAGCGGCCCTTGCCGAGAGTGCACAGCCCGCCGGTCAGCAGCAGACGTCCCCCGGTCGCCACGTACTGCTTGACCGCGATCTCGCCTTCGTCGCCCAGCGCGTTGGCCCCGACGTTGTCCAGCACGATCAGGTCGTAGCCCATCAGCTCCTCGGCCAGCAGCGGCTGGTAGGTCAGCTCGGGACCCAGGACGCCGGAGGTGTAGAAGGAGTCGCGGAAGCTGACGCCGGGGGAGAGGTTGCGCAGGAGTTCCTTGATGCGGTTGTACTCATACCAGAGGCCCACGCCATGCAGCACCGAGAGGCCCTCATGGGGAGTGAGCGTCAGGTCGCGCTGGCCCATCAACTCCGGCTTGATCTTCTTCGGCAGCGGAGCGCGGTAGGGGGAGGCCGACTCCGGGGCGTAGTAGGCGTCCTCGTCGCTGGAGTAGAGGAACTCCGTGGAGCGCTGCCCGGCCCCGGCGCCCACTTGCAGGCTGATGATCACCGCTCCGCGACCTAGGCCGGGGAGGGGGAACTCCAGGGCCTGCCGGTCGTTGCGGGTGAGGTTGGTCAGCTTCGCCCGCGTCTCAGCCAGCACCGCCGAGCGGTCGGACTTCTCGATCTTCACCGTGATGGGCAGTTCGGCCACCGGGGCCTGGGTGGCGCGGAACTGAAGGCTGAGCGTGTCGCCCTCTTGCGCGGCGGTGATGATTGCCTGCTCGTCGGCGTAGTAGCAGTTGTGGACGTTCTGCACCGGCACCAGCGTGTACTCGGTAGTCCAGGACTTGCCCGGCTGGATCAACACCCGGTCGTAGAACCACTCCGTGGTGTACATGGTGATGCAGGAGTAGTGCATCTTGAGGTAGTTGTGGTCCACCAGCGCCAGCAGGCCTATCTCGGAGTCGCGGTCGAAGGTCATGGCCCACCCGGCGGAGGGCCGGCGCACGAACTCGTCGCCATAGCGTCGGTCGTTCTCCACGTAGACCATGCGTATCCCCAGGTTGGAGGGGCGATAGGCTACCTGGATGCCCTTCTCGCCGCCGCAGTAGAAGCGGTTCTGGATCCACGCCCCCGGGAAGCGCGGAGCGTCCGAGGTGTTCTCCAGCGTCATCTTCACTCGTAGCGCGGGGCTGTCGCCGCGTAAGGTCAGGACCTTGCGCATCACCAGACCCTTGAGGTCGGCGCTCTGGTCGCGCAGGGCTCGCCACATCTCAATCGAGAAGACCTAGGGCGTGTTCTGGAGCACCTGGTACTCATACGGCTCGTTCTGCAGCTCCCCGGGGTGGCGCTGTTGCCAGACCATATCCTCCAGCAGCCCGCCGCCGGTGGGGTAGATCCACTCGCGGTCAGCGCCGTCCGGCTGCTCCAGGTATCGGAAGCTGCGGATAACCCCGCCCTGGGTGGTGTCGATCTTCAGCCGGTAGAAGGCGTTCTCTACGGTGAAGGTGGGTCCCGTACCGCCCACCGTCAGGGCGGCGCTCGCGGCGTAGGCCAAGCCCGCACCCAGCAGCAGGCTCATGGCTATCGCGGTGAATCCTCGGTGACGAAGCATCAGCAGCCTCCAAGATGCTCGGTAAGAAAGGGGGTGGACGGCCCGGCTCGGGGGTACACGACCACCAAGGATTTCTTCGCGGCCGTCTCGCGGTCCTCCTCCCTGCGGCCGCCGGGAGCGGGCCGGATTCGCGGCGCACTTCGTGCGCAACTCATCGCGGCCCCTCCTGAAACCGCCTGGCCCCTTACCGGCAAATGGAGGTCACGCCCGATAGCTTCGGGCGTACTGCTGTCCGACGACGGGAGAATATGGCGCCAGGTACGCGTCGGGCACACCTGGCAGCCGGCCAACCGACCTGGCTCATGCCGCCCTGGTTCACGCCATCAACGCCGACCCGGCGGTGCCCGGCAACGGCCCGCTTCCTCCGCGGTCGCTCCCTCCGGCTCCTGAGTGCAAGTTTCCGGCGAAGGCCTGGGAGGTTCCCCTCGCCCTGGGGGGAGCTACCACTAGCGCCGGTACCTTGAGGAGGTTGATGTCCGATGTTGAGCTGTACGCGTACCTGGCGCATATTGGCGCCGGTCCTGCTGCTCCTCCTGGGTCTGGTCCCGGCTCTGGCCCAGGCACCGGGGGAGCAGACGCTGGAGGCCGAGAAGTGTTCGCTAGTGCCTCACGACAAGCTGACCATCACCGACGAGGCCCAGGCCGGGGACGGCAAGTACGTCACGGTCCCCGAGGGACAGGAAGGTCTGCTCCTGATCGAGACCGTCTTGCAGAAGCCCGCGCCCGGTCGCTACCATGGTGTGCTGCGCTTCCGCTAGGACCAGCTCGACCCGATCGGTCGGTGCTTCTCCGTGCGGGTGGTCGACCTGGCCGACACGCTCGGGACGCAGTTCCAGTTGGTGTCGGTAGCCAATGCCTACGGCTGGCGCTTCCCCGGCTATGACGGCGGGTGGGTCGAGTTTCCCTTCGATTTCGAGATCACCGGCTTCCCCAAACAGGTGGACGTGAACATCCACCGCAATGACAGCGGTCACAACTGGTCCAGCACCACCCCGGCCAGCGGGCCGGCGCCGGCGAGAGCGGTGGACTGGATCAAGGTCAACCCCGTCCCGGACCAGGCCCCCCGGCCGGGCGAGCAGGCCACCGTCACCGTCACCCTCCAGAACACCACCGACACCCCCCAGACCGGCGAGGTCCGTTGCGCTGTCTACGGCGAGTTGACCGATACAAAGCCAATCGGCAAGCAGGCCTTCACTCTCGAGGCGCGGGAGCGGGCCGAGGTGGCGCTGCCCTGGAAAACCGGGCGGCTCCAGTACGGTCTGGAGGTGCGCGGGGAGGCCTGGAGCGGCGGGCGGAAGCTGGACGAGAACCGTGAGTACTGCCAGGTCCACGCCAACGCCCAGCGGGTAGCGGTGGAGGGCGCTATCGACATGGCCTACCGGCATGACACCGCCCAGTTCCTCCAGCAGCTCCCAATGAGCAGTCGCACGGTGGCCGCGATGGTCTCCTGGATGCGCCGGGACTACTGCAACAAGTCCGAGGCCAGCAGCCTGTACGCGCCGGGCGCGGGTTTTGACCAGTACGACACGCGCGGGGCCTGGATGAGCTACGGCGGGGGCTGGCACCGGGGCTTCCGGGACACGATTCTGGCGGTAGGGCGGGAGATGGCCAAGCAGGGAATCCTGTGGACGCCGTACTTTGATGGGTATTCCTGGTCCACGAGGATGGAGTACTGGCTGGAGCGCAAGCCGGAGTGGTTCCTGTGCGACTCGCTGACCAGCGACGTGCTGGGGGCTTATGACACTTACCAGCTCTGGAAGCACAAGCAGGCCAGCGCCTATGGGCTGGACTTGACCGATATCGGCACCTTCAACGGCGTGCCCAACTACGCCCGTGAGGACACCGTGAACTACGCGGCGCAGCAGGTGATCGCGGCCCACAATATCTTCCAATTCCCCGGCCTGCGCTGGGACTTCCATGTCACGGTGTGGCCGGGCTACGCTGAGTGGCAGGGCAAGATTGTAGCGCGCGACTACCCGGAGGCCGACTAGATTAGCGCGAAGATGCTCAAGCGGTTCAAGGCCAAGATCAACAAGGCGATACCCGGCTTCTACTGGGGCTACAACGCGGGGTCTACCGAGGACATCAAGAACTACCCGCTGACCAACGAGCTGCGCGATCAGGGCGGGGGTACATCCTGGACGAATGCATCTACGCGGCGTACCAAGCGAGTAACCCCTACCGCATGTGGCCCGCCTACCTACAGTACAACGCCGACCTGCAGGAGTGGCACCGGCAGCGGGGCGGGTACTACAACCCCTACTCACCCACGCGCCTGGGTTGCCCCTATGCGGTGGACCGCATCTACGATACCGTCCTGTGCGGCTGCTCCGGCAACTACGTGCAGTCGGCTTACTATGACTCCAGCCTGCGCTTCGGCAACTACGCGCAGTTCCTCACGCGGTACTCCGCCCTGGTTTATGCGCAGGACGGCTCGCGTCTCGCCGAGGCGGGGAAGTGGCTGGAGGTGAAATCCGCGCGCCCGGTCTGGTGGGAGAACGTCGTCTACCAGCGGCAGCGCTCGCCCCAGGAGCGCCAACTCGTCGTCAACCTCATCAACCCGCCGGCTAAAGCCGGTATCAACGAGGAGCCGCATGACCAATTCCCGCCCCCGGCCAAGGACGTGGCGGTGAGGCTTAGGGAACAAGGGGGATGGCAGGTGTCCCGCGCTTGGTTGGTGATGTTCGAGTCGCAGGACGAGCAGTCCGACCCCCGACCCCAGCATGTGCCCCTGCGGCTGCAGCGCCAGGGGGCTTCGGTTACCGTCCGCGTGCCGTGCGTCTTCCACTGGAAACTGGTTGTTTTCGAGATCACTCAGGCGGGAGGTGGTAGGTAATGGTCCGCAACATCGCTTCCCTCATGCGGTTGATCTGTGGATGTCTGCATGTGTGCCGCCGGCCGCGGAGCCTCACCCCCTGCCCCCTCCCCTTGCAGGGGAGGGGGTGGCAGAGGGTAGCGCAAGAGTCAGTGATCCTCGCCGCCCTCGTCTGCCTGTGTCCCGCGGTCTCCGCCCAGGCTCCGTCCCTAGAGGGGCTGCTGCTTTGGCTCAAGGCTGACGCGATCACCGGTACGCAGAGCGGGGCAGCTCTTGCCTCCTGGCCCGACAGTAGCGGTCACAACCGGGCGGCTGCTCAGACGGACGCCGCCCGGCAGCCAGTCTGGGTCGCCGACGGCCTGAACGGCAAGCCCGCCGTGCGCTTCGCCGGCAAGCAATGGCTGGCTACGCCGCAGGACCTGGCCCTGCCCCACGCCCACACCATCTTCGTCGTGGCCTGTCCGGAGGCCGGGGATGAGAATGGTGTGTTCCTGTGGTTCGAGAATGACAACGGGACGCCGGCGCCCCAGGACGACAAGTCCGGTCCCGCCTGTGGTAGCGGGCGCTCCGGGACGTCGTTCCGCATCCGCAACTACCCCGGCTTCCAGGACCATGCTCTCAATACCGGCAGCCCCGCGGTGTTCTCCGTGGTGGCAGGCGGGGAAGCGGTAGAGGGCTACGTCAGCGGTATGGACGATCAGTTCCAGGTGAAGAACGAGTGGACGGGCGCTTTCGACAAGGGCGCCAAAGTGGGGCGCTACAAGCTCGGAGCCCACGGGCTGGGTGGTAACCAGTTCCTGACCGGGGATCTGGCGGAGGTGCTGGTCTACGACCGGGCCCTGAGCCGTGAGGAACGCCAGGCGGTAGAGGCGTATCTGGGAGGCAAGTGGGGCCTCCCCACCGGCGGCCCGCTCTTCCTGCGCGATGACCAGGGCAACCGCCCCGTCCTGGGCAACTCGCTGGTGAGCAGCACGATTGCGCCGAATAGCGGCGCGTGGGTGCTGGGCTTCCTGTACAATGCCGGTCCCTCCTACACCACCGAGTGGGTGGCGGAGGATGTCTACGTCCCTGCCGGCAAGGAGTGGGAGGCGGAAAGCGTCGCCCTGCCCTTCCGGGGGCTCTCGGGCCTGCAGTGCACCTCGCCGCGCCTGCTGGCCGACGTGGTAGTGGAGCGCGCCGAGCTCCGCGACTACGTGGCCGCGGGGGGAGGACTGTTCATCTTCGGCGGGCACGTGGCCTACGGCGCCGGGGGCTGGGACGGCTCGGTCCTGGAGGACCTGCTGCCGGACGTGGACCTGACCTCCAAGCCCCAGTGCTACTACTACCACGATGTCCAGCCAAAACCGGACGCGCTGGTGGTGCTAACGGTGGACGGAGGGAAGCCCTTCCTGGTGGCCCGTAAGTATGAGAAGGGCTACGTGGTCTGCTTCACCGGCACCCCCGTGGGCGATCCCCGGCCGGAGGATAACCCCTTCTGGGACTGGAATGGCTGGGCGACAGTCCTGCGCAACTGCTTCTTCTGGGCCAGCAACCAGCACGGGGCGTTCCGGTAAAGAAGGTACGAGTGCAGTAGCAGACGCGGGCGGATATTCCGCAGGGGGCGACCCCGCGGAACACCTGCCCCTACGGGGCCGCTCCTGTCCTACTGGTCGCTCAGGTCCACCGGAAGCCCAGGTGCGTAGCCGGTCTCGCGGTCTACTAGCCGCGCTGGGCGCGCCTGCTGCGCGAGGGCCTGGGCGACCCACCCCTGCCAGGTTGCCTGAGGCCGGTCGGCGACCGCCGCCACCTCCACCGGCCCTGCCAGGGACTGCGCCAGCAGTGCCATGGTTACGCTCGTCCCGCCGCTTCGGGTTGCGACCAGCAGCGTCGGGCAGCGGACCAGGGTGGCGAACCCGGCCAGGTCCCAACGCCCCCGGCCCCTGGCAGGCGACTGCGGGTCCAGGGCCACCACGCACCCCACCTCCCCGGGTCGCAGGCCCGCCAGGGCCACGGCTAGCGCCGCTCCCTCCCCCTGCCCCACCAACGCTACCTTACCGGCAAGCACGCCCGGCGCGGAGAGCAGCACCGACAGCGCCCGGTAGGCATCCAGTAGTGCTATCCGGGGCTTGATCATGTCGGTCGGGAGGTACATGTGGGCTAGCCCGTCATCGCCTGCCATCGCGGCGGGCCGGCCCAGGTGCAGCGCGGTCCCCGCGGCCCCGCCCGATGGGAAGACGATGCTGGCCCGTAGCCTCCGCCCCTCGGCGCCGGTGAACTCCACGAGGCCCGTAGCCGCGTCATAGGTGATATCCGGCGCCCACTGGGCCAGGCTTAGCGCCTCCCGTTCCCAACGAGATCGCAAGGCCTCGGACTCCGCGGCAGCGGTGGGCAGGGGGGCGGCGAGGAGAAGTACTAGTAGCGTCAGAGTAGCAAAGGATAGGTAGCGGCACATGTGGACCTCCTTGGTCGGTCACCTAGGCTTTCGGCCCGCGAGGCCGGCCACTGGCCTGAGGAGGGCAACGGTATTGTAAGCAGGGGGATACGGGAGGGTAACGGCCTCGGCGGCGGGTGGGCCGGGGAGGTTTCGGCCGGCCGCGCACGGAAAGACTGTCCGCCATGACCTCACGCGCGTGGGTCAAGTGGGTGATGCTCGGCTTGCTGGCCCTGGTGCTCTGGCCTCCGGCGCGGGGCTTCCTCTTCGTCAACGAGGCGATCAACAGCACCGTCGCCCGGCAAGTGCTGGAGGGCGCCCGCCTCTACGCCGACGCCGCCGACTGGAAGGGCCCGCTGGGCTACCTCCTCTACGCTGCGGTCCTGGGACCGACCCACTACAGCCTGGTCGCCCTGCACCTGTTGGGCCTGGCGCTGGTAGGGGTGGTGCTGTGGTGCGTAGCCGGTCTGGCGCGCCGGATAGGCGGGCGGGAGGCGGCCTTCCCCGCCGCGGCCCTCGCCCTGGTTTTCCTGGCCCAGACGCTGGGCCCCTCGCTGGAGATGGACCTGATCATGGCGGCGCTGGCGGCCGCGGGCTACTTGGCGCTGGTGAGCTACCTCACCAGCGGCGAGCGCGCCTCCCGATTGCTCCCGGCACTCTCCGGCGTCCTGCTGGTGCTGGCCATCTCGGTCAAGCAAGTGGCGCTGCTCGACCTGGCCGCCCTGGTGCTCGCTTGCCTATGGCTCACCCGCCAGCCGGCCCTGGCCTCTCGCGCCCGCCGCGCCTGCTTGCCGCTGTTGCTGGGCGTGCTGGCCGGGGCGGCGCTCGTCGCTCTGCTCATTGCGCGCTACAGTACCTTCCACGATTACCTCGCCTGGGCGTGGATCATCCCCTCCGCCGGCCAGCACCTGAGCCTGGCCGATCGCCTGGGGACGTGGAGCACGCTCCTCACCTCCATGATCCCTCCGGTGGCGCTGATCTGGGCATTGGGGCTCGTCGGGGCGGTGTGGGTCTGGCGCGAGGGCCGCACGGTGCAGGGCGCGGAAGGTAGCCGACGCCCTGCAACGCCGCCCGTGCTGCAAGGAGAAGGGGCAGGGCGTGAGATCGTCTCTCTCTGGCTTCTAGCGGGGATATTCGGTCTGCTGGCTGGCGGGCAGGCCCTGGCCTACCACATGACCCAGGCGGCCGCGCCGGTGGCGGTACTGGCGGCGCTGGGTCTGCGCGGAGGCCTGAGGGCTGTTCCAGACCGCTCCTGGCGTCGGTATTTCGTGGCTGTGGTAATGGTCGCGTTGGCGCTGGGACTGGGCGAGCCGCTACGGGGAGCCGCCTGGCGGTGGCGCGACCGGGTCTTCGCCTCGCAGGAGACTGAGGTCAGCCGCGTGGTCGGGGCCCGTCTGGCCGCCGCGACCGGGCCGGAGGACCGCATCCTGGTCCTCTCCCACAACCCCGCCGTCCTGTTCTGGAGTGGCCGCCGCGCCGCCTCGCGCTACTTGGTGCTGGAGCACTATTGGAGCGGCGCCCTGGAGTCCAACCTCCCCCGCTTCCGCCCTCTGCTGGGCCCCCTGGCCGAACCCTCCCAGGCTCTGCTCGCCGACGTCTGCCGCACCCGCCCCCGGTTCATCCTGGTCCCAGAGAACGACCCACTCTTCCAGCAGGAGTCCGCATCCCCCGCCCGTCGCGTCTGGCTGCAGAAACTCCTCCGGGGCTACTATCTCGCCGGAAGGGACCCGCTGTATTCCGAGTACGAGCGGGACATGTAGGGGCGCATGTTGGGCGCTTCTGAGCGCCCAACATGCGCCCGCGGGTGCGAGGAACGAAACGTTTCGGTAGCCGGCCAGCGGCAATCCCGAGGGTTGACCTCGATCACGGGCGGATGTTCCACCGTGGACGGTGGAACATCCGCCCCTACGAGATCAGACCTGAGACAGGGAGGGGGGTTCGCCAGGTGGCGACCGTGGTACACTCCTTGTTGAGCGGCAGCCCAGACCCTCCATGCCAGACAGGAGTAACCTATGTTCCATCGCTCAACTTCCTTCTCCCTCCTTCTCGTCCTTCTCGCCTGCTCCTTCGCTTTCGCTGGGGGGGGGCGGAACCGGCTGGCCGGGAGCGACTTTACCCTCGCGCCGGTGCGCGGGAAGATCGTGGCCGACGGCGACCTCGCCGAGTGGGACGAGGTCCAGGCTACCTCCCTGTTGCTCAATACCATGTCCCTGGGGGACAGCGCCAGCGTGTTCTTCGGCTATAGCGCCAAGATCGCTTTCCGCTATGATGCCGACGCGCTGTACGTCGCCGTGTGGTGGAATGATCCTACGCCGCTGGGCCCGGAGACCAACCGCGACTGCACACCGGCGGGCGACGGACTCATACTCACCGTCCCGCTGGAAAAGGTCCAGCGCGTGGCTCTGTGGCGGGTGCCGGGTAAGGAAGACACGCGCTCCGCGATCGCTCCCGTGGAGGACGTCCTGGCCGAGGCCCGCCCCGTCCCCGGCCTCACCCAGGGCTACAAGCTCACCGGCAAGACCACCTATACCCAGGAGGTCCGCCTCCCCTGGGCCGCGCTGGGGAAGGCCCCGGCTCCCGGTAAGTTGGTGCGCTTCGGCGTAGACCTATGCTTCGGGGGGCTAGACCCCGCCGCCGGCTACCGCGAGTTTGTCAAGGACCTCACCAAGTCCATTAGCTCCAGCAACCGCTGGGGCGCAGGCATGGCCTGGGGCTTCATGGATGGGATCGCTTCGCTGGAGAATCTCCAGCCCACCTTCGACCCCTACAGCGGCGCCCTGGTCAAGCTGAGGCCTGCGGGCGCCCTGGCGCCGCCTAACCCGCCGGTGAGGTACAGGGGCAACGAGATCACCCGCACCACGGCGATGATCGCCACGCCGGTGGTGCGCGTCACCGTGGACGGGCGCCTGGACCCTGGGGAATGGGACACCGCCACCGGCACGCTGATTGCCTACGAGCCCACGCTCTTCCCCGACCGCTACGCCACCCGCGTGATGTGGCAGTACGCCGTCGAGGGCCTCTACGTCGGCCTGCGCTGGTATACGGGCGGGCCGCAGTTCAACGTGAACGACCCTGCCCGCTTCGGCCACGGCTACGATGGCGGCGACGCTCTACAGATTCGCTTGGGCACCAGCCGCGCCAGCCACATTGACGCCTGGCGTTACACCGAGGGGAAGGAGCCCGTCCCCGCTATCACTATAGTCTACGGTGTGAAGTTCGAGGAGGGCAAGCTGGGCGACGCCCTGGCCGAGGGCGCCAAGGTGGTCGTGGCCAACGTCGCGGGCAGCGGGTATACCGAGGAGATCTTCCTCCCCTGGGAGCTCATCACCACCACCGGGGCTCCGCTGAAGGAGGGCGATAGCTTCCACGCGGTACTGGATCTGTTCTACAGCGGCCTGGAGGGCAACCGCGTGCCCTTCATCGTGGCCGTCAAGGTCTCCCCGCCCAGCGGCGTGGTGGTCCTCCCGCCGGTGGCGACCCGGGAGGGGTACGCCACCGTGGTGGTTGAGAACGAACGCGGGGAGGTGGTCCGACGGCTGCTGGCCAGCGCCAAGGTCACCAAGGGCGAGCCGATCGCGGACTGGGACGGCCTGGACCAGGAGGGTGAGCCGGCACCCGCCGGCAAGTACCGCTTCCGCGGTCTGACCCATACCGGTCTTGGCCTCAAGTACCTGATGAGCTACAACAACCCAGGCCAGCCGCCCTGGCAGAGCCAGGAGGGCACTGGCGAGTGGGGCGGGGACCACTCCCCGCCGCAGGCCGTGGCCGCCGACAACTGGGGCCTCTACCTGGGCTGGCCCGCCGCGGAGGACGGCGACGGGATCATCGGCTGCGACTTTTCGGGAAAGAAGCGCTGGCACTTCTACCAGACCCCGCTACCCGTCAGCACGGGCGCCGTCTGCCTGGCCAGCGACGGCCAGTATCTGTACTACGCCGCCGACACCATCCGCTGGCCCCAGGCCGGGCAGACCCAGATAGCCTACTTCAAGACCATCCTGTCCTGCCTGGACCGCACCACCGGCCAGCGCCGTAGCTTCTCCATGGCTCAGCCGTACAACGAGCTGGACAACTGGGATATCTCCGAGACCCGCAGCGGCTTCTGGTGGGAGCTGTACCAGGACAAGTCCTTCTCCCTGGATAACTGTGGCATCCATGACGACTACTTCTATACGCAGCGGTGCCTGGGGGCGAACCTGACTGGCTTAGCCGCCCGGGGGGGCAAGTTGTACGTCAGCCTGCGCCTCCGCAACCAGGTAGTCGTGTACGACGCCGCCAACATGACCGAGCTAGACCGCTGGCCCGTCCGCAAGCCCGGCGGCCTGGCCTTCTCCCGCGACGGCAAACTCTACGGCATCAGCTACCGGTCGGCGGTACGCTTGGACCTGACCACCGGCGCCCTGACCCCCGTGGTCGCCACTGGTCTGGACAACCCGGTCGGTCTCGCCGTCGGCCCGGACGACACGCTGTACGTCTCCCAGTGGGGGAAGACTCAGTGCGTGCAGGCCTTCTCGCCCGAGGGTCAGCCTCTGCGCACGATCGGCACCCGAGGCGGTAGGCCCTACCTGGGGGCGTACCAGACCGGGGGGATGCTCCAGCCCCGCGGCATCGCCGTGGACAAGGACAACAAGCTGTGGGTCACCGAGGACGACAACTTCCCGCGCCGGGTGAGCGTCTGGGAGGCCCGCAGTGGCAAGTTCCTCAATGAGTTCATCGGCGGCACGCTCTACGGCGGCGCGGCCGGCGGGGTGCTCGACCCGGCCAACCCCCGCCACGGCATATCGCTGGGCACGCTTTACGACCTCGACTTCGCCAAGGGCACCTACCGGCCGCTCACCACCATGTGGCGGCGCACCTCGCTGGACGCCTGCTTCCGGGTGGGCACTGCCGGCGGGCAGAACTGTACCGCCGCCGTGCGTTTCCTTGACTACAAGGGAAAGCGATTCCTGCTCACCACCGGCCGCATGTTTGAGGTCGCCTTGGCCGAACTGCGCCCGGACGGCACGACCATCCCTCGCGCCGCGGTCGGCGGTATCCTCAACCGCGGCGACAATCCGCTGGTCATGCCCAAGGAGAAGCTGGGCTTCCGCCACGTAATCTACCCCGAGTTCATGTATGGCCACGGCGGGGACAACTTCGTCTGGACCGATGACAGTGGCGACGGCGTGCCCCAGGCCGAGGAGATGCAGTGGCGCAAGCAGACGCCGGAATTTCCGCTCATCGGCCTGTACTGGGGTACCGGGACAGCAGACAAGGACCTCAACGTCTATGTCGGCTGCTCCTACCAGAACAGTGCCTTCCTGCGCTTCCCGCTGCAGGGCCTGACTCCGAGCGGCGCGCCGAAGTATGACCTCAACAAGGTGGAGGTGGTGGGCAAGCCCATCCCCGGCCCGCTGAGTTCCCTGGGGCGCGGCGCGGCCGGCGATCTGTTCACCGTCCACAACGGCGAGTGGCGCACCCCCACCGTCCACCCGGCGCTGAATTGCTACGGCCCGGACGGGAAGCTGCGCTGGTCGTATGAGACCAACAAGGACTACAAGCCGATGGGCAACATCAACGGCGAGGGGATCATGGGCCCGGTGTCCAGCGGGGGAGAGGCGGGGGAGGTGCTGGCTCTGCAACAGTACCACGGCTGCTACGTACCCTTCCTGACCACCGACGGGCTGTTTATCGACCGAGTCCTGCGCGACCCCGCCGAGGGCGGCCCGCCCGGTCCCGACGTCTACCGCTCGGAGGTCCTGCAGCATCTCGTCCGCCTCAACGACGGCCGGATCATCCTGAGCCATGGCAAGAATACGCACAATCTGCTCCAGGTAACCGGCCTGGACACGGTCAAGCGCTTCTCCGGCAGCTTCACCCTCACCCCCGAGCAGGCGGCCCGCGCGGTCCAGCGCCGGCAGGAGGCCGCCGCCGAGCGCACCGCCAGTGCCCCCATACGCGTCACTTGGGCGAAGACGGCGCCCACGGTGGACGGCAAGCTGGACGACTGGGACCTGACCACCGCCTCCACCATCGGCCCCGGCGAGGGCGTCCCGCGCGCGCAGGTGATGATGACGGCCGACCGCGCCAAGGAACGGTTCTACGTGGCCTTCCGGGTCTACAAGAACGGGAAGTTCCTCAACACCGGGCAGGACCCGACACAACTCTTCCTGACCGGTGACTGCGTGGACCTGCAGTTCTGCACCGACGTAACCTCCGACCCGCAGCGCCTGGCGCCCGTCATGGGCGACCAGCGGCTGATCATCTCCAAGGTGGGGGAGAGGCCGGTGGCGGTGTTGTACAAGGCGCTGGTCCCCTTCGCGAAGAAGCCGGTGGCTTTCCGCTCGCCGGTGCGCGAGGTAGTCTTCGATGAGGTGGCGGAGATCAAGGATGCGGAGGTCAAGATCGTTGACACCGCCGAGGGCTACATAGTGGAGGCGGGCTTCTGCTACCGCGACCTCTTCAAGAGGTTCCTCTGGTGGGGAGAGGTGCTCCAGGGCGACGCGGGGATTATCGTGGCCGACCAAACGGGGCGGCGAGTGGCGAGGATCTACCGCTTCAACCAGGACACGGGACTGGTAGCGGATGTTCCGACGGAGGCTGCCCTGACACCGAACGAGTGGGGGGGAGTGGGAAGTGGATAAGGAGGGGTAGGCGGCCGGCCCGGGCCATCCTGCGCCGAAACCGTTGTGCTGACGAAAGGTGTCAAATCAGTGCCCATGAGACACTCCGTTCTTCTCCTTCTGCTCACCATCGCTTCCTCCGCCTGCGCCTATCGCCTGCCATATCCCGTCCAGCCCTCCGACCGGGCGCCGGTGGTGTTCGCCCTGGACACCGGCACGGAGGTGCTGGGGACCGCCTCGTTGGGGTGGGGGAGTGAGCACTTGGTGGTGAACGTGCGGGTACAGGATCGGACGCCGGTGTTCCTCAACCAGGCCGGAGTGCCACTGGGGGAGGCGTACATGGCCGACTCGGTGGAGTTCTGGGTGGGGCGGCATCAGTTCGCGCTGGTACCGAGGGCGGACGACCTGGTTTGCTGGGACTATCTGTACCGGCGAACGGTGGCTCTGCCGCGCGGCAACTGGCGGCCCCTGGACAACGGCTACGCGATCTACGCCCGGGTTCCTCTGGCCGCGCTGGGACTCGCCGGGAAGGCGGGCGAGTATTTCCAGCTTGCCCTGCAGGTCAACGATCGCGCGCCTAGTCCGCCCGGCGAGACTGGACCGGTGGTCCGTCCTTCGGCAACTGACCAGGTGACCGCATTTGCCCCCGGAGTTTCTCCCACATAGGACCCGTGAGATACTCCATCTCGCCAGCGTAACGGTCCAGCGTCGGAGCCAGTTCGGTGATGAGGCTATCCGCTCCCTCATGGGTCGCGTGAGCTCCACACTCTGCCACAACGTCCCGAAGCACATGGGGGTTGTCTAGGAACATGCAGGGCTTGAGATGATTATCTGTCCAGGGGTAACGACTGCGGATTCCCTGGAAGAAAGAACCATTGAGGGCTTCGCTTAAGCTCTTTTCCCTGATGTTATCCACGGCGAAGTGAACAAATGCGCAAGGTTCCACATCACCATTATTGTTAATGTGTGCATAGAGCCGGGCAGCTATACACCCATTTACGAGATGTCCGTCGTTCCAGAAGTCTGCAACAAAGAGGGGCTTGGTTGCCCTGATGTGCTGGACGCGTTCTCGGTGACATTCGCGCTCCGCCGGAGTCAGCATCTGCGAGGGGTCGGGCTTCAGACCAACGGGGACATATAGGAAATACCACCCGAAGAGGCACCCTTTCTCGATTAGCATATCAATAAACTCATCGCTTGCCGCCACGTCTACGTTATTGCGGGTCACCATGCTGGAAAAGCCGAAAGGCACTTGCTCTCGCCGGAGAGCATCCATCGCCCCCATAAGTCGTACGAACGTACCTCGCCCGCGGCGATCATCAGTCTGTTCTTCGAAGCCCTCGATGCTAATCGCCGGTGCGACGTTTCCCAGCTCCGCAAGCTTCCGAGCTACGCTTCCGTCGATCAGCGTGCCGTTGGTGTAAACTTGGAAGTAGGCGTCATTGTGCTTGGCATAAATGTCAACAAGGTCTTCCCGAATGAAGGGCTCGCCCCCTGTGATCGTGAAGAAGTACATGCCCATCTCTTTAGCCTCAGTGATTATCCTGTCCAGCAGCTCCAGAGACATATCACTGTCCTTCGGGTAGTTGGCCGCCCAGCATCCGCGACATCGTAAGTTGCATCTCTCGGTCGGACTGATCACGAGAAGAGAAAGGGCAGCTTGACCCTTGGCCATCAATTCATTGCGGCGTGTTCTGCCAAAGTACGTGGCATTCAAACCCAGGTTCTCTACAAGTTTTCGCTTGCAGTTGGGATTGATTTCTCGCAGCACTTTGCGCCCGAGGGCCAAAGCCGGATGCTTCTGCTCGAACAGCGCGCGCAATTGCTGCATTTGCACCTTCTGTTCTTCACCTGGCGCAATGCCTTCCAACACCCGCGTCAATCTGATCAGGTTGGCGTCCGAACTCCTAGCCAAAAGGCTCGACACCGCCCGTGCTGCTTGCACGGTCGGGTAGTGCTTCACCGACTGTCTGATGTCCATCGTTGTCAACTCCTCTTGTTAGAATCACTGGATTGGGGACTCCTCTGGTATCCCCAAAAGACCCAATAGCGGTCCAAAAAAGGGAAGGCTAGTTTACCCGGTCCCTCCAAGCCGCTCCAATACCATGCCAAGGAAACCCAGCAACGCCCGCTGCCTTACTGCCTCCATCTGGTCGATGAGTGCATCATGCCGCCGAAGAAATTCTTCCAGCCTGTCGCGCAACTCAACGCTGATAGAGTCGTTCCTTGGTAGACTCCCCACGACTTCACCCAGCGCTAGGAGCCGTGCCTGCACCGAGCGCACCCGCGCCAAAATGTCCCGGAGCAGCGGAATCTCCTGGACCCTACGCCGGGCCTCCTTCACCGTCAGCAGTAGCGCGGTCATCGTCACTGCCCAGTACACCAACGTTGAAGCCCGGGGAGCCAGCGTCCGAAGCAGTTCCTCTGCCACAGCCCGGTACTCGCCCTCTGGAGATCCCTCGAGTGCGGCAAGTATCCTCCTCTTGGTTTCCTCCCATTCCTTATCGTCGAAGCGCCCACTGGCCAGGTCCGCTAGGATAGTCCTTCCCCTGTCCGTGGGCCGGAACAGTACGCGTGAGCGTCCCCCGTCGGACGCATGCTTAGCGAGCGCGTACTCCCGCGTCACTGCCCCCCTCCTCTCCAGCACAGTCATCATATCATAGGCCGTCCACTTGCTCACCCCGAGTCTTGTGGCGAGGTCAGCATAGTGGACAGCCTCGGTCTGCTCGCGGTAAATGTCGACCAGTGTGCCGAGGAACTCTCTTTGTCGCGCCGTTAGATGCATTTCTCTTTACCCAAAAAACCAAAGTACTAATTTATTATACCAGTAGGCCCTCTCCTCGTCAAGTGCCCACGTTTGGCGGTAATGTAGCTCTGATTATGTAAAAGGAAACTGCGGTGTTGCAGTTGTCGGCCACGACGGTGGCGGGGCCGCCGCACCACGGCAAGCCCGGGGGAGGGGAGGTCCGCCGGCATGACCGCCGCGGCGAACGCCATCACCTGGCCGGACAAGTATTTCCTTCTGGACCCGGAGGCGGGGCATGGCGGGTCGCCGTATCTGCCGCAGTTCACGGGGCTGTTGGAGGGTAGGGAGTAGCTCCGCTTCTGTAGAGCGCGGGCTCGGGTTGTGTTCAGAAAGTCGTTCTTCTCCTCCGCGTGGGGCGGGCTTCCAGCCCGCCCTCCCATGAACATGCGGCTCCCGTGGCGGGCTGGAAGCCCGCCCCACGCGGAAAAGGCGGGGAGGGCGCGGCACGCGCTCGCGCCCTACGCGGAACACTTTTGCCCCCTGGGGTGTCCTATCGGCTGAAACAAGGACACACAGACCCGCAAGGGGGCGCGACCTATGCGACACCTATCAGCGCTGTGGTTGGCTGTCATTCTCTCTCTGCTCGGTACGGCGGCGCTTGCCGATGGGATTCTCCTCCCCGGCCCGCCGACCGCCATCCACCCCGACGTTCCCTACTTCACCATCAAGTACCACCACGTGACTATGGAAGTCACCGACCAGGTCTGCACTACCTCGGTGGACCAGGTCTTCGTGAACGAGACAGGCCGGGAGCAGGAGGCTACCTACATGTTCCCCCTGCCCGCCGGGGCGGTGGTGCAGAAGTTCACCCTGATTGCCGACGGCGAAGAGATGGCGGCCAAGCTGCTGACCAAGGAAGAGGCCCAGCGCATCTACGAGGACATCGTCCGCCGGCGCAAGGACCCCGCCCTACTCACCTACGCGGGCAACAACGCCTACCAGGCACGCATCTTCCCCATTCCCGCCGGGGGCGAGCAGAGGATCCAACTCTCATACTCCGAACTGCTCCCTTACGACGCGGGGCTCGTCACCTACCTGTACCCGCTGTCCACCGAGAAGTTCTCGCCGAAGCCGCTCAAGAGCGTGACCTTCGTCGCGGACATCAACTCCAAGCTGCCGATCGGCACCGTCTACTCGCCGACGCACGACATCTCCTGCAACCGCCTGACCGACAACCATGTGAAGGTCTCGTACGAGGAGACCAACAGCAAGCCGGACCGCGATCTGCTGCTGTACTACAATACCGCGAAGGACCCGGTGGGCCTGAGCTTGATCACCTTCAAGGAGCCGGGCAAGGACGGCTTCTTCCTGCTGCTGGCGGCGCCGACTACCGACAAGGGGCGCGGGGAGATCTTGGCCAAGCAGGTGGTCTTCGTCATGGACACCTCGGGCAGCATGTCCGGGGAGAAGATCAAGCAGGTCCAGGCCGCCCTCACCTACTGCGTCAATAGCCTCAACCCGCAGGACAAGTTCAACATCATCGCCTTCAGCGACCATGTGGAGGACTTCGCGAACGGCCTGGTGACCGCCACGGAGGACAAGGTTAGGGAGGCGCGCAAGTTCATCGCCGGCTTCGAGGCCCGGGGCGGTACGGATATTGACACCGCCCTGACGGCGGCCCTGAAGTACCGCCAGGCGGGGCAGCCTTCGTACCTCGTGTTCCTCACCGACGGGGACCCCACGGTCGGCGAACAGGACCCCGAGAAGATTCTCAAGCACGTGCGCGAGCAGGTGGAGAGTATCAAGGCCCCCACCCGGCTGTTCGACTTCGGGGTAGGCTACGACGTGAAGATTCCGTTCCTGGACAAGTTGGCCTACAACAACAACGGCCTGAGCACCTACGTCCGCCCCAACGAGAACATCGAGCAGAAAGTCTCTAGCTTCTACGCCAAGATCGCGCAGCCGGTGCTGGCGGACCTGCAGTTAGACCTGGGCCAGGTGCAGACGTATGACGCCTTCCCGCGGGAGTTGCCGGACCTGTTCTACGGTTCGCAGGTGCAGGTCCTCGGGCGTTACAAGGCAGACAGCGCGGGGCGGGCGACCATCCTGCTGACCGGGACGATGGGCGGTGGCTCTCAGACTTTTGAGTTAGCCGCGGACTTCCCCGAGGCGCGGGCCGGCACCGACTACATCGCCTCGCTGTGGGCCTCGCGCAAGATTGGGTTCCTACTGGACGAAATCAGGCTCGAGGGCTCCAGCAAGGAACTGATAGACGAGGTAGTCAGGCTGAGCCTGGAGTACGGCATCCTAACCGAGTACACGGCCTTCCTGGCGCGGGAGAAGGAGGCGCTGCTGCCGGCAGATATCGGAGCTCGGGTACTCGCCGAGAGCCCGGCCATGCGTGGCCCAGGCGCGGCGCCGACGGCGGGCGGGAGCGCGATGGCGGGTTCCCAGAACGCGCAGGCCCTGCAGTACCAGACAGGCCTGGGAGCGACCAACACCTACCTGAACGCTAAGGGCGATACCGAGCGCATCGCCAACATCCAGAACGTGGGGCAGCGGGGGTACATCCAGCGGGGCACTCGCTGGGAGGACACCCGCTACACGCCGGAGATGAAGATAGCGCTGCGGGTGCAGGTGTACTCGGAGGCCTACTTCCAGCTCAGCCGCAACTTCCCGGCGCTCAACCAGCAGATGAGCGTAGGGGACAGCGTCCTGGTAATCCTCAACAACCAGGTAGTGGAGATCGGCGCGGAAGGAAAGACGACGCTGAGCGAAGCGGAACTGGCGGCCCTGGCGGCGGGAAGGGCACTGGAGGGGTAGGCAGACGTGGCGAGGAAGATAGATAGTGGAGGCTGCCCGGCGGCCGGGTGGCCACCGCCTAGGCGTGTGAACCGGTCTCCTGGCGGGGCGCGGTACGAGCCCGCGTCTGATGAACATGCGGATCGCAGGGCGGGCTAGAAAGCCCGCCCCACGCGGAATCTCAGGTCCTCCGTCTCGTCTCCACCAGCCAATTGAGCAGGCGCTCCTCCAGCTCCTGGCGCTGGGAGCGATGGGCGGGGTCGGCGTAGAGGTTGTGTAGCTCGTCGGGGTCCTCGGCCAGGTTATATAGCTCTCCGTCCGGCTCTTGCGGGTAGTGCACCAGCTTCCACTCCTCGGCACGCACCATCAGCCGCGGGGGAAGGTGCTCGGAGAAGACTGCCTCGTGCAGCGCGGTCGTGTCCCCGTTCGGCAGTGGCGCCAGTGAAACGCTCTGCATCCCCTCCGGCCGGTCGGCGCCCGCTAGCTCGAGCAGCGTCGGTCCCAGGTCGATCTGCTCCACCAGCGGCGCCATCGGACCCCGCGCCGGAATCCCCGGACCGGCCAGCACCAGCGGGGTCTTGGCCACGGCGTCGTAATGCGTACTGAACTTGTAGACGTTGCCGTGGTCCCCTAGGCAGTCGCCGTGGTCGCTGGTGAAGACGATCAAGGTGTTATCCAGCACCCCCCGACGCTCCAGTAGCGCCACGATCCTCCCCACCCAGTCGTCAATCAGCGAAATGTTCGCGTAGTAGTGGCGCCGCATGCGCCGGACGCGCTCGGGGGTGGCGCGGGACCACCAGATGGCGGCTGGGTGGGTCCAGCCATCCATCTGCTCCATGGCCCGCCGGTGGGAGGCAGGCTTGGTTTCCGCCTCGCCGGGGAAGCCGACCGGATCGGGGATGGCCACGTCCGCATAGCGCTCCAGGGCGCTCGCCGGGACGTCGTAAGGGTCATGCGGGCCGACGAAGCCCGCCCAGAAGAAGAGCGGCTGTGACCAGTCGTGGCGCTCCAGGTACTCCAGCGTGCGCCGGCCGATGACGTTGTCCGGGTACAGGTCGTCGTCGTAGGGCCAGATCGCGGCCTGGAGGTAGTCGTACCAGTCGGGGACGGTCTCGGCGTAGCGCTGGGCCGGGCGGAGCAGGCCGCGCTCGGCCAGGAGCTTGTCGAAGTCGTCCGGCGGGCCCATCACGCCCTGCATGTAGTTCTTGTTCTCCACCACCCAGCGGTAGTCAAAGCCGCAGGGCAGGTAGATCGGCGCGGTGTGCATCTTGCCGATATTGGCGGTGTGGTAGCCGGCGGTGCGCAGGGCCTCGATCCAGTTGGGATGAGAGGCGTCGGGCCAGGTCTCGTTCCCCTCGGCGCCGTGGGCGTGGACGTACTGGCCGGTGACCAGACTGGCGCGCGAGGGCCCGCAGATGGCGCCCTGCACATAGGCGTTGGTGAAGGCCACGCCGCGGCGCACCAGGCTGTCGAGATGCGGGGTCAGGACGTGCGGAAACCCGAGGGCGCCGAGCGTATCCCAGCGCTGCTGGTCGGTCATGAGCAGGAGGATATGGGGAGGGGAAGAGCGATCCATTGGTTCACATCCGCAATAGGGGGTGAGGGGCGACAAGGCCCGGCGAGAATAAGATGCGCCGCGGGGAGGGGATTCTCCTCCCTGAGGAAGGGTCCAGGCCCGCTCCCCACAGAATCGAGGCATCCTCCGCTAGACCTCCACGTACTCCCACCCCATCGCCTCCGCGAACGCGGCTAGCTCCCGCCGGCGGTCACCTAGCCCCAGCGCGAGGTGATGGGCGGCGCCCTGTTGGCACCAAGCGTCCATGCGGATCTCCTCCCAGAGTCGCTCCTCGCCGAAGGGCCGGTGATCACCCGGAATCTCCGGCCCAGCGCCACCAGCGCTCCGGCGAACTCCGGGATGCAGCAGACGCCCTCGTGGCGGAGGTAGTCGGTGGTGTCGGCGGCGGCGTAGTCGTAGGAGGAGTCCTCGTGGGCGTTGAGCAGGCGCAGGGGGACATCTAGACCGCGGACAGCGGGGACGAGGTTCATCCCTGGCGTGTAGCCGAAGGGGAAGACCAGCAGCAAGTCAATCCGCTCGCGGCGGAAGAGGTCACCCGCAGCGGCGGACTTTTCCGGCGTGTCTACGAGGTCGAGGGCGATGACCTCGCCGAGGGCCTCCAGTCGTGCGCGCAGCTTCGCCCCCATGCGCCGGCCCATCTCCTGCAGGCGCGGGAACTGGTCCCAGTAGTAGGAGTGGCCCAGGGGCAGGAGGCCGATCTTGGGTAGAGGCAGGCGAGAGGTTAGGTCGGGCATGAGGGCTCCGGGGGGAGTCGAAGATCGACAGGGCGAGCACGCGCCGTGAAGGCCGGTCCGGGTCGCAGTCTCCAACCAGGCCGTCAGTCCCGGGAGGGACCCGGCCTGCGGCGGTGGGCGCTCTCCGGCAGGGCGTCGACCGGCTGCGTTGTCGGTAGCGAGCCGTCGGTGCTCCAATTGAGATCGCCGGTCTCCGGATCGACCTCCGCGGACAGGTGGGCCTGAGCGGAGTGCAGATCGAGGTCGAAGTAGCGCTGCCAGCCGGCCAGATTCTGATAGCACCCCGGCGCGGGGAAGGCGATCTCAAAGGAATACTGGTCATCGGTCAAGTCGAACAGATTGCCGTCGCTGCAGTTTTCCTCCCGCCGGCCCAGGTGCACGCGATGGGGGCAGCGGTAGAGGACGTTGTTGTAGGCCTCGTTGGCGCGGCACAAGCCGGTACGCCCCTCGTGACGCCGATCACTCTGGTTCAGGGAGAAGTCTATGCCGTACCCCTGCGTACGGCCGATGAAGTTGTGCGCCACGAGGAGCGCTTCGTTGCAGTCGGAGCGAATCGCGGACCCGGAATGTCCGGAACTGTCCCCGGCGGGGTCCGCCGAGCGTATGTCCCAGAAGACGTTGTGGTCAACCAGGTTCCGCTCGAAATTCATCTCCATGTAGACGGCGGCGGCGAGAGTCTCGATATCAGTGAACACGTTACCCGTGACTCGGTTGTCCACGTTGCTGCAATCGAGCCAGAGACCAAGGGCGTTGTGAAGGTGGCGGAACACGTTGCCCCGGATCAGGCAGTGCTCCGCCAGATGGAACTTGAGGCCGGCGCATTCCCACATCCGCTCGAGGTTCAGGGTCCCGATATGCTCAAAGGTGTTGCCCTCGACCAGCGTGTGGTGCACACCCAGGGCGCCGGCCAAGCCGCACACGCCGCACTGCCGGATGGTGTTGCCCCGGATGATATGGCCTCCGGTGGGATCGGGGACGGTGGCATCCCAGGTCTGAGCGCCGATATCCATCCCGCAGGCGTTGGCCCAGGCAACCTCGCAGTTCTCGATGATCCAATGGTGTCCGCGCATGGTGCTGACCGCGGCGCGCTGGGGGACCGGCAAGCCGTCCGCCGCGTGCTCAAAGAGGAGGCCGCTCACGCGCAGGTAGCCCAGGCCGAACTCGCGCGGCGCGAAGATCTGCTCGCGCGCCGTCACCTCGATCTTGTGCTGCGCGGGGTCGGCATCCCCGGGCAGGCGAACGTGCAGGCGTCGGCCCGGTTCCTCCACCCAAAAAGCCCCGGCGTGCCCCGCCAGGTCGCGGAAGCGGTAGACCTGCTCCAGCGGCACGCCGTCGACGAAGACCATGCCGCGGCGCTGCAAAGCTCGCCGGAGGAACCGCTTGTCGCTCAGGTTACCGTACTGCTCCAGGTAGTCATAGGCGTTGCGCAGGAGGAAGGGGTTGTAGTCTTCGCTGAAGATCTCGGGCAACTCCGCCATCCAGGGGGCGCCCTCCGGGGTCGGCCGTAGCGCATAGCCAGCACTGGGGCGGGCCGACGGCGTCCAGACCTCGGACCCGCGCACCACCACGCGCTCGCCGGGTGCGGCTTCGTAGGCGATCATCGCCTCCGGTCCCGTGCCTCCTCGCGCCGGCCGCACGCATTCACGATAGAGGCCGGCGTGGATCACCACCTTCTCTCCCGGCTGCAACCGCTGCGCCGCGGCGTTGATAGTGCGGAAAGGCGCTTCTTCCCTACCCGGATTGTCGTCGGAGGCAGCGGGATGTTGCTGATCTACGTGGAAAACGGCGCGGTAGACCGTCTCATCCTCCCAGAAAGCAAACCGGGCGCCAGAAGGTAGGGTTTCAGTATCCATGGGCTCATCACCTGTCGTAAGGTGCGGGGTCGTCATAGAAGAGTATTGCTCCGGCTCTCCCGCCGATACCTGCAAGCCGCAGGTGCGGGTGCGCACCGCCGGTCAGTCCGTACGCGGGCGCGACCTCGCGATTAGCGTCTGGAACTCGTTCCGTGTGGTCGGGGAGTGGCGGAAGGTGCCCAGGACCGCGCTGGTGGTCATCAAGGAGTTCTGCTTCTCTACCCCGCGCATCATCATGCAGAGGTGCTGGGCCTCGATAACTACGCCGGCGCCGGCGGCGCCCTGGTCCATGATGGCCTGTGCCACCTGTTCGGTAAGGCGCTCCTGAATCTGCAGGCGCCGGGCGTACATGTCCACCAGCCGCGCCAGCTTGCTCACCCCCAGGACGGTGCCGTCGGCGATGTAGCCGAGGTGGCAGCGGCCGAAGAAGGGCAGCAGGTGGTGCTCGCACAGGCTGTACAGCTCAATGTCGCGTACGATCACCATGTGGTCAACCTGCTGAGTGAAGACCGCGCTGCCGATGATCTCCGCCTGTGACTGGTGGTAGCCGCTAGTGAGGAACTCGTAGGACCTGGCGACGCGCGCCGGGGTGTCAACCAGACCCTCGCGATCGGGGTCCTCGCCCATCTCCACCAGCAATTCGCGAATGAGCTTCTGTACCTTCTCGTGGTTCATTGAGCAGTTCCTTTCGGAGGCGGGCGGTGAAATCGGGCAGGGGGCGCAAGTGCGGGTCGGCCGGCCGGGCCTCCGCCGGGAAAAACTCCGGGGCCAACTCAGCCAGCGGCACGGCCAAGAAGGGACGAGCAGGGATCTCCGGGTCGGGCAGCACTAGGTCTGGTTCGTTGAGGGTCAGGCCGTCGTGCCAGACCAGGTCCAGGTCGATCTCGCGCGCGGCGAACTTGTCGGCGCTTCGCTGTCGGCCCAGCTCCGCCTCGATCTTGCGCAGGACGACGAACTTCAGCTCGCGGGGCGGCAGGTCGGTCTCGATCGCGACCGCGCCATTGTAGAAGTCCGGCTGCTTCGGACGGTCCAAGGCCGGGGAGACGTAGAAGGTTGAGACAGCCACCAGGTGGACGGTTTCCGCCAGGCGGCGCAGGGCCGCCGGGATATGGCGCTCCGGATCGAGATTGGAGCCGAGAACGATGAAGGCGCGAGGCACAGGGGCGTCTCCCTCCGCTGTAGGGCGCGGTACGAGCCCGCGCCCTACAATCGCCCCTTCTCCACCTCCACCCCCACGCTCCTTGCAAAGCGCAGGGCCGAGGGCTTCTCGATCCTTACTGTCACCCGCTGCACGCGCGCATCCTGCAGGCACAGGTCCGCGACCCGCTCGGTCAGCGCCTCCAGGAGGTAGTAGTCCGAGCTTTCGACCATCGCCAGCATCACCTTCTTCAGCGTCCGGTAGTCGAGGGTGTCCTCAAAGCGGTCGCTGGCGGCGGCGGCGCTCAGGTCGGCGGAGAGCGCCACGTTGATGACGACCTCCTGCTTCTCGCGCCGCTCCTCCGCGGAGACGCCGAGCACACAGCGGGCCGTCAGGTCGGTGATGTAGATGCGGTAGGCGGGCATAGTCGTCAGTGTCAGTCGGCAACGTCAGACGACAGCAGTTGCCGTTCCCTGCTGACACTGACGGTCGGCGGCCGCAACTTTCTGTGCTAGTCAACTAGGGTCGCATCAGCGAACCGTGGCAGACTCTATCTGCCGCCGGTAGCCATACAGTAGTAGGCTTTGTCGAGACCGTTCTCCTTGTGTACGAGGCATTCCTCGCAGATGCAGCCCTTTTCTTCGTCCATGCATCTGCTTTGCTCAAACGCACAGTACATCGCCTCGACATGCTCCTTCTTCTCCAGATCACCCATCATGGCCATCATGTTCCCCGGCATGTTCCTCATCTTGCACATGAAGGTGTAGGTCGGACATTTCATGCACATACATTTCCCCAGGTTCTCTTTCGATCTGGCGACTTGGCTCATCTTGCGATCTCCTTTCGACGTGTCATACTAGCCTGGCGGTCAGGGACATCGCCACGCCAAGGTCAACTGGAGGACGCAGGCGGGAGGGAAAGGTTCAGAGAGCCGACCTTCGAGGGGTGTAGTTCCCGTTTCCCTGCTGACACCGTCGCCCGTCACGCCCTCTCCCTCTCCTCCAGATGCCGGCCTCCATCTACGAAGATGACCTCCCCCGTGATGAAGGGGCTCTTAAGGAGGAAGACGGCGGCGGCGGCTATGTCCTCCGGGGCGCCGTGGCGGCGGAGGGGGACGGTGTGTACCAGGGCCTCCAGGTAGGAATCGTCTTGGCCGGGCGGCGGTAGAATCAGGCCGGGAGCTACGCCGTTGACGGTTATCCCCGGCGCGTAAGTGAGGGCCAGATGGCTGGTCATATGGGCGAGAAGCTGCTTGGCCCAGAGGTAGGCGACATGGCTGAAGTCCGAGGCGGTCACGCGCGAGTCGAGCAGGTTGACGATGCTGCCAGCCGCTGCTTGGCGGGCGAAGCTGCGGCAGAGCTCGAAAGGCGCCCAGGCGGTGACCGCTAGCTGCTGCTGCAGGTCCTCCCACCTTACCTCCGCCATCGTGCTGGGCGGGAAGTCGGAGGCGCTGTTGACCAGCAGGTCCAGCGGCCCGGCTAGTTCCCCGGCGCGAGCGACCAGCGACTCGGTCTGTGCGGGGTCGGCGAAATCCGCCTGCACCGTCCAGGCGTGGACGCCCATGGCCTCCAGTTCGCCGGCCAAGGCCTCGGCCTCCTCGTGGGAGGAGCGGTAGTGCAGCACCACATTGGCGCCCTCCCGGCCCAGGGCCAGGGAGATGGCCCGGCCGAGGCGCTTGGCCGCGCCGGTGACGAGAGCCGTGTGGTTGGTGAGGTTCGTCATGGGTTTTGGGAGGAGTGATTGATGGTAAATGGCGGGCAAGGAAAGGGACTAGGGCGCGGGCTCAGGGCCCCATTTACCAGCCATCACCTATCACCTGTCACTTCTGCAACCTGTCCGTCTTGGTCGCCATGATGAAGTCGTTGCGGGTGAGGCCGCCGGCTTTGTGGGTGGTGTAGGTCAGGCGGACCTTGCGGTATGAGATGCAGATGTCGGGATGGTGGTCCTGGGCCTGAACGACCTCCGCGAGGCGGTCAACGAAGGCGATGGCCTCTGGAAAATCGGGGAAGAGCAGCTCGCGGGTCAGAGCCTGGTCGGCGAGGGTCCAGTCGGAGACCTCGGCGAGCAGTGCCGAGGCCTCGGCGGCGGTCAGGGCCGGAAGGCCCTCCGGGGGCGCGCAGTCTTCCTCGGCCAGGGACATGATGTTCCCTCCTGTAGGGGCGCGTTTTGCGGTGTGCTCACCGCAACACACGCCCGTTCGCTAACTGATCGCGCACCGAACGGGCGGCTGTCCCGGCTCCGAAGCCCGGAAAGCCGTCCCTACGAGATCGCTCCCTTCAGCTCCGCCTCGGTCATCTGTTTCCCGGACTGGATTAGCTCTCGGGCGGCGGGGACCTGGTCCCAGACATTGCACATCATAGCTCCGCGCACCCGGCCCTCTTGCAGGTAGTAGATGACGCCGGTGTCGTTCTCTTTCTGCCAGTCGGCGAAGGTCGTCAGGCGGGAGCTGACGTCGCCTACCGCCTCGTAGCCGAACTCGAACAGGTCGGAGTAGAAGTAGGGCATGTAGTCATACGGCGCCCCGGCGTCGGCCAGGTTGCGGCCAGCTTGCCTGCCGTGGTTGATCGCATGGTCCCAGTGCTCGATGCGGCGGGTCTGGCCCAGGGCGGTGTAGGGGAAGAGGGCGACGTCGCCCGCCGCATGGATGTTGGGGTGGGAGGTCCGGCAGTACTCGTCCACCACGACGCCGTTGCCCACCTGCAGCCCCGCCGATTCAGCGAGGCTGAGGTTGGGGGTGACGCCGATGCCGATGACCACCGCGTCAGAAACGATTCGCTCATCGGTGTCGGTGACCGTGACGTACTGCTCGCCCTCCCGCTCCAGCGCCACGGGCTGCTGGCCCTGCAGGAGGCGGACGCCCTTGCCGCGGCAGTGCTCCTCCAGCGCTCGGCCCAGGTAGTCGGGGAAGACGCGGTCCACCAGGTAGGGGTCAGGGTAGAGGAGGGTCACTGCGGCGTGGTTCATATTGAGCGCTGCGGCGATCTCCGAGCCGATGAAGCCGCCGCCGATGACCGTCACGCGGGCGCCCGCCGTCACCTGCTCGCGCAGGCGGAGGTAATCATCGAGGTAGCGGTAATAGTAAAGCCCCTCCAGGTCGCCGCCGGGGAGGGGGAGGGGGCGGGGCGTGGCGCCGGTGGCCAGCAGCAGCTTCTCGTAAGTATACTGCCGCCCGCCAGCGGTGGTGAGGCGCTGGGCCGCCGGGTCCAGACCGGCGACGTCCACATGGGGGAGCACCTCGACGCCGGCCTCCATGTACCACTCCTCGGGATGGACATAGACCTTCTCGAGCTTCATCTTGCCGAACCACAACTTCTTGGACAGCGGGGGGCGATCGTAGGGTAGGTGCTTCTCGTGGCCGAGCAGCAGAAGGGACCCCTCCGGGTCGACCTCGCGGATCCCCTCCACGGCCGAGGCTCCGGCCAGCCCGGCTCCGACAACGACATAGCGGTAGCTCAAGACGCTCATAGTGAGACCCTCCCGTCAGCGATGAGAGGCGCGGGATGGTGTACTGGTATGGGGACGAAGGAGGGCGAGAGAGGGTTCATCGGGAGGTGCCAGCCGACACCGGTCTGGAGACCGGTTCCCCGTGGCCTAGTGGCGCCGTTCTGCAAAGCGGTGTCCGGGGGCGGCGCCTCACCACCTGCCCCCTCTCCCGCGCGGACCACGCGGACGTGGGCACGCTTGGGAGAGGAGGTTCCTGGGGTCCGCGACCGCCTACCTGATGACAATCTCGTGCTCGCCGACGGGGACGGGCACCGTTAGGACACCGTTCTGCATGGTGGCCGAGAGCGGTTTCCCATCGAGAGTCACCTTGGGCGCGGCCGGAAGCTTGCCGGAGAGGCGCAGCGTCTGGGCCTGCGCCCCAGTTCTCAACTCGCCCCGCCCGGCTCGCCAGCGCAGGCTTGCCGCCTCCGCCGCCTCGAGCGTCAGGCCGGCCAGCGTGGCTCTGCCGCCCTGGGGCAGCGCGACCGAGACAGCCTCGCCGGACACGCGCAGAAATCCCGCGACTCCGTGGAAGGCGAGGTCCCCCTCGGCGAAGTCTACGGTTCCCGGGCCGAGGAACGCATAATCCACGGCTCCGTCGGCGTAGGTCACCTTCACGCCATTCCCGTCCGCGATCGTCTCGAACTGGGGTGCCGGCTCCCCGGCCTTCCTCGGGTACAGCACTACCAGGAAGGGCTTGCCCTCGGCCTGGGTGATGCGGACGCAGAGCTGCTTCTCGCCGCCCCAGTTATTGTGCTCCCAGGCCCACTGGCTGAACTGGGGCGCGGCGGGCTGGGCGCAGTACAGGTCGAGGTCTACGCCGAACTGGCCGGTGGCGTGGGCCTGGTTGCCGGCGAACTCGAGGCTGTTGGCCATCACCCAGTAGCTGGCCATCGGCGGCGGGCAGGGGGCGGTGAAGTCGTCGCGCACCAGCAGGTACGACGGTTGCTCCGGTTGGGTGGCCTTCACCGTCATTATCCGCCGCAGCCAGGAGAAGGGCGGGACGTCCTTGATTTTGCGCGCCTGGGTGGGGTCGCCGGCGCGGCCGACGGGGGTGTCGGGGAAGTAGGGCTCCGACTCCAGGGCCTTGACGTCCACCTGGCCGAGCAGGTAGTCGGCCTCCGGCAGGCTGGAGAAGGCCTTGATCTCGCCGTAGTGGTCAATGATCCCCATGCCGGTGCCCGGGGCCTCGATTTGGTCGGTCCACGGCTCGAACTCGTGCTCGAAATAGGTCAAGCCCTGGTAGAAGCAGCCGGGGCCGCCGTTGCCGGGGCAGGGCTTCTGCGGTCCCTCCTGCACATTCCAGGCGATGCGGTTGTGGTACACCGCCTGACCGTTCTCGGGAGAGTACATCGACCCAAAGTCCATCATCAGCGGCACGCCCTGGGCGAATAGCGTGAAGGCGCCGGTGTCGGCCTGGAAGTGGTCGAAGGCGAACTTGGAGTAGCGTACGGCCAGCCAAGTTTCCATAGGCTGCTGGTCGCGCAGGAAGGCGCCGTAGGCGGGGTACCAACGGGTGTGCAGGTCGGGCTTGACCAGCGGGGAGGAGGTGTTGGACATCAGCGCGTAGGCCACGAAGCCCTGGCTGGAGTTGCCGCCCATCTCGGCGGCCATGGAGCGTAGCGCCCCCGCCAGCGGCTCGTTGACGCCCGCATATCCCAGCGCCAGCATGTCCAGGATGCCGGTGGTCTCGGTGCGGGAGGTATGGCCGAGAGGCCACAGGTTGCGGCGATTGACGGCCTGGGGGTCCAGCGTGGCGCCCAGGGACAGGCCATGGCCAGGCCCGCCAATCGGTGAGCGCAGGTCGGGCGGGGTCAATACGTCGATCATGAATTGGCCGAACTTGGCCATGCGGGGGTCGGTCTCGAAGACGTCGTAGTCTCCGCCGTACTTGAGCGCCAGGGCCATGTACAGGACCGGGTCAACGCTCGCGCCCAGGTAGTGCGGGCAGGAGAGGCCGGAGCCGTCGGGGGCGAGAAGCCCCTGGAGGTTGCCGTGGAGGTAGCCCTGGCAGCGCTGGAGCCAGGCGGCGTCGCGGGGGTGTCCGGCCATGGCGGCGGCCGTCAGGACCCGGGCCCCGGCGGCGAGGATGCCCATATTCGCCGAGCCCCAGCCGTTGCCGGTCTCCTTGGGGGGCCAGTAGTCGTCGTCCCAGGCGCGCTGGGCAATGAAGGCCCCGTAGGCCTTGAGCTTGGCGCGCACCGCGGGGTCCAGGTCCGGGGTGGCCATGGCCCCCTCCCACAGCGGCATGAAGGACATCATGTGCAGGGAGGCGTGGAACCAGTTGATGCTGCCGCTGCCGGCCATCCCCGACAAGGCGGCGTCAACGACCGCTTTCATCGGCGCCAGGCACTGCTTGACAACGTCGTCGGGGGTCCACTTGGCGCGATAGAGGTAGGGGATGTTGGGGGCGGTGGCCTGCGCGCCCCCGGCGGCGGCGACGCGGTCGCGCATGGCCTGCAGATCTCCCGTCTTGCAGAACATCCGGGGCCAGGCGTTGGCCGGCTCGGGCCAGTCGAAGCTCCAGTCCTTGATCTTGTCGAGAGGGAAGTAGGCGTACTTGATCATCGTGCGGTAGGCGCTGGACGCCTGGGCGGTGCCTTTGGGGACGAGGGTGGTCTGGGGCTCCACGGAAAGCAACCACTCACGGGTGCCCAGGCAGATGGGGGCGAGGACCTGCAGGTCGGGGGTCGGCTTGGTCCAGACGCGCAGGTCGTTGAGCGCTGTGGTGATCTTGACCCAGGGCTCAGCCACCGGCGAGATCTGGGGGTTGAGGTTGCGGCTGGGGCGGCCGCGGCTGATCGAGATGACCGGAGTGTTGGGGTCGCGGTCGTTGTAGAAGAGGAACTCGTTGGAGCGGTCGCCAAAGGAATTAACCCACCAGCCGGAGACGCGGTTCCACATCTCGTCCTGGTCGTAGGGGAGAGGGGCGTAGGCCACGGCGTTCGTCTCGGCGCTGTTGGTCATGATGGCGCCCTCGGCGTTCATGCCCTTGCGGGGTTGGGTGGCATGGTGGCCGGTCCAGCGGCACTGGTTGGGCTCCAGGCCCGAATAGAAGGAGAAGTAAGCGGTCGCCGGGTGAATGGCCTCCGCCGCGTCTATCCACCACCATTCCCAAGTGGAGGCATCCGCGTCGTTATCGTAGGAGGCGATCGAGTAGGCGCCACCGGGGTTGAGGTCCATGGACTCGTCAATGATCACGGTGGGCTGCCCGGCGATGGCGCGCAGCGTGAAGCGGTAGTGCTTGTCGCCCTCGAAGGTGTAGTCCACCGTCGCCTCGGCGAACAGCGGGCCGGAGGCGCTCAGGGTGGTGGTGTAACCGGTGACCTTGAGCGGGGCGGAGAGCCAGGACTTGCCGATCCAGCCGCCAGTCATGCCTCGGACGCCCTGCAAGGGACCGGGAACGGTATCGGCGGACACCGGCTGGGGGAAGGTTTCCTGCCCCGCCGGCAGCCGCACGGCCAGCACGCCGCTGTCAAGGGTCAGCAACCCGCCCTCTTCCTTCGTCGTCACGGCCGGGTCGGGCAGTGCGGTGGTCTCGCCGTCGGTTACAGTGAACGACAGCTCCCCGTCGGCGGGTAGGGTGACAACCAGGTAGACCCGCCCGGCGTCTAGCTGGTAGGGCACCGCCTGCCCCGCCGCGTCGGTGACGGACAGGGAGGTGGCCCTGGCCAACTCCGGCGCCAGAGGGTAACTAATAAGCTCGTCGCTCCAGGTGTGGCCGAGGTATTCCTGGAGGCGAAAGGTCTGCGTAGGGGCCGCGGAGACGGCAGTGACGCTCAAACCAAGCAGCAGAAGCAGGGAGGTGCGAGTCATGGATAGGCTCCTGTTCGAGACGAATTGCAGAGCATTTCGCCGCCGGCAGAGAAAATCCCTCGCTGTGCAACCCGCGCCCTTGAACTATCCAGCCCTCATGTAGCATAATCAACATGCGACACGGGGACTTCCCTACCGGAGGACCACCTCTCATGTACGAGGACGATCTCACCAACTCGGACCAACCGGATGAGGACCTGCTCCCCGCCGAGCGACCCCGCAGCGGCGCCACCGTCATCCGTCTGCGCCTGGGCAAGCTGAACATCGAGACCTGCCCCCCCCTGCTGATGGAGCACGCGGGGATGCTCCAGCTCGAGGCCAAGACCGCCTGCGTCCAGGGCGGGGGGGTTCTGGTGGACAACATCGACCCAGCGGGAGCCGAAGCTCTGGTGGCTGCCCTTCACGAGACCGGCGAGGCTAGCTTTGCGGTTCCCGCTGAACAGATCGTCCCCTTGCCGCGGGCGGTGCCGGTGCATGCGGTGAACCTGACCAAGACGGACCTGGGGCCGCTAGATACGGTGGGCCGGCAGGAGAAAGCCCCCTGGGAGGCCGCCATCGTGCTGGCGCTCGGCGGGGTGGCGGCGCAGAAAGAGGAGCGCAGGACCAAAGGGGAAGGCAGCGTCCTCTCCCAGCCTATCGGGACCGCCGGAGCCTTCGCCATGGGCGGGATGGCCGGGGTAGCGCTGTCGGTTTCCGGTTCGGCCATGAGGTCGGCCATGAGTGCGGAGACGGTGCACCGGACCGAGCAGCGGGTGTGGCTGGATCTGGTCTTCCTCAAGCCCCTGCGGCGGTACCGGATTGACTCGGGGCAGTTCGACTACAGCCTTCTCGGCGACCAGTTGGCCATGGGTGGCGACGCCAACATACAGACCCTGGCGCGCTGGTTCCTGTACGCAGGTCCCGGGATGGTCACCAATATAGACGCGGTGGAGCTGCAGGAGAAGGGGAAGGTGGGCCTGCCGCACCTGGGCGAGAAGGGCTATAACGAGCTGGTGCACTGGCTGATCAACCTCGCGAGGTTCGGCAAGCGGCCGGAGGGGTAGAGACGGCCCCTCCACGCAGGATAATTCCCCTCCCACGTGGAATTAGCTCCCTCGCCTGTCGTACCCTTTAGGAGGTCCCACCTTGAAACGCACTCTCGCCTTGTTGATCACTACACTCCTCGCCGGCGGCCTGGCCTCGGCGGAGACCGTCAAGACCCCGACCCAGTACCTCGTCACCCGCCCCGCCAAGCCTATCGTCGTAGACGGGCAACTGGGCGAATGGGACCTCGGCAACACGCCTTACACCATCAGCGGTTCGGGCGATAACCCCATGAACAGGGTCTGGTCCAATGACCCCGACAACCCGGTTAAGAGCAACGCGGACCTGTCGGGCAAGGCGGCGCTGGCCTGGGACGATACCTGGCTATACATCGCCGCGCAGATGGTGGACGACCACCTACTGGGCGTGAAGCCCGACAGCAAGCTAAACCAAGGAGTGGCCGGCTGGGCCTGCGATAGCCTGATGATGTCGATCAGCTCGTTCCGCCAGCACATGAAGTCCAACTCCCCCTTCAGCCCCACCCCCTTCCTGGCCCTGCGCTATGCCCCGGTGGGGCCCGACCCGCGAGGGGAGTTGGTGCCGGTGGCGCCAGGAGTGTTGGACAAGCGCGATCTGTACTGGTACCTCCCCGACGGCTCCCAGTTTGCGGTCAGTGAGACGCCCGACGGGTACTGGGTGGAGGCCGCGGTGCCGTGGAAGGGCCTGCAGTATCTCCCGGCGCCGGGAGAGCCGCTGTTCATTGCCTTCCTCGCGGGAGACATGGACCCTGACGAGGACCTGAACCAAGTCGGCTGGGCCTCGCACACGGAGCAGTATGGGAGCGCCCTGCAGATGAACCTGCGCCCCGTCTTCCGCCTGACCGATCGCAAGGACATGCTCGGCCTGGTGACGGTCTCCAACGATGAGATCACCCCCGCCCAAGGGCTTTCCATCCGCGTGGACCTCGACGCTCTGACCGGCGCGGCCAAGCTGGAGAAGGTTCGCCTCGCCGATGCGGCCGGCAAGACGGTCTGGGAGCAGAAGCTGGGCCTGAACGTCCCCGTGGGGCGGACCGGGACAGAGTTGCGTGAGGTCAAGCCCGGCGCGCTGGGCCAACCGGGCCGCTACACGGTCGAGGAGACGGCCTCGATAGGCGGCAAGAGCGCAGTGATCGCCCGCTACGCGGTCACCGTCACCGACCCCTTGGCCGGAACCGCCCCGGCGACCGCGGCCGAGGGCGCGATCCACCACGCCCCGCCGGGCCGCGTCGCCCGCAACGCCCTGGGGGAGCAAGGCTTCTACCGGCACAACTGGATCAAGTCCCGCCAGGACTACATCCCCTACCTCCGCACCCACCTAGAGCCGTACCTCAAGAGCCAAGCGGGGCAGGACATCACGAGCGAGTCGCCGTATGGCTACCAGGAAATGATGCGCTGCATGGCCTTCTACGAGATCACCGGGGATGAGGCCTACATGGCCCTGGCGCGGGACATCATGGACTACACCATTGACACCGTGGGCGACGGCTGGGGCGGGTCCAAGCTGACGATGGTCGCCATGTACCGCTACCTGACGTGGCTGCAGGACCCGGACAGTCCCTGGGCGCCGCAGGACGCAGAGAAGCGCTACCGGGCCGCTCTGTACCCGGTGGCCGCCAATCCCAACAAGTCGCTGTTCACCGAGTGGGGGACGCACAACCGCACCTGGTCACGCTACGCCGTGCTGAAGATTGCCCGCATGGTCGCCGAGCAGGACGGCCAGCCCATTGACCCGCGAGTGATCGCGTACACCGACTACCACGACAAGATCATCGGCGAGGTGGGCGATACCGACGACGCCTCGGCCGGGTACCACTGGGTCTTTTTTGACGCCGCCGTCGGCATCTACTTCCACACGGGCGACTGGGAGGCGTTCGTGGAGCACCAGGGGTTCCAGAAGACAATGGCGCGGTACGTGGAGATGGTCAGCCCCTCGGGGGCGGTGCCGCCCTTCGCCTCCTGCAGTGGGTGGCCGGAGGTGGGGATGTCCATGTGGGCCTACGAGTGGATGTCCAACCTCACCAAGAGCGGCCGCTACCGCTGGACCTCCCAGCGCATTGCCGAGTACTACTACAACCACCTGGACCATCGGGCCAACCAGTACCATGGCCCTTACGATAACGCGCTGAACAACTTCTGCCTGGCGTATCTGTTGGCGGATGATGAGGTGCAGCCGACGCCGCCCCCGACGCAGAGCCGCATCACCTGGCGCCATCCCTGGCTGCCCACGCCCGAGGCGGAGATGAAAGCGCACCCGACCTGGCACCTGCGCATGGTCCCCGACCAGTGGATTCCGGACAAGATCGTCCTGAGCAGCGGCAATGGCCCGCTGGATACTTGGGGGCTGGTGGAGCTGCTGCCTACCGCAGGGCACGGCGGGGAACTGCCCGGGAACATCATCGCGCTGATGCAGATGGACTCGGCGCTCTTCGCGGGGCAGGGGTACTACGAGAACACCCCCGACTTCCAGAACTTGATGTGGGTGGAGGACCTGGAGGGTGTCCCCAGCCCGGCGGCGCTACCCGAAACCAGCGTGCCGATTTTTGTGGAGGACCCTGTCTTCACCTTCGCCCGCATTGTGACCACCAACTACCAGCACCTCCCGCTGACCTACACGCGGGACTTGCTCTTCTACAAGAACGGCTTCCTGATGGTGAAGGACCGGGTCAAGTTCGACCGGACGATGAAGGTGCGTCTGGGGCCGTGCTACTACGCGCGCAACCTGGGGCCGCAGAACGGCGACAACTGGTTCAACGCGTACTACGACCAGATCTACTACACCGGCTTGGGCCTGGGGCGGGGCGTGCAGGCCATCCGCAACCCGGCCTGGGACTTGCTGATCTACTTCGTCTCCCGCGAGGGCCGCAAGCAGACGGTTCTGGACCGTTTCGAGGACAACCCCTACCGCAACTCGCCGGTGCAGGTGCGCCAGGTTTGGTCGGGGATGGCTCGGGCCGGCGAGGAGATCAGCTTCACCTCGGTGCTGCTCCCGCATGCGCCAGTGCTGCAGCCCGCGGACCTGCTAGTACCCCCGCCGGACTCGGGCGACCAGCCGCGAATTGACGTGCTCAGCGACGACAATGGCGTCACCGGCGTGAAGGTCATCAGCGAGAACAGCCCCTCCGGGCGGGCCCGCAAGGAGACCTGGGTGGTGCTCAATACTACCGGGCAGCCGAGCGAGGGGGCCCTGTCGACAAACGGTCTGTTGGGGATCATCACCCGCGACGGCCAGGGCAACATCACCGACCGCATCATCGTCAACGGGACCAGCCTGCAGTTCATCGGCGTAGACGAGTCGGGTCAGGCCCGCCAGCCCGTGCCGGTGGAGGTGAAGTATCCGGGGTAGGAGTTCTCAGGCGGGGGCCGGCCTCCTGGGCGCGCAAACAGCGCGCGCCCACTCGACGCGGCCCCTCCGGGGGAGCACTGCTCTCCCGAGGGGTGTGGGGAGACGGCTACGTTGGTCCCAGCTTCCGCTGTACCGAGGTCCCCGGTTGTAGCGTCAGCTTCTCGCTGAACACGAAGCCCTGGTAGGCCGGGGTGCTGCGGACCGTCGCCGTTATGGGCTGGTCCGTCGGGTTGTGGATCTCCGCCACCCACTTCTTCCAGTCCCCGCTCCTCGCTACGGTCAAACTGAGGGCCGGGTTGTCCGCGACCAGTGGGTGGCCGATGAAGAGGGTCTTGCCCTCGTCCTCCTCGCGCACCACCGCATAGCCGGTGCCCTTCTCCACCGAGATGATCCGGGTCTTGGCCTCGGCGCCCTGGGTTGCGTCCGGGCGCGCCTGGTAGAAGGCGGTCCAGTTGTCGTGCAGGCCGGAGGTGGCAGTGCCCAGATTCCCCGCGAGTTGCGCCACGCCGGTCACCCGGCCGAGGAAGCAGTGGCCGGGACCCGCCTCCAGGGCCACCGGGTAGTCCGGTGCGCCGACGGTGCCCTCCTGTGGTTCGAACTTCCAGGTCGGTTCGCCGCGAAGGCCGTAGTCTGTGGCGATCTGCGCCGCCAGGGCCGCCGGGTCGGCTACCAGCCGGTGCATCCCGACCATCAGCACCCGTGCCCGCAGCTTGGTCCCCTTCCTGTACACGTCCCCCTCCGGCTGGAAGCCCACGCCGTAGTTGACCCCGTCGCCCTGGAGGACCAGGCCATCGGTCAGGCTGTAGACGGCCAGCGAACCGAAGGGGCTCTGCAGCAGGCCGACGTAGTCGCCCCGGTTGAAGGGGAAGCTCTCCAGGGGCTTGGCCTCAAGGGGGCCGGTGTCGACCACCTTGCCGCTACTGGAGACAACCCGCTGGGTGGCAGTGGAACCGAGGATGCTGCCGAGGCCCAGGGCGTAGGCATGCTGGGGCTTGACGGGGACGTCCTGGAGGAACTCGAACTCCTGGTCCCAGAGATAGACGCTGATGCCGTCCACCTTTACGAGGTAGAGATACTGGCGGGCGGTGGTCTTGAGGTACTCGCTGGGGCTGACCGGGTAGAGCGTGTGCCAGACGTGGATGATCGGCTGCGTGTCCACGCCGAAAACGCCGTCGAGGATGCGTTCCCCGATGAGCACATCGGAGGAGTGCGAGACGCGGTAGGGCTGGACGTGCGGCCCGCCCTCCTTGCCTCCCACCAGTTGACTCACCCAACCCAGTGGCTTCGGCGCGGTCTCGCCGTACCACAGCGAGGGGCTGAAGGCGCACTGCGGGTGGTTCTCCGGGGAACCGTCGTAGGCCATAGAGCCGGCGCCGAGCAGCTTGTCGAAAACGAAGATGCCCACGGGGCGGGTGCGGCCGTTCCAGGGGCCCTTATCGGGCATGGGAGTGTCGCCACCGTAGGTGATGAAGAAGGGGGTCCCGTCCGGGCGGGTCTGCATGGAATAGAGTAGTTGGTTGTTGCGGTCGGCGCACTGGGTGTCGCGCAGCAGCCAGGAGTCGGAGGTGATGTCGCGGCTGACGGCCTCGCGGCCCTGGGTGTCAAAGGCGCGCACCCAGATCGCCTTCTGCCGCTCGCGGGGGAGACTGGTGACGTGAGTGAACTCCTGGGCTCCGCCTGGCAGGAACCGGCGGATGAGGGTCGTCCCATCCATCACCCGCACTTCCTGCAAGCCCACCGGCGAGGTGACCTTCAGGTCGAAGGCCCACTCCTGCAGGCGCGGGTTCCAGATATTGCTCTCCGCGTCGGTGTCGCCGCGGGGCATCTTCAGGTCAATGCTCGGCCCGTTGGAAAGGAAGACCTGCCCGAAGCATGGGGCTCCGGGGAACAGATTGCGGCCGCTGCGACCGCCCAGGGTGTTGAGCCAGGTGTCGAGCTTCTCCACGCCCTCGAGGCCGACTTCGTTGTGGTAGTAGGTACCCTTTTCGACCAGGTCGATCTCGTCGGCGCTCTTCATCAGGGTGAGGGCCAGCGGCCACATGAACTGGCCGTTGCGCGCCTCGGCGGCGTAGGAGTCCACCACCGACTCGACGGTCTTCCCGTCTTCCTGGGTGATGACACCCATGGAGTTGACGTTGCGGGCGTCAAAGTGCGGGTAGGGGTTCTCACCGAACCTATACCAGCCGGACATGTTCTCGAAGCCACAGAGGGTGTAGAGCCAGATGATGCCGAACATGGAGTTGGGCGTCGGGGAGTTCGGATCCCGAGTCAGGAAGCGCTTGCCGTCCGGACTGAGCAGTTTGGCCGAGGGGAGCTTAAGGTACTTGCTCCAGGCGAACTCATGGTTACCGTCGGTGTTTTCGTAGGTGATGCCGGGGATGGCGAGAAAGGTACCGTCGGAGAGGCGCTTGCAGTCAGCCTTGAGCGCGTCGAAGCCGCCGGGCTGGAGCGCACCGAAGTCCTCTAGGAAGACAAGGAAGTCATATCCCGCGGCCCGGGCGCGGGTGACGTATTGCTCGGGCGTGGACTGCCCGGAAGAGTGAGTAGTGCGCGGGCCGATGATCCCCCGGAAGAACTTGAAACCGGTCGCGTACTTGACCCCCTCGACCGCGGGGCGGTTCAGCTCCGTCCCGATCAGCTTATCCGCGTTGGCGCTTAGCCACTGGAAGATGTTCAGGTAGAGTTTCTGTAGGTCGCTGCCGAAACCGTTGGCGCCCTTGGTGAGGTAGGCCTCGTGGACGGTCTTGTCCACGTCGGTGGCGATGGGGCGGGTGAAGACGATATCGGGCAGAACGCCGAAGTAGCCGACCCGTCCCTGACCGTATGCGCGGATCCCGGCGATGGGCACCTCGGAAGCGAAGCCTTGAGCGCGGGCGTTGCGGTCGATCTCGTCGAGGCCCAGTTCGAAGATCTCGGTCTTCGAGTTCGGACCGGCGGAGAGGACTACCTGCCAGGGGTCTTGCGGCAGGAAGGGCATGACGCCGCCCAGGCTTTGCATATGCACGACGGACTGGTAGAGGACCCCCTTGACGCCCGCGGCGACCGGGCCCGCGACGCTTTCCGTGTAGGTGTAGATGTCCGGCCCCCAGGCCCCGACTTGCTTGGTCAACTCGGGGTCGGAGATGGTCTTCTCGTAGAGAATCTGCGTCCCAAACTGTCGCGCCAAGGCGAAGGGGAGGGTCATGGAGGTGATGACCTGCCCCGCTTGCTGACTGAGCAGCAGCCCGCCTCCGGACTTGACGTAGTCATCGAGCAGTTCGAGGGTGGCCTGGTCCGCGTCGGTCAGGTCGGGGCGTGAAGGGAGGGAGACCATCACCACCAGACGGCACTGCCGGAGCAGCTCGGGGGTAAGATTGTCCCAAGACCCATAGCTCACGCGCTGCCAGCCAGCGGCCTGGAGGGCGTCCTGCCAGAGGTAGGTGATCTTGCTCGCGCCGACGAAGAGGAGGCGGTCGGGCTTGCCCCCGACTGCGGCCAGCTCGGTGCGGACCAGGGAGACATCGTCGAAGCGGTATTCTCCTTGCTTATCGACGCGCAGCTCAAAGAGGATGTTGCGGGTACCCAGGGGGACTTGGACGGTGGCTTTGATCTGGGTCCAGTCGGTGCTCTGGGGGAGGGGGACGACTTCGCCGCCTTTGGCCACCGGCTTCCCGCCCTCGGAGGCGGTGTAACCAAGCACGATAGCGGCGTCGTTCTGGGGGGCGCGGTACCAGACGGAGACCTGATCAGGGAGCTGGTTGTCGTCCGTAAGCCGGACATGTTGGCCGAAGCAGGCGTACACCTTAGGCACGCCGGCGACTGAGACCTCGGCGGCCTGCAGGCCGGTGTGGAAGTCCTGGGCCCCGGTCTGGCCGCGGATGAAGTCCTGATCGTGGTTGACGAAGGCCCATCCGGCATAGGTATTGCCGTCGGTGCGGAGGGGTTCCTCGAAACTGGGGTTCCGGAGCAGGTTGCCCTCGTTAATCTGGGCGGACAGGGGAAGGGCAAGTCCTGCTCCGAGGAGCAGAGCGGTGAGCAAAGCGAACCTTCTTCGCATGGTGGGCCTCCGAGAGAGAGAGGTCAGTCTAGCTATAGGAGAGGTCAAGACATTTGTTCCGCCTCCGGCTGGGGCATACCTCCCCTCCACGCGGGAGGAGCCATTCTCTAGGCCTCGTCCGTTGACATCCCCGGCGGGCTGTGGTATCTGCTTAGGCGTCCCCGGGAGCAATCTGCCTGCTTGCATACTGTAAGGGAGGCCGGTGTCGATGGTTGGGTCCGCGAAGCTGCATCGAGTGCCCGTTCCTCTGAGAATCCTCCTGGTTCTGGTGCTGCTGGCCGGAATTGTGGTCCTGGTCCTGTGGGCCGCGGGCGTCTGGCGGCCGACCCCCTCCAACATCATCGCGGCCAGCGGCATTATCGAGGCGCGAGTGATCGAGGTGGGCACGGACGTGCAGGGCGTGGTGGTCAGCCGCCCGGTGGAGAAGGGGCAGACCGTGCAGAAGGGGCAACTGATCGCGGAGGTGGCGGACCAGGTCGCGGCGGCCCAGTTCCTCCAGGCCCAAGCGGCAGCGGAGGCGGCGAGTAAGCGGGTGCAGCAAACGGACGAGGCCCTGCGGCTGCAGCAAGGGGTGTCCTCGGCGGACGTGCAGCGGGCACAAGCGGCGACGGGTACGGCGCGGGCGCGCTACCGGGACGTGGAAACCGGTTCGCGTCCCGAGGAGATTGCGGCGGCGCAAGCGGCCTTCCGGCAGGCGCAAGCGGCGGTGTCTGGGGCTCGGGAGAACCTGCGGCAATTGCAGGCGGGGCTGCGGCCGGAGGAGATCCGCGGGGCCGAGGAGTCGTACCGGGCGGCGGAAGCCCGGGTGGCCTCGGCCCAAGCGCAACTGGCCGACCTGCAAGCGGGGGCGCGGCCCCAGGAGATTCAGCAGGCGCAGGCGGCGGTAGATAAAGCCCGGACGGCGCTGGTGAAAGCCTCCCGCGATTACGAGCGGGCGGAGAAGCTGATCGCGGATGGCGCCATCTCGCCGCAGACGCGGGATGCGGCAGCGGCGGCGCGGGACGCGGCGCAGGCCGACCTGGACGCAACCCAGGAGCGGCTGAAACTGCTGCAGGCCGGATCGCGGCCGGAGCAGATTGCCGCCGCGGACGCCGCCCTGCAGGCCACGGTGGCCGACCAGCGGCGGGCGCAGGAGGCCTTGACCTTGGCCCGCAAGGGCCCCCGGGAAGAGGAGATAGCGCGCGCGGCGGCGGCGGTCAAACAGACGGAAGCGGCGGCGGAGGCGGCGAGTGCCCAGGCGGCGCTGGTGAGAGCGGGGGCGCGTTCGGGACAGGTGCAAGTGGCCGCTAAGCAGGTGGGCGAGGCGGAAGCGGTCCTGCAGCAAGCCCAGGCCGGCACGGGGCAGGTGGCGGTGCGGCAAGCGGAGGTGGCTGCCGCGCGGGCGTCGCTGGCCCAGGCCCAGGCGACCGTGGAAGCCGCCAAAGCTGCGCTGGACAAGTACCGCGTAGAGGCCCCCGTGGACGGGCTGGTGGACGATACCCACGTCCGCGTCGGCGAGGTGGTCCGGCCAGGGTCGTCGGTGGTGACTATGGTGGACTTCACCGACACCTACGTCACGGTCTACGTCCCCGAGCCGGAATTGCCTCGGGTCAAGCTGGGGCAGACAGCGCAGGTGTTCATCGACGGGCGGCCCGGCCAACCCTTCGTAGGCCGGGTGCGGCGGATCGCCTCCCAGGCGGAGTTTACCCCCAAGTACGTCCAGACCGTGGAGGAGCGCACGCGGACGGTGTTCGCGGTGGAGATAGCGCTGGAGAACCGGGAGGGGATTCTCAAGCCGGGGATGCCGGTGGATGCGAAGATCGAGGTGGGAGAGGCCCCACCCCCGAAGGCCCTCCCCGTGCAGGGGAGGGGGAGCCCGAAGGGGGCTACCGGAGGCGAGTGGTGAGCGGCGATCTGGCCGTACAGGTCCGAGGCTTGCGCAAGGCCTTCGAGGACGTGGTTGCGGTGGACGGGTTGGACCTGGAGGTGGGCACTGGGGAGATCATGGGGCTGGTGGGACCGGATGGGGCGGGAAAGACGACCACGCTGCGGATGCTGTGCGGGATTCTGCTTCCCGATGCCGGGGAGGTACGGGTGGCCGGGCATGACGCGGTACGCGATCCCGAGGAAGTCAAGGCGCGCATCGGGTATGTGCCCCAGCGGTTCAGTCTGCATCGCGACCTGACCGTCAATGAGAACATCGCCTACTTAGCCGACCTGTACACCGTCCCGCCGGGGACGTGGACGGCGCGGCGGGAGGAGCTGTTGGAGATCACGCAGATGGCGCCCTTCCGGGATCGGCTGGCCGCGGCGCTGTCCGGCGGGATGCGGCAGAAGTTGTCGCTTATCTGCGCGCTGATTCACCGCCCCCAGGTACTGTTGCTGGACGAGCCCACCACCGGCGTGGACCCCCTCTCTCGGCGCGACTTCTGGCAAATCCTCTACGACCTGCCTCGCCAGGGCGTGACCATGCTTTTGTGTACGCCCTACATGGACGAGGCCGCCCGCTGCAACCGCGTCGCCTTCCTGCACCAGGGGCAAATTCTGCGCCAGGATACTCCGGCGGCGCTGCGGGAGTCGATCCACAGCCGCATCTTCGAGGTCCGCTGCCGCCCTCAGCACCTGGCGCGGGAGATGCTCAAGCGTTTGCCGCTGGTGGAGGGAGTGGAGGTCTTCGGTGACCGACTGCATGTGACCCTGCGACCGGAGGCGGCGCCGGCGGAGGCGTGGCGTGCGCTGCGGGAGGCGGGCGTGGGAGAACTGGCGCCGCGAGAGGTGGAGCCGTCGCTGGAGGATGTGTTTGTGGCGATGGGAGGGGAAGTCGAGAATCGGAAGTCGGAAGTCGGAAATGGGGAGGACGGCGAGTCGGGTGGTACCGGCGTCTCGCCGATTCTCCCCTCGGGAGAGCCCCCTCCACCTCGCACCGGCGAGACGCCGGTGCCACCGGGAGGCAAGTGATCGGTGGCACTCGCCGTGGAAGTCTCCAACCTGGTGAAGCGCTTTGGCGATTTCACCGCCGTAGACGGGATTTCGTTCTCGGTCAGTAAGGGGGAAGTCTTTGGCTTCCTGGGGCCTAACGGGGCCGGGAAGTCCACCACTATCCGCATGCTATGCGGGCTCTTGCTGCCGACCAGCGGGGAGGCGCGGATTGCAGAGCATGACATCTACCGCGAGACCGAGCTTATTCGGCGCTCCATCGGCTACATGCCCCAGTTCTTTTCCCTGTACCCGGACCTGACCGTGCGCGAGAATATCGAGTTCTACGCGGGGATGTACGAGGTTCCCCGGGCGCGAGCGCGTGAGCGGGTCGAGGAATTGTCGGGGCGGCTGGGACTGGAGGGGTTGCTGGATCGGATGACCCGGACGCTCTCCACCGGGTGGCGGCAGCGAGCGGCGCTGGCGACGGCGCTGGTACACCAGCCGCCGCTGGCCTTCCTGGACGAGCCGACCAGTGGGGTGGACCCGGTGACTCGGCGGCAGTTCTGGGAATTCATCGACGACCTGGCGCGGGAGGGGACCACGGTCTTTGTTACGACGCACGTGATGGACGAGGCGGAGCATTGCACCCGGCTGGTGATAATGCACGACGGTGCGATCATCGCCGAGGGGACGCCGGAGGAGATGCGGACGCGGTACGTGCAGAACATGGTGGAGGTGCAGGCGGCCCCGCTGTGGGAGGCGCTGGAGGCGCTGCAGGCCTCGCCGCTGGTGCGGGAGGCAGCGCTGTTCGGGGACGCCCTGCACGTGCAACTGCGCGAGGAGGTGGTCGACCCGGCGGAGGCGGTGCGGCAGGCGCTGGGGGAGGCGGGGGTGGCGGTGGAAGCCGCCGAGTGCATTCCGCCGACCATGGAGGATGTGTTCGTAGCGCTGGCCCGGGGAGGGGAAGAGGCGGTCAGGGAGGCCTCCCCATGAACCGCCGGCGCATGATGGCCGTGGCACGGGCCGAGTGGATCCATATACGTCGGGATCCCCGGAGCCTGGTGGTCATCCTCATCCTGCCCGTCTTCATGCTGCTGCTGTACGGGTATGGGATCAACTACGACCTGGACCGCATCCCCTTCGCCGTATGGAATCTCGATGGGACCCAGGTGTCGCGGGACCTGATTGATGAGTTCCGGCAGAATCGTTACTTCGACTTGCGGGAGAGCGTACTGGAGCAGCGGCGGATCGAGGAGTTGCTGGATGAGCGGAAGGTAGTATTTGTCCTGGTGGTGCCGCCGGACCTGGGTGGGACCGTAGGGGCGGGGCGTCCGGCGGAGGTACAGTTTGTCCTGGATGGGTCGGATACCACGCGGGCGAGTGTGGCGCTAGGGTATATCGAGGGGGTGCTGAACGACTTCTCAGGGCAGCTGCAGGCGCAGTGGGCCAACCGGCAGGGGACGCAGGTCGCGGCCCCGTTTACGGTGTATCCGACGATCCTGTACAACCCCGACCTGCGCTCGCGGCCCTTTATCGTGCCGGGGTTGATTGCGGTGTTACTGACGCTGCTGGCGGGGTTGCTGACCTCGACGTGCATCGTGCGCGAGCGGGAGTGGGGGAGCTTTGAGACGCTGATCGCCTCCCCGGCGGCGGCGGGAGAGATAGTGCTCGGCAAGCTGATCCCCTACATCGTTATTGCCTTCGCCAATGTGGTGCTGTCGATCGTGGTGGGCTGGGTGGTCTTCGGGGTGGTGCCGCTGGGGAGCATGGCGCTGCTGCTAACGGCGAGCATGGTGTACATGGCCGCGTCGCTGGGGATCGGACTGTTCTTCTCGGCGGTATCCCGGAGCCAGCAAATGGCCATCCTCTTTGCTGTGTTGTTGACCTTCCTGCCGACGATTCTGCTGAGCGGGTTTGTCTTCCCGCTGCGAAGTATGCCGACGATCATTGCGGCCATCGCGCAGATCATCCCGGCGACGCACTTTCTGGTCATCATCCGGTCGCTGTATCTGAAGGGGGCGGGCCTGGAAATCCTGTGGCCGCAGTTGCTGGTGCTGGCGGGGTTCGCGGTGGTGATTGTGGTGGTGGCGGCGGGGAGGTTTAGGAAAAGACTGTGAGCAGACTCGCCCATCTCATCAAGAAGGAATTCACCCAGGTGCGGCGCGATCCTGCGGTGCTGCGGCTGATTCTGATTGCGCCGATTATGCAGTTGGTGCTGTTCGGATATGCCGCCAGCAACGACGTGCGGAATGTCCCGGTGGCTATCTGCGACCAGGACAATTCGGCAGACAGCCGGCAGTTGGCCGAGGAAATCAGCCAGAGCCGGTACTTCCACCTGACGCCGATGGCGGGCGACCCGCGGGCGTTGGAAGGGCTGCTACTGCGGGGGACGGTCCAGATCGGGCTGCACGTCCCCCGCGACTTCCATCGGACGCTCGAGCGGGGGCAGACGGCGCAGGTGGGGATGTATGTGGATGGGACCGACTCCAACAACGCCACGGTGGCGGCGGCGTACCTGACCGGGCTGCTGCGGGCGCGGGGGGTGAGCCTGGCGGAGCGGAGCGCGCGGGCGGCCGGGCGGCGCGGGGTGACCATGCCGGGGATTCGGTCGGAACCGCGGGTGTGGTACAACCAGGACCTCAAGAGCGTCAACTTCATGGTGCCCGGAGTCTTTGCCATGATTCTGCTGGTACTGACCGTGAACCTGGCCTCGCTAGCGATCGTGCGGGAGCGGGAGACGGGGACGCTGGAGCAACTACTGGTGACGCCGCTGCGGGCGCGGGAGCTGCTGATAGGTAAGACCGTGCCCTTTGCGCTGATGGCGATGTTCGACGCGGGGATCATCTTCCTGCTGGCGCGGGGGTGGTTCCACGTGCCCTTCCGGGGGAGCATGGCGCTGCTGTTTGGCATGGCGCTGGTCTTTCTGCTGCACTCGCTGGGGCTGGGGCTGGTCATCTCGGCGTTGGCCCGCACCCAGCAGGAAGCGCAGCTTACCGCTTTCATGGTCGTCATGCCCAACATACTGCTCTCGGGGTTCATGTACCCGGTTGAGAACATGCCGGTGGTGATCCAGTACGTGACCTACCTCATCCCGCTGCGTTACTTCCTGCAGATTGTGCGAGGGATATTCCTGCGGGGGGTGGGAGTGGAGGTGCTCTGGCCGCAGATGGCGATGCTGGTGGGGTTCGGGGTGGTGACCTTCGCGATAGGGGCGCTGGCGTTCCGGAAGAGGCTGTAGGGGAAACTGAAGGACCGCTGGACGACGGCGGGACACCGCTGTGGGGGGCGGCGCCACTAAGAGCGGATAGGTGCAGTAAAGAGGGCGCGCTGGAAGTCCGCCCCACGCGGAGGGGCATTCGGTATCCAGAACCGGAGTGGAGTTGCCTATTAATGAGTGACCAACTGGACGGATTCCGAGAGAAGACCGCGAACGGGACCTTCTGCATTCTCTCCTACTGCCACCCGGACTTTGCCTGGACCCATCACCGGGAGTGGCATGAGGAGAGGTATGCGGTGACCGTTTCCGAGGCGCTGGACCTTATGGCGCAGCACCCGGAGTTCCGCTTCTGCGTGGAGCCTTGGATTGATGAGATCATTCCCTTCTTGGAGCGCTGCCCGGAGTTGGCAGACCAACTCCAGGCGCGGCTCAACTCGGGGCAGATGGGAGTGGTGGCCTTCACGCTGACCAGCCCCCGGCCGGTCAGCGCGGGAGAGGAGACCTTTATTCGGAATATGGTGCGAGGCAGGGAGCAGTATCTGGCGTTCGCGCCGGAGGTGGAGTTGACCTGCATGTCCTGCCCGGATGTGGGGATTGGACACTCGCAACTCCCGCAGGTGCTGGGGCTGGTCGGGGCGCGGCTGTACCGGGGATGGCGGTCGGAGGCGGCGCTAAGCGAGAAGGGAGTACCGCGGGAGTTCATCTGGCGGGGGCTGGACGGCACGGAGATCATGGTCTCGCGGGGGCCGTATGGGGGAATGACGCATATCGGGGGATTCACGCCCTGGCCACCGGAGGACTGGGAGAGCTTCGCCGAGGGGATGTACCGGGATCAGTTCCACTATGCACTGTCCATGACGGGGGCGAAGACGTGGTGGGTGTCGCAGGGGATGGATGACTCCCGGCCGCTAAGGTCCATCTGGGGCGATGAGCTGATGCCGCTGGTGGAGGTCGCCCGCGAGTGGGACGAGCGGGAGCCGAGCCGGCTGGTGTTCGCTACGCCGCAGGAGTATGCCGCGCGGCTGGCGGAGGAGGAGCTGCCGGTGGTGGAGGGGGTGATTGACCCGGTGGATGTGGCGTACAACAGTGGGTGGTTGGGCGGGAAGGGGCTGTGGCGGCAGCGGCAGCGGCTGGACACGGCGATGGTGGTGGCCGAGAGGGCCTGTGCGCTGGCGGCAGCGTGCGGGGTGGAAGCCGCAGGGGAAGAAGAGCTGCGGGAAATGTGGTGGGAGACGATCCGGGTGGCCTCCCATGCACAGCAGTGGGTATTCGAGCGGGACTGGGAGTGGCTAACTACGGGGGCGAAGTGGAACCTGCGGCGGATTGAGGAGGCTACGCAGCGGGCGGTGGCGGGACTGGCGGGAGTAGGGCGCAGGTACGGAGGGCGGCGGCCGCTGGTGCTGTTCAACCCGCTGCCGTATGCGCGGGAGGAGTGGCTCGAGGTGCCCTGGAGCCAGCCGCGACTGGAGAAGGGGGAGCCGGTGTTGTACGACGAGACGGGGGCGGAGGTGGAGACGCAAGTGGGGGAGAGGGTTGCGCAGAACTTCGGTGAGGGCCTGGCGGAAGCTTCGGCGATCTTCCGGGCGCGGGTGCCGGCCATGGGCGTGGTGACCTACGCGGTAGGCGACCGGCCGCGCCGGCAGGCACCGGCCGCGCCGGAGAAGGATACGCTGGAAGTGGAGGGGGTGCGGCTGCGGTTCTCGAGGAGAGGGCTGCAGGAAATCAGCGACGCTGAGACGGGGATTGACTGGCGCGCACCGGAGGGGTCGTGCCTCGGGGATGTGCGGCTGTACGAGATGGGGCAGCCGCAGGTGCTGCACGTGGGGCCGATCACGGCGGAGCTGGCGGGGGCGGAGGGGAAAGGGGGCTGGGCGCTGGCCGGTCCGGCGCGGTGGGTGTACCGATGGGAGACGGAGTTCCATGGGCATAGGGTGCGACAAGATATCATTGTGGATGCGGGGAAGAGGTACGTCGACTTCCTCAGCCGCGTATGCAGCGTGGAGACGACCGGTTTCTTCGCGATGTGTCTGGACCTGCCGGTGGGCGGGGCACTACACGCGGACATCCCCTTCGGCGTGGAGCCGCGCGACCTGAACGCCGAGCCGTGGTCGCCCGACCTGCCGGAGTCGTGGTCGTGGATGAACATCGAGCGCTATCGGCGCAATCAGTTCTGGGCGCGGAGCTTTGCCTCGGTGAGCGATGGGGAGAAGGGGGTCAGTCTGATCAGCGTGGATGGGGACCGGTACTGGACCTGGGACGCCGAGCGGCGGGAGTTGCGGCATATCCTCTACACCCCGGTGCGCGACGAGACCGCGCCGGGCGGAGAATGGGAGGCGTGGATCACTAAGGACCGCATGGCCTTAGGCTGGCACGAGTTCCGGCACCGGCTGCTGCTGCATGAGGGGGACTGGAAGACGGCGGGGGTGTGCGGGGAGTCGGATAAGGTGAGGACGGCGATGCAGGCGGTCAAGCCGCTGGGAGCCGCCTCACCCCCCGGCCCCCTCTCTGCGCGCGGACGCGCTTGGCAGGAGAGGGGGAGTCAGAGGGGCCTGGAGGTAAGCCCGGCGAGTGTGCGCCTGTCGGCGTTCTACCAGGCGGGGGAGGAGTACGTGGTGCGGCTATACGAGTCGGCAGGGGAGGCGACCGAGGCGGAGGTGAGGCTACCGTTCGCGGTTGGGGAGGCCAGGAAGGTGGACTTCAACCTGGAAGGTGTGGGAGGGGAGGTCGAGGTCGAAGGCGAGAGGGTGAAGCTGAAGCTAAGGCCGTGGGAGATTGCGACGGTGGTGGTGAAGCCTGGGTAAGGGGACGTATTGCAGACAGGAACTAAGAGGGCGGCCCGGGTGGGCCGCCCTCTCTCTTGTTTGGGGCCAGGGGAACACCGGCGGGACGCCGGTGCCACTGGGAGGGCGGGCTAGAAAGCCCGCCCCACGCGGAGCAGAGCTACATCGCATCCGGGGCGTCGGGGCCCATCGGGATTACGGCCTCCTCGCCGGGTTGGTCGGCCTCGGGAATGATCAGGATGTCGGCCATGATGGGGCGGAAGCCCTCCGGGTCGATCACGGTTACTCGCACCACCGCCGGGCTGCCCTTCTCTAGCGTGTTCTTCGTGTTCTCACTCCAGATCGGGACTACCACCTCCCTGCTGTTCGCAGGCGGGCACTCTACCGTCACATCCTTGAACTCGCGCAGCATAGCCATGTACGGGGGGCCGCCGCCCATCTGCGTGCGGAAGGTGCACTGGGATAGGTTGATCGAGTTGTAGTCGTTGTGGACGGTGAAGCACAACTCGGTCTCGCCCGGCTTCCAGGTGATGCGCTCGGGGAAGCGCACCGGGCTGAAGAGGACCCGCATGGCCCAGAAGTTGGACTTGGGGGTCAGGTCGCCCAGGACTACGCCCCAGTCGGCATCCTCGCCCCAGCGGACCCAGCCCCAAGGGTCGCCGGCGCCACTGGCCATCCAGGGGAAGTAGGCGCCGCCCAAGCAGGTGGGGTCGTCGCGCATGTAGCCCCACTCGCGCGAGAGCCGGTCGAGGAAGACCTGCTGCGTGTTCTTGCCCGACAGCGGGTCCTCCATGACGTCGGAGATGATGGAGACGTACGGCGCGTTGAGCAGATCGGCTTGCTGGTTGATGATGCCGTACTCGGAGGAGAACCAGACGCCCTGCCAGGGGCCCTGAAGTAGCTCCTCACGGGTGGCGTCAGGCTCGAAGGTCGGCTCCCAGGTGCGGGGGTTGCCGGATACTACGTCGGTCTCGTTGAAGTCGCGGACCAGGTTGAAGGAGTAGTGGATGTCCGCGATCTCGCTCATGCGCGCCTCGAAGATGCCCTTGATGCGGCCGGCGGGACCGGGCGGCGGGAACATGGTGGGGCGAGTAGGGTCGGTGCGCTTGACCATCTGGTTGAACAGGCGCAGGTGGTCCATGAAGACCTCGTAGCGCGCCTCGTCCGGGGGCATGTTCTCGTTACCGATGGACCAGACCATGATGGAGGGGTGGTTGCGGTCGCGGCGTACCCCGGCGTGCAGCCGGTGCAGGACCGGGCCGACTTTCTCGGGCTCGGCGAGGAAGCTGTGGCCCCAGTCGATGGGCAGCTCCTGGAGGAAGTAGAGCCCCAACTCGTCGCACAGAGCGGTCAGCTCGGGCGGGCCATAGAAGTGGGTGCGGATGGCGTTGACGTTGGCCTTCTTCATCAGCAGGAGGCAGTCGCGTAGCCACTCCTCGGGGGTGCACATGCCGAGCTCGGGATGGAAGGTCAGGTGGTTGACGCCCCGGAACTTCACCGGCTGGCCGTTGAGTAGGCAGCGCTGGTCCTTGATCTCGAAGCGGCGGAAGCCGACGGGTGAGGTCACCTCCTGGTTGGCCTGGCCGGGGCAGGTAAGGCGGAGGGTCAGGTCGTAGAGGTAGGGGGTCTCGGCGTTCCAGACCTGGACCAGGCCGGCGTTAAGGTCGAAGCCGACGGGGTCCTCGGCGCCGGGCATGAGGGTGGCGCTGTAGAACTCGGAGGCCACCACGGTGCCGTTCCCCTCGGTGAGGGTGGCCTGCATGACGATCTGGACTTCTCGGTCGGTAGCGTTCTTAATGAGCGCCTCGCCCGCGAGCTGCCCGGTCTCGTAGTCGTCGGCCAGGGTGGGGCGGACGTTGGTTTCGGTGAGGTGCACCGGCTCCACGGCGTGGAGGAAGCAGTGTCGGGAGAGGCCGCAGAACTCCAAGGCGTGGCGGGGCATGTCGAGCTGGACGTCGTTGTGCCGGCGGTAGAGACGGACGGCGACAGTGTGGACCTGGCCGGGGACGGCAAGGTCGGTGACGTCGACCTCGATCGGGGTCAGGCCGCTGAACTGCTCGGCCACGAGCCGGCCGTCGAAGTAGATACGCCCGGCGGGGAAGATCCCCTCGAAGCGGAGCAGGATGCGCTTGCCGGTCCACTCCGCGGGGATGCAGACCTCGCGGCGGAGCATGGCGCCGTCCTCCGGGTCAAGATGCTCGAGCGTGACGCGATTCCAGCCCTCAATCTGGTCGGGCGACTCGTCGGGCTCATAGTAGAAGACCTTGCCAGGCTGCTCGATGTCGTCCCACTTCACCTCGGCGCCGGCATCGGCGAGCAGCGATTCCTCCGGGACGGGGAAGGGCCAGTAAGTGACTTCCCAGCATCCGTCGAGCATGATCGGCCAGCCGTTGGCGAGTTCCGGTACCCAGCGAGCCGGGGTGAGGAGGGTGGAGCCGCCTTCCTCGAAGGCGACCTCCTCCGGAGCAGTTGCGCCAAGCTGGTACTCGACGACTTGGGACTTATGGATGGTTTTCATGGGTCCTCCGGGAGCGGATAATTCGGGTGAGGATACGAAGCGGGATGATAGCCGAGAGGGGAAAGGAAGGCAAGGGGAGCAGTGGAACGTGGAAGATGGAACGTGGAAAACGACGGGACAAACCCCTCGATCAGGCCGTTTTCCACGTTCCACCTCCGGATTGACTCTTGCCATCAATACGTGATCCTCAGTATAATGTCCGCGTCACAGTCCACTGCTCCCTGCCGCTACGGGATCGTCGCACTATGAGCAGCATTCGTCGCTCCACACCTCGCCGTCCGTATGTCTGGCTTACCTTCCTCTGCGTTCTCCTGGCTACCGGTCTGAGTGGGCCGAGTCTCGCCCTGACCGAGGGGGGCCTGCGCAATGCGCTCGGGGGGCTCATGGCCCACGCCGCGCTGCGGGGGGCTTCCACCTCGTGTCTGGTGCAAGACCTGAGCGACGGGCATACCATCTATTCCCTGCGCGCGGACAAGTCCCGCATTCCCGCCTCCAACGTCAAGCTGCTGGTCTCCGCGACCGCGGTGGAGCTGTTTGGCCCGTCGTTCTCCTATGCCACTACCGTCTGGAGTGAGGCCGATCCTGACGGGGGCGCGCTGCGGGGCAATGTCTACCTCTTCGGCTACGCCGATCCCATCGCGGGGGAGGGCGTGTACGCGCAACTCGTCAGCCAGATGAAGGCCAAGGGGGTGCGGAGTATCGAGGGGGACGTGGTGGGGACAGCACCGGTGCTGGTAGGGGACCACGACGCGGGACTGCAGGCGGCGCGGCGACTGAACGAGTCGCTGAGGGTGGCCGGCATCCACGTGGCCGGGAAGGTTCGCGGCGCCTCCAGCGGGCCAGCCCCGGTGCTGCTGGCCCGGCACACGACGCTGTCGCTGAAGGAGTACCTGCGAAAGATCAACAAGAATTCGCGCAACGCCGAGGCGGAGCGGCTGCTGGGATCGTTGCTGGCGTGCTTCCAGAGCCCGACGGCGCCCGACCCGCAGTTTGTTCTGAGCTACTGGGCCCAGCAGGGGCAGGCGGTCGAGGGCCTGCGACTGGTGGATGGGAGCGGATACTCGCGGGATAATCGCCTGAGCGCGGGACTGCTGGTGGCGGTGCTGCGGCGCTGCGCGGAAACGACGGAGGAGTACCAGGCGCTCAGTGGCAGCTTCCCGGTGGCCGGGGAAGACGGAACGCTTTCCGATCGGATGCGCGGGACCGCTGCCGAAGGTCGAATCAGGGCCAAGACCGGAACGCTGCCCCGAGTGAGCTGCCTGTCCGGGTACGTGGCCGGAGGAGGGCTTCCGCGGTTGGCCTTCAGCATCCTGATGAACGACTATTCCTGCCCGGCGGGGACGGCGAGGAGGGTGCAGGATGAGATGGCAGTGCTGATGGCGAAGTATGTGCAGGAGAAGTGGGGTTAGAAGGCAGTCGGGACAGCAGGTAGTAAGAAAGGTGGAGGGGAGGAGAGAGGAGAACTAAGGTCGGGAGAGGAACTGGGTTCCTTCATGGTCTCTGTTCGGAGCAATCATACCATCGGCGATAGTTGCGGGTTGGTCGAGAGGGAGGTGCGGCTGCCTTGCGGACCCCTGTGTTGAAATTCGGCGGATTGACCCTGCAAGGTCACCAGCGCTACGGCCCGGATGAGGAGCGGTTACTGGAGGAGTGCAAGCGTCAGAATTCCGCCAACGATATCTACCGCCTGTTGGCGCAGCGGCGGAACATCGCCCGCGCCCAGCGACTCCACGAGGTAGCGCGCAAGTTCATCCTCCCCCTGCGTGACCAGGGCATGGTGCCGGTAGTTGTAGTCTCAGCCTTTGACTGGGCGACCGACAAGCTGGAGCAACTGGCTGCCGCGCTGTCCTCCAGTCCCGCCCCCCGCGAGTACGCCCGCCTGCTGATGAGCGGGGAGTTGCGGGCCAATTCCTCCCTGGCCATCGTTCTGGAGGACCTCGGCTGCCGGGCGCGGTCCATGACTGGGCGCGAGGCCGGCCTGGTCACTACCCCGACGCCCATCGGTGCCCTGATGGATAGCGTGAACAAGGCCCACCTGTTGGACCTGATCGAGATGGAGATCGTGCCCGTGGTGGCGGGATTTCAGGGCTATTACTACGACAAGGAGACGGGGCGGGATGAGACCTCCATTCTGGGGCGGGGCGGATCGAACCTAACGGCGGTGGCCCTGGCGGCGGCACTGGGTGAGGAAGAGACCACCATGTTCTCCGACGTGGACGGGGTCTACGACAAGGACCCGCGGGTTCATGAGGAAGCCGTCAAGTTGTCTGAGGTACGCGCCTCCGACCTCTTCTCCTGGGACCCCTTCCCGCAGGTCATTCAGAAGGAAGCCGTGCAGTTCGCCGTGAAGCAGGGGATCAACATCTGGATTTGCAGCGGCGTACAGCGCGACGTGCCGGGGACGCTGATTGTGTGTCGGGAGTAGGGCTTAGCCCCAATGTTTCAGACCTCAGACTGCGGACGGGGAGGGTGGGGTCGAGGGCGGAGGTCGAACTGGGGCGACTGGATCTTCCGCGGGATAGACTCCGCGAAACATCTGCCCTCACGAAAGGCCGGGATTCTTGCCGGTGCGCTCTCTAGTTTGAAGTGTGATAGGCTTGCTGTTTGACTTGCCATTGCAGGTTTCCTGTGCTATACTCCAGACCGCGACACTGGGCTGGCGGGTTCGCAGGCCGGCTGGATGTGGCCGTGTCCTGCGGAAACGGATTCGGGGGAGAACGCCCGGTCTGGTCTACTCTACATCGCAGCAGCTAACGTAACCGCCAAGGAGTGATAGTGTTGCGCAAGGGCCACCGTCGACGTGCGGTTCTTGTTTATTTCCTGATCGTTTCCGCTCTCATCCTCGCCGTGGCCGCCGTAGGCGTCGCGCTGCCTGGTGCGACCAGTGCGGGCTGGAGCGGGCCGGGCGGGGGACGGCCAGTCATCACCACTGCTTTACCGCCTCTGCCGGCGGCGGTGCGCGCCCAGCAGGCGGCCCCGGACGCCAACCTCACCTTCAACACCCCGGATAGTGATCAGGTAGACCCGACGGCGTGGGTCAGCGGCACTACCAACCGCATCGGCTTCGCCTCCAACGGCGTGGACGCCGATGGCAACGGCCGCATCGACCCGACCCTCCCGGCCAACGCCCACTACACCCTCTGGATCATGCGGCCGGATGGGACCGAGCAGATTCAGATCGCCGATCTCCCCGGGGACTCCCGCGAGCCGTCCTACGACCCCAGCCGGAACATGTTCGCTTTCGCGAACGACCAGAGCGGCACCTACCAGATCTACATCTTTGAGATTGCCACCAGCACGGTGCGACAGGTGACAACGGGGGCCGGCAACAAGCGGCATCCCACCTGGTCTCCGGATGAGAACTGGATTGCCTTCGACTCCGACGCCTCCGGCACGCGGCAGGTCTACAAGGGGCGCTCGGACGGCTCGGGCGCGCCGGTGCAGCTCACCTCGGGCCTCGGGGCCAGTGACCCGGCCTGGGAGCCGAACTCCAATCTGATCGCCTACACCGCGCGCATGGGCAGCGTCACGCGCGTCTACCAGATAGACGACCAGGGGACGGTCGCGACGGCCCTGTCCGACGGGGGCGGGGACGCTGGCGCGAACGACAAGCAGCCCTCCTGGCAGAGCACCGCAGCCACCCTCGCCTTTGCCTCCGACCGGTATACCGGGGCCGGAGACAGCATCCACAACTTCAACATCTGGCGCATGTCCGACGTGGGCGAGACGACGGGCTCCCCGGCCATGCTCAGCGCCCAGGCCGACCCCAGCGACACCTTCAGCAACACTAACCCCACGATCAGCGTCCCGCTGGACCGGCAAGAGTTGCGGGTGGTCTACGAGTCCGACAAGACCAGCCCCTCCCGCGACAATATCGACCTGTACTCTCACATGCTGGCCGACGTCCTGCCGCCGCGGCTGGGAGAGATCCCCCGGGTGGACAACCGGCTTCCGGCTCCCGGCGCGGACGTGCAGATCAGTGTCCCGGTCTCGGATGCCGGCAGTGGCGTGCGGCAGGTCACGGCCATTCTGCACGACCCCGACCGCAAGCTCTATGCGGTGAGCACCGGTTTGGTCTTTGACAGCGGCTTCACCGAGGGAAACCGGTGGCTGGAAATGGAATCGGTCATCGTGGGCACGGTGGAGTTGACGGACCCCGAGGGGGACGGGACGTACGCGGGCACCTTCACCACTGAGCTAGCGCCCCACGACTACATCATCGATATTGAGGCGTCGGATAACGTGGGCAACAGCCTGCGGTACGACTCGCTGTTCGGTTTCAGTACCCGGGAGTTCACCCCGACCGGGCGCGTCCTGTTCGTGGACGACTACTGCGAGGGGCAGAAGTTCATCTCGCGCCTGGGTGACAACAGCACCATCCCGGTCGGGTTCCCGGTGGAGAGCTACTACCGGTCTAATCCGGGCTTCGAGCAGACCGCGCGCGGCACCATTAGCTCGGACTCCATCGCCGGGTTCTTCGGCCTGTCATATGACACCTGGCGGGTGATCTGCCGGGGGCGCGTCCCCGCTACCGTCTACTCGATCTACAAGCCCACCATCGAGTTCCAGCTCGACCCAGAGGCCCAGGCCAGTGATCCGACGGACGCGCAACCTACACGGCGGGTGCCGGTGTCGGAGCATATGATCGTCTGGGCTGCTCCGCACACCGGGAATGTCTGGGTACCGAGCAACTCCGGCTCCCTAGTGGACCCGGCGGTGCAGGCCGACTTGTCCAACTACATGAGCACGGGCGGGAAGCTGTTCGTGAGCGGTCAGGACATCGGCTGGGCCTTGACGCTCAATGGGACCACTGCCAACACCTTCTTCACCAACACGCTGCACGCCAACTTCGTCACCGACAGGGCGATGGGTTACGGCTTCACCCTGGGCGGACAGGCCACCGACCCGGTGGCCGGGCCGATCTGGGGCGGCGGCTACGACGCGGAAGACGCGCCGGTGAACATGGAGACGCCCCGGGTGACCAACGACGTGGCCGATGGGTGGAAGCAGGATGCGGCCAACAACTCCTACTTCCCGGACGCGATCACAGTGCTGGCGCCGGCGGTGAAGCTGTACGGGTACAACGCGGAGGGGGACTTCGCCTATGACGGGCCGGCGGGCGGCCTGCATTTCCAGGACGTGACGAACGGCGCGCAACTGGTCTACCTGGCCTTTGGCTTTGAGCAGATCCACCGTGGGTACCACGCGCCAGGGGCCGGGGCGCACTGCGCCAACCACCGGTCACGTCTGCTAACTAACTCCTACATCTGGATGACGACCGGCAGCTTCCAGGGACGCGTACTGGCGATGGACGGGCAGCCAATTCAGAATCCCAGTCCCATCGTCCGGGCCCTGCAAGGCGGGGAGGTCAAGTACGCGGTGCGCTGCCAGAGTGACGGCACCTACGTCATGAATGGCGTGGCGCCCGGCAACTACCTGTTAGAGGCCTTCCATCCGCAGTACCAACTGGCGCGGGACGCCGGGGTCCACCTGGCACATGCCGCAAAGGCTCCCGATGTCGTGGACTTCGTCCTCAACGCGGCGCCGCCGGGGGCGATTTCCGGCACGGTCACCGCGCAGGCTACGGGGCAGGTGCTGGGGAACGTCAAGATCACCATTTACCAGGCAGTGGCCGCTACTCCGCCGGCAACCGGGTTTGTGCGGGGTGACGAGGTAGGCTCCACCACCACCGCAGCCGACGGGACGTACGCAATAGGAGTGCCGCCGGGGACGTATATCGCGGAGGCGGACGGCACCGACATCGGCTACGGGACCGCCGAGCAGATGGTGGACGTGACGTCCAGCACTAGCACCCGGGCGGACTTCCAGCTCGGTGCGGCGCCTGGTAACCTAGAGATCACCGTGCAGCGCCCCGGAACGCTCGGCCCAGAGCCGCTGGCCGGCGCGACCGTGCAGGTGTTGCAAGGCACGACGGTGGTGGCCTCGGGGGTGACCGACGGCAACGGTAGGGTCACGCGGGAGGTACCGGCCGGCACCTATACCGTGACGGCCTCGGCGCCAGGATTCGGGGTGGGCTCCCAAGCCGGGCAAGTGGTTATGCCGTCCGGCATCACGCAGGTGACGATTACGCTCTCGCCCGAGGCGGACGGTTCACTGAGCGGGAAGATCGTTAGCGCTGCGAGCGGGACCCCCATCGGGGGGGTCACCGTCCATCTGCGCGTCAACGGGGTGGACGTGGTGCCGGCGGTGCAGTCAGACCCGCAGTTCACCACTCCCGCGGTGGGCGATCCGTACAACTATCGGTTCCCGTCCGCCCCCGCCGGGGTCGTCGATGTGGTGCCGGAGGCCCCGGGCTTCACGATCACCCCACCGAGTCGGACGGTAACCGTGGTCACCGAGCGAGAGACGACGAGCGTCAACTTCACGCTGTCCTCCCTACACACGTTCGCTGCCGGCCTGTCGCTGATATCGATGCCCTACGACTATCCCACCCGGGAAGTGGGTGGGGTGGACGTCAACGACCCGGCTCGGCTGCTCGGGCAGGGCGGTGGCGGGTTGATGCTAGCGACGTGGCTGCCGCAGGCTAACCGGTATGCGTTGTATCCGCAGGCACCGGCCGATCACTTCCGGCTGGGGAGTGGATACTGGCTGAATCTGCCGGCACGGGTTGACCTGACACGGGCGGGGACCCCAGGTGGCGATCCGTACCCGATTCACGTCAAGGCCGGCTTCAACATTATTGGCGATCCCTTCGACCAGCAGATCGACTTTGGGACGGTGCAGGTTGAGGATGAGAACCACGTGATGATGTCTCTGCAGCAGGCCATCACCTCCAGCCCACCCAAGCTCCAGGGAACGCTGTTCGCCTATGTGCTGGGCGGCTACCGGATGGTTTCGACGATGAACCCGTGGGTGGGGTACTGGCTGCGGGCAGGTGAGCCGCTGACCCTGTGGGTGAGCGCGGCGACCGGCGGGCTGTCGGTGGAGAGCGGGCCGGCGACGAGCGCGGTGCGGGCGCGGTGGGGGATGGACGCCCCGGCCGGAGGCTGGCTGCTGCCGCTGACGGTGCGCGGCGCGGGCTGCGCAGATGAGGCGACGATCCTGGGCGTCTCGGCCCAGGGCAAGGCGACCTACAACAGCCTCACGGACCAGTTGAAGCCGCCCGCGGTGGACTTCCAGCCCTACATCTACGCAGCGCTGGTCAAGGACGGCGCACCGGGCCCGCTGGCCGTGGACATGCGCGCGGCGGCGGCGCGGCAGAGCTGGGTGGTCTCGGTGCAGACCAACCAGAAGGGTGCGCAGGTGGTGGTGGGCTGGCCGGATCTGTCCCTGCTGCCTAACGAGGTGCGGCCAGTGCTGGAGGACCTCGCCACCGGGCAGCGCGTGTACATGCGCACCAGCGCGGGATACCGGTTCACCGCCCAGGAGGGCGAGCGGCGCTTCAAGATCACAGCGGTCGTCTCCGAGCCGGGGACGGCGGTGGTCTCCGCGCTGAGCGCGACGCCGGGCGCCGGTCGGGTAAGCTTGTGCTACACGCTGGGCGCCGAATCGGCGGTGACGGTCGAGATCCGCAATCTAAGTGGTGTGGTGGTGCGCCGGCTGGTAAGCTCCCTGCCGCAGGGGGCGGGCGTGCAAACGCTGACCTGGAACGGGCGGAACGGCGCGGGGTCGGCGGCGCCCGCGGGGCGTTACCTGGTAACCGTGAAGGCGCAGACGCCGGAGGGCCAAGTCGCGCAGGCGGTGACCGGCGTGTGGCTGGGGAGGTAGACAGGGCGCGCCGCGCCGAAGGAGTCGTTGCAGCCGCCCCGAGGGCTGTGTTATACTGACGAGCGTTGTGTGGAGGGGTCCACGGGGCAGGGCTGGCAGCCGGGGGTGGAGAGAAGCGCCTGGGCCCGTGGAGAGGACGCACGTTCACGTTTTCCTCCGGCAACGGGGGAAGCGCCGGGGTCCGGGCATAAGCCCGGTCCCGAGCGCAGGCGCGAAAGCGCCGAGATTCTGCAACGGTCCCGCCGGGAGGGAGATCCAAGGCAATGCACATACTACGCTGTCGCCCGCTGTACTGGTCGCTGTCACTACTCGTTGTAGCTCTCATGACCTCGTCAGTACGCGTTTATCTGACGCCGGCCTGTGCCCAGGCCCGGGAGGTCACGGCTGCCGTCGTCATTCCGGTGACGGACGCGACCGGCGGGCGTGATCCGATGATCGGCGCCAAGGCTACCGACGCGCTGGCCCTCGCCCTCGAAGACTCCAGGAGTTATCGCGTCATCTCCAAGGCAGACTTGCAGCGCGAACTCACGGCGCAGGATATGACTCCCCCGCTGAATGAGAGCATGCAGTTGCGGGTGGGCCAGGACCTGCAGGCAGATGTGGTGGTCACGGCTACTCTCACCAAGCTAGCACCCGACGGGAGCAATGGGGCGGTAAGCGTGGCCATGGACTTGCGCGCCTACAACATCCCTATCCGAGCGGTGCTAAGTGGCGCGGCCGTGCAGGTCAACACCAAGGCGATTCCCGGGTTCAATGGAGACTTGGTCCCGGTCATAAACGAGGCGCTGCGCCAGGTAGCGGAAGCGGCGGTCGCCGAGATGGAGCGAACGCGGATTCGCCATGGCAGCATCTATCTGGTCGATGACCAGGGCGTCATTACGACGGATCTGGGCATTAACGACGGAGTGGGGGCAGGTACCCGGCTGTTGGTCATGCGGGGTTACTGGGATCGCAGCCTGGAGCAGACGGTCATGCGCCCGCTGGGCGTGATCGAGTTGACGGGAGTGCAGGTGCGTCTCTCGCAGGCGAAGGTCGTCAGCGGTAGGACCCCGCGCATTGGGGACCGGGTCTACGTGCTGTACAGCCCGCCCTCGGAGGTCAAGTCCATCCAGAAGGGGCACAAGACCACTTCGAGCCTGCGCTTGTTGGCCGCGGGAGCTCTGATCCTCGGGATCGTCGCTACCGCCACCGGCAACCAGAACATCACCCCGCCCGTGGTCGGTGCCCTGGTGTCGCAGGAGTTCCCGGGGTCCACGCCGGTTATCCGGGTGAACATTTCCCGCAACCTCAACCCAGACCCCGAACACACGCACGCCTTCCTGTTCTACCGAGGGCGTAGCGCCGGCTTTGTCGCCGACGCTACCGCTATGGGCGACGGCACGCTGGACGGCGGGCCGCTGGTGGCGATCGTTCCGGACGCGCATCTGAACTACTACGAGGACACGCAGGACCGACAGGTGGGCATCACCTCCGACATATCCTTCGATTTCTTCAGCCGAGCCGGGGAGCAGGAGACCGGCACCCTGACCGCGACGTACAACCACGCCGAACTGGTAGCGGGCAACACCTACTACTACAAGGTGCGGCGGCTGGTAGACCCGTGGCGACCGATATTGCCCAATCCCCAGCAGGAGTTCATCGCCGTTACCTTCGCCGTAGATCCGCCGGACGCGCTGGGCAACCCCAGCCCGGCTACGCCGCCAGTAACCTATTCGCTGCCGGCGGTGCAGCAGCGCCCACTGGGAAGCACCACCGTTAATCCCCAGGCAGCTACCTTTGAATGGATGCCGTCACGGGGCGCGGACCAATACCAGGTGCAGGTCTATCTCGACCGGGAGTTGACGCAACTGGTAACGGCGAGCCCCACGCGCACGGCGGCGACGGGGCAGACGCTGCTACGGTACACCTTCAACGACTTCATCTTCCCGGGAGACACCACCATGTGGTGGGTCGTTGCCAGTCGGACCTCGGGGGAGACGAAGCCTTCGTGCAAGGTAGGCGGCTCACGCACTCTGCCGTGGGTGCTGAGCGAGCGGACAAGCTTCAAGACGGTGGCCCTGCCGCCCGGGCCGGCAGCGGCGGCGGTAGAGGGCGGACGGCCGACGGGTGTGCGGGGCTGGTGGCGCGAGCGTCGTACGCCGGGGCGGTAGCGGTGGCGGGCACAGGTTGGCGCCGGGAGAGTTCCGACCGGTAAGTCGAGATCGGGAGGGCCGGTTGATAAGCGAGCAGCAGCAGTGAGGGGTGTGGCGCACACAATCCGAGTGTTGCTGCTGGCCGTGGGACTGGTGGTGGCGGCGGCCGGACCGGGATCTGGCGCGTCGGAGCCGGCCGCTTGGACGGTGATGGCCTATCTGCGGGCCCGGGGGGGGTTGCAGGAGGCTGCGAAGGGGTACTTGGAGCAGATGCGCCGTGCTCTGGAGACGCCCGGAGGGGCGGGCCGCGTGGTGGTGGCGGCGCAGGTGGAGGACGAGACCCGGCACAAGATGGCGCGGCGCTGGGTGTTCATGGGTGGTCCGGCCGGACCGGCTACGGAAGTGGCAGCGGACATGGGTCGGACACCCGCGCTGGCGGAGTTTGTCGGCTGGGTACGGGAGGAGGCCCCGGCAGAACGCTACGCTTTGCTCATCCTGGCGCATGGGGTCTCGCCGGCGCCCGAGGACCAGGAGACGCAGAATGCGGCGGGACGGTTGGAGATTCGCACGGTGGCCGCGGCGTTGGGTGTGGGGCAACCCCGGCCGATTGAGTTGGTATCGCTGGACTGCTGTTACTCGGGCAGCGTCGAGGTGGCGGATCGGCTGGTGGGACGAGCGCGATACATGGTGGCGGCGCCGGGACTGCTGTACTCGCCGGGGTTGCCGTGGGGAGCCATTCTGGGACAGTTGCTTCGCCGGCCGGAGATAGGCGGCCGCGACTTAGCCCTGGAGGCCTCGCGGCAGGCCCGAATGTTTTGGGGGGAGCGGCGGGAGGTACCGTCGAGTCTGGTAGCGGTGGACTTGGGGCGCCTGCCGGCGCTGACGCAGGCCCTGCGGAGTTTGGCGCAGACGGCCCTGCCGCGGGTGGAGGGGCTCGCGCCGGAGTTGACCCTGGCCCGGGGAGAGGCGGCGGGTTGGGGGCCGCGGCGGGAGCTGGTAGCCGTGACCTCGCTGGCCCAGGCGCTGGCAGAGACGACTACCGTGCCGGAGGTGGCGGACCTGGCCAAGCAGGTGAGTGTGGCGGCGCAGAACGCGACCGTGGAGGCTTGGAGGCAGGAACCGGACGACAGCGAGCAAACTGGGTCCGGATTGGGCATATTCTATCCGCTGGATATACGGTCGTGGGCGCAGGGGTATGGGGCGGAGCCGGACGGGGGTTTCACGGCCGACTGGGCACTGCTCCTGCGGGCTTACCTGCAGAGAATGGCTTTCCTGGCGCGGGGTGGGAGGTAGGGAACTCGGGGTTGGGACGGATCGGGGGCGGAGCAAGTACGTGTAGCAGCAGAATACGAAGCAAGGGACCGCCCGAAGGCGGCCATGAGGGAGGTCTGCGAGGTGAAGTCCGATAAGCAAGCGACGAGTCACCTGAGGCCGAGTATCGTTATGATGTCATCCGCTCTCTTGCTGGCAGTGGGGCCGGGGGCGCTGATGGGGGCACCGGCCGTTGCCGGATCGCTCAGCGGAGTGCTGCAGCCGTATGCCATGTCCGCTGTCTGGGCAGGACGTCCGGTAGTGGTGGAGGTGTGGCTGGACCAGAGGCAGCCAGCCTCGCTGGCCAGCCTGTCGCTGGCTGGCCTGCAGATACAATTTGAGACGGCGCAGCGGGTGCAAGGGCAGATCGCCGGCGGCAAGCTACAGGCACTGGCAGCGCTGCCCGGAGTGGCCTGCGTTACCCTTCCGACGCCGGTGGTGGGGCCTCGGCTGCCTCTCGCCGGGATGCACGCCTCGCAGGGGAGCTCCGTGCGGCCGCAGCAGGCGATCTTTGGCTTCGGGGCCAACGTGAGTGAAGGCGTACAGCTAACGAACGCCTCCTCATACCAGTCCCTCGGCATCGCGGGGGCTGGCGCCAATATCGGCATCATCGCGGAGGGGTTTGCCGGAGCTGTCGACGCAGAGATCCCTACGCCCGCCCAAGTGTCCTTCCGCGCGGACGGCACCATGGGCACCGATGCCTTGGGGACGGCCGCCGCGGAGGTGGCCGCGGACATGGCTCCGCAGGCTAACTTCATCCTCATCGCGGTCGACACCGCGCTCTCCCTGCGGCAGGCGATCAACTACGTAGCTACGAACCGGTATACCGCTGTCGTCAACACCGTGGGGACGGTCGACGGGCCCTTCGACGGTAGTGACATGATCTCGCAGGCAGTGGCCACGGCGAGCGACAGCGGGGTGCTATGGGTGCAGGCTTCGGGAGACCTGGCCCAGCGCCACTGGCAGGGAACCTTTGTTGACGTGAACAGCGACACCTTCTGCGACATCGAGACCAATACCGGTGTCAGCCTCGACCTGCCGGCGGGCGAGTTTACGGCCTTTCTATCATGGTATGAAACCGCCGGAGCGGTTACCTCGCAGGATTACAACCTGCAATTGTGGCAGGGCACGACCCTGATCGCGGATTCGGGCGTGTCCCAGAACGGCGCCACACCCCCGCGGGAAACGCTGATCGCACAGGTCATCACGGCGGGAGTCCATGAGTTACGGATCAAGGCGGTGCGGGCGGATCTGATGCAACCGGACAAGTTCCAGTTGTATACGCCGGCGGCGAACCTGCCGGTCAGCGTGGCGGTAGCCGCCACCAGCCTGCCAATCCCCGCCATGTCGTCCCGGGCCCTGACGGTGGGGGCAACCGCGGGTACGGCGGGGGTGCCGCCGGCACCGGGGATAGACGACATTGAGCTCTATAGCGGCCAGGGGCCGACCGTGGGTGGCTCGCGCAAGCCGAATATGGTGGGGCCGGACCGGGTGACGACCAGTCTGGCCGCCTATACCCCCTTCCTGTCCACGTCCGCTAGTGCGGCGCATGTCGCCGGAGCCGCGGCCCTGCTGTACTCAGAGAACCCTAGTCGGACTGGGGCGGACCTGCGGCGTATTATACTGATGCTGGCCAAGCCGCTGCCAACCGACACCTCTCCGCCCAGCAACACCTATGGGGAGGGTCGCTTGACTTTGCAGGCGGGACGGGACACTGATCTGCCGACGGTGACCATTATCTTCCCGCAGAACAGCACGACCATCAACACCCGGACGCCGCTGATCCGCGCCTCCCTCATCGACACCGGCACCGGGATCGACCCCGCCAGCATTCTGCTGGCGATCGATGGCCGGCAGCTCACCGGTTACAGTTTCGACGCGACTAGCGGCGTGCTCACCTTCCAGGTAACGACGTCGCTAACCCTGGCCAGCCATCAGCTCACACTTTCGGTGGCGGACCAGGACGGCAACCGGTCGGTGACCGCGCTGTCCAATTTCCGGGTGGCCCTGCCCAGGATGGACGCGGGCATCCACTTGTTCTCGCTGCCCTACACCTACGCGCCGGGCAGCTTCCCTGACCCCAGCCAGGTGTTCGGGCTATCCAGCGAGGAGGTCCGGCTGGCGCGCTGGTGGCCGGGGGACACTCAGTATCACCTGTACCCCGACCCCTACGCGACCTTCGACCCGCCGGACGCATCGGGGCCAGCACAGGTTGTGCCCCAACCGCCGGCGGGAATAGGTTATTTTGTGCGCCTGCCGCGGGCGACGACTCTCAACATCACCGGGGCTCCGGTCGCGGGGCTGACGCAGTACGACATCAACTTACTCATGGGAAGCCGCGAGCCGCGGGGCTGGAACATGATCGGCTGTCCCTTCCTTACTCCGGTCGATTTCGGCAGCGTGCAGTTCGTGACCGCCGGCAAGCGAGAGACCCTGGCCGAAGCGATCAGTTCCGGGGTGACCGACGGCGTTCTCTTCGGGTTCCGCAGCACCGCCTCGGGCGGCTACTATACATTCTCGGCAGATCCTTTCTCGGCGATGTTGGAGCCGTTCCAGGGCTACTGGCTGCGGGTGCGCAAGGATACGACGCTGGTGATCTACGCGCCGGTGATCGCCACGCAGACGGCGACGCCGCGGCCGACCGAGGGTGGCGAGGGATGGCGGCTACAACTGGTGGCGACCGCCAACGGCGTAGTCGAACCATGCAACTACATCGGCATGAACACCAAGGCGACGGCCGCGTACAGCCCCTTCTGGGCTGTGGGGAAGCCGCCGGCGGTGGATAGCAGCCTGCGTGCAGCGCTGGTGGAGAGGGACTGGGGCGACGAGTCGGCGTACTACGCGCAGATAGTTAGACCCGCTTCGGGGCGGCAGGAATGGGATATGGAGATCGCCTGCGCCCAGCCCAACTCCGAGGTGTCCTTGCGTTGGCCGGAGCTGAACGCCACCGTCCCCGCCGGGGTCACCCTCCTGCTGGAGGATCTGGACACCGGTGAGGAGATCTACATGCGGACCTCGGCGGGCTATAGCTTCAACTCGGGGCCGCAGGGCAGCACGCGGCGGGTACGGATCATCGCCTCGACGGAAGCGGTGGGCGGGTTGAGCCTGAGCGGGGTCAGCGCGCAAGGGATAACGGGCGGCGGCGTGGCCTTTACCTACGCGCTGTCGCAGCCTGCCGAGGTGACAGCGGAGATCCGCAACATCTCGGGGTTGCTCATCAAGCAGTTCAGCCCCCAGCTCACGGCGGGGGGAGCGGTGGAGTTGCTGGTGTGGAACGGCCGCAGCGATCGCGGCAGCAAGGTGCCGGCAGGGCGCTACGTGGTGCGCCTGACGGCCCGGACGGACAAGGGCCAGACGGTGCAAGCCATCCGGCCCTTCGAGGTATTCCCCTAATCCAGGGAAGCCGGCGAGAGGAGAGAGCGATCAGTGCACTGTAGCCTTATATCGAAGAAGATGCTCATCGCAGGTGTGATGGCCCTGGTCTGCACTTTCGCGGCAGTGGCGCTGTCGGGCCCGGCCGCGGCCCAGTCGATGCTGGACATCTCCCAGCCCGGCGGACTAATGCGGATGCAGATCGGCGCACCGCAAGTGGTGTCCGTGGGGACTGACTTCTGGGTTCGGCCGGCGGGCCGGTTCCAATTGCTGACGGGACGGCTCGCCCCCCGGGGGGGCGACCCCACTCGGACCGGCGATGAGGACGTGGCTATCGCCAGCAAGGCGTTCAACGATACGAACGACTTTACCGGCTTCACCTCCTTCTTGCAGTTCTCCGTGGATGCTACGGTAGAAGATGGCGAGGCGCTACTGTTCGATACGTACGCGGCCATGAACGAGGCAGAGACGGCCGCCGATCCCGGTACGCTGCCCAGCTACTGGCCGGTGCCGCTGACCGCCACCACCCGCGCAGCGAGGGGAACTTCGCTTGTGCCGCTTACCGATCAAGGCGGAGACGACACAGGTGACATAGACGACCCGCTGGAGCCGCCGGTGGAGCCGCCGGTGGAGCCGCCGGTGGTGCCGCTTCAAGTCCCGATAGACGACTCGTTGACTGTCTACCACAATTACGAGCTGGTGGGCGACGCGCTGATGCTCGAGCTTATCGTGACCAACACCACCGCCGAGCCACATAGTGTAGGGGTGCGCTGGGGGTTCGACACCGGCTTCGGCGGGGCCGGCGTACGCGACGGGACGTCGGTCATACTGCCGGACGGGACGACTATCCGCAACGAGCGCGTGCTGTCGGGGGGCGCCGGGGTGATGCCGACCGGTTGGGTGGCGTACGACGATCCCACTAACCCGCTGATCTCGGTAAAAGGTGTACTCGATGCGCCGGAGGTACGCCAGCGGAACACGGCCGGGTCCTCGGCGGGGGTGCCGGATGCAGTGGAGATTGGGATGTGGGCGCGTCTGGCGGGTGCGAACTTCGACTTCGTCCCGAACCCGGCGCTGTCTATCGTGGGGCAGGACTGGGGTGTGGGAGTCAAGTGGAATGAGCTCAACCTTCCGGCGGGCGCTTCGCGACGGTACGTGACATACCTTGCCTTTGGGGCCTCGACGGCCAACTACGAGCCGACTTTCGCGACGATGGGCTACGGCCCGCAGCGCCTGCAGGAAGCCGCCGGAGACGATCCCTCGACTCCGGACATCGTCGAGAGCTGCTACCTGGCCGACGGGCAGGGGCGCTCGCCCTTCCCGATGGGGATTTTCGTGGACAACTTCGGCGCATCCGCCCTGGCGGGGACCAGCGCGAGCATCAGGCTGCCGGAGGGGTTGACCCTGTCACCGGATACGCAGCCGCAAACCCAGGCCTTCGGGGCGATCCCGCGGGACGGGTTCGTGGGGGCAGTCTGGAATGTCAGCGCCAGCGGGGCGCGGCCGGGAGTAGTGACGGTGGGTTTGACCGGACCCCGGGGGCGCGCGGTGGACCGGACCATCACCATACCCTCGGTCCCAGTGATCAATCCGCGGCCTTCACCCGACGGGCTGGAGATGATCTCCATCCCCTACGAGTTCACCAACAGCGACGCGGAACACGTTTTCCAGAGCCTGGGCGGGTTGCAGCCGGGACAACTCGGAGCGCTGATTCGCTGGGACCCGCTGTCGCTCATCTATCGCTGGTTCCCCAACCCCTTTGTGACCAACGTGGCGGTGGGGAAGGGGTACTGGCTACTAAACCGGGCGCAGCAGCAGATCGTGCTGCCGGCGGACGCCCAGCCGGTGCCGAGCCTCACGTCGGTCAGCATCTCGCTGACCAAGGGCTGGAATCAGATCGGGAACCCGTTCATCCTGCCAGTTTACCTGCGGGACATGCAGGTGATCAGCTCCGACAGTGGGCAGTTGACCATGGCGGAGGCGATCGGCCGGGCGCTGCTGCAGCCTACGGTGTTTGATTACGACCCGATGACGAGGCAGTATGGGTGGGAGGAGCAGTTAGCCAAGGTACGGCTGGACCCGTTCGTGGGCTACTGGATCTTGGCGTATGACGATACCGAGTTGCTGGTGCCGCCGCCCAGTGCGGTGGGCGTAAGCGCGGCTCCGATAGCCCAGGTGAGCCCAGCGGCCAACGGCTGGCGGGCGGGGATCACCGTCAGCGGTGGAGGTGCGGCGACGATGGTGCGGGCCTTCGGGGTGGCACGCGAGGCCAAGGATGGGGCGGATGCTCGGGATCTGCTCGCACCGCCCTCGCCCTTCGGCACGGGTCTGCAGGCGGCCTTCGTCTCCGCCGGAGGCGGCGGAGAGCAGCGCATGGTGGACCTTAAGGCCGACGACGGCAATGAGAAGACCTGGTACCTGCAGGTTACCTCCGCCGGCGCCCAGCGCAATCTGGCCGTGGCCTGGCCGGACCTGTCGGCGGTGCCGGAGAAGTACACGCTGATCCTGGAGGATGTGGCCAGTGGCACGCGGTGCTACATGCGCACAACGGCGGCGTATTCCTTCCAGATGATGGAAGAGGGAAGCCGGCTGTTCAAGATAGTGGCGCAGCCGCGGGGATCGGCGGCCGCTTTGCTTACGAGCGTCCAAGCGCAGGCCGCGCCGGGGGGGCAACTCGCTCTCACTTATGCGCTGGCGTCGTCGGCGAGTGTGGACGTCGTGATCCGTAACATCGCCGGCGTGGTCATCCGCCGCGTGAGCATCGGGCAGGTGGGGACCGCAGGGGTCAACACCGTACTATGGAACGCCCGGAGCGATAGCGGGACCCGGGTGCCGTCCGGGCGCTACCTGTGCCAGATCACTGCGCGCTCTCCGGAGAGCGGCCAGGCCAACAGCTTGGTCACCAGCTTCGAGGTGACGCGGTAAGCGAGGCTCGTATCTGGGCCCGTGCGCAGGCCGCAGTCGGCACTAGCGGCCGCGCTCGTTCCCGCTCGCTGAGGAGGAGGGGGCCGTCGCGCGGCACATCGCCCGGACGGTGGGGAGGGGAGGTTGCGGGCGACTGGGCAAGTGGAAAGGCTGATCCCGGGGGAGTCCGGGACCGGTCGAGGGAGGGGCGCAGTAACGTGCCCCTGACGCAGGGGCGGGCCCTGCGAGACAGCACCAGCGGCACCGGGGTAAGGCCCCTGCCGCGGTGAGCAGATGCGAGTCCTGGCGCGGCCATCGGCGCATTCCGGTGGTCACAACAACTTGACCTCATCGAATCAAGGGGGCCGGAAGCAATGACCGTAATTCTAAGAAGCAGGCTGTGCCGCACCCTATATTGGCTACTGATGGCAGCGTTCATCGCCACGCTGGTACCGGTTGCAGCCGGGCCGGTGCGGGCGCAGGAGGAGGGGCCGCGTAAGATACTGGTGCTGCCGGTATCCGATCACAGCGGCCGGGGCGACGCGCGGCTGTCCAGGTGGATCTCGGACGACCTGGTCCTGGGCATCACCGGCAAGCAGGGCTTGGCCGGGCTAGATTTCAGTGCTACTTCCCCGCTAGTGCGCCGCGCCATATCGGAGGGTCGGGTGTTGCCCGCGCAGGTGGAGACTGCCCCGCCGAGCCCCTCGGCAGCCGTGGTGATCGGGCACGCGCTGGGGGCTGACGCCGTCCTGCAAGTCACTGTAGAGATCCTGGTCATCACCGAGTATCCCAAGCAAGCGAAGATCAGCCTGGCCGGGGAGCTGTACGCCGTGGGGGCCAACTTCAACACGCAGACTGGCGAGGCCTCGGCTACGCCGACCTCGGAGCGGACCTTCAAGGTAGTAGGGGAATCGCGGCTGGTGACGCAGTACGCCGGCTCCGACCAGCCGCTCATTAAGGAGGCGGTCCGGGAGGCCGTGGGGCAGGTGGCGCGGGCCATCGCCGGAGAAGAGGCGACGGCGCCGAAAGCGCCCTCGCGCAAGCGCAATACCTCTTGGATTGCCGCGGTTCTGGTCGTCGGCCTGCTCGCTCTCGTGATCAGCGGCGCCAAGAGCGATAACAGGGCTCCGCAGGGGGCCTTGCCTCCGGTCCCGGTATCCCTGGTGGTACAGACGGGCGGCATTCAGTTGACCTGGCGGGCGCCACAGGTAGGGGACCTGACCTTGCTTCGCTATCAGATCCAACGCTCCGTGAATGGACAGCCCTACCAGTTCATCGACGGAGGGCTGGTCGGGCCGGGCGCGACCAGCTTCTTCGACAACAACGTGACCTCTGGGGAACGGTATCGCTACCGCATCGCGGCGGTCTATACCACCCAGGCAGTCAGCGCCTACGCGAACTTCACGCAGATCATCTTCCCACCTGCCTCGTCCTAACCGCCGACTCCTCGGCCGGCCCGGCGAAGTTGTCGGGCCGGCCAGTCGCCGTATGAACCCTATCCGTAAGCCGGGAATCCTCCTACTGCGCCTCGCCGCCGGATTACTGCTGTGTGCCGGCGGCGCGGCGGTTCCTCTTCCGGTCCGTGCGCAGAGCGCCCTGATGGGCCGCGTCTTCCTCTCCATGAGCGCTACCCCGAACCGCGTGCCGTCCGACGGCAAGACGCGCGCCCGCTTGCGCGTGGACCTGCGCAATGACGACGGCAGCTACGTCGTCGATGGTCTGGCGGTGGTCTTGCACACTGACTTCGGCTACTTTACTACGACCGGAGCCGATCGGGAGGCCACTATCAACCTGGTCTCGCGCGGGGGCGTAGTGAACGCCTTCCTGGTCAGCGACGCGCCGGGCACCGCCATCATCACGGTTACCGCCTTGAACTCTCGGCTACAGGGCGCGGTGGTGTTCCTCCGGCCCGGAGAGACCTCCCTCGCCGACACGCATATCGTGCACCTGGGCGGAGGCTGGACGGGGTACGCGGTGGACCAGGGGGTGGTAGAGACGCGGGACCAGGCCTGGGCGCGAATGGGCGGCATCCGGCTGGAAGGCGCCGATCTGCTGCAACTGAACGTGGCAGAGATGATCCTGCGAGGCGGGCCGGGGGTGCTGACCGATGGCAAGGTGGAGTTGGAGGGGGTGGATTTCTATCTGGACCTGCAGCGCCAGCGAGGAGTGCTGCGGCGTTTGGGTGGCGAGGGAGTGGAACGCGTCACCTTCGATCTGGCCACCCTCGAGGCGCGAGCCATGGACTGGGAGATCCCTGAGGACGCCTTCCAGCGGGAGGATGACGCCAGCGCCACCTGGATTATCGCCAAGCGTGTCACTGTCTTCAGCAACGAGAAGATGGTATTCCGCGAGGGAGGGCTGTACACCGAAGAGAAGAAGCTGATGTCGCTGCCGCGGATCTGGATCTTCGCCCTTCCCGGCTACACGGGGGCCTCCAACACGCAGGTCTTAGGGATTAGCTCCAGTGGCGGCCTGGCGGTCAACTACCCGTACTTCCTGAGTGCCGGCGAGAACACGACTAGCTCCGTCGCCCTACAGAAGGGGGCGCCGGCGACCAGCATCATGGGCTCGGATGAGTGGGGTTTGGGGCTGCAACATGAGTACCGGGTAGGCCAGACCAGCGGGGTGCTTTCGCTGTCCGGGCTGCCGAGGTCCGAGTGGGGGGCGCAGTGGCGGGACAGCCGGACGATCTGGGGAGGAGCGAACGCCTTCTTCAACGTGGCCTCGCCGGACCACAGGAGCTTGTACTATGACGGGTCGGTGTACGACTCCCGTCCGGGGTACAGCGTCAACCTACGCAGCTTCTACCAGAAACCGACTGGCCTGGGTAGCTCGTGGGGAGCGGTGGGGGAGTGGTTGAGTGATCCGCGCCCGTTTGGCAAGACCGTGCAGAGCCCGTACTACCGGATAGGGGTGTCGGCGGGGGTGCAGAGAGGTGCGGGCCTGAATAATACCAACCCGCAGTTTGTGCAGGAGCTGTACGGGTCGATGGACTGGCGGCCGATCCGGCTCGACCGGAACACCCGCCTGACTCCCTCCCTGAGCAACGTTTTCACCTGGGACACCTCACCCTTCCACGGGAACAACCTGCGCGGGGAAGTGCGACTGAAACGGTCGTTCGGCGAGGCGCTGGACCTGAACCTGCGGTACAGCGCCAGTCACCTGAGCGGAAATATGGCGGGGGGGGGGTGGCAGCAGGTTATCTCGACGGAACTACGAGCCTACCACGGCCGGAAATGGATGGTGTACGGCACCGTGGAGGACTATTTGGATAGTTCAGACTGGTACAGCCTGGTGACCTGGGACTACTACCTGTCGTCCCTGTGGCGCGTGGAGTTGATGGGCAACTGGTATCGGCAGAACGAGTCGTCCTACTCGGACCAGTCGCTCTTCGTAGGGCGGAAGGTCTACCAGGACCGGGAGGTGGGGCTGTCTTGGTCGCGACAGACCGGGCGGATCAGCCTGGAGTTGGTGGGGCTGGCGACGGTGTTCTGAAGACTCGCCGGGCTTAGATTCGCATCCCCTCCGCGAACGCCACCCTCCGTGCGCCGGTGCGATCGAGTAGTAGACCTTCTCGCAGGCCTCCGGGGCTGAGGGTCAGGCGGCGGCCCGGCGCCCGCTCGGCCAGCACCTCCAGCGCGATCAATCCCCCGCAGATAATCTCGGCGCGCTCCGGATCGAATGACATTGCCTCACGCCGCTCCGGGAGCGGGAGGCGGCACAACCGCCGGCGGAGCCGCTGGAGGGCATCGGCGCTAAGCCTCCAGCACGGGCCGGTCAGCAAAGCCGCGGCGAAGGCGGTGCCGCCGGTAGCAACTACCAGGCCTGCCTGCTCGAGGAGGCGGTTGGCTGCGGCCAGGGCGGCATGGGCGTCGCGACGTGCGGCGGCGATCTCGGAGCGGGAGGGGATTTCCTGGAGCAGGCACGCCTCCGTCAGGGCCCGAGCGCCAAGCGGCAAGCTGAGGCCTAGCAGGCGATTGCCCCGGCGCAGGGCCAGTTCGATACTGCGCCCGCCTAGGTCGGCAACCAGGGGCCGGACGGCGGTCGGTAGCTCGAGAACTGCGAGTGCCCCCAGGTAGGACAGGCGCGCCTCCTCCTCGCCGGTCAGCACCTGCAGCTTCGCCCCCTGCCGGCGCAGGGCCGCCGCCAGCGCGCCGGTGGTTTGCGCCTCCCTGGTCGCCGCCGTCCCGGCGCAGAAAACCTCCTGGAAAGGCCCGGCCTGGGCCAGAAAGTCCCGGACGAACTCCGCGGTGTCGGCTATCGTGTCCTTCTGTAAACGCCGCGTGGCCGACAGCCCCCGCCCTAGCGCAGTCATGCGGCCGGCCTGCTGAGTGACCAGGAGGGTGCCGCCAGGCTGCCAGGCGGCGGCAAGGGCGCGGACGGTATTGCTGCCCACGTCGAAAGCAACGTAGCGCGCGCCGGGAGAGTGATCTGGGACAGGACAAGGGCGTCTCACGAGCGCATGTTCTCCAGGCGGGGCAGGAAGGCCTTGCTATCGTCATGGGCGGCTACTATAATGCTGCCCCCACCGGGGAGGGAGGCGGCCCCCGCCCTACAACAGGTCACAGCCTATACTACGAGAACGGCGGTGTCGGGATGGCACAACCCAGTGAGCACTATCGCGGTCGGCTCTTCGTGGTGGAGGGTATTGACGGGTCGGGCAAGAGCACACAGATCAGTCTGCTGTACAAGTGGCTGCTTTCGCAAGGCTACAGCACATTTTTCTCGGAGTGGAATTCCTCCCCGCTGGTCAAGCGGACCACGCGGCGTGGCAAATCGCGCCGGCTACTCACTCCTCTCACCTTCTCCCTGATCCACGCCACCGACTTCGCGGACCGGACCGAGCGCAACATCGTGCCGCCACTGCGGGCAGGGGCGGCGGTGCTGGCGGACCGCTACGTTTACACCGCCTTCGCACGGGACGTGGCGCGCGGTTGCGACCCGGCTTGGGTGCGGGAGGTGTACTCCTTCGCCGTGCGCCCTACGGTTGGGTTCTACTTCCGGGTCCCGCTGGAGGTGGCCCTAGACCGCATTCTCTCGGGCCGGCCGGAGTTGAAGTGGTACGAGGCGGGGATGGACCTGGGGTTGTCGGATGATCCGGAGGAGAGCTTCGCGCTGTTTCAAGGGAGGATCCTGGAGCAGTATGACCAGGCGGCGACGGAGTTCGACCTCACCATCATCGACGGCACACTGCCCATCGGCGAGCAGCAGCGGCAGATGCGCGACATCGTCAAGCCGCACCTGGAAGGGTTGTTGCGCCAGCCGGCAGATGCCAGGGCACCGGCCTTCCCGATGGGAGGTGAGGGTTAGATGATCCCTGAGTTCTACTGGGTTCCCCTCCCCGGCATGACCGGTCTCGAGGAGGAACTACCCGGCAAGCTGATCGTCCTGGAGGGCACCGACGGGGTGGGTCGCAGCACGCAGACACGGATACTGCGCAACTGGCTGGAGAGCTCCGGCCTGGCCGTCTACGACACGGGCCTGACTCGGAGCAACCTGGCCGGGCGGCACATCCAGCAAGCGAAGCTCGGGCACACCATGGGGCGGCGCACCCAGTGCCTGTTCTACGCCACCGACTTCGCTAACCGCCTGGAGAACGAGATCTTCCCGGCCCTGCGCGCGGGGTATGTGGTGCTGACCGACCGCTACACCTACTCACTGATAGCGCGAGCGGCGGTGCGGGGCGTGGAGGCGCCGTGGCTGCGGCGGCTATACGGCTTCGCCCTGAAGCCCGACTTGGTGCTGTACCTGAAGATCTCGCTGGACAAGCTTCTTCCCCGCGTCCTGGCCAGTGGGGGATTTGACTACTGGGAATCCGGGATGGACTTCCTGTGTCTGGACGACATGTACGAGGGCTTCGTGACCTACCAGGCACGCCTGTTGCGCGAGTTCGAGACCATGGTGGACGAGTACAACTTCACCGTGGTCGACGCCAACCGGACCGTCCGGGAGGTATTCATCGATCTGCAGAGCCACGTCCAGTCTGTGGTGCAGGGGATGATACCGGGGCAAGTCATCACCACGGAGTTCGCCGAGCGGATCCTGGAGACTCCGGAGGAGCCGAAGGAGGAGAAGCGCGGGGCGACGGAGAGGCTGCGGGAGTTCTTCTCGTCGCTGCTGGAGGATGGCTGAGGCGACTCCTCCCCTGCCCCCCTTGCGTACCTTCCGCGCGCTTGATAGGGAGGGGGGTCAAGAGGAAACCGGATAGGGAAAGGGAGTGTCTGTAGCGTAGGCCGCCATGTGATCGGAGGCACGTGGCTCTACTCCAGCGTCTGCTCTACTTCGCGGAGCGCTTGGCGCATCGTGGTGGCGAGGGCGGGGAAGTGCTGCTCCGCCAGGGGGATGTAAGTTTCGTGGGTAGCGGCAAGGAAGCGGGAGCGGGAGAGGGGAGAGCGGAGGCGGCTACGGCGGAGGCCGTCGAGCCGATCACAGAGGCGCAGTAGTACGGCGTCCTCGCCGGCTTCGAGTGCGCGTTGGGCTGAGACCGCGGTGGGCTCGCCGGGCCCATGGGTGAGGGCTTCGACCAGGCGCAGCACGCGGGGGCCGAAACGGCGCTCGATCTCGGTGGGAGAGGCGTGGGTGACCTCCAGAACGTCGTGGAGGAGGGCACTCGCCAGCATCTCCGGGTCCCGGTGCCCAAAGCGGGATACGTCCGCAGCGACGGAGCAGGCGTGAGTGAGAACGGAGTAACTGTCCTGGCGCCGTTGGTCACCGTACAGTTCTCGCGCCCACAGGTAGGCCTCGCGCAGCGCCCGGTGAGCCTCGGGGGGCGCCGAGGGGTCCAGCAGGCCCAGAATCGCCCCGAAGCCGGTGTCGTCTCCCATGTCGTTACATTAGCCGCTAGAGGCCAGCAATCCTTCCGATCCGGCGGCACTTGAGGTGCAGCAGATGAGTGCAGACCGGTCCCTATACCTGGGCGTTGACGTGGGTGGAACTAAGATTCTGGCCGTAGTGGCGACGGCGGAGGGCGAGATACTGGGGCGCAAGAAGCTCAGGGTCGCGCGAGAGGGCTCCCTGGGCGACCAGATCGCGGCCGCGGTGAGTGAGGTCCTGGCAAAGGCGGGCACTACCGTCGGCGAGGTGGCGGGCATGGGGCTGGCGGTGCCGGCGGTGGTGGACAGCCGGGCGGGACTGGTGGTGCACGCGCCTAATCTGTCTAACGCCGATGCCCATCTGCGCGACCAACTGGCCGAACGCTTCCCCGTGCCGATCTTCCTGGGTAATGATGTGAACCTGGGGACGCTGGCGGAGGTGTGGCGGGGGGCTGGGCGGGGCGTGGCGAATGTGGTGGGTATCTTCGTCGGCACGGGCGTCGGCGGCGGCGTCGTGTTGGGCGGGCGGTTGTTGGCGGGGTCTGAGGACCAGGCGGGTGAGATCGGGCACATGGTGGTGAGCGTCGACGGTCCACGGTGCGGATGTGGGAATGCCGGCTGCTTCGAGGCCCTGGCCAGTCGTACGGCCATTGAGCGGGAACTGCGCGAAGGCTTGGCGGCTGGACGTACGTCGTCTCTGCGGGAAGCCGCGGAAACCGGGCGGGTCGGCAGCGGCATGCTGGCGGAGGCCCTGGGCGCGGGCGATGAGTTGACTACCGAGATTATGACCCGCGTGGGGCATTACCTGGGGCAGGGCGTGGTGAGCCTGCGGCATATAGTGGACCCGGATATGGTCATCCTGGGTGGGGGTGTGATGGAGGCTTGCGGCGACTTTCTGATGCCACTGATCGAGGCCGAGGTACGGGGCGACCACCTGCGGCGTTCGCGGGATGTGCTGCGCCTCGCGCTCTCGGAACTGGGCGACGATGCCGTGGCCCTGGGCGCGGCGGCGTTGGCCCACGCCGAGACCAGCGGGCAGCCATTCCGCCCGACGCAGACGGAGGAGGGAGGCTGCCCCGCCGAAGCGGATCCCGCTCCTACCTACCCGCACCTGGACAGCGTCAGCTTCGGGGCCGCGGTGGTGAACGGCAAGGAGTTGGCGACTGACCTGTACATCCGAGCCGGGGGGAAGCTGAAAGCGCGGAAGAAGAAGCTGGCGCGCGGGCGTTACGGGACCTCCCATGTGCTGGGACCGGAGGAACTGGCGAAGGTAATCAAGGGCGGCCCGAGCCTGCTGATCATCGGGGCCGGCTTCCAGGAAATGGTGCGCCTGACCGAAGACGCCGAGGCCTTCCTGCGCGCGCAGGGCGTGCGATGGGAGTTGTTGCCGACGCCGGAGGCCGCCGAAGCCTTCAATGCCGCCGAGGGGCCGAAGGCGCTGTTTATGCACGTGACGTGCTGACACGTGCGCGTGGGGCGGGCTTTCTAGCCCGCCCGGGGACGGACACCAGCGGGGAACGCGGGCTAGAAAGCCCGCCCCACGCGGAAGAGATCCTGCCCTACACCACCATGCCCAAGCCTATTTTGCCCAAGGGACTTACGCCAAATACCCGCGCCGGGAAAGCGGCGGGTAAGCTGATAGATGCTAAGACCGACGAGGTGCTGGCGTCTGTGAAACCGGCGTGCGCGGGGAAGGTGGAGGGGCTGCATGATCTGCGGGTAGCGGTGAAGCGGCTACGGGAAACGCTACGGTTGTTCCAGCGGCTGGTGCCGGTGAAGGCTCGGCGGCGGGTACTACCGCGGGTAGAGGATCTGAATGACGGTCTGGGGCGGGCGCGCGACAGGGACGTGCTGATCGGGCATGCGCGGGAGCTGGCAGAGGCCGTGTCGGGGGCGGCACCGGTCCTGGAGGTGGCAGTGGCGACCTGGGAGGAGCAGCGGCTGACGGCGCATGAGGCGACGGTCGAGCTGTGGGAGCGGCTGGCCGGGCCGGACCGGCTGGTGGCGCGCCTGCGGCGGCTAGCCCGGGACACGGGGAAACACAAAGGCCGGTTGAGCGGTCTGCCGCTAGACCGCTTCGCCTATCTGGCCGTCAACGCCCGCCTGGAACGCACCGGCCAGCGCCTGGCCGAGGCGCAGGCGACCGCCGATCCCGCTGCCCTGCACCGCCTGCGTATCGTCGTCAAGCGCCTCAAATACACGCTGGAGCCCTTGCTCTCGGCCCTGCCAGCGCTGGCCGGGCCGTACCAGAGCGTGGCGGGGATCCAGGAGACGCTGGGCCTGGCCCATGACTGCGACGTGCTGGACGCCGCACTGAGGGAGTTTTTCCACGCGCAAGCCCGGCGGCTCAAGGGCACCAGCGAGACGCTCCGCGCCCTGCAGGAGCGCCGCGAGGCCCTCTACGTCACCGCGCGCGAATCCATCGGCGTCCTGGGCGAGGAGACCTGGCGAAGCGCGCTACTGGATGCATTGGACTAGCGTCGCCGCGCACCAGTGCCGCGATGCCTGCGACTTGCTCGCGCCAGCCGCGGAGCCTCACCCCCTGCCCCCTCTCCTTGCAGGAGAGGGGGACGGAGGGGACACTCACTGAGCGACCGTCGTACATGGCGGACCACGTGGGGATCAGTCACCCTTCCCCCTGATCGTCTCGAACCTCGACATCCCCGGCTCCAACCTCCAGGCGGCGCCCTCCCAGTTGAGCAGGTCGGCGTACGGCGACTGTTGCACCCTCAGGTCCATCGCCTCGTCCGTCGGGTTGTGCGCCTCCAGGACCCACTCCTCCGGCGAGATCTGCGCCAGGCTCAGGACCACCTGGGGGTCGGAAGCGGTGACGGGGTGCCCCAGGTAGAGGCTCCAGTCCTGCGGGAGAGTATCGAGGGTGGCGTAAGCGGTGGTCCCCAACATCCCCAGCGGGCGCCAGCGGCGGGTCGCCCGGTCCACCAGGACGGTGGGCCAGTTGGGGTTGAGATTCTCCACGGCGATCGGTATTGCCATGAGCAAGTTGGCCTGCGGAATGTGGCAGGCCACGCCGGTTCCTTGTGCGTCCAGTGTAAGAAGGAGGCGGGTGCTGAGCAGGCCGCCGGATTCCAGCTCGACGCGATAGGCGGGGTCGCCCAGGACACCCATCTGGCGGAGGGCGATCTCGCCGATCTCCGGGTCGCGGTCATCGTGGGCGCCGCCGATGCCGAGGAGCTTGATTCGGACCGGATGGTCCAGGGCGGGGAGACAGTCGCCCTCCAGGAAGGCGGCAATTTGGCCAGGCTCACACCCGAGGGTCAGCGGGCCACTGGAGTCCGCCTGGGCTCGGCGCAGGTGCAGGGGGACGCTGTCGTTGAAGAAGATCGCCGGGCGGCGGCCCTGGGTCCAGGAGATGAGGTACTCGCCGGGCTCCCAGGTCAAGTCGAGGGGGTCCTCACCCTCGCCAGCCATCTCCACGCGGCAGCCGTCCGCCTTGTGCAGAACGTGGGTAGCGAGGGCATCGAGGAAGCCGACCTGGAGGGGTTCGATGAACTCGACCGGCTGCTTGAGGCTGATGTCCCACTGGAAGATGACCGTGGCTAGCGAGCGCGGGCGGGGGCGGAAGACCATACCCAGGCGCTCGGCGCGGACGTAGCGGGTTTCACAGACGGGGAACATACTCCAGCCGACGTAAGTCTCGCCGGCGAAGTTGGGCCAGGACAGGTCGAAGCCGTCCTGGAGGATCATGCGGCCGATGCCGATGTCGGTGGAGATGAGCTCCCGCCCCGGGGTGGTCATGAAGACGTACTCGGGCGGGTCGAGGTCCGGCATGACCAGGCTGAAGTTGAAGGCGGCGCCGGGGGTGTTGACGCCGCCGTCCCAGGGGCCGATCTCGTCATAGACGGGGTCGTTGGGCACCGGAGCCAGGGAGTCGCGGAACCAGAAGCGGCCGGTGGTGGGAGTACAGCCGCCCCACTTACCGTTGTTGTAGGTCAGATAGATAGTGCCGGACCAGCCGAAGGCGGTGCCGTCTGCGGCCCTCTCGTAGCCGACGTTGAGCTGGTTGTTGCGGTCGGCGCAGAAGAACTCGGCCCAATCGTTGCGCTGGGTGTGGAAGTCAGGTGTGAGGGCCATGCCGCCCTGCAGGTCGTGAGCCTCCACACAGTAGTTGAACTGCTGCGCGTTGGTCAGGTCTAGCTCGATCTCGAAGACCTTCTCCCCACCGGGCAGCCATCGCCGGATCAGGCGCTCGCCGTCGTACAGCAGCACCCGGTCCACGCCTACCTCGGAGGTGACTTTGAGCCGCAGGCGGAAGCCGTTGACATCGGCGCGGAACCAGTCGGCGGTGTCGGGGATATCCGTGTCCGGTCCGAGCCACTCCATGTCCCGGCCGCTGGCGGAGACGGTGAAGGCGGCGATCTCCGGACCGCTAGTCATGTACTGCCGCGGCCAGAGGTAGTGCCAGTTGTCGAAGAGGCGGTAGAAGGGGGTTTCCCAGGTGTCCTCGTCGATGGTCGCCCACCACTCTAGCTCGCGCGCCATGTAACGGAGTATGACGCGGTCTTCGCGCCCCAGGAAGGGCTCGATGAAGGAATTGTGCCAGCCCGCGGCGAGGACCTGGTCGAAATCCTCGGGGCTGTTCATGAAGGTCAGCACCGTGGGCGACAGGAACATGCCGATGTCCTCGAGGTAGCGGTAGTTCTCCCGCAGGTCGTCCACGATCTCCCCGTCCTCCCACGTCAAGACGCCAATGGAGTCGAAGCAGCGCAGGTCGTAGAAGCGCATGGGATTCTGGCTGTGCAGGTAGGTGCCGCGGCGAGTGCGGATGCCGAGTTCCTCGAAGAGGTAGGCGGAGTGGACCTGGTGGAGGGTGCCGGTCCGGGGTGTGCCCTGGGGTGTGTGTTGGAGAACCTTTCCGTCGGGGGAGAGGATGTCGGGCTTGGGCGCGTTGACCTGGTAGCCGTAGGCGAAGGTATGGTTGCCCGCCTCGTCCTCCATGGTCAGGCCGGGAACGGCGTAGAAGGAGTCGTCGGTGTGCGCCTGGCAGTCGGCTTTGAGAGCCTCCACCTTCTCCTTGGTCATCTCCTTCCAGTCCTCCAGGAAGACGATGAAGTCATGGCCGACGGCCTCGGCTTTGGCGACGTAGTCGGCGACGGCGCCGCTACCCGTGGAGTAGGCGGTGCGGGCGCCGATGAGACCCTTGCGGGGCGGGGTGTCGGGCGGGAAATCGCGCTCGGCCCAGATGACGGGCGGGTCCGGCGAGTACTTGATCACATCCGGCTCGAGCACGTCCGGCGCGGACCGGGCTCCACCTAGCCGGCCCTCGGCTAGCGAAGGTTCCGCCAGCCACTTGCAGGTGTTGATTAGCACCTTAGTCATGTCGGAGGGCTTGCCGCCAAACCCCTCGGCGAGCATCTGATGCGCCAGCGGGAAGTTGTGTGGGGAGAAGAAGTGGAACCCGGACGGGATCCCGCAGAGGGCCAGGCGGCCGGGCTGCAGGTCGCGGATCGCCAGCAGGGGTACGTACTCGGAGTAGCCCTCAGGCGGGTTCTCGTCGGAGAAGGGCGTGGCGTAGGAGCCGGGCATAGTCTCGGTGTAGCTGGTGGCCGAGCCGGTAACGCCAGGCTCCCAGTCCTCACTTAGCTCCAGAGGGCGGGTCCCCCAGGCGTGGCCGATGCGTCCGGGGTACCAGATGCCGTTGATGCCCTCCGCGAGGGCCGGGTGGAGGCAGGTGGTATAGTCATACTCCTGGCCGTAGTCGCCCTCGCCTTCGTAGACAGCAGTCTCGGGGTCCTTGATGAGCAGGTCGCAAAAGCCCGCGCCCCAGGGATGGAACAGCTCGCGGTAGGGGCCGACGCCGCCGGAGGGATAGCTGAGAAAGATGCCTCCGCCCTGGGCCAGGAATTTGACCATGGCGTTGCGGAGCGCCTCGTAAGCTTGGGTCTCCTGCTGCTTGGTCTTGCGGAGCATGTACAGCCGGCCCAGCACCAGGACGTTGTACTGGCCGGTGGCCAGACGCTCAGGTACCTCGTGCAGCCAGCACTTATCCAAGGCTAGACCGGCTTCGAGGAAGGGTCGCGCGATCCAATCGGAATGAGCGCCAGCCTCGGAGAGAACGGCGGGTTTGCGGGCGCCGGAGTGGGACATGGAGCGACCTCCTGGGACGAATTGCGCCGGCCGGGGGGGCCGGGCTCGGCGGTGCTTCGACGCAGGCCGCGCCAATCCCTCCCCGACGGCAGGCGTCAAGTGGGAAGCCATCGAGTCGTTTCGCCCGAGTGCGAACCAGCCGGAGGTTAGAGATTTGTCTGGGGCGAAACCTATGGGGCTTACGGTTGGGTCCGCAGGATAGGACTGACTAGGGAAGCGATAAACATGGCTACTGCCAGTACCTTGTTCCGAGTCGTCGTCCGGCCGCGCTTGCCCCTGGTGGCGGGTGTTTTCGCAGTGCTCCTGGCTCTGACAGGTGTACTAGTGGCTAGTGCTCAGACCGCGCCGGTGAGGGCCTGGCAGAAGAAGATCCCCCACCGCTACTTCGCCTACTACAAGGAAGGCGGCGTGCAGGTCGACGCCGACCTGGCCGACTGGAACCTGAAGGACGGCGTGGTGGCGATCACCGCCGACAACAGCCAGATCAAACCGGGGCCGGTGCGGTCGAAGGCGGACTCCAGCGCGGTGGTCAAGTTCGCGTGGGATCACGAGTACCTGTACGTGGGGGCAGCGGTACAGGACGACAGCCTCATGCCGCTGGTCAACAAGACGGACATGCCGTGGACCTGCGATAGCCTCATCCTGGTGGTCTCAACCTTCGGAGCGACCAAGGGTTCGGATCGGTACCACCAGATTAGGAACCTGGAAATCTCACCCGAGCCCATGTTCGGGTTCAGCGTCTACACGAAGGACACCGGGCCCCGGGCGTGGACCAAGCACAGTTGCTACGTCAGCAAGCAGACCGCGACGGGCTACAACGTGGAAGCCGCGATCTCCCTGGCTGACATCGGCTACCAGCCAGTGAATGGCGACCGGATCAAGATCGCCTTCATCCTGTCGGACAAGGACGCAGACGGGAAATGGTCGCAGCTCCTCCTGGGTTTCCCGCCGCGGACGGTCAGCAACGCGCCGAACTTCTGGCTGGATCTGCGCTTTCGGGACGCCACGCCCTGGGCGGGGGAGATCGTCACGGCGGAGAGCAAGGTAGCGCCGGGTGCGGACCTGCAGTTCATGGGCGACGTGGACGCCTTTGCCGACAAGCCGGTGCTGCGAGGAGTCGTGGTGCAGGACAACTCGGGCAAGACGGTAGCTATTGTCCCGGCCCAGGTAGCCCTGCCCGCGGGAGCGACCACGCTGTTCACCGGTAAGGTGAGCATGGGTAATCTGGCGCCGGGCAGCTACCGGGTCGCCGCGACGGTGGAGGAGGGCGGCAAGCCGCAGATCGGAGCGGTCTCGGCGCCCTTTGAGATCATCCGCAGCGAGGAGGCGGAGCGCGGGGCGGAGGGCAAGTTGCCGGATCGCTACATGGTGCCTGACCCCTACCGCAACGCCTTCCCCTCGAGCCGCGCTGGTTACACGCCGATGACCATCACTAAGGACGACTACATCGCGATGGTCAAGAAGGTGTACGACTTCGAGTACGCCGCCCTGTTTTCGAAGGGCCGGGAGGCCAGTGCGGGGTACAACGGGCCCAACTTCGCCGTGGTCTCGTATGCCCTGTACAAGTACACCGGCGATCCGGCGTATCTGGAGCCTACGCTGGGCCTGATGAAGGGTACCACGGAGTCGGCCAGAGAGGGCAAATTCAACCCCTTCTGGATTACGAACTACAAGCTCATCAACATGCTGCTGGCGGAGCCAGCGATTGCGGAGGCGGACAAGGCCATGCTGCGCGAGGTTTACCCCGCCATCGCCGCCGCCACCTGGGCGTCCCGGCGGCCGACCAAGTGGGGCGCCTTCAACCAGGCCATGATGGATGCCGGATTCTGCGATCAAGCCGCCAAGGTCCTGCCCAACCACCCCGATGCGGCCAAGTGGAAGGCGTATGCCGATGCGGAGTGGGAGTCCTGGTGGCCGTTCCGGGACCACGTCGAGAACTCGTCCGACTACGACTCCGGCTCAACGATGAACTACATGGACTGGGCGGCCTTCCGCAATCCGGAGTACGTGAAGGATCCAGGCTTCGTCAAGTGGGTGGAGCGGTACATGTACCAGGTCACCCCCAGCGGCGGAATGCCTGGCTACGGAGATGCCTCGCCGTGGAACGCCTCCTGCTACACGTGGCTCGCGGTCTATGAGCGAATGGCGAGTATCACCCGGGACGGACGGTTCAAGTGGGCGGCCCACCGGCTGCTGGAATACGCCAACCGGCAGATGGATGACCTGTTCAGCTACCATATGGTCTACGACGGCGCGGCCAATGGATGCGCCTGGGCCTACCTGTATGCCGATGACACGATTCCGGAGGTAGCGCCGGAGATGAAGTCGCGGGTGCTGGAGCGCAAGCACATCGTCCCCATCGGTGCGGCCTTCAAGAAGGAGATCTTCGACAAATACGGTCTCACCGACATGGCCTACCGGCTGGAGCAGACGATGCAGCCGGACAAGCTCATCCTGCGGACGGGGAACGATCCCTTCGCCCCCTGCGGGATGCTAGAGCTAAGCTCCAACGCCGGTCACCACCAGTCGACGGTGCCCAACTTCAACAACTTCATGGATATGCGGGCGGTGCTGCTGACGGACTTGGGCTATTACGAGAAGGGACCGGAGTACCACAACGTCGTGCTCATCGAGGACCTGACCGGTATTGCGCCGGAGGTGCCGGACGAGGTAGTGAGCGTGCCGGTCCTGGCGACGGGCGGGCGGGCTACCTACGCGCGGGTCAAGGTGGAGAACTACAAGAACTGGCCGGTGACCAACGAGCGCGAGGTGCTCTTCACCAGGCTGGGATTGGTGATTTGCAAGGACCTCGTCACCTTCGAGGAGCCGTTTGTCTGCCGGGTCAGGCAGCAGTGGCAGACGCGGAACATCTCGCCCAAGAGCGGGGCGAACTGGACCAATGTCAACATCAACTACCTGATCCACACCGGCCTGGGACTGGGGCGGGGCGTGCAGCGGTGGAACAACCCCAACTGGGATATGCTCATCTACTATACGCCGCAGGCGGGGCGGGACTACGAGGTCCTCGACCGCTCGCTGGAAAACCAGTGGCAGGCGGTGCCGCTGCGGATCAGCCAGCGCTACCGGGGCCTGCCGGAGCAGGGCCAGCCGCTGCACTTTACCACGCTGCTGTGGCCGCACAAGCCCGTGCTGGAGGTGGAGCAGTACGCCGAGCGGATCACCGTCCTGAAGGACACGCCGGAAGTGACGGCCTTCCAGGTGGCGACGGACGACACCCACGTGGCGTACCTGGTGATCAACGACACGGGGGCGGAACAGGCCCTGGGCGATCTGACCACGGACGCAGGAGTGCTGCTGCTTGAGGCGACCGTGGACCCGGGCGGTGTGAAGCCCACCTACCTGTTCGCCACCGGCGCCACCAACGTGACCTTTCAGGGCCAGGCGGTCTTGACCTCAGAGGAGAAGACCAATGTGGATAAGGCGCTGTAGGGGGAGAGCCTCACCCCCTGCCCCCTCTCCTTGCAGGAGAGGGGGTGGGAGAACGGCCTGCGCGGCGATCCTCCTGGGTCTGCTGCTCACGGCCGCGCTGCCGGTGCTGGGGCAGACGCCTGGCTACGCCTGGGAGGTCGAGGACTTGGCCGCCGGGGCAGAGATTACCGATGGCGGCGACTTGGTACTGGTGCGGTCGCCCGATCCGGAGCGCTTCCCCTTCAGCGGGGGAGCGGTGCTCAGTTTCGTCCCGCGCGGGAAGGGCGGCACCGTCGAGTTCACGGTCAAGGTGGACCAGCCGGGCGTCTATACCGTGCGGTTGCGTGGTGTGGTGGGGCCGAGTTGCGGCAACTACGATATCCTGGTAAACGGCGAGCAGCGGGGCTGGGTGAGTTTCCATTCGTCCAAGACGGAGTACTCCGGCTTGCACAGGGGCACGGAGTGGGGAATTGGGTCGAAGCTCGCCGAGCTCACCGAGGGTGACAACCGGATCGGCTTCGCCTACCTGGGGACCCAGGGCCGGCAGGGGAACCTGGTGCTGGACACTATCGAGCTGCTGCCCGACAACCCCAAACCGGTGGCGCACAGGTACAACGAGTACGAGACGGCGCTGCCGGTGGGGGAGAAGCTGGGGCCGAACCTGGTCAAGAGCCCGGGGTTCGAGGAGTTTACGCTGGAAGACAAATTCGCGGCGCGATACCAGAGCCTCCGCGGGTGGATTCCTAACAGCGCCACTCCGAAGAAGAGGCCGATTATCGTGCGCGATGCAGGGCAGGCGCACAGCGGCAAGCTGTGCGTGGTGCTGGCTCCCGACCCGCTGGAGAAGAACGTGATTCTCTACCAGATGTTGCCGGTGGAGAGCGGGCGCAAGTACCGGGTCTCCTTCTGGGCGAAGGGCGACAGCGCTCTGAATGTGACCTGGTACTTCCGGTCTCCGGCGCCGGACGGCGTTCACCTCACCATGAATCTGCCGATCACGGAGGAGTGGCAGTTGTACACCTACGTATTCGAGCCCGGTCTGGCGGCCAAGGTCAGCGGCCTCCCCATCGCCTTTGCCAGTATGGACCGATATCGCGGAGTGTACCTGGATGACGTGGCGGTGCAAGAGGTCCTGCCCTAGCCCGCGACACGCCTCTTGGGAGGCCCCTATACAAGTGTGGAATTGCGCTGAAGTGCTGACGCCTTCCGAGGTTCAGCTCCTCCATGACCCGACTCTACGCATCCTCGCTGAGGTCGGCGTCCATGTCGGCCACCCGGTGCTGCTGGATCTATTCGCCGAGCATGGCGCGGTGGTGGATCGCGAGGCGCAGGCCGTTCGCTTCCCGCGCGCGTGGATGGAGCAGTTCCTGAGCGAGGCCTCCGACGAGTTCGATGATGACGACTCGCTGATCGTCTCCTGCACGCTGCCCTATGGCAAGCGTCGGGAGTACGCGGGCGGGATGGAGGCGACTGCCGGGACGTACCCGCAGTATCTGCTAGACTTCGACGGGCAGTACAAGCCGCATACGCTGCAGACTGCCGGTGACCTCACGCGGCTGGCCGATGCCCTGCCGCATTTCGACCGGCTGGGCGTGATGGGCTCTCCGGCTGACGTGCCTGCCTTGTTAGGGCCGCTATACATGCGGCTGGTGGCCTGGCGACACGCAGAGAAGAAGTTCTCCGGTTGCGGCGAGGTGCGGGATGTGCGGCTGATACCGTACCTGATGGAGAGGGGCAGCATCTTCGCGGCGGCCCAGGGCGAGCCGGTGACGCGGTACACGTTCGCCGAGGTGGAACTGCTCAGTCCGTTGCGCTTCGGCTCGGTGGAGGCGGAGATCTTTGTGCAGTTTTGGCAGGCGGGGTACAAGGCGGGGGTGCGGTTCATGCCCATCGCCGGCGCTTCGGCCCCGGCCACCCTGGCCGGCACGCTCACCATCATGCTCGCAGAGTCGCTGTTCGTCAGCGTCCTGTACCGCCTGTGCTACGGCCTGCGCAAGCTGTACCTGCAGGCGAATGCCGCGGTCATGGACATGCGCACCGGCTTCTTCCCCTTTGGCCGACCGGAGCGCGGGATGCTGGCGCTGGCACTGGGGCAGATGGCGCGGCATTACGGGGCGGCGCTATGGGCGAGCGCCGTGGACTCCGACAGCAAGGGCGTGGATGTGGAATGCGGGTATCAGGCGAGCTTCGACGCGATCCCGGCGCTCATGGCCGGGACCCTCGGGCTGGAGTGCTACGGCATCGTCTCGGGCGCGGAGGCCAATTCGCCGGTGCAACTGATGGTGGACAATGAATACGTGGGCGCGCTCAAGCGCATGGCGGCGGGGTTTGCCGTGAACGAGGAGACGCTGGCCTGGGACCTGATCCGCGAGCGGGGTATCGGGGGGAACTTCCTCGACGCAGAACACACGGCGCGGCATTTTCGCGGGGAGCATTGGCAGCCGGCGTTGTTCTCGCGCGAGCCGCTGAATGCCTGGCTGGGTGGGGAGCGGAAGCTGGTCGCTGACCGGGCGCGGGACCAGGCGCAGGCGATTCTCAGCGAGTACCATCCGCGGGACATGGACGAGGATACGGAGAAGGCGCTGCTGCAGGTGATCGGGGAGGCGCAGAGGGATTTGCTGTAGGGCGATCCGCGAGGCGCGGGCTTTCCAGCCCGCGCTTTCCTGGTCGGGCGGGCTAGAAAGCCCGCCCCACGCGGCCCCTCCTGCTACCGCGAGAAGCAGTACACCGCCCCGTCCATGCTCCCGATTACCATCCGCCCCTGCCCAATCGCCGGCGAAGCAAGGATCTCGGCGCCGGCGGTGAACTGCCAGACCTTCGCGCCGTCGCTCAGGCGCACCCCGTAGATGTTGCCGTCCGAGCAGCCCACGAAGACGGTGTTTCCGGCGATCACGGGCGAGGAGTCAAAGCCCCCCTTGGCCTCAAACATCCACTCAGTGGCCCCCGTTATCCGGTTGGTGCGGTAGAGGACCTGGCTGCGAGAGGCAAAGATGACCGCGTCGCCTAGGATCGCCGCCGAGGCGTAACAGGCAGCGCCGTCGCGCGTCTCGGTCATGCGCCAGAGTTCCTCCCCGTCGCTCATGCGCACCGCCAGGTAGATGCCGTTGAGCGCGCCCAAGTAGACGTTGCCGGAGCTGTAGGCGGGCGCGGCAGAGAAGTTGGTCTGCACCAGGGAGAAGCTTTTCTGCTTGCCGGTTTGCAAGTCAATCATACGCACCTTGCCGTCGCAGCCGGCGATGACGACCGTATCGCCGGCTACGCAGGGCGAGCAGTGGACCTGAGCCTCGGCGGCAAAGGTCCACTTCACCTTCCCCGTCCCGGCGTGCAGGCAGTAGAGGCGGTTGTCGTAGGAGCCGAATAGCACCACGCCGGGGGCGGGGGTGGGCGAGGAGATGATCTTGGCGCCCGTCTCGTAGGTCCAGATCACGTTGCCGTTGTAGGTATTGACCGCGTGGAACCAGCCGGCCTCGTCGCCGACGTAGACCACATCGCCGATCACGCAGGGAGCGGCGGTGATCCCGCTCTTGGCCAGGTACTTCCACTTGAGCTTGCCGGTGGCCAGGCTGATCGCCAGCAGCGCGTTGGTCTTGGTGCCGACGTAGACCGTGTCCCCCACGATGACGGCGGTGGAGTCCACCTGGGAGCCGGTTTCGTAGGTCCACACCAGGCGGGGCGTGGCCGTGAAGGGCGTGTGCGCCACGCCGGTCATCAGCCCGCTGGCGCGGAAACACGGCCAGTCGCTCTCGGCGCGGGCCCCCCTCGGGAGTCCCAGCACGAGCAACCCAATCGCGATGGTCAGAAGGATGCGTTTCATAGGTTTCACCCGCGAAAGCGGCAAGTTGCGCTGCGTCTATCCCGCCGGTCGCAGACAACCGGCGACCCTTCCTGCAGGAAGGCCGGAGAAAGGCGCGCCGCTATTCTTCCCGCAGCGCGGCCAGTAGATTCCCCTTGATGGCCACCCGGGCGGCGGCCCAACAGGCGGCGAGCCCCAGCGCGATGATCCCCGCCAGTAAGGCCGCGGGCTGCACCCACTGGGGCTGGGCGAGCGGGGAGAGCAACTGCGGCGCGACCGCCACCAGCGCGGCCACTGTCCCCAGCACCACCCCGGCTACCAACAGCGCGGCGTTCTCCCGCACCAGTAGCCGGGCGAGGTCACGCCGATCAAAGCCGGTGGCCAGCATCAGTGCGAACTCCGCCCGTCGCTCCAGGGCGCTGCGCAGGAGTACCGTTACCATGCCGATCGTCCCCAACAGCACGCCCAGTCCCCCTAGAGCGACGAACATGCTCAGGTAAGTGTTCTGTACTCGCATGTACGAATCTAGGACCTCGCGGGTCGTGCGCACCTCCAGGCCCAGGTCGCCGAGGGTGGAGCGCAGCGCCTGCGCCACCGCCGTCTCCCGCCCGGGCGGGACGTCGAGCAGGAAGTAGCGCGGCCCGGCGACCGAGGGGTACAGCTTGCGGAACTGCCCCTCGGCCACGAGCAACTCGCCCTGGAAGATGCTCCCGCTGAGCAGGCCAGTGAATTGCAGTTCCGCCGCGCGCCCGCCCTCTTCGGTGACCGACCAGGTCTTGCCCAGCCCCGAATGGAGCGACCAGGTGACGCTGGCCTCGTCGCCGAAAGCGGGGATGGGTTCCTCCCCCGCCGGCTGCTGCAGGAGCCTCCACGGATTGTCCTCGCGCGTGCCCGTGGCGATGGTGAAGCGGCCTTGCTTCGCCAGCTCCTCCGGCACCCCCAGGAGCCGCGCCATCTGAGGCCGGGCGAGGTTCAGGCAACTGATGTCCTCGCCGGGGCTCATTAGTAGAGAGAACACCTGAACGCCCGAAAAGGTCGCCTCCTCCGCGCGCGAGAACCCCAGCTTGGCGCGCCCGATGGCCGTGTCCAGGTCATAGTAGAGTGGGAGCGTGGAGACCGCCCGCAGGGCGAAGCCGCCGGTGCCCGAGTCGTGGCGCGTGTAGTCCAGGCGTGAGAAGCTGCGGGTGTTGGCCGCGGTGGCGACGATCACGAAAGTAGCAGCCGCGAGCAGTCCCAGGGTGAGCAGGCTCCGTCCCCGATTGGCGGCGGCGTTGCGCAGGGCCAGGCGGGCCGGGGAGTTCGTCTCTCGCCGGGCGGACAGCGCTTGGCTGAGGACCAGCCAGCCGGCGAGTAGGCCTGCGACCAGCAGCAGCGCTCCGGCCCCGAAGAAGGCCGCTGCGCCCGGCATCCTCCCGGTGAGAGCCAGTCCCACCAGCGCCACGAGGAGGAGCGAGGCCAGCGTGAGGGCCGCTGTCACCCACCGCCGCGCGGCCACCGGCGGGAGCACCCCCAGGGCCTGCCAGCCGGCCAGAAGCTCCAGCACCCGCCGTTTCTGCAGGACACGCACGCCCCACCAGACGGCCAGGAGTCCTATTGCTGCGCCCGCCGCCGCTCCGCTCGCTAGGGGGCCTGGTTGTACGTGGAGCCACAGCGCGGTGGAGGCGACCGCGCCGCTCCACCAATGCTGCAGGCCCGCTAGCACCCCGGCCGCGTAGAGCACCCCCAACAGTACCCCCACCGCCGTCCCCACCACGGTCAGGATCGCGCCCTCCGCCAGGGCCACGCGCTGCACCTGGCGGCCGGTTAGGCCGCAGGCCACTAGCAGGCCGGTCTCCGCCGCTCGGCGCTGGGCCGACAGGCGCATCAGCATGCCCGCCAGCCCTGCCGCGGAGAGCACTAGGAACATGCTCATGCCCAGCATCAACTGGCTGAAGTCGGTCGTTCCCCGCGCGGCCCGGAGCGCCTGCTCCCGCACGGGGCGGAAGCCCATCCCCACTTGCTCCGGCGGCAGGTGCTTCACGAGCGCTTGGCTGAACTTGCTCACCGCGCCGGAGGTCGCGCCGTTTGGCGGTACGACGCGCACCGAGGTGATCCAGTCGGTGTCCTGGCCCGAGGACCCCGCCTGCCACATGGCATGGACCGTGTCCATGCTGACGAAAATCCTGGGGGCGGCCCGATACTGCGACCAGTACTGATCGTCGCGCTGCGTGACCAGGCCCAGCTCGACCGGGAAGGGCGGCTTCCAATCATCGATGCGCTCAGCGTCGGTGATGCCTTCGTATTCCGGCACCAGGCCTGGATCGGTTCCGAAACCGGTCATCTCCAGGATGCCGCGCAACACGAGGGTGGTACTGCCGGTCCGGTGGAGGCCCTCCGGCGTGGGGACGAGGTAGGCTAGCTGGATGCGGTCGCCCACGCGGGCCCCGAGGTCCTCGGCGGCCCAGGCGTTGAGGCATAGGCCCTGCTGATCCGGTGGTTGGCCACCGGGGCGTAGGGGGAGCTTCCCCGCAGGCGTCATACCAACCACAACAGAGTAGGCGATGCGGGAGGGTGGGGACTGGCTCAGGTCGCGGGTGGTGGTGGCGAGGTAGGTGGAGGTCAGGCCGCTGGTGTAGCCGAGAGAGCGCGCGGCGGCCTGGGCCGCCGCCACCGCAGCCGGAGACAGGAGTACGCCGGGGGTCTGCAGGGACAGATAGCGCCCGTCAGGGCTGGGAAGGACCTGCAGACCGCAGTCCTCCACCGTACAGGCGCGGCGCAGGGCGGTGGTCAGGTCGGCCTCGCTGCCGCCGGCGACCAACAGGGCGTTGGCCTGGCCGTTCTTACCCAACAGCCGCGCCAGCCAATCGCTGCTCAGGAAGACGTTGCGAGGAACTGCCGGCGAGGGGTCCAGGCGGAAATCACCCGCGCCAGCGGGGAGAATGGCGGTAAGCGTCAAGCGCAGGACGCTGGTAGTGTCCTCACGCTTGCGCCGGCCGAAGAGGGTCTCCGGCGATGCCTGGCCCGGTCGTCCGACGGTGACCAGCAGCGTATCGCCGACCTGCAGGCCCAAGTCCTCTGCCAACGTGGTGTTCACCGCGGCCTCCCGGCCGGTCAGCTTGTGCCCCGTTCCGGCGGGAAAGAGAGTCCAGAAGTCGTCGCGGACCCCGAGCACCGTGGCCTGGGGTACGACGGCTTCGGCCGCCGCGGCGCGAGCGGCGCCGGTAGCGAAGAGCAGAGGAACGACATGGGCGCCGGGCACCGCTAGCTCGACGGCCAGCTTCTCCCGGAAGAAATGCGGCGCCACCAGGGCGTAGTCGACACTCCCCAGCCGCGAGAGGGCGGTATCGCGCAGGCTGCTGGTGACGGAGTCGCCGATGACTAGTGAGCCGGTCAGCACCGCGGTGGCCAGCGCCAGGCCGAAGCAGACCACCAGGCCGGTGCGCCAGTGGTAGGCCAGGCTCCGCAGCACCAGCCGGCGGAGAGTCACGCCGCCTCACCGAGCGGGGGAAGAGGGGAGAGCCGCCCATCCTGGAGCTGCAGCACCCTCCCGAAGCGGGAGGCGTGCTCCAGATTGTGCGTGACCATCAGGACCGTCACGCCCTGAGCCGCTGCCAGCTCCAGTAGGAGCGACACGACCTGCGCGCCCATGTCGCGGTCTAGGTTGCCGGTCGGCTCATCACACAGGAGTAGGCCGGGGCTGTTGATCAGTGCCCGGGCGATCGCCACCCGCTGGCGCTCCCCACCGGAGAGCTGCCCGGGGAAGGCGTCCTGTCGGGGCTGCAGGCCCACCTGCCCCAACCGCTCCCGGACCCGCTCCCGCGCCTCGCGCCGGTCCGCCCCTGGAGCCAGGGTGGGCAGCGCCACGTTCTCCGCGGCCGTCAGTTGGGGAAGCAGGTGGTGGTCCTGGAAGACGAAGCCGACCCGCTTGGCCCGGAACTGCGCCAGCGCGCGGCCTCGCAGGGCGGTCACCTCCACGTCGCCCAGGCGGACAGTCCCGGAGGTCGGCTGGTCCAAGGAGCCGATCAGGTTGAGCAGTGTACTCTTGCCGGAGCCGGAGGGGCCGACGATGGCCAGCGTCTCGCCCGGCTCGGCGATGAGCGAGACACCACCCAGCACGGTGACCACTCCGTCGCCGCCAGGGTACTGCTTGATTAACGTGTCCACGACTAAAGCGCCGGTAGCCGTTATTCTCCCTCCCTTGGTTCCTTCCAGGCCAGCGCTCCGGTGGGGCAGATGGCGACGCACTCGGCCGCCGCTACCCGTAGACCCGCCGCTAGCGCCTCCTGGAAAGGCACCTGGGTGCGCATATTGAACCCGCGGCCCACGAAGGCCAGCCCCAACGGCTCACCGGCCCGTTCGGCGACTTGCAGGCACAAGCCGCAGGAGATGCACTTGCCGGACTCGAAAACGACCGTCGGATGACTGGTGTCGAGCGCAAAGGGTCGCCGGCCGTCGCGGAAGCGACCTGGGCTGGCGCCGTACTCGGTGGCGTACTGCCGCAGGCGGCAGTCCGCCAGCCCCCGACAGTCGCAGTGCAGGCAGCGCCGCGCCTCACGCGCCGCCGCCTCCAACGTGAAAGTCCCCGCAGCGCCCTCGGGATCCACCGCCCCCTCGGGGGAGGCCTCGCAGAGCAGGCGGGAGACCTCCTCCTCGTCCATGCGCCCGATGTGGGTGTTGACCGGGCTTGGGGGCGGAGCGGGAGCGCCGTCCAGGTAGCGACAGAGGGCCTCGGCGGCGACTCGCCCCCCGCCCGAGGCACGGGCGGCATGGCGGGAGGGCGAGACAGTCGACCCTGCGGCGAAAATTCCGGGCAGACCCGTGACCGCCGTATGCTCATCCACCAATAGGCCATGCTGGGCCCAGGGCAACCCCCATTCTGCGGCCGTCTCGGGCGAGACTTTGCCGAGGGCGATTAGAACAGCGTCATATTCGCGGCGGAGCTCAGCAAACCTCGCGGCATCTACCGTGTACTCCGCTTTCACCTCGACCTCCGGCCCCAGCGCCGTTGCGATCTCCGCGTCCAGCACCGTTCGGGGCAGGGCCTCCTCCGGCGCTCCGTAGCGCAGGCCGCCTCCCGTTTCCGCTCGGGCCTCGAAGAGGACGCAGGCACACCCCGCTCGCTGCAGGAAGTATGCCGCCGTCAGCCCCGCTGGCCCGGAGCCGATGACCGCGACGCGCCGGCCGCTTCCCTCCACGGGGCGAGGGTTGGGTAGCCCGCCCCAGGCCGCAGCCTCCCCCAGCCACCGATGCAGTGTCTGGATGGCCACCGTCGCGTCGTGGCTCGCGCGGCGGCAGGCCCGCTGGCACATAGCGCGGCAGAGGCGTCCCAGCGTCGCCGGGAAGGGCGAGGCGGCGCGGAAGGTCGCCAGCGCCTCCTCCGGCTGTCCGGCCGCGATCTGCCGGAGCATCGTGGGTACGTCCACATGCGCCGGGCACACCGCCTGACACGGTCCCAGGCAGTCGCCGAGGTGGTCGCTCAGCAGCAGCTCGAGCGCCATGCGCCGGACACCGTGGACCTCCTCGGTGTCGCTTTCGACCACCATGCCCTCCTCGGCCACCGTGGCGCAGGCCGGGAGAAGACGAGGGCTGCCGTTAATTTTGACCACGCAAACGAAGCAGGAGGTGTTGGCGGGGAGCCCCTCCCGGTGGCAGAGGGAGGGGATCTCCTTCCCCAGTGCCCGCGCCGCCTCCAGCACGGTCGCACCGGGGGCCACCTCCACCGCCTGGTTGTCGATAGTAAGTCTGGGCATATCTAGTCCACGTCCACCGCCTCCACCGGACAGACCGTCCGGCAGGTGTCACACCGCGTACACTTCTCGGGGTCGATCACGTGACGCTCGAAGGGCGTGAGGGCAATCGCCTCGGCAGGGCACTGCTGGGCACAGCGGGTGCAGCCGATGCAATTGTCGTTGATGGTATAGGTGATCAGCGCCCTGCACTTGCCGGCCGGGCAGCGGCCCTGCAGATGCGCCTCGTACTCCTCCCGGAAGTAGCGCAGCGTGGTCAGCACGGGATTGGGGGCGGTGCGGCCCAGGCCGCACAAACTGGCGCTCTGGACCGCGTGAGCCAATTGTTCCAGGCGCTCGAGATCGTCCGGGCGACTGGCGCCGGTGGCCAAGCGGTCGAGGATCTCCAGCATCTTATGGGTCCCCAGGCGACAGAAGGTACACTTGCCGCAGGACTCTCGCTGGGTGAACTCGAGGAAGTAGCGGGCGATGTCCACCATGCAGTCGCGGTCGTCGAGCACCACCAGGCCGCCGGAGCCCATGATCGCGCCGGCGCCGATGAGGGCCTCGTAGTCTACCGGCGTGTCGCACAACTCCGCGGGCAGGCAGCCGCCGGAGGGCCCGCCGATCTGCACGGCCTTGAACCGCCGCCCGCCGGCCACGCCTCCGCCTATCTCCTCCACGATCTGGCGGATGGTCACGCCCATCGGCACCTCGATTAGCCCGCCGCGGGCCACCTTCCCGGCCAGCGCGAAGACCTTGGTGCCCTTACTGTGCTCGGTGCCGAGGGAGGAGTAGTCCTCTGCTCCGCGGCGCAGGATGTACGGGATCGAGGCATACGTCTCGACGTTGCTGATGGCGGTGGGCTTACCCCAGAGGCCCTGCTGCGCCGGGTAGGGGGGGCGGAGATGGGGGTGACCGCGGCGCCCCTCGAGAGAGGCGATGAGCGCTGTCTCTTCGCCGCAGACAAAGGCGCCGGCCCCCTCCCACACCCGCAGATGCAGACTAAAGCCGCTGCCCAGGAGGTCGTCGCCGAGCATCCCCCGCTCCTCCAGCCGCCGCACGGCGTCGCGGATGCGCTGGACGGCGAGCTTGTACTCGGCGCGGATGTACAGGAAGCCCTGGTGCGCGTCTACCGCGTAGGCGGCGATGATCATCCCCTCCAGCACGCGGTAGGGGTACGACTCCAGCAACATGCGGTCCATGAAGGCGCCGGGATCGCCCTCGTCGCCGTTGCAGATCAGGTACTTGGTGTCGCCCGGCGCCTGGCGGACCAGGGAGAGTTTGAGACCGGTTGGGAACCCCGCCCCACCCCGCCCGCGTAGGCCGGAGCGGGTGAGAGTGGACAGGATCGCCTCCGGCTGTAGGGTGCGGGCTTGTGCCGGGCCCTCCCCTCCGGTAGGGGCGGATATTGCGCCGTCCGCGGCGCAATATCCGCCCGCGACTGCCGCTGACTCTGGCGCACGCGTGGGCGGATGCTGCGGCTCAGAAGCCGCAATATGCGCCCCTACGAGACACCGTCGCAGCGCCTCGAACCCTCCTTCCGCCTCATACTCTGCCAAATCCAGTGGATTCAGGCAGCCGCTGCCTTCCGTGACCAGATGGCGCTGGGGGCCGAGGAAGTCGCAGACCGGCGGGTCGCGCACGTCCAGGACGTAGCGCGTGACGGGCTCCCAGGCCTCGTCGGTGAGCAGCCGGTCCAGTCCGGCCGATACCGCTGCCCGTGCCCGGCGCACCAGGCCTCGCGGCTGGAAGTGCCGCCGCACAATCGCCTCGGCGTCCGCCGCCCGCACCCGCGCGTAGACCGCGGGCTCCTGGCCGGGCAGCAGCACCTCTACGAGCGGGGTTTGGTGGCAGATGCCCACGCAGCCCACCGGCTTGACCAGCGCGGGGGCGGCCAGGTCCCGCACGGCGCGCTCCAGGGCCTCACCGACCTCCATGCTCCCGCCGGCGATGCAGCACGAGCCGAGGCCGATGCGGATCTCCGCCAGGTCCTGCCCGACGGGGCGCGACCTACCGCCGGCCATGCTCGCCTGCGTACGGCGGCGCAGCTCCAGGAAATCATTGAGGGCCTGCGGAACGCTCTCGGGGGTGAGATGGCCGTAGGTGACGCCGTCGACTTGCATCACTGGCGCCAGCGTGCAGCACCCCAGGCAGGCGACCTTCTGTACGGTGAAGACGCCGTCGCCGTCAGTATCCTGGCCCTCCGGCAGGTCCAGGTGGCGATAGAGGGCGTCGGTGACGCGCTGGGCGCCCTTGACGTGGCAGGCGGTGCCATGACAGATGCTGATCAGATGGCGTCCGATCGGGTGGTGGCGGAACTGGGAGTAGAAGGAGGAAACCCCGGCGAGTGCAGCGGGAGTGATGTCGGTGGTCTCGGCCACCCGGCGCAGCGCCGGCTCCGGCAGGTAGCGGTACTCGGCTTGGATGGCCTGCAGCAAGGGGATGACGGCCTCGGAGTCGCGGCCGATCTCCGCTACGAGGCTGTCTATGACTTCTTCCACGGAGCGCGCACTGGGTTGCGTCCCGACGGGAGGGCGCGGCCCTGGTGCGCTCCCTGCAGCTGTCTCTGTGCTTTCTCGGGCCCAGGGTAAACGCATCGGCTGCCTCACGCCGCCCCGACGCAGAACAGCCGCGTCTCGCTCCGGATGAAGATCCTGCCGCCCACGTACGCGGGGGAGGCGACAGTTAGCTCCCCGATCTTGCCACTGCCCACACTGTTAAACTGCGGTCCGGCTGCGAAGATGTGCATGACCCCGGTGCCGTCTAGCAGGTAGACGTTGTCGCCGACCAGCGTGGGGGAGGCCAGAACTTCGGCCCCCAGGTCATGCTCCCAGAGCATGGCCCCCTGGGCGGCGTCGTGGCAGGTCACCAGGCCCTCGCTCGTGACCAGGAAGACGAATTCGCTGGTCGCCAGGGGGCTGACGATGTCGGGGAGGTTGTCCGAGGCCGTCCACAAGAACCTGGCGGGGACGATCTCTCCGTCCACGCCGGCGGGGAGAGCCGTTAGGTCGGCGCCCATGTTGACGGCGAAGATGCGGCCCGCGGCGAAGGTGGGAGAGGGGGCGACCTCCCCGCGGAGGCAGTCCGCGTGCCACAGCTCTGCGCCGGTGGTCGGGTCGTAGCCTGCGAGGATCGGGTTGCCCGCTAGGATGACTTCGTCGCGCTCGCCCGTGTTGACGACAATCGGCGAGGCCCAGGAGGACTGCGAGGCGCGCTGGGTACGCCACAACGTCCGCCCGTTGCTCACGTCCAGCGCGACTAGCATCGACTTGCCCTCCTCCGGCGAGTAGCCCTGGTCGAGCTGGACGAGGAGCCGGCCCTGGTATAGAGCCAGGGAGGAGGAGTGGCCGTAGGTGTTGTCCAGCGGCCCCAGGTTGCGCGCCCAGAGCAGCTTGCCCGTGTAGTCGAGCCCGGCGACATCGCCGCTGGCGAAGATGACACAGGCGACGCGGCCGTCAGTGGCCATGGTGGCAGAGACATAGCCGGTGTCGTCGCTGACCTGGGGCGGCCCGGCTTCAGTGCTCTCCGTGGTGGTGACAGACTGCTTCCACAGCAACTCACCATCAGTGGCGTCGAAGCAGTATACCTCCTGGTGTTGGGCGTCGGCCCCGGCCAGGAAGACGCGGTCGTCCCAGACGATGGGGGAGTTATTGCCGGGCAGCGGCACGTCGGCCTTCCAGAGAAGTCCCGTACCCTCAGTGGCATCCCAGGCCAATGGGGCGTGGTCTGCGGTGGCAATGCCCAGGCCGCCTGGCCCCCGGAAGCGCGGCCAGTTCCTGGCGATCTCCTCGGCAGTGGGACCAGTGGTGGCGCTGGAGGCTCCGGCCGGGACCATGCCGCCGGCCCCGACGGGGGGCGTGGTAGACTGCGCCGCGGGTCCAGGCTTGCCGGCTGGTCCCGGGGGGCCCGCTGGCCCCGCGGGTCCCGGTGGTCCGGCGGCTCCGGCCGGTCCAGCCG
>JALGSV010000017.1 GCA_029821755.1 Candidatus Zipacnadum vermilionense | reverse complement strand
TCGAACACTCTGGTGGGCAGGGGCCAAGTGTCCTTCAGGAACCGCTGCTGGGCTGAGGTGAGCATCCCGGTCCGCTTCCCGGCGGGCACCTCGTACAGTTTGCCGCTTTGCCCCACGTTGTAGACGCCGTCCGTCTCCGCCGACACATTCTCCGAGACGATCATCCGCTGTCCGCCTGGGTATCCACCCCGCGAGATGATGGGGGCGTTTCGGGTTGGTGGCTGGGTGAAGACGCAGTCGAAGATCATTGCTGGCCCGCCGCCCACCGAGACCGCCCAGTCGGGATTGGTCCACCCCTCCACCCGGCAGTCCTGGATCGTGATCGGCGCGACCGCCTTATAGAAGTCCACAAAGGCCCGCGACCCCACCGAGGTGCATCGCCGCACCGAACAGCCATGCTCGGGACGCAGCAGCATGTCCACCGTCTTGCTGCCCTCGAAGTGCGTGTTGCGCACGTAGGTGTTACCATGGTCGCACTGAATCCCGATCTCGCAGTCGCGGAACTCGCAGCCGTCGAAGGTCCAGTCGTATTCATTGAACCGGAGCAATGCCACGCCCCGCTTGCAGTTCTCAAACAGGCAATTCTCCACCAGGGTCTCAGCGGTAGCCTGCACCCGCTCGGGGTCTACCAGCAACCCCGTGTCGGTGAAGTTGAGGAAGGCCATGTTCGTGTGCCGCACTTCCGTCTCAAAACGCGCGCTGTTGTTGTGGCAGAATCCCACCGCTGCCACGCCGCGCCCGTCGAGGACCAAACCGTTGTAGCGCACATGCAGCACGCCCTTGTCCACGAACATCTTCCCCCCCTCCGGCCCATCCCATACCAACCGCGTATCGCGCCCCGCCCCCGCCACCAGCACCCCCAGCGTGCCCGTCGGCACGCCTTGCAGTGTGAGGGTAGCCGTCAGCCGATAGGTCCCGGCGGGGAAGTACACACTGGACCCATGCGTAACCGCGTCCAACACCTGCTGAATGGCCGCCGTATCGTCCGCCACCCCATCTCCCACTGCCCCGGCCTCCTTCACGTTCACCCAATCGGCACAGGGCACCCAGTTGAGGGAGGGAAGCAAGGCTAGGGAGGGTGGAACCGGAGCTGCGATAACGCAACCGGAGGAAACAAGCGATGCGGCGACAATACACAACACGACGTGGCGAGTGAGAGTCATTGGACAGCCTCCTTGAGCGGTAGTTAGCGGAACGAGACACGGGAACGATACTGAGGGAGTATTCGAGGAGAGAGGGGTTAGGTCCTGCCCAGGGCGCAGTCAGGTGGGGAAAATATCTGGCAGCGCCTCTAGGCCCGCGCCCGGTATTCGTACTTCCCGCCGAGCACCTCATACCCCACCACAATGAAGGTCATGAGGAAGATCCGTAGATCAAGCCACAGCGTCCAGTTCTCGATATAGTACATGTCGTACTTGACCCGCTCGGGGATCGAGGTGTCGCCCTTGAGTCCGTGGACCTGCGCCCAGCCGGTCAGACCTGACTTGACCCGGTGGCGGCGGTAGTAGCCCGGGATCTCCTCAGTGAACTGCTGCACGAACTTGGGCTGCTCCGGCCGCGGCCCCACCAAGCTCATGTTCCCGATGAGGATGTTCCACAGTTGGGGGATTTCGTCAAGGTTGGTCTTGCGTAGAAACCGCCCGAAGGGGGTGATGCGGGTGCGCTCGTCGGCCGCGGTGGTCCACTTCGATCCCCCGGAGGCAAAGTCGCACTGTTCCATATACATCGAGCGGAATTTGTACACCAAGAACCGCCGCCCGTCCCGCCCTACTCGGTCCTGGGAGTAGAACACCGGCCCCCGCGAGGTCACCTTCTCCCCCAGAGCGATCAGCAGCATCAAGGGGGACAGCAGTACCAGGGAGGCCAAGGCGAAGGTGAAGTCCGCGAGGCGCTTGAGGATGCGTCCCCAACCGTCCAGGGGGATCGTCTGCACCTTCAGCACCGGCAGGGGGCCGATCTCGTGCGGCTTGACGCGCGGACTGACCTGGACCAGCGCCGCCGGCACCACGTCGATCGCGAGTGACCTATCCGAACACACGCCGATGATTCGCGTCATCTCCGCCGGGGGGATCGCCGCGTCAACCACGACCACCTCGTCCACCAGATGCTCGGTGATGGCGTCGTCCAGTCGGGACAGGTCTCCCACATACTTGATGCGGTCACCGGTGCGGGGACTGTCGCTCAGGGCGCCGACCACGCGCATGCCCAACTCAGGATGGCGCTTCAGCTCCTCAGCGACCAGAGCAGCCTGCGCGCCCGCGCCTACCAGCAGGACGTTCTTGCGCCCGATGCCGAACTGGAACAGATACCGCTGGGCGCACCCCAGGGCCGTCCGGCCCACGAACATCAGCCCTACGCTCAGCAGCAGCGTCCACAGAATCATTGCGCCCGCGAAGAACGGGTCATTGGTGGCGAAGCCGGCGATGCCCAGGAAGAGCATGATCACCGAGTTGGAAATGAACAGTCCGCAGAAGTTGCTGAAAGAACACCGACTCCCCGTCGGCTCGTACAGGCCGACCAGCGCCAGCACGGCGATCCAGGGGGGAAGGAGGTAGAGCGAGTAGCGGACATGGTCGAGTAGACTGACTTGCCATCCTGCCGTCTCCGCCCCGTGGAGATGGGTCCGGAGGATGTACGCGGCCACGAAGGAGGCGACGATCATCGCCATGTCGACGGGCACCAGCAGGAACATGAAAAGCAGCTCAGATCGCTTCATAGCCCACCCCCCTTCCCCCCGGCCAAGACCGGGTCGCGGTGACCGTCCCCCTATTGGTGTGACCAGCGGTGCTCACTACCCCAGCCAGCGGAGCGCCACCCGCCCTCTCCCGGCCTCGCGAGCGTGAGACGACCTAGGGCAGAAGGTATCTCGGCACAGTGAACGGATAGATGGAGGCCGGAAATCACGTATTCCGGGTGCGGCAGGCAGACCGTGTGAGGTGGTGCGGAATAGCTGCTTGATGCGAAGTGCTTCGAAAGCCTGTACGGCGGACCAGCCTCCTGCATGATCGGCTGCTCGTTAGTACCCCCTGAGACCAAACCTTCCCGGACCCCTGCCACGACTCCCCAGCCCATCAGAAATCCTTCAAAGTTCTATTCTCCCTCGGGAAGGTTTTCCCTTCTTGGCGACCCAGGATGCTCATTGGGTTGATACTTCTGCTTGTGCCTTTCCAGCCGTCCCTACCCGTAGCTCTCGAACAGCTTCCCCCAACCGCTCCCGGCCTTAACCCTCTCCGCCCGCTTGCTCCCTACCAGGGGGAACCAGCACACATCGTGGTACAGTTTGCTGGCAAAGATCGACCATGGCACTATTCTCGTCCGTAGCAGCGCCTTCTCCAACGGGTGCAGACAACCGTGGTAGATGCACTTTTGCCCCTTGCTGGCGAAGGTATCCCCCACGGTGAAGCCCCAGTCCTCCTCCTTCAGGTCCACGTCGCCCACCACCTCGATCTCCCGGACATCCCCCACCCCCAGACCCTTCTCGTGCGCAATCCGGATGTAGTCGATCCGCAACGGGTCAAAGCCCATCATGGACGCCGCTAATGCGTCAATAGCCACCTGGTCGGCGCTGGCCAGAATCACGTTCTTCTCCACCGGCTCCATGCAGCGCGGCCCGGGCCCCGAGCCGGCGATGGTGCCGTCCATCACCGCCAACAGACCGGGGTGGATCTCCTTCTGGATAGTCAGCAAATCGACCAGTGCCTCGTGGATCCTCCCGTGTGTCCAATGGCGGTTGTTGTTCAACAGGCCCCCAAAGGCGTTCTTCATCGCGCCGGTCGTGGTCGTGAACACGTGGGTCTTGACGGTGGGCAGGTGGATGGCGTTCTTGCCGATGAACATCTTGGGGATAGTTATTCCGTCGGGGAAAATCTCAGGCAGGCACAGCATCTCGCCTTCCGGTTCATAAGTTACCCATTCGTGTTGGGGCTCAAATAGCCAGACGAACTCCAGCCCGTGTCGGTTCTGTACTGACACCAGGTGGTTCTTGACCGACCCCAGCTTGGGGTCCACTACCACGGTCGAGTTCTGGGCGGGGATGAGCTGCGGCGGCGTCCAGCCCTCCTTCAGCATCGCCCGTGTCACTGCGTCAAACTGCCACGGCGTGGTCGAGCACGCCGGGTAGTAATGGTGCCAGGAGATGTTGATCTTCAGCAGCGTATCGACCCCGGCGGGCAGGGCCGTGGTGTAGCCGGCCAAGTCCATCAGGCGCTGGTAGTCCTCCAGCACCGTCTCCGGCCGCGTACGCAAGGCGGCCACCTTTCCCCGTAGGGCGTCATCCGGTCGATTCGTGGCGAAAGTCGGCATGCGGACCTCCATAATCTCAGGTTCCCACCGTAGCCATTATAGCAGCCAGGGCAGCCTCTGGGTAGGGGAGACGGCAAGCCGCCGCCCTCCCCGATCTCGGGTGCGACCAAGCTTGGTAGGTATGGTACCGGCGACCGTTCCCGGAGGGGCCGCACCAGCGGCTAACCTGCCGGGGGGGAGGGCGGACGCTCGGCGTCCGCCCTCCCCCCCTCCTAGCGAAATGGCCCAGCCGAACTAGTGGCACCGCTCTCCAGAGCGGTGTCCGAGCGGGACTCGCGACGTGGCTCCGGCCCCTTACCGACAATTACAGGTCGCACCCCCGATCTCCCAGGCCTTGACAACTTTCTATTATCGTGCTACATTTCTTGCAAACGTAGCACAACTAAAGGATACGCTGAATCCCATGCATGCGTTCACTCTGATCGAACTCCTGGTAGTCATTGCCATCATCGCGATCCTGGCCGCCATCCTCTTCCCGGTCTTTGCCCAGGCTCGCGCCAAAGCCCAGACCATCGTCTGTGCGTCCAATGTGAAGCAGCTCGGCTTAGCCTTCATGATGTACACTTCGGACTATGACGACACCTTTCCCCCCAGGACAAACTGGAAGACCCTCCTGCAGCCGTACATCAAGAGCTTTGAGATCAACCGCTGTCCGAGCCGGCCTTACCTCTATTCCCCCACTGACTACTGGTACTACGGTCAGGGGTACAACACCGGGTCGGAGGACGGGTCGATTCCCGGCTTCAACGGCAAGACCCAAAGCGCGATCAACAAGCCCTCCGAGAAGGTCCTGGTGGCGGAGTGGGATCGCTGCAACTCCGGGCCACCCGAGAAGGCAGACGGCTCGTTATCCTCCAGCAATCTGTTCTGGCACAACTCCACCAGCTTCTGGGCCGTCTGCCGCGTGCACCAGGGGGGCTCAAATGTCCTGTTCGGGGACGGCCACGTCAAGTGGATGAACCCGGATGTCTACCATAGCCGCATAGAGGGCGTGACCTGGCCTGCGGGAACCCCCAAGACCACCCCCGCCCTGGCCGATGTCGCCCCACAATGGCGCAGCTTCTGGGACACCGACTACTAGAAGCGGTTTCAAAACCTCCTGTTGGCGCGTCGGGACGCCTTGAGGACCCTAATGCGGCCCACCAAGTGGAGGTTGGCAGCAACGGCTCGGCCTCGAGCGACCCCTCTACAGGGGTTTTGAAACGGCTTATAGTGCCCTGTCAGGCGTGAATGTTGGCAAAAGATATTTCAGAACCCTCTCCTCTCCCCTCCTCTCCCGCAGGGAGAGGGGGCAGGGGGTGAGACTCGGGGCCGGCGAGGCCTTTTGTCTGTAATCGAAAGATTTACGAGTGACAGAGCACTCTCGCCAGTTGGGTGAGTAACGTGTCTAGCCCGATACCGACCTTCCGAGAACCCCCCCGGGGCGACCGCCAGGCGAAGCCCGAGCGCATGCTCACCTATGCGCGGCAACTGGTGATCACCGCCTTCTGCATCGCCCTCGGCCTAGTGCTGCCCTTCATGTTCCACCTGGTCGGAGGCAGCCACCTGGGGAGCGTGTTCCTGCCCATGTTCTTGCCGCTGCTCCTACTGGGCTTGCTGGTACCGCCCGGTCTGGCGGTGCTGGGGGGAGTGCTCACTCCCTTGCTCTCCAGCGCCCTTACCGGCATGCCTCCTGCGCCTATCTTGCCGGAAATGGTGATCGAGCTGGCGCTCCTGGCCGGAGGAGTTGCGCTGTTCCACCACACCTTGCGGCTCAATGTCTGGCTGGCCGCGACTCTCGCCGTGGTACTCTCCCGGGCGGCTATGGTCCTGGTCGTTGTTGCCTTCGGCACTGCCGTGGGCTACGAGACCGCCGGCTGGGCGGTGGCCCTGGCCACTTTGGTCAAAGGCCTGCCTGGCACCGTGTTGCTGCTGGCGCTGGTCCCTCCACTCGCCCAGAATCTGCAGAAACACCGCCGCCTGGCCTGATTGGAGGAGAAGTACGTGGACCATCCCACCGAACTGGAGAACCTGCGTCACTTCCATGGGCATCTGGGCCCATACGTCGTTATCGGCTTCCGCCTGGGGCAGTACGCCCTGGAGCGTGTGCATGGCCAATCGCACTTCGGAGTGGAGGTTGAGGTCCAGTGTGCCGACCGGCCTCCCGAGTCGTGCTTGTTGGATGGCCTGCAGTTTTCTACCGGTTGCACTATGGGCAAGCGCAACCTCCTCCACGCCGTAGGCCACCCGGTGCGCGTGCGCTTGCTCAATCGCGAGACGGACCAGGAAGTAGTCCTGGCCCTGCAAGAGCCGGCGGTCGCCGAGGCCGTGCGCCGGATGCGACAGGTGGGAGAGCACGAGGCGGTGGAATTCGTGTGGGCCTTGCCCCTGGGGGAGTTGCTGACGGAAGCTGGGCCCGACTGAGCAATGCGCACCCCTCACCTGCCGCTGGCCGACTCTCCCCGTATACCTCGTGGCCTGCGCCGGTGGCCGCCACCTTTGCGGCTCAGCGCGGGCCTGCTTACGGTGCTCGCCATCGCCGCCTTGCCCAGCACCGCCTACTGGGCCCAGGCGGTAAGCTGCGCCCTGCTGCTGGCCGCCGGGTACAGCCACGGCGTAAGAGCCCGGACCATGGCGCTACGCTTGGCTCCTCTTCTGACGACAGGGCTGCTGGTTTTCGCGTTGTTGGCCCTCCTCGGACCGGCGGGACCCTACTTCGGCGCCCCCTCGTCCGGGCCGGTCTCCTACCTTCCACCCGTGGCTACCCGGCTCACCTTGTGGGCGCTGCTCAGCAAGACCGGCCTGGCGGTGCTGACCTTCACGGTGCTGGCGGCTCTGCTCGACCACGGCGAACTGCTGGTGGCCATGCGGTGTCTGCGTGTACCCCGACCGGTGCGGGTGGTCACGTACCTGGTGCTGCATTGGCTGCGGGAGATAGTAGAGCAGGCCCAGTCGCTGCGGCGAGCGGCGATCTCCCGCGGCGAGCCCCTCGGCTATCGGCGACTCTCCCTGGCCCTAGCCCTGGGCACCTCGCTCATGGTACGCTGTATCCGCCGCGCCGATACCATCGCCTTTGCGCTCTGCGCTCGAGGCTTCAGCGGAGACCTGCCGATGCTCAGTGCGCACTCCGCGCCTCCCGGGGCCGCTTGGAGCTTCGCCGCCTATTGTCTCTTTCTCGGCGGTTTCTCTTGGTTCGCCCGCTGGCTGTAGCAGCCAGGGCAGCCTCTGGGTAGGGGAGACGGCCGGGCGCTCCCCCCTCCCCTCTCCCCCGAGGCCTTGACAACTCCCTGCTGTCGTGCTACCTTTACACTAGACGTAACACTATCCCGCGGAGGAACGTTCCATGATTCTGCGCCCTTTCCGGAACAATTCGTGCTACAAGGCCGCAAGATGTGCTACAGCTCCTGAGACGCTGCGGCTATCGGCATGGATCTGCACTCTAACCGTTGTCGCCTTGCTCAGTGCGGGGGCTGCCTGGGCCTCCCCCACCGGCCTGTTGGTCATTTCGACCGCTGACGTGCTGGAGCCAGGAGAAGCCAGCGCCGACTTCTCCAGTCAGGGTCGCAACGTCCTGACCGGCGGGGAGTGCGACCGCTTCCTGGGTGTGGAGGTCGGCCTTCCCCACGCCCTGGAGTTCGGTGTGGACACGTGCTTGACCCACCAGGACTCCGGAGAGGTCTGGTGGAACCTCAAGTGGCAACTGCCCACCGCCGATTCCGACCGCTTCGCAGTGGCGTTGGGCCTGCAAAACGTCTCCCATGGGGACACCGCGCAGCCGTACCTGGCGCTGGCCCAGGCCGTCGGCCGGGGCCGGGGTCATCTGGGCGTCCTGCGCGCCGACGGGGCGACTCACCTAATGTTGGGCGCCGAGGCGCCGGTGAGCGACACCTTTGACTTGGTCGGGGACTACTTGAGCGGACCGGGAGGCAGCGCGTCGGTCGGCTGCGTGTGGAATCCGGCCCCCGTTTGGGGTCTCTGCGTCGGCCGCATCTGGAATCGCGGCGCGACGAGTGAGCGTCACTGGTACTTTGATGTGGGCTACGCGTTTCGGGCCTTCTGATCGAGTGCCTGAAGGGATAGCGAGACCATGCACATTCCGGACGGATTTCTAGACCTACCCGTCGCCGTCACCACCGGCGCTGTGGCAGCCACTGCTATAGGCTATGCTTGCTCTCGGCTCGGCAAGACCCTTCCCCCGGAGAAGGTCCCTCTCTTGGGAGTGGCGGGCGCCTTCGTGTTCGCCGGGCAGATGGTCAACTTCCCCGTGCTCGGGGGCACCTCCGGCCATCTCCTCGGCGCAGCTCTCATCACCATCCTCCTCGGTCCCTGGGCGGCGATGCTGGTGATGACTGCGGTGCTCACCGTGCAGTGCTTCGTCTTCCAGGACGGGGGTCTATCGGCGCTGGGCGCCAATGTCCTGAACATGGGAGTGATCGCGCCGCTGGTGGCGCATGCAGTCTACCGCGGGTTGGGCAAGGTCGGACCCGCCTTGGGCAGCCGGCCGGTCGCGGCCGCCGTCACCGCCTGGACCACGGTAGCAGTGGCCGCGGCGCTGTGCAGCCTGGAACTGATCCTCTCAGGCACGGCCGCTCCGGCCGTGGTACTGCCCGCCATGCTGGGGGTCCACTCCCTGATCGGCCTGGGAGAGGCCGCGCTCACCGTCGGCGCTTTGGCGGTGGTGGCCGCCGCGCGCCCGGATCTGTGGCCCGCGCAGCGCCCAGTAGGGGTGACGGAATGAGAGCGCGCTCCTGGGTCTGGATCATGGTCGCCGCGCTAGCGGTAGCCGCCCTGGCGGCTCCCTTCGCCTCCTCGTGGCCGGATGGCCTGGAGAAGGTGGCCGAGCACCTCGGCTTCGCCTCCCGCGCGCAGGCTACGCCTTCGGTGGCCGCTCCCCTGCCCGATTACCAGGTCCCCGGAGTCGCCCAATCCGGCCTGTCCACGGCCCTGGCAGGGATTCTGGGAACCCTCCTGGTTTTCGTCCTCCTCTACGCCGCCGCCCGGCTGCTCACCGCCGTGGCCGTCCGCCGCCATGCCGACTCCCCGAGCTAACCGTCTTCGCGTGTCTCTGGAGAGCCTCCACCCAGCCGGTAAGGTACTCGGCTGTCTGGCCCTGGTGGTCGGAGCGCTGGCTCTGCCCTCGATTGAGCTACCCCGCCTGCTCTGGCCCGCCGGGGTACTGCTCCTGATATGGCTAGCCGCCGGGCTTTCGCCCGGGGTGCTCCTGCGGCGCCTCAGTCTGGCCCTGCCCTTTGTGCTCCTCGCTGCCCTGTCCCTACCCTTCCTAGCTCACCCCGAGGCCCACGCCCTGGCGCAGTGGGGTCCTCTGACGGTCACCCGGGAGGGCATATTGGCCTTTGAGTCCGTACTCGCCAAGGCCGGGGTCTGCCTGCTGACGCTGAGCCTGCTCGCGGCCGTGACTCCGCCCCACGATCTGCTGGCCGCCCTCCGGACGCTCCGGGCGCCGGGCCTACTGGTGACGGTGCTGTCGCTAACCCTCCGCTACCTGGCGCTGCTGCAGGAGGAGGCCGCGCACATGATGCGCGCCCGCGACGCCCGCGGCGTGCCGCCCACCCTCCGCCGCCGGGCCCGCGTGGCCGGAGCCATGATCGGCTCTCTCTTCCTGCGCAGTTGGGAGCGCGCCGAGCGGGTGGGCCAGGCCATGACCGCCCGCGGCTTCACCGGCACCCTCCCGGTCTTGACCTCCAATCGCTGGCGATGGGCGGATGCGCTGGTCCTGGCGCTCATACTTGCCGGCACGGTAAGCATGGTGATCGCGTGACCGGCACCCCCTGCCTCCGTCTCCGCGACCTCTCCTTCTCCTACCCTGACGGCCAGCCGGCGCTGGCTGGCGTCTCCTGCGACGTGGCCGAAGGGGAGACCGTCGCGCTCATCGGGCCCAACGGCGCGGGCAAGTCCACGCTCATGCTGCACCTCAACGGCATCCTGCGCGGCGCCGGCACGGTGGAGGTCTGCGCCCTGCCCCTGAACGAGAAGAATCTGCGCGAGATCCGCCGCCTGGTCGGGCTGGTCTTCGAGGACCCCAACGACCAGCTCTTCATGCCCACCGTCTTCGATGATGTGGCTTTCGGCGCGCTCAACCTCGGTCTCCCCGAGTCGGAGGCCCGCGCTCGTACCGAGGCCGCTCTCCAGGCCGTCGGCATGTCCGCCTTCGCCCACCGCCCCCCGTACCACCTCAGCCTGGGCCAGCGTAAGCGCGTCGCCTTGGCCACCGTCCTGGTGATGGACTGCCGCCTGCTTGCCCTTGACGACCCCACCGGCGGCCTGGACCCCGCCGGCCGCGAGGACTTCCTCGCCCTCCTCGCCTCCCTCCCTCAAACAATGTTCCTTGCCACGCACGACCTGGAGATGGTCTGGGACATGTGCGACCGGGTGGTCCTGATGGAGAAGGGCCAAGTGGTAACGCAGGGCGAGACGCGCGTGGTGCTCAGCGAGGAGGGCCTCCTGAGAGACCACGGCCTGAGACTCCCACCGCAGGCTAGAGTCTGATCTCGGCTGGCCTTTGGCCGTCCAGACATTTGACTGCGACAAGCTTGTAGCGTAGAATGTACACTAGAATGGCTGCAAGAAAGCAAGCAACCGAGACCCGAACCCGAACCATAAGGGTGAGCGTGGGGAGCCACGAGGCCCTTCAGGGCTGGGCCGCTACTGCCGGAGTTTCGCTGACGGCGACCGTGGACAAGCTGGTCGAGGATGCGGAGCGCCAGAGGTTCTGGGAAGCCATGGACGCCTACCACGCGGAGTTGCGGGACAGCCCTGAAGCGCTCGCGGACTACAAGGCTGAAAGCAACTCGCTAGCAGGTCCTGTCGCGGATGGCCTGGCCGAATGGCCTTGGGAGGAAGAATGACCGGGCGCGCGCCGCGCCGTCGTGAGATCTGGTACGCGGACCTGGGCGAGACGCACGGGCACGAGCAGTCCGGGGCCAGACCTGTCCTGGTGGTCTCCGCCGATCACTTCAATGCCACACCAGTAGAGCTGGCGATAGTCGTGCCGCTCACCAGTACCGAACGCCCTTACCCGGCGCACGTCCCTCTGGAGTCGTCCGCCGCTGGCCTGCCGCGCAAATCCTTCGCAATGTGCGAGCAGATCCGCGTCATCTCCCACGATCGGCTGGAGCGCCGCGTGAGCATCATCCCCAAGCCGGCGATGGCCACGGTCGAGAAGACGTTGCGCATCATGCTTGACCTGTAGCCTCCCCTTCCCACGCAGGTCCCCCCCTCCCCTCCGCCGAATACCTCTCCCGCGCATCGCTTTCCCCTTCCGGAGGTCCCATGACTCGCCGCGAACTCAACCTGGCTATCTACGAAGGTACCGCCGACCGACCGCTGTGGCAGCCGCGCCTGGAGGAGTGGATTTCCTACAGCCGCCGCCGGGGGACCATCCCCGAGCAGTGGCGGGAGTGCGACTACCTGCAGATCTACGACGACCTACGCTGCTCCGTGCGCTACCCTGCCAGTACCGGTGTGGTGAGTACCTTCTCACATTGCGGTGTAGAGTGCTCCTCGGAAGAGGGTGCGGTGGTGACCTGGGAGGAGCCGCTCGACGAGAACCACCAGGCCACCTGCCATCGCACCAGCAGCGGGGAGATCCGCACGGTGCGGCAGTTCGTCCGCGAGGGCGAGAATATCTGGAACGACCGCATCCGCGAGTTTCCGGTCAAGACCGTCGCTGACCTGCAGGTGGCCACGGACATCGTCAATGCCGAGCAGTATCAAGTGAACCAGGAGGCCTTCGCGCAGGCAGCGGAGCACATGGGCATCCGCGGCGAGCCAACTGTGTTCCTCCCCAGTAGCGGCTTCACCGAACTGATTAAGTCTTGGGCCGGCCTGCCCGGCACCTACTATCTGCTCACCGACCACCGGGAGGCGGTGGAGGAACACCTGGAGGCCTGTGACCGACGCGATGAACGCTCCCTGGAGGCGGCCCTGCAACTGCCCTGCCGGATCTTCAATCTGGGCGATCATGCCAATAACGAGTTCTCCCCGCCGCCGGTCCTGAAGCGCTATCTGCTCCCGCGCTGGCAGAAGATCAGCAGGATCATGCGGGAGCACGGCCGTTTCGTGCACACCCATTGGGACGGCAACTCGAAAACGATGCTGCCGTACCTGAAGGAGACCGGCCTGCACGGGGTGGAGGCTCTGCCGCCCCTACCGATGGGCGACATGACTCTGGAGGAGATCAAGGCGGCCGTGGGCGACGACATCGTCGTGCTGGACCTGATCCCGGCGACGCATTTCCTGCCGCACTACTCGCTGCAGGAGTGCCTCGACTTTGCCCAGCGGGTCATGGACCTGTTCACCCCCCGCCTGATCCTGGGAGTATCGGACGAGATCAGCGGGGTAGGAGATATCAAGCGCATCGAGGCGATCAGTGAGCTGGTGGACAAGGAGTACGGGTTGGCTGAGTAACCTCCGCCGCCCCCGGAAGGGCCGAGTACGAGTGCCGCTCGGTACGAGCGGCGCGAAGTACCGGGCCCACCCTTGAGGACAGCAAAGCCATGACGCAACTCCAACGCCGCACTCTTCTCTTCCTTGCCGCCCTCGGCCTTTTCAGCGCGCTCTACATCTGCGTTCAGCGCTGGGCGATCGAGCGCATCAATAACACCGTGGCTCTGACCGTAGACTTCAGCGAGGTTGCCAGTCTCGCCGAGCTCGACGGCCAGCCCCTGCCCACCGTCCTCCAGCAGCTCAAGACCCACGGCGTCACCCATGTCGCCCTCACCGAACTGAGCCTGGACGAGGTCGTCCGGTCGCTGCCTTACCCCACGCCCTACCGTCTGCCGGACAACGTTCTGTGGCAACTCAAGCACAAGCTGCCCGAATCCGGCGCGGCTACCGATTCCACCGGCTTTGCCCTGTCCGCCGCGGCGGCGCGCATGCCGGAGTTGGGGGTCGGGTACGACTATACCGCGCGCGACGCTATCCGCGCGGCCGGATTGGAGGTCGTCGCTCGCCCTCGGCCGGAGTACTGTCTCACCTCCGGCGCCGTAGGCGTCTCGCTGGATGCCGCGCGGGCCACCGAGGCGCACATCGTCGTCTTCGAGGGCACCGCGGTCCTGGGCAATAGCGGCCTGCTGGGCCAGACCGCCGCCGGCCTGGCCCAGCGCGGCCTCACCTGGGGCTTTATTGAGTTGGTCCCCCAGCAGGGCGCCTCAGCCCTGGCCCAGGCCGTGGGCTACGACCTGGTCCGCGTCCACTCTATCAGTGAGACGGAAATGGCCGAGAGGGTCGCGCCCAATGCCGCCGTGGACCGCTACTCCCTGGCCGTGCGCGAGCGCAAGGTCCGCGTCTGTTACCTGCGCCTGTTCTTCAACCAGGGCACCGATCCCCTGACCGCCAACCTGGAGTACCTCAGCCAGATCGCCCAGACTCTCCAGGGCCAGGGCTACACCCTCGGCGCGCCCTCCCTCTACACCCCGCCCACGTCCCCTCCCCTGCTGAGCATCCTGCTCTACGCGGCCATCGGCGCGGCGGCTCTGGGGTTGGCGCAGGCCTTCTTCTCCCTGAGCCTCCCCTGGTTCTGGGGGTTGTACATGCTGATGGTGTTGGCCGCGGTGGCACAGGGCGCGGCTCACCTGCGGCTACTGACCAACCTCACCGGTCTGCTCGCGGCAGTAGTCTTCCCCGCCCTGGGAATTCTGTTCCTGCGCTGGCCCGAGCGCCCTCTCGGCCAGCCCCTCCGGCGCGCCGTCGTGGCCTTCCTAGCGATTTCGGGGGTCACCCTGGTCGGAGGGCTACTCGCTTCCTCTCTGCTCGCCGACCAGCCGCACCTGCTGGGTTTGGCCGCCTTCTTCGGGGTCAAGCCCGCCGCGCTGTTGCCGCTGTTGCTGGTGGCGACGGTGGTCCTGGGACGAAGTATGCCGGCCTACCGCGAGACCCGCCTGGAGGTAGGCGAGGCGCGCGCCGAGGCCTTCTCCCTGCGAGCGGGCCTAGCCCAAGCGCTGAACTTCGCCGTGCGCTACTGGCACGCTATTGCCGTCCTGCTCGGCCTGGTGCTGGTGGCTCTGCTGCTGCTGCGCTCGGGCAACGAGACCCCGGTAGGGGCCTCGGGTCTGGAGCGCCAGTTCCGCTCGCTGCTTGACCATTTGCTCTGGGTGCGCCCGCGCACCAAGGAGATCCTCTTCGGCCACCCACTGCTCTTCCTGTCGTTGGCCTTACTCTTTCGCGGTAGCCGCCGGGGCCTCTGGCTCGGCCTCACCGCCGGCGTCATCGGCCAGGTCTCCCTCTTCAACACCTTCTGCCACCTGCACACCCCCCTGACCGTCTCCCTGGTCCGCTCCTTCCACGGCCTCTGGATCGGCCTGGTGATCGGGCTGGTGGTGTGGGCGGTAGTGCTCTGGTACGAACGCCGCACGAAGCTCTCCTCTACTTCGCCGGTCGAAACCGACGCCGATGACGACTTCTAGCGTCCGCCTTCCCGTCACCCGACTCGCGACTCGAGTTCCGAATCTGAGGTCTGAGGTCTACTCCCATGAACAACCCGCAGATCATCTTCCCGGAAGTCCGTAAGGTCATCCTGGAGGACTCCCCTATGCCCGTACCCGCCGAGGGCGAGGTACTGATCAAGTCCCGCTGCTCTCTCATCAGCACCGGCACCGAGCTTACCACGCTCAGCGGGGATTATCCGAAGGGCTCCCTGTGGGACACCCGTTGGGGTAAGTTTCCCGTCAAACCAGGCTACAGCAACATTGGCGAAGTCGTCGGCCTCGGCCCCGGCGTGGACGAGGCCTGGCTCGGCGCGCGGGTCGCCTCCACCGGCAGGCACGCCTTGTACAACGTCATCTCCGCCTCCTCCCTCACCCGCGTCCCGGAGGGTCTGGCGGATAAGGACGCCTCCTTCTTCACCATCTCCGGCATCTGCATGAACGGGGTGCGCCGGGCGAAGGTGCGGTGGGGTGACAGCGTAGTCGTGTACGGCCTGGGCCTGCTCGGCCAACTCACGGTCCGCTACAGCCGCCTGTCCGGCGCCTGGCCGGTCATCGGCGTGGACGTAGCCCCGAAGCGCCTGGCGATGCTCCCCGAGGACCCCGGTGTCTATACGGTGAACGCGCAGGAGACCGACTCTCTCGAGGCCATTCGCGAACTGACTCGTAGTCGCCTCGCCGACTGCGCCTTCGAGCTGACCGGGGTCGCCTCGCTCATCCCCGAGGAGATCCAGGCCGTCCGCCGCCAGGGCCGCTTCGCTATCCTGAGCAGCCCCCGCGGCAACACCGACTTCAGCTTCTGTGATCTGTGCCACTACCCCAGTATCTCGATTATCGGCATGCACACGCTTTCTCACCCCGCAGTCGAGACCGGCGACTACCAGTGGACCTTCGCCCGCCACACCGAGCTGTTCCTCGACCTGCTGGCCGCGGGGCAAGTGGAGACGGGGTCGCTAATCACACATCGGGGCACGTGGGAAGATGGCCCGGCCCTCTTTGAGATGCTACTGGAGGACCGCTCGGAGGCGATGGGGGTAGTGTTGGACTGGCGAACAGGGAACTGACTACGCGCGCCATGTAGGGGTGCGGCTTGCCGCCCCCGGTCGGGGCTGGCGAGGCGGAGGATTCCCCCACATGACCACCTCCGGGCGCGATGTATCGCCCCCCTAAGAACAGAATCTTCCGCCCCTGCCAGGAGAGGTGTCCTATGAACCAGCTCTCAGTACTGCTTGCTGTCATGCTCTTGCTCGCCTGCGCGGCCCTCTGCACCGCCGCACCCGTCCACCCCCGCCGGTGACGGCTTCTCCGTGCAGACCGACGTCTACACTGCCCAGGTGGACGGACAGGGTGCCCTGTCCTCCCTGGTCATCGCCGGGCAGGAGTTCATGGCCCCGCCCACCGAGGTTGTCTGGGCCGAGAAGGGAGGCACCGCCACCGGCGTCTTCGCCTCGCCTATGAACCAGTGGTATATCGTCGCCTCCATGCCCGGCGCCCCTACGGTGAAGGACAACGTGGTCACTGCCGACGGGCACGGCTGGAACCTGTCTTACACCTTCGGCCCGGACACCATCGACCTCACCTATTCGGGTACTCCGGAGGGCACTACGCGGGGCTGACCCTGGTCGCTGCCGGCCTGCGCCCCCTTACCGATGCCGCCGGGGCAGCCATCGCCCTGTGCCGCATTGACTGGACCGTCCTGGGCTACGCGGAGTGGGGCCCCCACGCGCCGGCGGGCGAGGACCCCCAGAAGATCGCCAAGGTGGTGGAGTACTTCGACCCAGCCAACTTCGCCCACCGCATTCACTCCCCGCTGCGCCTGGCCCTGGGCCTGTTCGACTTCTGCGCCCCGGCGGAGGGCATCTTCACCGCCATCAACGCCTTGCCCGCCGACACCAAGTGCGAGGTCTTCGTAGACCCCTTCGGCGGCCACTTCACCCTAAACGCCCCCGGCTTCGACAAGGGCGAACCCGGCGTGCAGATCCCAAGGTGGTACGGAACGGACGAGGACAACAAGGTGGTGAAGTAGAGGAGGAGGGAGACTGATCGGGGGCTCATCCCGACGCCAGCGGTATGCTCCCCCATTGCCAGAAGTCGTCAAAGGCCCCAATCTGCCGACTCGGAGGCGACATACCGACGAAGGGTGTCAAGATCGTCGCTGAAGTAGAGGTGGTTGGGAGGGGAGGTGGCATGGAGGAGGGTCCGAGGAGGAGGAGAGGGGAGGGCTCTCCGGAACATTGACACCAGGCCATTGGTCTGACATAATGCGGCAGGCGACCGCCCCCATCAAGAAACGGTCGCCCGCCAGTTCAGGGAGAGACCATGCGCATGCGCATGGTCTCTCCGTTTTCGTCGTTGGGGCCGTGCTCCCCGAGATTCTGGTGAATCTGAAGCAGATCCCGGCCATGTGCCTCAACCTCGGCAGCGCGATCAAGGAGGCAATACCCCCCGTGAAAGACCTGCTCAGGGTCGGTTGCTACGAAGAACCCCCGAGACGATCCGATGATCGGCGCGCCTAGGCGAACCATCTCCCGGATAATCCGGCGCGTCAGCGTTTGCTGCGCGTTGTCCCGAATTCCTGCCAAGTCGGCGATTACCGCTGCGGTAACAGGACGATTAGGGCCCAGAGCCCGCTCGGTGAGAATGATCCAGATCACGATGTGTATCGGGACCGTCGGTTTCCATTCTACTATCGAACATTGTGCCATTTGCTTTTCTCACCTCCTCTGGGCATGAATCTCTATCAGCCCACCACACACTCAATCATTGAAGAAGTCCTCCCCCGCCGGAGGCTCCTCTGCGAGAGTGAATACTACCATCTTCTGTCCATCGAAGTCAACTACCTCCGGATCGTATTGCTCAGTTCCGTGCTGGTAGGGGATCCCGTAGAAGTCCAAGAAGCTCTTGGCTGACACGTCTGCGCCACTCTCCGCTGGCCTGGGCCGGAGCGGAATGGCTCCTGGCTCCTCCGAATCTACAGCAAGCATGACGCCAACTCGCCGAGTTTCCGCATCGTAGAACAAGACCACGTGCGTGTATCTCCCGAGAGAGAATCTGTGGTACGAACCCCTGCTAAACCCGATTATCCCCCCCTTGTTGATGGACACCGTAGGCCTGTATCTCCTGCCGCCTCTCGTAAACCGCTCAAAGGGCATTTCACTTTCCTCCTCTTAATATGCTATCTCTATGGTAGCATATTCATGCAGAAATGTCAAGCGACAGCGCACCATCTGCCACACATGCCAAAGGCATGCACAGCGAACATGGCAGTGTTTTCATATGCCCGCACGCCAATATGCGCTCAAATAGGAGTGCAAGCACAGCGCAAACGCGGCCTTCTTCTGCGAAAGCCGCGCTTGTCATGTGCGTTACTAAACGCTCTGCGTATTGAAACGTACCCCTACAAATACCTCTCCAACAGCGCCTTCTCCGCTTTCCTGGTCCAAATCCCTCCCGGCCCTAGCAGCGCCGCTATCGCTGGCATCTTCTCCGCCAACTCCGTCAGCGGCGTCAGGGGGAGGCCATTGATCTGCGGGTAGATGACTATCTTGCCCGGCAGGCCCATCGCCAGCACCGTCTCCAGCCCCTCGTGCACCGCCTCAATCCCCCCAATACCCGCCACCGAGGCGTTGGTGTCTATCTCGCCCGCCTCGGTCATGTGCAGCGTGGTGCGCAGGTCCTCGATGGCCGAGCCGCTGGTGCCCTGGAAGCGCACCCCGTGCAGCGCCACGGGCGACAGGTCCGTCGCCGCCACCGACCCGCGCGGAATCCCCGCGAAGATCTCCACCAACCCGTTCTTCCCCGCGAAGGGCACGGCGCTGGCGATCAGCGCCGGGACCGGCACCAGCACGTGGATGTCGTCGAAGCCCTCCGGCGCGATCTCCCGCAGCCGCGCCTCGAAGGCCTCCTGCCCCAGGGCCTTCGGGTTGAGCAGGATCATCCGCCGCCCCCGCGCCTGGGCCACCGGCTCCAGCCGCTCCCGAACCAGCTCCAGGCGGTCGTCGTCCAGATCGCTGACCACGATGGTCCCCGGCCCCTCGCTGGCCTGCGCGGCGATCTGCGTATGCATCTGCCCCATCGGCCCCGCCCCGCCCATGATCCAGGCGGTCCCGCCCGGCGTGAAGTTCGGCGCGCGCGTCTCCCGGTACGCCGCCGCCAGGTCCGGCGTCGCGTGCCCGTAGTAGCGCGTGTAGTCGTAATGCACCCGCCCCAGGTCAATCTCCACCGGCCGGGCCAGCGGCTGGTCGGTCATCAGAGAGAGTACGCTTTCCCGGCCCAGCGCCGCCGCCAGCGCCTCGATCAGCTCCGGCGGCTGCGGGCCGAGGACGATGATATCGTCGAAGCCCTCCGGCGACTCCTGCGCCTGGACGGTGGTGACGTTCAGTTCAGCCAGCGGCGGCGTAGCTACCATCGTCGCGCCCCACTTCTCCGCCGCGGCGGTGATCTCGGCCGCCAGCTCCAGCGCCACCTCGGTCAGCACGACCCGCGCCGGCGCTGGTCCCTCGGACAGGGCGCCCAGCGTATACCCGGTACGGTCTGCCCCGCCCACTATCCACGTCACCCCGCCCTCCTTCAGCGTCCGCCGAAAGTCGGTTCGATACGCGCACACTACGCATGCCCACGGCTCGGCCAGAGCCGCCTCGGCATAGCCGGTCTCGTCCTGCATCGGGATGAGGTACGCCCCGTCATCCCCGCGCAGAGCCTCCTCGCCCAGCACCACGTACTGCTCAAACGCTCCCGGCAGCATGTACCCGAAGGCCAGGTTCTTGCCGTTGACATAGATGTCAGCCTGCACCACAAACCGGTCGCCGACGTGGTACTGCCCGGCCAACTGCTCCCCGACCTCCACGATAGTCAGCGCCACCTCATGCCCCGGCACGATGGGATCGTTGGCCAGGTCGCGCCCGTACAGCCGCGGATGGTCCCCGCCCTGCTTGATGATCTTGATGTCGGAGAAGCAGATTCCCGCGGCGTCCACCCGCGCCAGGAGTTGCTCTGGACCGGGACGGTTCACAGGAATCTCGACGGGCTTCCCCTCCCGCCCCACGTTCTCCATCCCCGCCCCATACACATGCCACGCGGCCTGGGTAGTGGGAATGGTGGTCTCTCCGCGTTGATATTGGCCCAAGGTGTCACTCATAATTGTGCTCCATGTAGGGGCATGATTCGTCATGCTCCGGTCAGTCTCTGCTTGTCCACCACCGCGTCCTCTAGGTGACAGTGTACCACGCGGGAGGCGTACTTTTCCAGCAGTGCCAGGGGGTGAGTGTGACCCAGGACTGTAGATGGATCACTGGGGGGACCGTGATGAGCGAAGTGAATCCGGCCCCTCCCCGTGGACAACCGGCGGGCCTTGAGCCCCGTGGATCGTGATTCGTCGGAGGAAGAGAGGTTTCCTGCCGAGTGATGTTTGCGCAGGCGTTACGAGTTGGTGACGGGATGGGCACGAGCGCGACTGCCGGCAGCAGGCCCGACTGCCGATACCAGCGTTGGTAGTGGGGAAGGATTTGCGGGCAGGATAGGGAATGGGGAGGGGCTGACTCTGATTGTTTAGCTTTACGGCAGGACCTATGGGCACCTCAACCTCGCATCGCTCGCCGGCCACGCGGGAGTGGGACCTGGTACGAGAGCTGTACCAGCGCCCCAACCCCGCACCTGGTGAGGTGGTCGGCCGCATCGTCGCCGCGCTGGATGAAGCTTCCCGCGCGCGTCTACACGATGCGGCCACGGTGCGTTGCCTGGACGCGGTCCTGTACTCCAGCGCCGCCCTGGCCGAGCCGGGCGCAGCCCTGCCGGAGCCTCCGGTGAGCAGTGGCATACCCGCCCTGGACCTCGCCGTTTTCGTGCGGGCCGCCGCGCTGGAAAGCATCGCTGCCGACCGAGCACCCTCTGTAACCGGCACCCTGGCCCTGGATGCGGTGCCCCCCACGGTCCTGGACAGTCTCAGCACCACCTCCGACTGGAACGACTTCCCCGCCGCCACCGTGCTCGCCCGCTACTCCCGCTTTGCCCGGGAGGGCGATCTGTCGGCCCTGGCCGGCCAGTACACCGGGAACGGCTTGGACCAGGCCTTCCGCTACCTGGTGACGCGGGATGTGAGCGATTTCGTAGGCCAGACGGGCCTGCCGACCGTGCAGGACGCGGGGCGGCTGGTGGTGGGGGTGGGCGATCTGGTGCGGCAGGGAGGTTCGGGGCCGGTGTTGCGCCGGCACGAGCAGGACTTGCAGGAGATCATGACCTTGGTCCGGGACCAGCGGGTCCGGGAGTTGGAGCCACTCGTACGAAAAGGTGTGGAAGCTTCGCTGACCGTTCTATCGGGGGGTTGACGGCAGTTGGCAGTATTGCTACTCCAAGCTGAGGGTCTGCCGGAAAGCGCCCGGGCCGCGGCCGAAGGCCGCGCCGCCTGGGCGCTGGACTGGCGCTCGGATCGGCGCAATGCCGTGCTCGATTGCACCGATCTGCCTCTGCCTGCCGGTGAGTCGGAGGACCTGGCCCTGGACCTGCTGGACGTAACCACCGCCGTCTACCTGGCCGACCTGGCCGTGCGTCGCGGGGAGAACGAAGCCTGGGTGCGGGAGATCGAGCTGGTCTTGGCGGTGCGCGAGCTCGACTTCTGGACGGGACAGGAGCCCGCCCTCGCGCGCCTGCTGCAGCGCATGACCGGCGACAGCTTCCGCTTCCGTTTCTACCCCCGAGCGGAGGAAGATACACCCCTCGCCTCGGGCGAACCGTGGCTGCACACCGACGGCATTTGCTTGCTCTCGGGAGGCCTCGACTCCGCCGCCGCTGCCGCCATGCTCTTGCGCACTGAACGCTGCCCCCGCCTGGTCATGCACCGCTCCGGCAATCCCACCGTCGCCCAGGCCCAAGATCGGGTAACGCAGACCTTCGCCGACAAGTGGCCGGATCAGTTCTGCCTGTCGCAAGTGCGGCTGGCGCCCAGTTCCCACCGCACCGGCGCCCTCCCCTTCCCCGCGCCTGCCGAGCGGGAGACCTCCCGACGCTGTCGTTCGCTCCTGTTCATGACCCTGGGGGCGCTGGCCGCCCGGGCCGAGGGCGTGGATGAGGTCTATCTCTGCGACAACTGCCTGCTCACTTCGGCCCTCCCCCTGTCCGAGGCGCGCAGCGGCAGCTTCACCACCCACAGCACCCATCCGGCGGTGCTCGCGGAGTTCACCCGCCTGCTAGACCACGCCGGCTGGCCGGTGCGCCTGCTCAATCCCCTGGCCTACCAGACCAAGGGCGAGGTCATCCGCGCCTTCTTGCAGCCGGTGCTCAGCCCGGCGGAGATCGCCCAGACCGTCTCCTGCTGGGCCATCGGGCGCCAGCAACGCCAGTGCGGCGGCTGTCTCCCCTGCCTGCTGCGGCGCATTGGGCTGCTCGCCGCCGGCCTGCCGGACGAGGTCTACGCCCTGGACCTGCTGGCCAGCCCCGAGGCCTACCTCCACACCGATGCCTACCGCAACCTGGTGGATCTGCTGAGCTGGGCCACGCGTGTCCTTTCCACCCCGGAGGAGCGCCTCCCGCTTGTGTTCCCCTCCCTGCTTGAAGTAGCCGAGGGCGGGACCCAGATCCGTGACGTGGTACGCGCTCTGCGCCGCCAGGCCACGGAGGTTTTTGAGGTAGTCCAAAGGCGATTCCCGGCGGCCGCCAAGCTGATGGCGGAGGGGGGAGCGGGAGATTGATGATTGAATGGGTACCAGACCGCGGGCGCAGGCCCCCTACGGCAAGTAAGCGGCCCTCGACAATCGCCACTACCAGGGCTGGCGCATGGGCGCCAGAGAGATGAAGAAGGACCCGCAGCGCGCCTCGCCGAACACTGTTGGAACTGTGCTCTCAACTTCGGAGGTACCCATCACGACCCCCTTCAACGGACTTGGACTCCACCTCGGCAACCTCTCGCGTCTGTCTCGCGCCCAGACCCGCTCGATCTGCGCGGAGAACTTCACCGGCGAAAAGGGCAAAGCCGCCATGGCCACCAAGGGCACCGGCGCCAACTGCGCTCGCGATCTCGGCCAGGGCTGGAAAGTCTCCCCCTCGGTGCGGGTCGAGCCCGGCGAGACCTTCGAGCTGGCCGCTATCACCGGCCCCGGCGCGATCCAGCACCTCTGGATCACCGTCACCGGCAACTGGCGCTTCAGCATTCTCCGCCTCTACTGGGACGGCCAGGACCAGCCCTCCGTCGAGTGCCCGGTCGGCGACTTCTTCGCCTGCGGCTGGGGCAAGTACGCCCAGGTCTCTTCCCTCCCCGTCTGCGTCAACCCCGGCAGCGCCCTCAACTGCTACTGGGAGATGCCCTTCCGCAAGTCCTGCCGGGTCACCCTGACCAATATCGACGCCGAGCCGGTCACCTGCTACTATCAGCTTGACTACACCCTAACCGAGGTCCCCGAGGACGCCGCTTACTTCCACGCGCAGTTCCGGCGCGTCAATCCGCTGCCCTACCGGGAGGTCTACACCGTTGTGGACGGCATCCAAGGCTGGGGGCAATACGTGGGCACCTACATGGCCTGGGGGGTCAACAACTCCGGCTGGTGGGGCGAGGGGGAGATCAAGTTCTACCTGGATGGGGACGACGAGTTCCCCACCATCTGTGGGACGGGGACGGAGGACTACTTCTGCGGCTCCTACAACTTCGACGTGGGCCAGGACCAGGGGGGCTACCGGGAGTTCACCACGCCCTACGCCGGCCTGCCGCAGGTGCTGCGCCCCGACGGGCTCTACCAGCCCCAGCAGCGCTTTGGGCTATACCGCTGGCATATCATGGATCCCATCCGCTTTGAGCAGGACCTGCGCGTAACCATCCAGGCCCTCGGCTGGCGCAGTGGCGGCCGCTACCTCCCGCTCCAAGACGACCTCGCTTCGGTAGCTTACTGGTATCAAACCCTCCCCACCGCGCCCTTCCCGGCTCTGCCGGACAAGGACTACCTGGAGATCTGCTAGGGACTGGCGCTGCCGCGTCGGCACGGAGGCGTCCGTCCCCGTCGTTCACCAGTCTGCTGGCTCTCGCCGGCGTTAGCAGACCGCAACTATCGCGGTACTTCTGTGCTGCGTCACCAGCCCCTACCTGTCCGGGCCGCCCTAGCGCGTAATGACCACCGCCGCCTCCCCCTCCGGCGCCTCCAGCGTCCAGATCTGCCCCTGCCGCTCCGCCAGCTTGATCGCGCCGTTCTCGGGCCACTGGCCGCCCACCCACGCCTCCGGCACCGTCAGCGTCACCTGCCGCTTCGCCCCGCTGGTGCTGATCCGTAGCGTCTGCCCTGCCTCCACGTTCACCCCGCCGCCGGCCGTCTCCTGGCCAATCTCCCAGTCGTTCCCCCACGCCAGCCGCGTCCCCTCTAGTAGCGCCAGCGCCAGCAGCCCCTGCTGCTGCCGGATCGTGGCCGCGCTCCCCTCCAGGATCGCCTGCTCCGCGGTAGCCGTCCCCTCCTGCCCTAGCAGCAGGACCACGTCGGTGCCCAGCGGCGTCACCACTTTCGCCCCCACCCCGTTCGCTAGCGCCTCCACCTGCGGGGGGGCCTCTTCCGCGGTCCGGGGGTACAGCACCGCCAGATACCCGCCTCCCGGGCCCTGCTGGACCCGCAGCAGCTTCTGCCGTTCCTCGAAGGGCACCCCCGGATTGTGCGTCTGCCACAGCCCCCCCGTGTTGCCCGGCATGAACTTGTGCGCCCACTCGCCGGTGACGAACTGGGGCGCGGCCGGCTCCAGCATGTACACATCCAGCAGCACGCCACCATACATCGCCGTCACCAGCGCCCGTCCTCCCTCCCATCTGACCTCGCTCGCTAGCGACCACAAATTCCAGTCCGTCGGCACCAGATGGTCAGAGAAGCTGTCCCGCATCACCACGTAGTTGGGCCCCATGACGTCCGCGTCCTTGAGCAGCGCCACCCGCCGGTCCCACGTCGCCGTCGGGATTTGCTTTGAGGGCGGCGAACTGTTGGGCAGCAGCACCCGCTGCTCGTACAGCTTCTGCTCCTCCTCCGGCGTCTCCGGTAGCTCGAACAGCCGCTGGGTCTGGGTGGTACAGCGCAGGTAATCGGCCTTCTCCCCCGTGGCAAACGCCGTCACGCTCCCGCTGTCCGCGCTCACCTGGTGGTTGAACGAAATCCGGTTGTGCATGTACGAGCGGTTGACGGTGGGCCCATACTGGCTGGCGAAATCCAGGCACAGTGGCGCGCCCTTGGCGTACAGGATGAAGTTGCCCCAGTCCGCCGCCTCGTAGTGGCTGCGCCAGTATCCGCCGCGCAGGCAGAAGTACGTCTCCCGCGGATCGGGGCTCCCCGAGCGCAGCACCGCGCCGAAGCCGGGGAAGTTTCGGGACGTGTAGCTTGGCGCTTGAGCCTCGCCGTTCGGGTCTATCTCCAACTCGTCGTAGGGGTACTGTAGCGCCCGTCCGCTCTCCTGCCACATCCACTGCTGGGTGGCGGCGAAGTTGGGGTCGATCTCTCGCGTCTGAGAGGCCATCCACCCCCACAGCGAGGTCGACTCGAGCGGCGTGTGCCCAAAGCTCGGCAGCCGCCGCATCCCAATGCGCGGGTCCGGCGGCGTGCTGATCTCCGCCGCATAGGCCATGGTATCGCGCAACTTCTGCTCCTGGAACAGGTCCGCGTAGCCGGCGTTCTTCAGCGCCACCGCCAGTTGCAGGATCTGCTGCAAGGAGGCGTCCATCTGGTAATGGGGGCACTCGTTCCACGCTCCGCCCGACGCCGTGAAGGAGTTAACCGTATCCCGCACGTACCGGTAGGCCCGGTCCATCCACTGCTGCGCATATGGATGCGAGGGCAGCGCCGCCCCGCACACTCCCAGCGTCGCCGCCACCGCCGTCGGCATGTTCGGGTTGCCCAGATGAAAACCCGTGCCGAAGGGGACCCAGTCCGGGTCGGCCATCTTGCTCGATTCAAAGGCCTCTAGCGCCCGCAGTTGACGCCGCTCCTTCGGGGTCATGTTCTTCACTGAGGCCACCACGTCGTACCGCAGCGCGTTGGTGCGCCCCTTGATCTGCCCATGCAGATTGTGCATCGCGGTTCCGCAGTCGCCCTCTCCTTCCAGCCATTCCGTCACATCCCACTGCAATCGCCGCTTCAGCCCCATCCAGTTGTAGTCCTCACCCGCCTCCGCGTTCACCAGGTCCTGCCCGAGCTTCTCATCCTCCGTTACCAGATACCGCGACCACATCCCGAAGACCGTGTTCAGCCGGCTCATCCCCTCCGGCCAGGCCTGTACCCGCGTCCGCACTGCCTCCAGTTCCCCCGGCGCGATGAACATCCGCGGGTAGGTGTCCTGGTCCGCTCCCGGCCAATCCAGGATCCAGTCCTTATACTTGTCCAAGGGCATCTCCCCGTAGCACAGCATCGCTCGGTTCAGCCCTGATTCCGCGGTCCGCCCGCTCACCGGAACCGCCTCCGCCGCCGTTGCCGAGTATAGCCCCCACTGCCGCTTCCCGCAACCCAGCCCGAAGCTCGCGACCAAGTCCGGGGCTTGCGCCATCTCCACCCCCGGCCACGTCGGATTCTGCCACTGCCCGCTCCGGCTGCGGAAGATCCCCAGGTAGTCCGACTGCGGGTTATTGCTGTCATAGACGCCCCAGTAGAACCCCGTGTCCGGCCACCACGTCATCCATCCGGCCAGCCCGAAGATGGCCCCCTCTCGGTCGTACTTGAGCGGTGAGACCGCCTCCTGGTCGCTGAAGAACCCCTTGTAGTCGGGCGCGAACTGCGTGCTGGCGCTGTGTCCCCGCCAGCGGCCGGTGTCGGGTTTGAGGTTCTCGTAGAGGGAGAACTTGAAGGCCCCCGCTGCGGTGTCGTACTGCTCGCTGACTAATGCCACCTCACTCCCGGTGACCATGCGGATGTCCACCAGGTACCGCCCTGCCGGCCCCTCGTACTCCACATGGTAGTCCGCGAAGACGGGCCCGCTCGCCCGCAATTCCGGCGTCACCCGCGTGACCCCTCCCGGCAGCTCCATCCATCCCCTTCCCAACCACGCCCCCGACCGCCCCCGCACTGCCAGTATCGGCGCCGGTATCCCCTCCGTCTGGGGCGTCTCCACGACGAGCGGCGCCGACGGCAGGCGCAGGGCAATCTTGTCGGTGGCGATCTCCAGGTTTCCTCCCTGGGCGACCTTCAGGTCCGTCTCGGGCTGCGGCGCCGGCTTGTACGTCTTCACCGGCTGCGCGGCTACCGTGTACCGGGCGGTCCCGTTGGCAGGAACGCTCGCGATCCACCCCACCAGCGCCGAGGCTAAGCTCCCATCCGGATGCTTGACTACGTCCTCCAGTTGCGTCGCCAGAGTCTGGCCTGCTTCGTCCTGCGCTCTCACGCCCTCCGGATGCGCCGCCCCCGGCTCCCAGGCCATCCGGTACTGGACCAACTGCGGCGGCCAGTTATGGCCCGTCAGATCCTCAATCGCCACGGCCGCCCCCGGCTCCGCCCAGGTCAGCGTCGCCGTTTGGCTGCTCAGCGGCTCCCCGTATGGTCGCCCCGCCGGGGCGGGCGAGTAGGCTTGCGCCTTGACCGTACCGCTGTGCGTCGCCCGCACCGTGAAGGTCGCCTGGCCCTCCGCGTCCGTCGTCGCCACCGCCGGCTCCACGGTGTCCAGGTTCTGTCGGTCCAGCCGCAGCGCCACCTCCACCCCCGCCCGCGGGGCGACGGGCAGCTCCGAAAGCTCTGCCTCCGCCGGCCAGACATTGCGGTTCGGCCCCGCCATCTCCAACTGCGGGCAGTCCCCCACCTCCCGCAACGTCACTTGCACCTGGACCGCCGTTTTCCCGTCCGCCCGCTTCCAACCGGAGTCGAGTACCTTGATCTCGCTCGCGTCCAGCGGCTCGATGGTGAAATCGTCGAAGTAGATGACGCTCTGCGGCTGGATGTTCAGCGGCCAACTGAACGACACCCCGCCCGGCCGCAACGGCGCGTCAACCGCGCTCCCCGGCGGCCCCACCACGATTCTCACATGCTGCCACTCCGGCGCCGCCTTGAAGAACCACTGCAACTCCCCCACGTATCCGCCGTCACTGTTGAAGTGATACGAGTTGGTGAAAAGTTGCCCCCGCTCCACCAGCACCCAACCCTCCGCCAGCCAACGGCCGTCGGGGGAGTCGCTCAGGGCGACGCGGTTGACCGGTGTGAGCGCCACTGTCTGGTCCGCGGCTTCGGCGCGCAGGGCAAACCGCCCCCCATGCACGGGCTCCCCTCGCCGGGCGTCGGCCAGCCGCACGGAGCCACCCTCCGGCATCTTCGTCCCCCCCATATTGCGGCCGGGAATGCCCCAGTTCATCAGCAGTCCTGACTCGAAATCCTCCGCCTGCACTCCCCCCACCAGCAGCGCGAGCAGTAAGCAAGTCGCTATCCGGGACATGACGGAACCTCCTGGGGACTGGGATGTATCTTGGGGACTCTTTCGACGCCGGGGCAACGCAGTCCTTTGCGCGGGGAGGTGCGAGGGGTGGGGTACGGGGAAGAAGTAGGAATGTGCCTAAGGAGCCGCCTCCGCGTGGGGCGGGCTTTCTAGCCGGCCCTCCGAGCCGCATATTTGCCGGGCGCGGGCTAGAAAGCCCGCGCCACGCGGAGCAGAGAAGGGCGTTCTTGGACACAATCCCAGAGGCCCGCCACACTCCCGAGGTGATCCCGCTGAAGATCGTCCGCTTTGCCCTTGCCGACACTGTCCTCTATGGCTTATTAGAGGGAGAGACCATCCACTCCCTCCCCGGTCGCCCCTGGGAAGACCTGGACCCGACTGGCCCCGACTACCCCCTCGCCGACTGCCGCCTGTTGGCCCCCGTCGCCCCGCCCGAGATCTGGGCCATCGGCCTCAACTACCGCGCTCATGCCCAGGAAATCGAGATGGCCGCGCCCACCGCTCCGGTTGTCTTCCTCAAGGCCACCAGCTCGGTCCTTGGTCCCGGCGACGCGATCCGCCTCCCCGCCCTAGCCCCCGACGAGGTCGACTACGAGGCCGAGCTGGCCCTCGTCATCGGTCGTTCCTGCCACCAGATCTCTGAGGAGGAGGCCCTCGACTACCTCCTCGGCTCTACCTGCGGCAACGACGTCACCGCCCGCGACTGCCAGTTCCGCCTCGACCGGCAGTGGGCCCGCGCCAAGTCCTTCGAAACCTTCTGCCCCCTCGGCCCGTGGATCGAGACCGACGTCGATCCCGACCAGGCCACCGTCTCCCTGACCCTCAACGGCCAGACCATGCAGGACGGCAACACCCAGGACATGATCTTCTCCTGCCGCCAACTGATCACCTACCTCTCCCAGATCACCACCCTCCGCCCCGGCACGGTCATCATGACCGGCACTCCGCCTGGTGTAGGCTACAAACGCACCCCGCCGGTCTTCCTAAAGCAGGGGGATGTGGTGGAGGTCAGCCTGGAGGGGATCGGCACTCTGAGGAATACAGTCGGGACCTCTGGGGACTGACGCCCGCCCGGTCCGCCGGGGCGCTGTCTGTCGCCCCGGACCGCTGCCTCCCCTTCCCCGACACCCCCTCCTCCCGAGCCCGGCGAGGGAGAGGGGGCAAGGGGGTGAGGCTTCCCTCTCAAGCCCTCTCCGGCGCCCCTTCCACCGCCCACAGCCACTCCCGGTGCCTCTCGCACAGCCCCGCTCCGGGACCGGTCTGCGCCTCCAGGAGTTCTTCCTGCGTGGTCGCGTTGTGTAGCCGACACGCCGGACCCGGGCAGAAGGCCTCCCCAAACAGCCGGTAGAATACGGCTTGCAGCAGCAACCCCTTAACCACCTCGTTCAACCGCGGGTCCCCCTCCGCCAGCATCCGCGGAGCGAAGCGATCCTCTACCGCCTCCAACCCCTCCTCCAGCCCGAACATCGCCATCTGCGCCCGCATGAACTCATACTCCCGCGAGACCTCCGGGCCCTCGAGCAGACTGGTCAGAGACAAGAGATTGGGCTCGCCGAAGAGGGCCGGGCTCAGGCGGAAGGATTGGTCGGCAGCCGGCCACAGCCCCAGCCGCAAACTGGTCAGGGAAAGGTGCAGCTCGCTAAGGTGGGATTCCTCGGGGGGGATCAGCAGGTGCAGGACAGCCTGTAGCGAGGGGCCATCGTAGACCTCGTCCCAGCCGGCCTCGGTGGGGTCTTCGGCGGGGAGGTTCTTCCGTAGGCCTGGCGGCGCCAGGTTGTCCACCCGCGCCCGCTGGAACTGTCCCAGCAGTTGCTCGCCGAGTGTCTCACGCTGCTCTTCGCTGAAGCGGGCCAGGTGGTGGGTGAGGAAGTCAGTGCGGGGATGGGCCTCACAGGTAGGCAGCACCGCGGCCAGATAGCGGCCCAGGTAGTCCACATCCAGCCCCGGCGCCTCCGGCTCGTCGTAGAGGTAGAGGTGGGCAAGCCGGGTGAGGGCCTCGGGGGTCTCGTCGGTGGACCGCTTGCGTGCCATACGGGTGCCTGATCGAGCCGACTCGGCCAGCCCTCCTACCCTCCCTTCGTGATCCACTCAAACGGTATCTCCGGGTCGAAGAGGTCGCGCCGTAGTTCATCCGGCTGCTGGTAGTCGTAGTGCTCCGTCGGCACATTCAGCAGCATGGCCGTCTCGCCCCCCACCGCCGTAAAGCCGTGCCAGATCCCCGGCGGCACCCGCACCAACGCCGGCCGCACCAGCCCCAGCACTAGGCTCATGACCTCCCCCCGCGTGGGTGACTCCGGCCGGTCGTCAAACAGCCCTACCTTCATCGTCCCGGAGACGCATGCCAGGTGATCGGTCTGCCGGGTATGCGCATGCCAGGCCTTGACCACGCCCGGATAGCAGGTAGTCACATACACCTGCCCAAAACCCTCAAACAGCTCCTCGTCATCCCGAAGAATCTCCATTAAGTACCCGCGGTCGTCTGCGTGCACCTTCAGTGGCTTGATGACAACTCCGTCGATCATAGCTGCCCTCCGGGGGAATCGAAAGTCGCGAGTCGCGAGTTGGGAGTTGGGAGCCCTTCCCAGGCTCCCCCTCTCCTGCAAGGAGAGGGGGCAGGAGGTGAGGCTCCCGCCGTTTCCCGCTGCCGTTGTGCCTGTCCCTGTGCCTGTCGTTGGGCCTGCCGTCATTCAGGCATTTGCAGCCCCACGTATTCTCTTATCAGACACCGCCTGGCCACCCTCTGCAGGTCCTCTGCCATCACCGCCTCGATCCGCTTGGGCAAGCCCCGCAGGTCGTCCCGCGCCGGCGCGAACAGCGCCCATTCTCCCAGGCGCCGCGCCCGGCCGCCCTGGTTCAGGCCCGCCAGCGCCTGCGCGCTCAGGGCGCGCTGCTTGCCCCGCTGCACCGCCGCCGGGTCCTTACTCTTCGTCGCCACGCTGGCAAAGGCTTGCCTCAGCGCCTCGTGTACCGCCCCGACGCGAGCTGGGTCGGTCTGGATGTGCACTGCCATGTAGGGCGCCGCTGAGGGCGCCGGCGGCAGCATCTGCAGCGGCAGCGCCACCCCGGCCGGCTGGGCCACGGTGGTTGCAGTCAGCGCCTCCCGCAGCCTTTGGTCGGTAAGCAATATCCCCGTCTTGCCGGCGAGCATCTCATACAGCACCAGGCTTGCGGGATAGTCCGCATCGGCCGCCGGCGGCAAGCGGTAGCCCACGATCAGGGAGCTCACGCCCCGGTCGCCCTGCTGCAGCCGTGGATTGGTCGCCACCTGTACTTTGGAGGGCTGCAAGGAGAAATGCGGCGGCCACCCCGAGGGCGCCTCGGTCTTGGGCGCCGCCATCAGCGCCTCCACTGCCTCCGCCACCAACTGCTCCGGCTGACCCGGCCCCGCCAGCACCAACAGCGCCTTGCCGGGCACAAACCACTTGGTCCGGAAGGCCTCCAGGGCCGGGAGGCTCAGCGCCACCACCCGTTGCGGATCGGCATACACCGGTCGCGCCGGTATCTCCGGCCCCAGCATCGCGCGGCGGAAGAGGTAGTAAGTCGCCTCAGCCGGGTTGGTCTGGTAGATCTCCCCCTGCCGCGCCAACTGCTGTTTCGCGGCGGCTACCGCCTCAGCCGTGAGCGGATCGCGGAAGATGACCTGCCCCAGCAGTGTCAGCAGCGGCCCCAGTTCCGAGCGCGGGCACAGCGCCCTTAGTGACAGGTACTCCCACTCCGTCCCCAGGCTCAGCCCCCGCCCCACCAGTAGCGCCGAGGTCAGGTTGAGGTACTTGGCGTCGCTGTGCAGCTTCCTATCTAGGGACCAGCGGAAGGCATCTTGCAGCAGGTCCCGCGCCCCGCTCAGGTCCGACCCTTCCGCCGAGGCGCCCACCTTCAGGGCCAGAAAGACCCCCACCAGACTGGTAGAGCAGTCCTCATACCCCAGCACCCGCAGCCCGTTGGAAAGCACCACCATCGGCGGCCGCGCCCTCGCCACCGGCTGAGCCCAGACCGGGGAGGCCAGGAGCAGCAGCAATCCCAGCAGAACCCCCCGCTTGGCTGCACTCCCCCCTCCCGGCCGGCCTCTCGCGCCTCGCGATTTCTCCCGTTTCCTGCCTCCCACTACACCGGCTCCCCTCCCGGCTCGCGCTGCAGCGGCCGGATGATCACCAGGTTGTAGTTGTCATCGCGCAGGTATTTGCTCGCCGCGGCCTGGATCTGCTCCGCCGTGACCGCGTTGGTGTAGGTCAAGTAGCTGGTAGCGAACCTGTAGCTGTCAATGGCCTCGTAGAAGGCCAGCGACCCCACCTGATCCGGGTAGCTCTGGTTGGAGAAAGCATAGTCGGCGTACAGCAGCTTCTTCAGGTAACGCAGTTCCTCGTCGGAGAACTGCTTGTCGCGTAGGCTGGCTACCGTCGCCAGCACCGCCCCGCGGGCCTCCAGCTCCTTGTCCGGCGGAGTGATCACCGTAATCATGAACAGCCCCGGGTATTTGTGGGTCAGGAAGCTGCAGCGGGAGTCGAGCGCCAGCCGGCTCTGCTCCAGGGCCTTGCTCAGCAGGCTGGTCTCGCCCCGGTCCAGCGCGGTGTACATCAGGTCCATGGCACAGACGCCCGGCTTGTCGCTAATCCCCGGCACGCGCCAGGCGTAGCGGATGACCGTGTTGGCCACTCCCAGGTTGACGATGCGGGTGCGAGCGGCGATCTGCTCCGGCTCGACCGGAAGATTCTCGGCGGGTCGGTCCTGCTTGGGATATCCCCCGAAATGCTGCCGGGCCAGGGCAAAGAAGGAGGTGGGGTCCAGGTCTCCCACCGCGATCAGAGCCATGTTCCCGGCAACGTAGTGCTCCTGGTAGAACTTGCGCGCCTGAGCGGCAGTGAGCTGGGCCACGCTCTCGCTGGTGCCGGCGATGGGGAAGCGGTAAGGGTGGGTGGTGAAGGCGAGGTCCCAGATCATGCTCTCCAGCCGCGGCAGTACCTCGGAGTTCTGGTCCTGAATCTCCCGCTCGATGATCACCTTCTCCGCCTCCACCTGCTCATCGGTGAACTTGGCCCCGAAGACAGCGTTGGCCAGATGCGGCATCAGGTCCGGCGCAAACTGACTGGCCACCGCCAGGGAGATCTGGGTGAAGTCGGCGCTAGTGGCGGCGTTCACGAATCCGCCCAGGTTCTCCACCTCCACCGACAGGGACTTGCCGGGGAGCGAGGGCTCAAAGAGCAGGTGCTCGACCAGGTGGGTGAGGCCGCTCTGGCCGTCCGGATCGTCCTTAGCCCCAGTGCGTAGCACCACCCCCAGGGCCACCGCTTTCCAGTAGGGCTCGGACTTGATGATCACCCGCATCCCATTCCCCAGCGTCTGGTCCTGGACATGGGACAGGTCCAGCACCTTCGCGGGGCTCTCTGCCGCGAACGCGGGAAGGGCGAGCAAGGGCAAAACTATTAGCACAAGGATTCGGCAATTCATTGGCCGCATGGATGATTATTCCTTGGAGACGATTGGCGAACCGCGAGTACATGTTAGCGGTTCGTCGTCCTTCGCGCAAGGACGCGAGCACCGAAGTTTGCCTTCGGCTGACTGCGGAGGTACAAACGTGTGAGTCGTCAGGTAGTTCCCCGGTGTTTCACGTGAAACAATTGTTTCACGTGAAACATTGCTCCTCGCCCCCTACTCCCCCTTGATCTCCGCCAGCTTCACTGGCCTGCCCTCCGCCGCAGAGCGGTCAGCAGCGAAGACTACCTCGTGCGCTTTGGCCGCGTAGTCCAGATCGATCGGGAAGGGCTTGTTCTCCCGGATGCACTCGACAAACTCGTCTACCTCATCCTGGTAGGGATGATGCGTCACATCCCCGCTGTCGAGCATGATGGTGGGCACCGCGGCGAAATCCTTCTGGCCCTCCAGCTTGGTGGCGAAGAACTGGTTGTCGCGAATGGTGCCCGCCTCACCGTGGATCTCGAAGGGGAAGTAGTACGGCCCGCGGTACTGCAGGTCCGAGGCGCACTTGCCCACCACGCCGTTCGCGAACTTCAGGATGGTCACCGAGGTGGGGGGGTAAGTGTACTGCAGCGGGTTGTTGGGGCTCAGGCAGCCGTAGGAATGAACCTCCTCCACCTCCGACCCGGCGAAGGACATGACTAGGTCCAGGGCGTGGATGCCGGCCGAGAGCAAGGCGCTGCCGCCCTCCTCCACCTGGGTATTCCACTGCCACTGCTTGTACCAGGGCCCGATGCCGTGGTAGTAGTCACCCTCCAGGTAGTAGATCTCCCCAATCAGGCCCATGTCGAGCATGGACTTGAGGGCCTGCACCTGCGGGTTGTAGTGGCACTCCAGGCACACAGCTACCCGGACGCCGGCCTCGGCGACGGCCTGCTGCAAGCGGCGCAAGTCAGGCACGTTCAGCGCCACCGGCTTCTCCAGGACAATGTGCTTGCCGGCCCGAGCGGCCTGCAGGACCTGTTCCACATGGCAACTGGGCGGGGAACAGATAGAGACGATCTTGATCTCCGGATCGCCCAGGATTTCCTCGATAGTCTCGCAGGCCAGTACGCCCTCCACGTCCGTATCCGCGCACAGCTCCTGCAGTTTGGCCTCCGCGCCGGCCTTGGTCCGGCTGCAGACATTGAGCACCTTGGTGTGGGGGTTATTCTGGTAGGCCTTGAAGTGCTCCCCCGCAGCCCAGCCCATTCCAACAACAGCAGCGCCCATGACCTCTGACATGGCAGACACCTCCGAGAACGTTTGGGGGGGGTATTCGCGCTGGAGGGGTGGGAGGCCTCCTCGCGAAGGCCACCGGGCTGTCCGCGGCGAATAGGCGCGTCATGCCTGGTACCATCAACCGAATGTTCCTGGAGTCGGTGCAGCGCCATGGGGAGCGGCCGGCTTTGCTGTATGGGGAGGGCGGGCGCTACCGGGCGATCAGCTACGGGGAGCTGGCCGCACGCGTGCGGCAGTTCGCCGCTGGCCTGCGGGCTCTCGGGCTGCAGGCCGGGGACCGGGTGGTGCTGCTGGCCGAGAACCGGCCGGAATGGGCCGTCGCCGACCTGGCTGTGCTAGCGCTCGGAGCGGTGGATGCCCCCATCTTCACCAGCCTCCCCGCTGTCCAGGTGGCCTTCATCGTCGCCGACTGCGGCGCGACCATGCTGATCGTCTCCACCCGGACGCAACTGGAGAAAGCGCGGCAGGTCCGGCAGGCTTGCCCCGACCTCCTGATCGTGGTCATGGACGCTCCCGAGACGCCGGAGGCGGGCGTCGTCAGCTTTGCGGAGGTCCCTGCGGCGGGGGGCGGAAGCGCCCCGAAGCGAGGAGGAACACCACCGGCAGGCCGAGGTGGTGCGGTCGGAGGACCTGGCGAGCATCGTCTACACGAGCGGCACCACCGGCGATCCCAAGGGCGTGCTGCTCACCCACGGCAACTTCATGGCCAACCTGGTCTCGTGCCAGGAGGTGCTGCACTTTACCCCGGAGGACCTACTGCTCTCATTCCTGCCGCTCAACCATTGCCTCGAGCGGCTGGCGGGGTACTATCTGCCGCTGGCCGCTGGAGCGCAAGTGGCCTTCGCCGAGAGCCTGCGGCGGCTGCGGGAGAATCTGCGGGAGGCGCAGCCCACCCATATGATCCTGGTGCCGCGGATGTACCAGGCCTTCCACGAGGCGATTCTCGACCAGGTGGGGAAGCTGCCTCCGCGCCGGCAGCGATTGTTTGCCTGGGCGCTACAGGTGAGTACGCGGCGGGTGCAGGCGGAGCAGGAGGGGCGGACGCCGGGGCTGGGGCTGCGGGCGCAGTGGAAGCTGGCCCACCGGCTGGTCTTCCGGAGGCTGCACCGGGCGATGGGGTTTCAGCGGATGAAGTACTTTATTTCTGGCGGGGCGGCGCTGGCCCCAGCGACGGAGTGGTTCTTCCACGCCCTCGGCTTGCCTATCCTCGAGGGCTATGGCTTAACGGAGGCCTCGCCGGTGGTGACCGTCAATCGGCCCGGCCGCAGCCGGCTGGGAACGGTCGGGTCCGCGCTGTCCGGAGTCGAACTGCGCCTGAGCCCGCAGGGGGAGATCCTGGTCCGGGGCGCGAACGTGATGCAGGGCTACTACCAGCGGCCGGAGGAGACCGCCGAGGCCCTGGATGAGGAGGGCTGGCTGCACACCGGTGACATCGGCGAACTGGACGAGACGCAGCACCTGCGCATCACCGACCGGTTAAAGGACATCCTCGTGCTGAGCAACGGGAAGAACGTGGCGCCGCAGCCGATCGAGAGCGCCCTGGTGGCGAGTCCCTACCTCGCCCAGGTGGTGCTAGTCGGAGACCACTGCCCGTACGTAACCGCCCTGGTGGTGCCCGCGGTGGAGAGGGTACAAGCCTGGGCGCGGGAGCACGGACATGCCGTGCCGGAGGATTGCGCGGGGCAGGCGCAAAGCGAGCGGGTGCAGGCTCTAGTGCGGGGGGAGATCAACCGGCTCACCGAGCATCTGGCCGACTTCGAGCGCATCAAGAGCTTCGTCCTACTGGAGCGAGAACTGACGATTGAGGAAGAGGAACTCACGCCCACGATGAAGGTGCGCAGGAAAGCCGTGGCGGAGAGGTTCGCCGAGAGGATCCGGGGGATGTACCGGTAGGGGAAGTGGAACGTGGGGGAGGGGACGGGTCACGGGTACGGTCGGGGCGCCGTGCCCGTTCTGGTGCTACGATCCCGCTTTGGTCCCGGCGCCGGCGGCCAGGACCATGCCGGCCCCAATGACCGCCAGGCCCACCCACTGTAGCGAGGTGGGGCGCGAGTGGAACAGCCAGGCCATGGCGAGCTGGGCGAAGAGGAAGGAGCCACCCGCGGCCAGCGCCAGGGCGATGTTGGGGTTCATCCGCTGGTAGACCTTCATGGCCAGCAGCATGCTGGGTGCCCCGAAGAGGTTGCCGAGGAGGAAGCCGTACCACCAGCGCTCCGGAGCCGTGGAGCCCCACTTGATGAGCACCACGGCGGTCACTTGCATGGCCCAGAAGGCGGAGAGGAAGAAGGCGACCATCGAACACACCTCGCGCAGCAGAGGAATCGCCGACCGACAGCACGGCGGGGAACCGGCGTGACGGCCGAGTTCCCCGCGGGTGTTCGCTGCTGGGTTGGCTAGTTCCTCCTCCGGCCGTGGCGGATAGAGTCCTTACTTCACCGTCACGGTCGCCTCGGCTCGCGTCTCCGACGACAACTCCTTCACCTGGATTCGCCACTGGCCGGCAACGTCGTTGGCGGCCGGGTTGAAGGTGGCAGTCCACAGGCCGTCTTCGGTCGCGTGGGCGCCGGTCAGCTCGAGCCAGCGCCCTTGGGGAGTCAAGACCTCCACCGCCAGTGGCTGTGTGCCCGCCAGCGGCTTGCCGCTCACGCCCAGGACCCGGACGGTCAGCGTCACCGCCTGGCCCCGCTGCACCTGCTTGCCCACCTCCACCACTATCTTCCCCACCGGTTCGGGATACAAAGCGATAAGCTGCCCGCCCAGGCGCTCCATGTCTGCCTGGAAACCCAGCCGGTCTCCCACCTTCTGCAGGGCAAAGCGCTTGCCCTGGAGCACATCGTAGGCCGCCCAGCCGCCGGCGGGGATGGTCACCAGCGGCTGGAAGCGTTTGCCGGCAGTGCGTTCGGCGAGGTAGGCCACCGCCTCTTGTTTAGCTTTCCCAGGGTCCTCGGGGCGGGCCCCGGCTGCCACCCGCGGGCGGATATACTCGTACTCCTCCTGGCTCTCGATGTTCACCAGCCACAGGTAGGTTACCCCGCGGTACTCATGCCGGCGAGCGATGAGGGTGGAGTCGCTGCAGTCAGCCCAGGGCTGGGCGTAGGGGTCGAGGGTCTTGCGTACCAGGGCAACCCGGTCCGGGTGCAGGTAATCCAGGATGCCGGGGCCGCCCAGGCGGGGATCGTTGGGGTCGGGGTCAGACTTGCCCTCGCCCATCGCCAGGTCTACCGAGGTCTTGATGGCCCCCTTGATGGGCACCCGGGTAGTCGCGTCGCAGATGACCACACCACCCTTCGCGATGTAGTTCTCCAGCGCCGTCACCACCGACTGCCGCAGGTACTGCACCCGCCACAGCAGGATAACCTTGTACTGCGCAGCGTCACCGGAAAGAACCTCCTCCTCACAGGTGGGCTGGACATCCACGTGGGCCCCCAGCAGGTTGGCGTAGGGGTAGATGGCGGTGGTGGGGTAGAGCCAGTTGTAACACCACTGGGTGTAGGGCAGCAGCAGGCCAACGCTAGTGCGGGCAGGGCGGAGCTTGCCCAGGAAGGGGTAGAGCGGCTTGACCACGGTATTGCCGATCTTCCCCAGCGTCTCCCAGGCCACGGGCTTGGCCTCGGTGTAGGCGAAGTAGTTGAGGCCCTGCACGCCGCCGGCGACCTGGAGGTAGAAGGTGTTGGTGTAGTAGGCCGGCGACTCCTGGTAGGCGCAATCAGGCATAGCCCACAGCTCCAGGTCGCGGTTGTTGATCCGGGCGACCTCGTTCCAGTAGAGGTTGCCGATGGTGGGCTGCCAGTAATTGAGGTAGTAGTAGTACTGGAGCAAGTTGAAGCCGCCGGGGCCGAAGTCGTGCGGGGGGTACTGGCCCTGGCACCAGAGCGGGAGTTGCATGCCGCCGGGGACGGGGCCGACTTTCATGCCGGGAACCGCGGCCGCACAAGCCTGGGTGAGGGCGCCGTTGTAGGCGCCGCCGAGGTCGCGGGTGCAGAAGATATTCCATTGCAGCCAAGGGTCGTTGTCGGGGACGATCCCCGGCTCGTGCGCGATGGCTCCGACATCCCGGAACCTTGCGCCTAGTTTGGCGATTTCGGGCGGAACGGGGGCGTCCAGACCGGTCTTTTCCTTGAAGGTCCGCCGGGCCAGGTCGGACCAGTCGAAGCCGTAGTACATGGAGAAGTCGTCGTTGGTGTGACAGCGCGGCCAGGCCGAGGGCCAGGCGGCCAATTCCTTCACCTGCTCGGCCATACTGGCGGCGGCGGTCTCCCGGACGCGGGCGCTGAGCAGGCCGGTGATGGGCCGGCCGCCCTCCCAGGCGCCGGGGAGCTTCTCCCCATGGGGGCCGCGACGCAGGGCTTCCTCGCGCTCGGCGTCGGTCAGCTTGGCCGAGCCATGCGCCCGCATCCCAAAGCGCAGGCCGTATTTCATCCCCAGGTCGAGTATCCCCGGCGGGGACTCCTTGGTGGCCGAACCGTTCATCATGCCGTGGCTGGCCAGGTCCTTGACCATCATCTCCTGGCGGTAGGGATTGGAGGCCTGGACGCCGGAAACACCAAAGAAGAAGGTAGGATCCTCCTGGCGAGGGCAGATCGACAAAGTAGCCTGCCACAGCGGGCGGGCACGGTCGGTGTTGAGGGGCAGCACCCGGACTTGGTAGTCGCCGCAGGCGAGGTTGGCGGTGGCCAGCACCGCGGTCGCCGCCTGGCCCGGGATGGGCAGGTCCATCTGCAGGGGCGAGAGGCTCTGGCCGGCGCGATCAAGGAAGAAGACGACGGGGCCGGGGGCAGGCGTCTGGTCCGTGGTCTCGATCCGCACGGGGATGTTCTCTCCCCGGTAGAAGCAGCGCCGATCGCGGGGTGCATCGAACGTGACCTTCAGCAGTGGCGCTTGCTGCCCGGCGCCGACGCTGATCCCTACCGGAGCCTCCACCGCCTCACCCGCGTGCAGGGCCACTCGGTAAACCGACCGCTGGTTGGCCGGGTTGTTGAAGTCGGAGTTGCGGTGGCAGAAGATGAAGCCGCTCCACGGGTAAAGGGGGTTGAAGGTCTTCAGGTAGCAGACTGCCAAGTCGGAGCCGGCGTAGTCGGAATGGAAGCCGGAGAGCGTGGCGGTGATGTCCTCCGGGTAGGCCGCAATGATCGGACCGCCGGGGTCGGTAAGGCCCCAGGCCGTGCCCAGGCCGGCCACGGTCGGTGTGCCCTGGTTCCCCCAGCAGCCGACATCCCAGCCGGCGCGGATATCCAGCATGGGGCCGGGGCCGCCCTTGCTGAAAACCTGCGGATGGGTGGCGTCCTGCATGTAGTACAGCGGTACATCCCCCACCCAGACCACCCGCCCGCCCGCCGCCAGGTACTGGCGGATGGGGGCCTTCTCCGGGTCGTCGTCCCAGACCGAGCCGGGGCAGACGCCGTGGGTCATGACACAGACCGTGCCGTAAGCTCCGGCGGCGGTGATGCGTTTCATCCACTCGCCGAAGGCCTCGGCGTCAAGCTGCTGGAAGTCATTGGCCGCCAGGTACTGCGCGAGGGTCTCCGGGTGGACGCTCCAGACGGAGTCGTAACGCTTGTCGTAGTAGACGACCTTCTCGCGGAAGGTGACCGGACCAGCCTGGAAGTCGCCCGCGGGAATCGCCGGCGCGCCCGGCTGGGGCAACTGGGCGGAGAGGTAGTCGGGGACGAAGCCGTACTCGGCGCGGGCGGTCTCCTGCCGCTGCCAGGCGGTGAGGCGCTCGGGGGAGGCGGGGGCCAGGGAGGCGTCGTCCACGGAAGCGCTGCAGTTGGCGAGAATGGTCAGGTCCACGGGGCCGGCCTGCGCGGCCTCGAAGGTGAGGGAGTACTGCGCCCAGTCCTTCCCCAAATTGCCGCGCCGCCGCAGGCTGCCCGCCGAGAGAATCACTAAACCATCGCCCTTGGCGCAGACCTTGAGTTCGTGCATCCCGGCGGGCAGGTCCACCGTCTGGCGCACCGCCGCCAGCCGCCCCCAGACGGAGACCGCCAGGCTCAACCCGGAGGCCCCGTCATGCGCCGCCTGGGCGTCGCCGCGGACGGCAATACCGTCGGCGTAAGGCGGTCCGGGCGGGATACTCCAGCCACCCGCGACAGCCTCTCGGGGAGCGTCCTTTTCGGCGAGAGCCTCGAAGGAGGGATCGCCGAGTTGCTGGGCATGGGCAGCGAGCGCGGCAAACACCGCAAGGGCGATGGCGAGGCAGGCACGGCGCACCGGCATAGGGGCCTCCACAGGCGAGCGTATTGTGTTCCTTCTCTATGCGCCGCGCGACCCCCACAGCCCTCCCCCGCCGGGAGGCGGCGCTGGCACGGGACTCCCACCCGTGTCGCATGACGCAGCCGGGCGGCAGGGGCGGGCAGCGGGGTTGGCGGAGAACTAGCCGAGCTGATTGCGGGCGTCCCTCTGGAGGAAAGAGGCCGTTTGCGCCTTCGCCCCCGTCCGCCATTTCGCGAGCCAAACTTCGAGGTCATGCCCTAGATCTCGCCCAGCCTCACCTTTTCCCCGCCTCTCTCCATGGACCACCGCGCGGCGTCCAGTACCCGCACTATCTCCAGCATGTCCCCGTAGGGGATCACGGGCTGCCTCGTCTCCACCAGGTTGCAGTAAGCTCGCAGCATCTCCCCGAACATCCCGGTGGAGTCGGCGATGGTCAGGGGGAGGTTGGCCTTCTCGACCAGGAGGATCATGCGGAAGCCGGGGGCCACCGCCGGACCTACCAGCCAGACGGCAGTGTGACCCTCGCCCCAGTCCATGAAGATGTGGTACTTGTCCGGAGTGCCTAGGGCGCGCACGGTCTGCATGCCCGGACCGAGGGCGGCCTGCATGAACTCGGCGACGTGCACGCCGTAGAGGAAGAGATCCTCCGGGCCGACGCCGAGGGCGCGGCACGAGCCCGCGCCCTACAATCAGATGGCGTAGACCTCCTCCGCCCGCATGATGACGATGCCGGCGGACTCGAGGGCCTGGGCTACCTCGGAGATCTGGTCATCGCCGACGCGGAAGACCACTACCGCCTTGCCCTCTAGACGGGTGAAAAAGGCGTACATGTACTCGACGTTGAGGTCCTCGCTGGGGAGGGCCGCCAGGACGCCGGCCAGGCCCCCTGGCTTGTCGGGGATCTGCACCGCCAGGACGTTGGTCTCGCCTACCGAGAAGCCTTGGCCCAGCAGGGCCTGGAGCGCCCGGTCGGGGTCGTCCAGGATCAGGCGCAGGATGCCGAAATCGGAGGTGTCAGCGACGCACAGGGCACGGATGTTGACCCCCGCGTCGCCCACCGTTCGGCAGACATCTCGCAGGCGGCCGGACTTATTCTCCAGGAATACCGACACCTGCTTGGTGATTCTCTCTTCCACGTTCATGGTCTATTTTCCCTCCCGCAGATCGATAATCCGCTTGGCTTTGCCGACGCTGCGCTCGATGGACTTGGGTTCTACCAGCGTCACCTTGGCGCGGATGCCCAGCACGTGGTGCAGGCGATCGGCGATCTCCTGTTGCACATCCTCTAGGCCGCGGACAGTATCGGAGAAAATCTCCGGCGAGACCTCCACGCGGACCTCCAGAGCGTCCAGCCGCCCCTCGCGAGTGAGGACCAACTGGTAGTGCGGGGCGACGCCCTCCACCTGACCGAGGACCTCCTCGATCTGCGAGGGGAAGACGTTGACGCCCCGGATAATGAGCATATCGTCCGTGCGGCCGGTGATGCGCTCCATGCGCACGTGGGTGCGGCCGCAGGCGCAGGGCTCGTAGTGCAGCGCCGACAGGTCCCGCGTGCGGAAGCGTAGGACGGGGAAGGCCCGCTTGGTCATGCTGGTGAAGACCAGCTCCCCCTTCTCGCCCGCCGGGAGCGACTCGCCGGTGACGGGATTGATGATCTCGGGGTAGAAGTGATCGTCGAAGACGTGCATCGTCCCTTTGACCTCGCACTCGGCGGAGACGCCGGGGCCGATGATCTCGGTCAGACCGTAGATGTCGTGCGCGGAGAGGCCCAGCATCTCCTCCACCGCCTGCCGCGCCGACTCGCTCCACACCTCGGCGCCGAAGACGCCGCTGCGCAGGGAGAGGTCCTCTTTTGTCATCCCCTCTTCAGCCATGGCGTCGGCCAGGGTGAGGGCATAGGAGGGGGTGCAGGCGAGGATGGTCGTCTTCAGGTCCCGCATCATCATGAGCTGCTTGGCCGTGTTGCCCGCGGACATGGGGATGACCATGCAGCCCAGGCGCTCGCCGCCGTAGTGCAGCCCCAGGCCCCCGGTGAACAGGCCGTACCCGTAGGCTATCTGGAGGATGTCGTGGCGGGTGCCGCCGCTGCAGCACAGGGTGCGGGCGATAGTCTCGGACCAGGTGTTGATGTCCTCGGCGGTGTAGCCGACGATGATGGGTTGCCCGGTGGTGCCACTGGAGGCGTGGATGCGGACGACCTCGCTTTCGGGCACGGCCAGCAGGCCCAGCGGGTAGTTATCCCGCAGGGCATGCTTGTCCACGAAGGGCAAGCGAGCCATATCGTCCAGCGATCGCAGATCGGCTGGCTGGAAGTCAATCTCCGCAAAGGCCTGGGTGTAGTAGGGCACGTTGACGGCCAGGCGAGCCACCATATCGCGCAGGCGGCGCAGTTGCAGCTCGCGCCGTTGCTCGAGGTCCATACACTCATAATAGGGGTCCCAGATCATGGGACATCTTTCTCCTTCACCCGGGGTGAAGCGCCGGGAAGGGTGGGTGAGTCGTATGGGACGAGTTTCGCCGAGGGATGGGGGAAGTCCTTCCAGGCGGAGACAGGAAAAAGGGGCGGCCCGGAATCCGGGCCGCCCTGGTGCAGCCACAGTCACGGAGAGGGGATGCGGGCCTAGTGAGCCCTGCTGCCGTAGTACCAGCCGCCGACGCCGCCGGCGTCCGTCTCACGAGGTCAAACCTTCCCCAGCGCCACCTCCTTCCCTGACACTCCCGACCGGTAAATCCCGTCGATAATAGCCATGATCTGCACCGACTGCTCCGGCGGGATGACCGTCGGTCGGCCGGAGATCACGCTCTCGGCGAAGTGATGCAGTTCGCGGCGGCGGCTGCCGATCCAGTCGGCGTCGAGGATCGGCTTTTCGTCCGCGGGAGCCCCGTGGGTGGTGGTGAAGATGGTGGTGCCGGTGTGGCCGTCGATCATGACGCCGGCCTTCGTGCCGCGGATCTCCACCTGGATCTTTTCGCTCTCCAGATGCGCCTGCTCACAGACCTCGCAGGTGAGAACCGCGCCGCCCTCCAGGCGAACCGTGCCATAGGCCCAGTCCTCCGTGTCGCCGGGGCAGAAGTATTGGCCCCAGGCGCCGGAGACCCGCAGCGGGGCGGGGAAACCGACCAGCCACAGGGCGAGGTCCATGACGTGCACGCCCAGATCAATCAGCGGCCCGCCGCCGGAAAGGGCCTTGTAACGGAACCAGCGGTCGCCGCACAGGCTATGGCGGCGCACCCAGCGTGTGTGGATAGCGTAAACCTCGCCGAGCAACTCGGCCTCGATGCGGCTCCGGAGCCACTGGGTGTCGGCGCGGAAGCGCTGGTTCTGTGCCACCATGAATAGCCGCCCCGTCTGGCGCGCCGCGGCCAGGATCTTCTTGGCTCCGGCCAGGCTGTCGGCCATCGGCTTCTCGCAGCACACGTCCAGCCCCGCGCGCATCGCGGCAATCGCCGTAGGCGCGTGGTAGACATTGGGGGTGGCGATGAAGATGCAGTCCATGGGGACCTGCCCAATCATTTCCCGGTAGTCGGTAAAGAGCGCCTCGCGGGGGAGCAGGTCGGCGGCGCGGTCCAGCGCCTCCGGGCTGGTATCGGTACCCGCGACGGGGGTGAAGACCTCGTCCTCTAAGCACAGCTTGAGGCTACCGTGGCCAATGCCGCCGAGGCCGATGAAGCCCAGGCGAAGAGGAGCGGTGGGTCGGGACATGGAAGGGACCTCCTATGGTAATCGATGCTTGATGATCGATGCTTGGTGATCGGCGAACCGAGAGACCTCCCCGTCGGCCGTTCCGGTCTCCTCCTTGACTCATCAATCATCGTTCAGCATTTCGGGTTGATTCTTTCTCAGGCTTCCCGCGCAATACCTGTACGCCGGTGTACATAAACCACAAGGCCAGGATGACTACCGCCCAGCCGCACAGCAGCACCAGGGCCCCGTAGACGCGGGGGCTGAGCAAGCCGCGGCCGCTAATCAGGGCCAGGCCGACTACCCCATACCAGCCGAAGTCGGACAGCTCGTGCCCCAGGTAGAAGGACAGGTACTCCGGGATGGTCCGGGGGGCGAGCTGAGTCAGGCCCCCCGCGCCAACCGTGGCCCACCAGGGGAGGAAGGTCGGGTTGAGCGCGGAAATGGCGACGCCGGCCAGCACCAACTCCCAGGCGGACAGGACGCGTTCGGCGCTGCCCGCTCCCAAGGCCATGCCGCCCGCGCTGCGCAGCATCCCGTAGCTCATCCACAGGAGAACGGCCCCGCCAGCGAGGCTGATGATCCCGCGCGGCCAACGAGCGCGGAGGGCCTGTACCAGCCCGGCGATAAGCAGGCTGACCACGACCAGCTCCAGGGCCGCATGGCCCGCCATCATCAGCGGCACCACCAGCCAGGAGCCGGTCAGGGAGACCTGCCCGATGGTCATGGCCAGCAGCGGCCCGGGCATCAGGGCGCCGGAGAGGCCAGTGATGAAAGCGAGGAGGAAGATCCTGGCGACGCGCACGGGCGCTGTTTCGGCGCAGATTGGGTAACCTCCTTCCGCAGGGGAACTTGCGGTCGCGGAGAGTGTCATACAAAGGGGAGACTTCAGACCTCAGAGGGGTGGAACGAGGGAGTCTAAGGTTGAGGGTCGAGGTGTTAAGGAGGACGGATGCCATGCGTACTTACTGGGTGATCGTGATGATAGCGGTGTTGGGGGCGGGGGGAGTACTCGGGTGGTCGCACCTGGCCCGGGCGGAGGGAACGGAGACGGGGACGGTGGTCCAGGTCCCCGCCGAACCTAACCCGATCGTCAGCGTAGTGGTGGGCAACTCAGAGACGGAGTATGAGCAGGACCCCTTTGAGCAGACGCGCCTGCGCCGGTCCACTACCCGCGTCAAGTCGCTGATTTACGTGAGGGCCGATGGACGGGTGGAGACGAAGCGAGTGCCTTGACGACGGCGGGCTGAGCGGCCGCTGCAAGAGGGCGGGACGGTGCTGAGCCGCCAGCGGCCCTCTTGCTGGGGAATTCCGCAAGGGACCTTCCTTCCCTGCGCAGGAAGACCAAAGCGGCCAAGCGAATAGGACCCTATACCGACTTGGGAGCCGACCATACCTGCTCAGGAGGGATGACGAATGGCCAAGCTCGAGGTCCCGTTTGACCTGTATCTGCGGGAGGCGACGGCGGCGCTAACGCGCGACGGGGCGCTGCTGGTCTCGTCGGATGCCAACGGACGGCCCAACCCCATGGCAATCGGCTGGGGGACCATCGGCGTGATCTGGGGGAAGCCGATCTACATGTGTCTGGTCCGGCCCTCGCGCTACACCTACGGATGCCTCGAGGCGACCGGCGACTTCACGGTGAACATACCGTACCCCATCCACGCCCAGGAGGTGCTGACGTGTGGCACCCGGTCGGGGCGGGACCTGGACAAGTACGCCGAGTGCGGCTTCACCCCGCTGCCCAGCGCGACTGTGACCTCGCCGGGCATCGCCGAGTGCGGGCTGGTGTACGAGTGCAACGTGGTGCACCACAACGACGTAATCCCGGAGCACCTGGCGCCCGAGATCATCACCGGCGCCTACCCCGCAGGTGATTTCCACCGCTGCTACTTCGGCGAAATCCTGCGCACCGTCGCGGATGAGGACTTCGCGGCGAGGTTCGGGGACTAGAGAGCGCCCGGCAGCACGCCGGGCGGATGGGCGCGGGTGGCGATCACCGAGCGGATCGAGTCCGCCCAAGAGCTAGGCCGAGAAATCCCCGTCCCCCGCGGCCGGCTGATGTACGCCTGAACGCGGGGCGGAAAGGGGGGGATTAGTGTGGTGTCCCCGGAACTCCCTGAATCTGACCAGGAACGGCTGGAGTTGGCGATGAGGGGGGTATGTCCCCGGTGCCTCTTGTCTATGGAGGCGACGGCCAACGGCTATGACTGCAGAAGATGTGGCTTCCGATATCCTCCCGGGCGGAGGTTCGCGACTGCTACGCGAGTCGGCGGGGTCCTGGGAGCGATCACCGGTGCCGTCCTTGGTTGGCTGCTTGGCCTCTTCATTGGAGCGGTCGTTCTGGGTGCCATCGGTTGGATGGCAGGCGTGGGGCTATCCGCGCTCTTGACCGTGCTGCTGAGCCGCGGGCTATTCAGGGGTCGTTGGACGTAGCTTGTGCAAGGGCTTCATCCCGCCGTCCGTGGAGGCGATCCTTTGTGGCGTGCGGCGCAAGAGCCCCAGACGGACGCAACCGGCCAAGGGCTGAAGCCCTAATCTAGCGACATGAAGGAGCCAACACGTTGCACGTCATTCTGGACTTCTTCGAGGGCATCTTCTGGCTCTTCGCCGGGTTTTTGGGCCTGCCGGTGATACTGCTTTTCGTGGGGGTAGCCGTTGGGGTCTTCATCGGGATCGCTTGCTTCGCATCGTGTCATGCTTGGGCGTCGCGCCGCGAACTCGAACTCCTTCGCCGCAAGCTGGCCGAGATTGGCGAGGAGGCGCAGCGCGACTGGTCCTTTGTCTGGCCACCAGTTCTGGCAGCCATCGGAACACTTGTTCTTTGTGGTCTTGTGGTCGTGGTACTGGGGGCTCTCCTGACTGGAGAGTGCGGCACGCGGGCCGTGTTTGTCGCGATCGTGCTATGCGCGATACCGCTGACCATGGCGTACGGGATGGTCGCGTTCGGCCAGCAACCCACGTTCGACTTTGGGGGAAGAACCGTGCCGCTGGAATCCCTTGCGCGTTGGGTTTGCGCGGTTCCCTTCGTAGCGGTGCTCTTCTTCGCGGCAGGTTGCGCGGCCGCTGCCCTCGTGCCCAGAATTGCGCTCCACTAGTGAGCGGTCTGAGTTCCGGGCGCCCGCTTTGATAGGAGGACGATGGCTATCAGAGACCTGCGCAGCCTGCTCGAGGAGCACTTCTCGATGGAGTTCCTGGCGGCGATGTGGCCGGCGATATGGCCGTCGCCCAACACCAGGTGGGTCGACCCCCCCGTGTTCGAGTTGGAGGGCGAAAGCTTTCTCCGGTACTGCGAGCCGGACGAAGAGTGCATTCTCGGGAAGTACCTTGGACGCTCCGGGGACCCCGCCAAGGAGGTTCAGAGCTATCAGCGCGCAGTGGCCGAATTGGGCGAACCGCCGCTGATCATCCTTCAGGCGCCAGTGCGCCCGTACGTCCTGGTACATGAGGTCGCCCACGCGCACATCGTCTTCTACGGCGGCGACGAGGAGAAGACGGAGGAATTCTACGCGCATCTTTCGGAGATGCTGGCGTTTCGCTGGCACAACCCCGAGGGCGGGCTCGAGGAGTACCTGGCGGCGGCAGAGCTTGGTCAGGGACCAGAGGCGACGGCCCTCTGGAGGGCAGTAGCCGGGCGGGACGCGCGAGATATGCCCGACTATGGGGAAAGAGTTAGGATAGCCCACATGGTCGCGGACGAACAGGCGCAAGGCCCCCAGGAATAGAGGGCAGCGCTGCGCGTGTGGCCGCCCCCTCGTTCGCATACTACTAGCCGGGAGGCTTCTACATGACTTGGCTGACCTACGTTGCACTGTGCCTGAGTTTGCTGGCGTTGGCGGCCCTGCCTCTTGCCGCCGAACCTATCCCCAAACTCCCTACCGACTTCGGCCCCTGCCCGCGGCTGGTGGAGCCCTTCATGCGGCACGTCATCCAGCTCCGGGCGGCCGAGGGGCTTAACCGGGTGAATACGGAGGAGACCGATCCGGCCAAGATCGTCATCTACGGCAACGCCGAAGACGCCAATGTCGCCTGGATCGGCGCCGCGGCCTACCAGTACCCCTGGAGTCGTTTTCACAAGAACGAGGTCCTGCGCCAGCGGGCTTTCGCCATGATGGATGCGCTGCCCAAGATCAAGCCTGATGGCAACTGGGACGATGGCGGCCTAGGGGCGCAGTTCATGCTCCAATCGTACGCCTGGGCGGCCCTGTCGTGGCTGGAGACGGGGGACGTGGACGCGGCGCGCGCGCAGGCCTGGCGGGAAGCCGTCGTCAAGATCGCCGACCACACCATGATCTCCCAGCACTTCGGCCCCTACCAGCCCAGCGCGCTGGCCGGACAGTACGCCAACCCGGAGATGTACTACCTCTCCGGCCTGGCTGCGGCGTGGAAGGTTACCGGCGACGAGAAGTACAAGCAGGAGGCGGCGCTCTCGATCCGGCGGTATGGCGACTGGCTGTACCCGGGCGGGGGCATGGCGTACTTCTGCCGCTCCCAGCCCCAGCACGGCTACCAGCACATGGTCGTCAAGTCGGTCGCCCTGTACTGGGACGTAACCGGCGACGACTACGCGCTGGACATGCTCAAGCGAATGGCCCCCTACTTCCCCGCCGTCCAGCACCGCAGCGGCTGGGAGACCGACGCCGAGCAGTCTTGGGTCAAGCACACCTTCTGGAACTTCCTCGTCCCCGGCGTAGGGGTGATGATCGCGGCCTCCACTGGCGACGGAGCCAACCGGACGGTGGCAGATCGGGCCGTGCTGCTCCAGGCGGACAATGTGGAGAACCGCGTGCCCACCTTCTCCGACACCGGCTGGCACTGGTACAACTACCACTTGACCACCTTCGATGCCGCTGCGTTGCGGCTGCTGGAGAGGAACACGCTGCCTGAACCTACCCCGCTGCCGGACCGGCGGGTGATGGTGGACGGCTCCTTCCGGGGCGTACGCTCCCACTGGGATGATTTCACCGCGGCGGTGGGCACCCGGCAGATGAACGACAGCCTGGCCGGGGCGTACCTGTGCGACCCCCGCGAGCCGCTGGCCCCGTTGGGGGCGGCGGTGGACGGAGTGTATCTGGAGGTCATGCGCGACTTCCGCGAGGCGGCGGAGAATCAACCCGCCGGCTACCGCACGCGCTTCGCCTGCGTGGACTGGGACCCGACCGTGACCTTCACGGAGGCCCAGGGGCTGGCGGCGGTCAGTTGCGTATCGCGGCTGTGCGTGCCGTACTGGGGCGATATGCCCTTCTTGGGCGGCGAGGGCGGGGCCAATCAGTACGCCGACTGGGACCAGGTGCAGCACTGGGCGGTCTGGCGGGACCATCTGATCGGTCTGACCGCGCTCCACTGCCATGCGGACGGGGGCGCAGTCGAGGGACAAGACGTAGCGCGGATGCGCTGGCGCCTGTCGCCTCAGGAGCGCCCGCTGGACCAGGCCGAGCGCACCGACCGGTATTGGGCCTTCAACTACGGCGACTTGGCGGTGACTCTGGAACGCCTGGAGGAACAGGGCGGCTTCTACTTTGCCGAGGGCCAGGACGAGCCCGCTCCCCGCGCCTCCTGGTACCCGACGCTGGAGCGGGGCGCGCCCTGGCAGGCCGGGGACTATGCCTACGTGGCGACGATCATCCGCCCGGCGACCGCGGAGGGCGAGGTGCAGGTGAAGGCGCTCACCCACGGAGCCGCGGCGGCGCTGGTGGAGCCGGGCGGACGTAAAGCGCTCGTCTGGGTGGTGAACCTGTCGCGGCACTTCCAGCAGCAACTCCTGGCCATCCCGGCGGGGGCAACCGTGCGCACTTACATGCGGCAGGTGGAGATGCCGCGCGTCCCGCTAGGAGAGTCGGCCACCGCCGGGCTGCTGGGCGGGCAGGAAGCGCTGTGGGTAGTGGAGTCGCCCAATCCGCTGACCGCGGAGGCCCTGCTGGCGGCGGTGTCGTCGGGCGTGGGAAGGTAGGGCGAAGAGGAATAGTAGCAGAGAGAGTCGAGAGCCTCCCTCAGTAGGGAGGCTCTCGTCGTTGCCGCGGTGGGCGCATCGCTCAGAGGCTCAGATATGGCCGCGCCTGCTCCAGAATCGCCGGCGTCATACCCTTCACCAGGAGCGTTTCCTCGAGACGCCGGAACTGACCGTGGACGGTGCGATAGGCGACGAGACGTTCGGCCAGGGCGCGGGACAGGCCGGGGAGGCGGGCCAACTGCGCCGCGTCGGCGGCGTTGAGGTTGACCGGAGAGGGCGCGGCGGAAGGGGGAGGCGGCGCCGGGCGCGGCGGGCGGGACGTAGAAGAGGTGGAGACCGGGGCCCTTGGGGAGGCGGGAGGCGTCGAACGCCGGTGGGGGATCTGCAGGTGTTGACCGTCGCGCAGACGCCGGGCGAAGTTGACCCCCGCGGCGTCCGCGTCCGACGTCACTCCTCCGGCCGCCTCGATGGCCTCGCCGGCTCGGTCACCATTTTGCAAGATGTATACGCCCGGATGCAGCACCGCGCCGGTGACCTGCACGGTCACGGGGCGCGCGGCCGCGGGCGAGGCAGCGCGGGCAGTAGGTGCGGTCTCGTCCGGTGGCAGCGACTGGCCCCGGCGAAAGGCCACGGCCGCCGCCGAGAGCACGATCACTGCCACCAGGGTGACGAGGACGGCCTTTTGGACGGTGGTGAGGTCTTTGAGCATGGGAGCGGTCCAGTCCTCTGCACCTGCGCGTGCCTACTCCCCCCAGCGCAGCAGCACCCCCATCGCCTGAGAGCGGTCCTCCACCAGCATCTGGTAGAGCATGGGAGCGTCGGTGTAGGGGGCCCGGTGGCTGATGAGCGGCGTCATGTCCAGGGCGCCCTGGGCCAGCAGGTCGAAGAACAGCTCCGCGTGGCGGAGCATGGTCCAGGGATTATCGCCTTCTTCGCACTTCGGGTGCGAGCCGTTGTGCGCCCCGATGATGGTGAAGCTGGGGCTGTTGCACAGGTCGTGGAAGTCGAACAGCGAGGGGCCCTTGGGACTGCTGAGTATCACGAATCGCCCCTGGCGACGCAAGGCGGAGACCTGGCCCGGAATCAGGTCGGGGTTGCCAGTGACCTCAAAAACCACGTCGGCCTTGCGCCCGCGGGTCATGGTCGCCACGAGCTCCGCGAGGTCCTGCTCCAGCGGGTTGACGGGTACTATGCCGGGATCCTCGGGCAGACACGCCCGCCGGGGGCCGGCGGGGTCCACGGCGAAGACCGGGCGTGCTGCGGCCAGGCGGCAGAGGCGCACTGCGAGCTGCCCCAACAGCCCCAGGCCATTGACCACCGCGGCCTCCCCCCAGGTCACCCCGCCGCGGCGCATGCCGTTCATCACGATCTCGGCGATGGTGAAGAAGACCGCCTGTTCGTCGGCAACCTCCGGCCGGATCGGCCGCGCGAGGGCGGGCGGCAGGCACAGGTACTGTGCGTGGTTCCCCTGGGTGGCAATCCGGCGGCCAATCCACTCCTCGGCTACTTCCGGTCCGACCCCGACGACCTCCCCGATGTTGTTGTAGCCGGCGGCGAAGGGGAACTTGCCGTAGCGCGCCCAGGCGGAGCCGGGCGGGTACTTGCCCTCCAGGATGGTTAGCTCGGTGCCGGTGCTGATGAGGGTCAGCCGGGTGCGGATGAGCAACTCACCGGGGCCGGGGGAGGGGACGTCACGATCCTCGATGACGACCTCGCAGGGGGCGGCGAAGACGATAGTGGGATTGCCGGGCATGGGTAATCACCTCAAGCGCGCGAAGCGCGCGTTAGTTGGAGCAACGCCTGGTCGGTGCTTCGGGGCGAGCGTGAGCCGCATAGGCTGAGTTCGCGTGCGAACTTGCGTCTCGCGCCTTCCGCGTGAGCCACCTATGCGGCCCCTCCGGGATGCGGATAGTCTCTGTACTCCTCCATTGCCTCGTGGAAGGCGAGGACCTACTCCCAGGACACCTCTTCCGTCAGAGTATGGCAAGGGGCAGCGATAGAGCCGCCGCCGGGCGCCGTGCTTCTTTGCCTCACGTTTCCAGCCCCAGTTCCCCATGAGGTACTACAGCCCCCGGGGAATCGGGGGACGGGCCAGGCCCTGGCGCCAGCGCTTCGCCATCCCGCCTAGTTGCTCCATCGGCTTCCCGTCCAGTATCTCCCCCATGCCCACTGCCAGCCCCCCTCCCTGGCGCAGCTTGTACCGGGAAGGATGGCGCCGGCCGTGCTCGCGCTCAGTCCGCCACCTCACCCGTCGCCGCCCACTCGCACCCTCGCACGAGCGTTGTCTGGAAGCCGGCGTTCTCGAAGGTGATCATCGTCGAGCCCTTGTAGGTGGGATCCTCGCCTACCGGCCAGACGTGCCCCAGCACCATGTGGAACACGCGGCCCTGGCCGTACTGGGTAGTGACCATCACCGGCTCGTCTTTACCCGTACCACCGGATTCGGTGGCGGAGAAGCCCGTGGCCAGCACCTCGTACGGCACCCCGTGCATGTGGCTGAGGTTGGCGTACAGCTCATCCCAGATCAGGAAGTCCCCCACGCCGCGGGTGATGGGGTGCTCGTGGTCGCGGATGGTCACGGGGAACTCGTGGAAGGCCCCGTGCCCCGCGCCTTCCCGCCACATGATCCCGCCCATCTTCTCGTACTCCACCCAGCCGGGGAAGGTGTTGTCCGCGGCGTGCAAGATCACCAGCCCGGTCCCGTTCCCGACCACGGCGGCGAAGTTCTCCTGAGCCAGGGCGTCCCACTCCGGCCCGTTGTAGTCGGAGAAGATCAGGCTATATTGCGCCAATTCCGCCGAGCACGACAGCGTCCGGCTGGGGTCGTCAGCCACGTCCACCGAGAACTTCCCGGTGGCCTCCAGCAAGTCCCGCACAAAGGGCGTCGAGCGCTGCCAGTCGTGGTTGTTCTGGCCCGTGAGCAGGAGGGTCTTGATAGTTTGCATGTTTGGTTCCTTCGGAAATGGTGTGAGCCAGTTGCGTTTAGGGCGTGTTCAACCCCCGTCCGGCTGCTTCTTGAGGCCGCGGGGGAGTGTCTCCCTGCACGACCCCGGCCTGGGTCACCCTAGCCTCACCTTCTGCCCCTACCCCACCACAAAGTTAACCAGCTTCCCCTCCACCGCAATCTCGCCAAAGGGCGTCGATCGCTTCCAGTCGTGGTTCTTCTGGCCGGTGAAGAGGGTCTTCATGGCTTGCACGGGCTTTCCGCCAACAGCTAGTGCTGTAGCTGCATGGCGTTATCGGGGTGACCTCGCCCGCTTGCTGGGTTTCCGCCAGGCGAGATACTCCTGCAGATTCCGGTATGGCACCTTGGAGTCAATGGCCCGCGCCATGTCCTTCGTGAGGTAATTGGTCCAGTAATCGTCGAAGACTTCCTCCCCGAGTCGTGCAAAGGGGCCTGTGCCGCCAGTCAGATCAGCGACCCGATTCACTGAACCGATGTTCTTGGTATTCCCACTACCCGGTCGCGTTCCGGCGATGCACCATTTCCCCTGCACCAGGAACTCGAAATCTTTGACGACCGAGAGAATGTTCGGTAGGTCCTCGATGGGATAGACATGACGCTCATCCAGGTACTCCTCGGTTCGGGAGTAAATGACACCCAGCACGAGGTGACACGCGTAATCCCCGTAAGGAAAAGTGATATTCTTCTCGCTCTCCCGGTCACGGAAGTAGCCAGTAAAGCACCCAAGCGTAAAACCGTTCACAGTGTTCTCATCCGTCCGGTAGGTACTCTTTAGATCTAGGGCGATCTTGGTTCCGTCTTGGGCCACGAAAGTCACGTCAGGGTAGTGGTTCTGATACTCGGAAAGAACCATCTTGTAGCCGTTCTCCTCGGCGAAAAGGGAAATGAGGGGAAAGAGCATCAGTTCGATGATCTTCGAGATGACCTTGGTGTCTGCGGAGATGGTGTAGATGTTGCGGTACACATCTATGAAGCCCTTCACGGCCCAGTCGCCAGCTTCGGTTGATAGGGCCTCCCTGAACCTCGCGCAGTAGTCCATCAATTGGCTCCGAAACTGTTCGGCAATCATTCTGCCTCCTGTATGCGGACTCATGTCCCTACGAGCAACATCTCCTTGGAGTCCCCTTTCCTGGATAGCACGTACTTGTAGTGGCCGTAGTGTTCCACGAGAACATTCTTCTTATAGCGATGAAGAACCGAGGCAAGTTCCTGCTCGGACGGAATGCCGTCGGTCCGGTACGAGACAACGATGATGCTGTCCTGGAATCTCGCGAAGAGGTGGTCAAAGGCGCTCAGAATGGCACGCTTATCGGCCCACGGCGTCCGTTTGGGGACCAGTCGTCGGTGCTTCGAGTGCCAGTCTATGTGCTCTGGCCACTCGTCATACATTGTCAAGCCTTCCAGGAAGTGATAGAAGTCCCGGTAATCCACGGCAGTGCCGCGGCTGGAAACATACGGCGGGTCGACGTAGACCAGGTCGTATGGCTGCTCGATCTCCACCGCGTCGAAGTTAGCGGCGTGGTTGAGTCGCCCGTTGTCGAATACCGCCTCATTGGCCTCAGCGACGAAGACGCGAAACCAGTCCTCGAAAGGCCGATCCCATGTCACCTTGTTCCCGAAGGACCTTTGCACCTTCGACAGTCGCATGTACAGATTCTTTCGGTGGAAGAGGTTGTAGGGTCGCTTGATGATGCAAGCCTGGCACAGGGCGAAGGAGGCAAGGGCGAATTTGCACTCGTCATCTAGACGACGAAGGTTGGTGATGGTTTGATCGAGCCACGCGTTCTCAGCATCAGTAAAATAGACATCGTGGAAGGTGTCGGTGATAAAGCTGGGGTACTCGATACCGGGATGCCTGTGCAGGAGCCCTTCGACCTCGTCGGGCGAAAGCCGAACTTGGCTGTTCTCGATGAGCGCAAGTCCGATGTAGTAGTTGAAGCGCAGCGAGTCGTTGTAAGTGACCGACTTGCCTGCCTGCTTGAATCTATAGGCAACTGTCCCCGTTCCTCCGAACGCGTCAAGGCACGTGTCAAAACTGAGGTCGGCGATCTGGCGCCAGATCCAATCCACCAGTTTAGACTTGCTCCCTTGGTAACGCGTCGAAGGAAAGGCGGGCAAGACCTCAGAGAAGAGCGCATGTTGGACTGCCATGGTACCTTCTTTGCCCCCTACCCCACCACAAAGTTCACCAGCTTCCCCTCCACCGCAACCACTTTCCGCATCGTCTTGCCCTCCACCTGTTTCTGGATGGTGGGGCGGGCCAGCGCCAGCTCCTGGACCCTCTCCATCGGCGTGTCGGCAGGGACCTCCAGACGATCGCGGACCTTGCCGTTGATCTGCACCACGATGGTGATCTTCTCGGCGGCGGCGATGGCCGCGTCGTACTCCGGCCAGGGCTGCTCGTAGAGGCTGCCCTCGTGGCCCAGGCGCTCCCACAGCTCGTCGCACAGGTGCGGGGCGGTCGGGGAGAGCAGGTGCAGCAGCGTAGCCACACCCTCGCTGAACGCCGCCCGCCCGGCGGTGTCCTCGGCGGTCAACTGCGCCGCAAAGGGCAGCAGGTCGTTGGTCAGTTCCATCATGGCACTGATCATGGTGTTCAGACGCATGTTGGCGATATCGTCGGTGACGCGGGCGATGGTCTGGTGGGTCTTGCGGCGCAGGGCGCGGCACGCCTCCCCTCCACTCCCCCCTCCCTTTAGGGAGGGGGGCAGGGGGGTAGGATCGGCGGGCGAGACGCGGGCGCCACCGGGAGAGAGCGCCTCCGCCCACTCCGGCAGCCACAGCTCCTCGTTCTCCACCACCGCCCGCCACACCCGCTGCAGGAAGCGGTGGCAGCCCTCTACGCCGCGGTCGCTCCATTCCGCGTCCTGGTCGGGCGGACCAACGAAGAGGATGAACGTCCGCCCGGTATCGGTGCCGTACCGGTCGCTGATCTCCTCGGGGCGCACCACGTTGCCCTTGGACTTGCTCATCTTCGCGCCGTCTTTGTAGATCATCCCCTGCGTGAACAGTTCCGTGAAGGGCTCCACGAAGGAAATGAGACCCAGGTCATGGAGCGCCTTGGTGATGAAGCGCGAGTAGAGCAGGTGCCGTACGGCGTGCTCCACCCCGCCCACGTATTTGTCCACCGGCAGCCAGTAGTCCGCCTCGCTACGCCGGAAGGGCACGTCCGTCGCCTCGGGGCTGGCGTAGCGCAGGTAGTACCACGACGAGTCCACAAAGGTGGTCATGGTATCGGTCTCGCGTTTCGCCGGGCCGCCGCAGCGGGGGCAGGTGGTGTTGACGAACTCGGGCACGCGGGCCAGCGGCGACTCCCCGGTGGGGGTGAAGTCGGCCTGCTCCGGCAGCAGCACCGGGAGCTGCTCCTCCGGCACGGGCACGTCGCCACAGTTCTCGCAGGTGAGGATGGGGATGGGGCAGCCCCAGTAGCGCTGGCGGCTGATCAGCCAGTCGTGCAGCCGGTAGTTGACCCGCCGCTCCCCGATTCCGTTAGCCTCCAGAAAGTCAGCGATGGCCTCCGTGAACTGCGCGCTGGTCATGCCGTCGTAGGAGCCGGAGTTGACCATGACGCCGGGATCCACGTACGCCTCGGTCATGGTGGCGGGATCGAGGCTCTCCCCTTCCGGTTGAATCACCACTTTCACCGGAATCCCATACTCCCGCGCGAACTCCAGGTCGCGCTGGTCATGGGCGGGGACGGCCATGACCGCGCCGGTGCCGTACTCCATCAGCACGTAGTTGGTCACGTAGATCGGCACGCGCTCGCCGGTCAGCGGGTGCAGGCAGTAGGCGCCCAGAAACATCCCCTTCTTCTCCACCGCCGCGGCCTCGCGGTCGGTAGCCGCCTCCACCGCCGCCTGGCGCACGAACTCCGCCACCGCCGCCTCCTGCTCGGTCCCGGCGGTCAGTTCCTTGACCAGGGGGTGCTCGGCGGCCACGGCCATGAAGGTGATGCCATAGATGGTGTCGATGCGGGTGGTGAAGACCTCGATCTCCTGGCCGGCGGCCCGGCCTTGGCGGTTCTCCAGCGCCAGCCGGAACTGGACGCCCGTGGAGCGCCCGATCCAGTTCTCCTGCATAACGCGCACCCGCTCGGGCCACTTGCCCAGCAAGGCGATATCCTCCAGCAGGCGCTCGGCGTACTTGGTGATGCCAAAGAACCACTGGCCCGGGACGCGGCGGATCTCCACCGGCGTCCCGCAGCGCTCGCAGACCGCGCCCTCCAGCTCCTCCCGCGCCAGCACAGTGTTGCACGACCCGCACCAGTTCACGGAGGCCTCCCCGCGGTAGGCCAGACCGGCCTGGTAGAGCTGCAGGAACAGCCACTGGGTCCACTGGTAGTAGTCCGGCGCGGCGGCGTTGACCTCGCGGGCCCAGTCATAGGTGATCCCCAGCGCGTCGAACTGCTCCTTCATCTTCACCACAGAAGCCTGGGTCCAGATAGCGGGATGAATGCCGCGCTCGATGGCCGCGTTCTCGGCGGGCAGGCCGAAGGCGTCCCAGCCCATGGGGTGCATGACGTTGAACCCTTGCATGTGCCGATGCCGCGCAATCACATCGCCGATGATGTAGTTGCGCACATGCCCCATGTGCAGGTCGCCGGAGGGGTAGGGGAACATGTCCAAGTAGTAGAACTTGGGCCGTTCCGTGGAGGTGACGGTAGTAAACAGCTTCCGTTCCGCCCAGCGCTGCTGCCACTTGGGCTCGAGGGCATGAAAATCGTATCGGTCCGACATTGGCTCTTCTCCTCGCGTCAATGTACCTGGAGCGCTCCCGGTGAGAAACGGCCCCGCTCAGCGCGTCTATTGGAATCTGATACCGCAACATTCATCGATGAACAAAGGTAGGAGGAGGACCTCGATCTTACGAGGACTCTTTGGATCGTCAAGGAAGTACTTCGTTGGCTCACCGTCCCCAGGTGGCGCTTTCTGGAGTGTACGTCGGTTTTGGGCTGCGTCCTGCACCTCCTCATCGACTTGGCGTCCCAATTCCCAGCAAACGATGGAGTGCAGGTTGTCGAAGGTGTGGTTGAAGCCGGCGCTTAACCTATATTTGAACTCCACGTACCGGAGCTTGGTCTCAGTCATCGGCGTATCGCCTCTTGGCTGAGCGACTATGTCGATGCCCTGGTGCGTGTCATAGTCCAGCACCTCGAAGGGGAACAGGTCCGGCTCGAGAATGGACAGAATGAGGAACACCGAGTAGACCCCCGCCTCCTGCTTGGGTGCTAGGATTGTCCGCCCCTTGTACTCGCATCGCGGTGCGTTTTTTATGTGCTTCACCCGCCTCTCGAGCCCGCGCCGTTCGTTCTTCAAGGTCGTGTAGGCTCCCGCCTGCTCGTCGAGGTACTCCAGGTCGGTCCACTCCGTGGACCCGAGAATCTCGTGATAGATGCCCTTGCACACCTTCTCGGCCTCGGCGAGAATCTCGCTCGGCGTGTTCTGCACAGACCCGCGGTTTGCCGTCAGGTTGAACGCCTGGCAGTTGAAGAATGCGTGGAATTTTGTGAACTCACGGCCCTTGGTGATGATCCACTCGTTCCTAGCCTCAATAGGCACGAAGTCCTTGCACAGCCAAAGTCCGTACCTTTCCTGGACCTGGTAGGAACCCTCTTGCCTCGGTTTTCCTTGCCGGCGGATCATAGGGTTGTACTCGCTCTTGATACCGTCCCCCTCCACCCAGAAGCTCGCATCGTAAGCAATGTCAGGAGAGTCCGGCAAGTGCCCCCGCCGCCTGAGGCGGCGGGCGTAGTGGTCGGGCGCTTTGACCATGTAGTCGTCGAGCAGCTTACTCGTCGGTGGGCTCTCCTTCGGAAAGACGTGACCGGCCACAAGCTTCTCGGGTTCCTCGCGGTCCAGGCCCTTCAAGCGCATGACCGTCGGGTCCCGTTCGTCGGTGAGCTCGTCTCGGACAGACCCGAACCTAGTGAACCACAGCACATAGTCCCGCAACTGAGCGTGAGAAAAACGCCCGCGCCGGCTCTTGTTGTAGTTCAGTATCTCGATTCTCGTTCCGTGCCACCATGACGGAGGCTGTCTGCTCGTGACCTGCACTTCCAGCGAGCTTTCGGAATCGTTCAGGCGAGCGAAGGGCTTGTCGAAGACCGCCTTGTACTCGTCTTGATCCGCCCCGCGGCACGTTGTCACTTCTATCCTGGCGCTGTTGAAGTAGACCTTCGTCCCGTGCCCCTTCTCTCCGATCAGGATCACGGTCGGGTCCTGGAGGCGCTGCTCTCTGCGCGGCGAGTTTCCTAGGTCAAAAAAAGCCTGCAATGCCCCTTCGTCCATGCCCTCGCCGTCGTCGTTGATGCAAATGCGGAGAACGTCCTCTCCGGCACTCTGCACCATGTCGAAGAGGATCTGTATCTCCTCCGCGCCGGCGTCGTATGAGTTGCTGACGGCCTCCCGCACCAGTTCCAGCGGGTTGCCGAAGTCACGAGAGATCTCGAGGAACTCTCGCCTTTCATCAACTTTCGGGGTGATTACGAATGATTTTGCGATCGAACCATCATTGAGACGCTGAGTCACGACAAGTCACCTCCGACGCTCACAGGGATGTCGAGGCAGTGTACCACATCTGAGGGGACGACTAAAGACAAACGGCAGGCAACGGTCGGGGAGCTGGTGGCAGACGGTGCCACCCAGCAGATCGAACAGGTGTCACATAACGCAGATAATCCTTGCCGCCCAGGGAACTCTTGCGGCCCGCGGCAGTCAAAGGGAAGGACTACCATCGGGAAGGAGCCTCTCAGACTTGCGCACTCAGAATACAAACACGCTTCGCCGCTGGGCCTGGCCGGTCCTGCTGCTGCTCGCCGCTCTGCTACTGGCGCTGCTTGCCGGGCGGGCCTGGGTGCGGCATCGACTGGAGACGGCCCTCTATACGCCACCTCCCGTCGAGATGGTCTTCGTCCCGGCGGGACCTGTCCTCATGGGCAGCGACGACTCGGAGGCGGAGCCGGATGAGCGGCCCGGCGCCGAAGGTGGCCGCCCTTACTTCACCTCCAGCTTCTCCTCCAGCCACCGGAAGGCGTGGCGGTCAAAGGCAAAGGAGATGTCGTGGCCGCAGGTGGGCATGGGGACTATCTCCTTGGGGCAGGTCAGACTGCGGTAGGTCGCAAAGACGCCCGTGGCCGGCGAGACCGGGTCGATCAGCCCCGCGTTCATCAGCACCGGGCAGCGCACCAGCGGCGCGAAGTTGACGATGTCGAAGTAGCTCTCCGTCACCGTGGTCTGTGTGGGCCGCAGGGCGCGCGGGGCGAAGCCCGCCGCGCCGCTCTTCTTCTGCTTATTCATCCGCTCGGTCCAGTGCAGCCACGGCAGGTAGGCATAATGCGCGATGGCCGGGACCGTGGCCTTGATCCGCCGATCGAGCGCCGGAACGACGATGCTCAGCCGCCCGCCCTGGCTTCCCCCGGCGCAAGCCAGCCGCTCCGCGTCTACTCCCGGACAGGCCGCCAGCGCGCTCACCGCCTGCAGCGCGTTTAGATACACGTAGTAATGCACCATCTTTTCCGGTGCGCTGAGGTCCTCCGCCGGGTAGGGCGGATAGGCCGAGCGCTCCAGGTCTACCGGCTGGTTATGGACCTGGATATCCATCGCCGCAAAGCCTTGCGCCGCATGCTCCACCGGCGCCGGCCGCGGCCCCGTCCCCGCTCCCGGCAGCACCAGCAGCCCCGGGAACGGCCCCTCCCCCACCGGCTTGGTGAACCAGGCGTACACCCGCTTGCCGTCGCACGAGGCGAAGTCTACCTTGTAGACCTCTACCCTATTGTACCTCTCCCCCACGGGGTCGGGATGCTCGGGCAGGGCCGCATGCTCGTAGTTGTACTTGCCGATCTCCGGCCCCTCCAACGTCCGCTGCAGTTCCACCTGCAGGTCCAGCGGGATCTGGTGCAAGTCCGCCACCGCCTGCGCCCAGAAGGCCTCGAAGTCGTCTGGCTTGTACTCCACGATCGGTTCCTCGTTGATCCGCCAACCGAAGGTGGTGACCCCCTCGCCGGTGTCGCTGTCGGAGTAGCGCACCTTCACCCGCAGGTCGTAGAAGCCCGGCAGAAGACCCGCCGTAGGGATTGCGATCCGGTAGCAGTTGCCGGGCAGCGGCGCAACGTGGCCGGTGCGCACCGGCGTGCGCACCATGTTGCGGCACAGCGCCCAGTCCAGGTCCAGGCATCGCCGCCATGACTGGCAGATGATGACTATCTCGTCTCCGCTGTCGAACAGGAAATCGGAGGGCCGCTCGGTGTAGAAGGTCACGTCATGTGACCGCGGGGGGGAGGGATCAGGGTTGTAGGGCACGGCCACGTTCGAGGTCATGGCAAGCACAACTCCGGGCAGGACAAGAGTGAGGGCCATCACCAGGAGGGTAGAATGGCGGGTCATAGGGGAGGCCTTTCGAGACAGGGTACGTCGGAGCTTCGAGTCTAACGGGCAGGGGCGGGGGAGTCAACCGGGGGACAGACGCCGGCACTGACGCCGGCCCGGTCCGCTGTAGGGCGCGGTACGAGGGTTGTGTTCAGAGCGTGTACGAGAAGTCGAATCTGGGCTTTGTAGGGGCGGATATTGGCGAGCGTACTCGCTCGTCAATATCCGCCCGCGAGTGCTGAGAACCTGACTATTCTCACGGTCTGCGGCACGCGCGGGCGGATGTTTCGCGGGAAACGACCTCGCCCCTACGAAGCGGCCGGGCTTTTCGTACACGCTCTTAGAAAGTCGTTTCCGCGTGGGGCGGGCTTTCTAGCCCGCCCTGTCCGCCGCATATCTATGGGGCGCGGTACGAGCCCGCGCCCTACAGCCGTCAGGTCCTCCCCCCGCTACCCTCCTCGCGCGACCGCTATTCTCTCCAGCAGATCCGGAGCCACCGGGTCGGTGAGGGTGGTGAAGTAGTCGTCCCAGGCCTCCGGCGGCGCGTTGGAGAACACCACCCCCGGACCCGGCACCGCGCCCAGCGCGACCATCATCTCCGTGACCAGCCGCGGCCAGGTCGCCTCCCAGGACGCCGCAGGCACCGCGCGCGCCTGGCGCACCATGTCGAGCAGGTACTGCTCCGCCGCCCGGCGGTAGGGTGAGTCCTGCGGCACGTACTCATTGAGCACGTTCAGCGTGCGGGCAGGGCGCATCATCCTGCGCGCCACCCGCCCGGCGGCGGCGTAGCGGTGGTCGAACAAGGTGTAGCCGATGGACATCTGGACGGCAATGTAGCGCAGTTCCTCTAGCTGCGCCTGCCGACCGGCCCCGCCGGCCAGGGCCAGCGGCCAGTGGAGCAGAGCGACCTGGTCGGCAGTCAGATAGTCCCGAGTCTGCACCAGCTTCTCCGTAGCCGTGCCCAGGGCGATCTGCCGCTCCTCCTGGATAGCCTGCTGCAGGTCCGTCCAGGCCTCGTCCAGGCCCGGCGGCGCCTCCGGCCCGGCCAGCAGACTGTCCCGCATCTCGTGCAACGCCGCCTGTCGCCGAGCGATCTGGGTCGCCCTCGCCTTGCCCGGCTCCCCCCTTGCCGTCGCTGCCTGCTGCACCAGCGGCTGCATGACCGCCAGTTGGCCCGCGGTCAGAGCCATGCTGCGCGCCAGCAGCAGCACCTGCGCCTGGGCCGCCGCATCCCGCATCTCCCGCGCCTGCCTTTGCACCTCGGGATCCACCGTCGGCACCGGCTGCGGTGTCTGCCCCAGCAGTTGCTGGATCACCTGCGGCGTCTGGTCACTGGTCAGCAACAGCGCGATCTCGCTCCATCGGAAGTAGGTAGAGCGCACCGTTTCCTGCAGACCCAGGTACTGCGCGATCTGCCGGGCCAGGTTGGCGCGCTGGTAGAGGTAATCCCCGTCGGACCTCAGGTACATGGTGTCCATGGCGTCCAGCAGACGCGACTGCAGGTAGGCGAATCCCGGGGTGTCCGGCGGGCGGAGCAGACTGGCCAGACGCTCGGCCTCCCAGTAGCGCACCAGACGGTACTCGTCCAGGGACAGGGAACGCAGGAGGTCGATCTGGCTGACGAAGTAGTCCTGCACGCTGGGCGCGCCGCCCAGCAGCGCCTCGGACTGCTGGCGCACCAGGTACTGAGGTAACGACTCGTACAACGACTCCTGGGCCGGGCTCAGCACCGCCGCGAGTTGGGTGGCCCCGTTCTGGTTGGCCTGCAGCAGCCCCCCGGCGGCCTCCTGAAAGTCGGCCAGCGCTTTCTGCGCGGGCGCCAAGGCCTCCCCCGCGGCCCGTCCGGTCACCGCCGCTTCAATCGCCGCCTGGAGATTCTCGCTGTCCTGCTGCCAAGCCCGGGCGGTCGTCTGCAGCGCGTAGGTCCGGTTGTCCCGCAGGTTCTCCAGAATCGGCAGGAGCTGCTCCAGTTGCTCGTCGGTGATCCCCAGGCCGCGGATTATCAGGAGAGCGTTGACCTGCTCGTAGAGTTTCTGGGCGTCCGTGAGGCCAGTCGGGCCGGTGGGGGCGGGGGGATTCTCGGCCGTGGCGGCGGCTTCGGGGGTCATGGCGGGTACGGGCTGGCCTTCGGCGGCCCACCCCAGCGATGCCGGCAGCAGCAGGCAGAGACAGGCAAGGCAGCGGATCAGCATGGAACAGCGCCTCCTGTTTGGCGGCCGTAATATGAGGAAGCACGCCCTGAAAGACAGTGCGAGGGGGCGATGAAGCAGGTGTCCGACATCGCCGCGGCCTACCGGACCTCCATCCCCAGCGCCTGCAAGGCCGCACCGACTACGAACACCGATCCGGTCACGCAGATGCAGTCTTCCGGGTCGGCCAGGGCGCGCGCCCGCTGGAGAGCCTCCTCGACGGTCCAGGCCAGGTGCGGGGTGGCGCGCCAGGCGCCCCAGGTGGCCCGGGCCAACTCGCTGACCCACAGGGCGCGGTGCACCATCGCCTGGGTCAGCACCACGGCCTCCGCCAGCGGGGCAATCTCCTGGGTAGCAGCCTCAATCTCTTTATCGGCAGAAAGCCCGTAGACCAAAATCAACCGCCGGTAGCGCAGGGAGGCCGGCAAGGCAGCGGCCAGGGCACGCAGCGAGGGCACGTTGTGGGCGCAGTCCAGCACCACCCAGGGCCGCGCCTGGACCACCTCCAGCCGCGCTGGCCAACGCAGGCTCTTCACCCCCGCTACGAACTGTCGCCGCTTGACCGGAAAGCCTTGCTCGCCCAGAGCCTCCACCGCCGTCCAGGCCAGCCCCAGGTTGCCCCACTGGTGCCGCCCCGCCAGGGGCAACCGCACGCGCCAGTCCCCGCCCCCCGTCTCGATAGCCACTGTCTGCGCCGCGCAGGGGAGGGGCTCGCCGTCATCCGGCGGCTCCAGGGGACGGGGTCGCCCCACCGCCCGCACCCGCGGGGCTCGCCGCACCGGGGCCCCCACCTCCACCGCGCGCGCCAGGATCACGTCCTCCACCTCCGGCTCCTGCTCACCCAGGCACACCGGCGCCCCCGGCTTGATGATACCCGCCTTCTCCCGTGCGATCTGGGGCAGGGAATCCCCGAGGATGTCTGTGTGGTCGCGCCCCACGGTAGTGATCGCGGTCACCAGGGGCACGATGACGTTGGTGGCATCCAGCCGTCCGCCTAGACCGGTCTCCACCACCGCGATATCCACCCCCGCCTCGGCAAAGGCCAGGAAGGCCATAGCGGTGTGTATCTCAAAGAAGGTGGGCGGGTTGAGGTCCGGACGCTCGCGGAGGCTTTCGGCGGCCGACTGGACCTGACGGACGAGGGCCACAATCTGCTCTTCGCTCACCGGGACACCGTTCAGGCGGATGCGCTCACGCATGCTGAGCAGGTGCGGGGAGGTGTACAGGCCCGTGCGATAGCCCGCGGCGCGCAGGGCCGCCTCACACAGCGCCGCCGTGGAGCCCTTGCCCTTGGTGCCGGCCAGGTGCAGGCTGGGGAAGCGCTCGTGGGGACTGCCCAGCATGCTCAGCAGGGCGCGGATGGTGTCGAGGTTGACCACGTCGGCAAAGTGCCGCCGGAAGCCTCGGCGTTCGAAGTCCACGAAGGAGTGGAGCCAGTCCTTGGCTTGGTCGAAGGTAGTCAGATCGTCCACGGTATATCTCGTCCCCGGTAGTTCCGAACAAGAGGCATTCGCGCTCTCGACTCGTCTTTCCTTCCCGCGGGGCAAATACCCCTCGCCCGTCGCCGCCCCGGGGCCAAGGCCACCGTTAGTAGTGACCCCCCTCTCCCACAAGGGGAAAGGGGGGTCGGGGGGATGGGGCCAGCCGCTGCGTTCTCTCTTTATTTCAGGTGCCGCAGGAACCACTCGCCGGCCAGCCGCGCGACCTCCTCCAGGGCGCCGGGCTCCTCGAACAGGTGCGTGGCGCGGGGGACGATCATCATTTCCTTACCGTCGGGTAACTGGTTGTAGGCCTCCTGATTGAGGGCGATGACGGGGGTGTCGTAGCCGCCTACGATCAGGAGGGTGGGGGCTATGACCTGAGAGAGTGCCGCGCCGGCCAGATCCGGCCGGCCGCCGCGAGAGACGATAGCGCGGAGCACCTCCGGACGGTCTACGGCCGCGACCAGTGCCGCCGCCGCCCCGGTGCTGGCGCCGAAATGGCCCACCGGCAGGGAGACCGTGCGCACGTCGTGGGCCGCCCAGTCGGTGGCTCCCACCAACCGGCCGGCCAGGAGGGGGATATCGAAGCGGTAGTGGCGGGTGTACGCGTCCACCGCCTCCTCTTCGGTGGTGAGCAAATCCAACAAGAGCGTCGCCAAGCCCTCTTGCTGGAGGGTCTCAGCGACATATTGGTTGCGGGGGCTATGCCGACTGCTGCCGCTGCCGTGCGCGAATAGCACCAGACCGGACGCCTGCGGTGGCAGGGAGAGGTCTCCCTGTAACCGAGCCCCGTCCACAGTGATCTCGACCGGCTCCACCCGTGTCTGTTGCTGCCCCTTGATCATCCCGCGAACTCCCGGCGGTGCGTCCCGAGTGCGACGCCCGCCTGCGATTAGAGGTCCGGCGCCCTCGTCTACGGCTCCAGCGAAGTCAGCCCCTCGCGCACTGCATATTTCGTTAGCTCAGCGACGTTGTGGATGTCTAGCTTGTTCATTACCTGCTGCCGGTGGGTCTCGATGGTCTTGGCGCTTACATGCAGGGCCTCGGCGATCTCCCTGGTGCTGAGACCCTCGGCCAGGCACTGGAGCACCTCGCGCTCGCGGGCGGAAAGCACCGAGAAGGCGCTTTCCGCGCCGCTCGCCAGGCGGTGGACGTAGTCATCCACCACCACCTCGGTGACGGCCGGGCTCAGGTAGATCTGGCCCGCCGCCACGGCGCGAATGGCCTCGATGAGCTGGTCGAAGGCCGCGTCCTTGAGCAGGTAGCCGGAGGCACCCGCCCGGAGCATGCCGGAAGCGAAGCGCCGGTCGGCGTGCATGGACAGCGCCAGGATCTTGACCTTCGGGTGCTCCGCCAGGCACTGCCGGGTGGCCTCCATGCCGTTGAGTTCCGGCATCCCCACGTCCATCACCACCACCTCGGGCTTGAGTTGCTTGCACAGCCGTACCGCTTCGTGGCCGTTCTCCCCCTCACCCACGACCTCCATGTCCGACTCGCCCTCCAGCAGTGCCCGGAGGCCCTGCCGGAATAGCTGGTGATCGTCTACGATGATTACCTTCATGCTCATGGTGCTTCTCCTTGGGCAGCGGGTCCGCCGGGGGGGGCCGGCTACGCACGCGGCGCAACGGTTCACCTGGGGGCCGCATACGAGCCCACGCCAGCGGGCGAAGTATCCGGCCCCTCCCGCGCCTACTCCTCGACCAGCGGCGCGGTCAGTGTTACCCGCGTCCCCTCGCCCGGGGTGGACTCGATCTCGACGTAGCCACCCAGGTACTGCAGGCGTTCGCGGATGTTGAACAGGCCGAAGGACTGCTTCTCCCCCACGGCCCGGCCGAGGTCGGCGGTGTCAAAGCCCACCCCGTCGTCCTCCACCGTGATGTGGACCCAGTTCTCTTCGCGCCGCACGGCTACAGTCGCCCGGCCGGCCTGCGCGTGCTTGACCGTGTTGTTCAGCAGTTCCCGCACGCCCTGGAACAGCACCACCCGCACGTCGTCGGCCAGGGGTAGGAGCTTGGGGGTGCCCTCTAAGTAGCAGGGCAGGCCATGGCGGCTGGTGGTGGCCTCGCACACCCATTCCAGCGCCGGATTAAGGCCCAGCTCGTACAGGATCGGCGGGCTTAGCTCGAAGGTCAACGTCCGGGTGTGGTCAATAACCTGATCGACCAGTTTCTCCACCTCCGCAAGCGACTCGTCCCGGGGCAGCCCTAACGACGAGCGGCGCAACGAGCCCAGCCGCATCTTGGCGAGAGCCAGCGTCTGGCTGACGTGGTCGTGGATGCCGACGGCGATGCGCCGCCGCTCGCGCTCCTCGGCTAGGGCCAGCTCCGAGGCCAGCGACCGCAGGCTCTCCCGGTAGTCGTGGAGCATCTCCTCGGCTCGCTTCTGCTCGGTGCGGTCCACGCCGATACTCAGCAGTCCGACGACCTCCCCCTCTGCACCGTACAGCGGCTGGTTCGACCAGGACATCCACATGCGCTGCCCGTTCTTGGTGATGTTCTCGTTCTCGTGGTAGCCGTAGGCGTCGGGTCGCCCGGCGATCTCCGACACCATCCCCGACAGGTCGTGGCCCTCACTGTCGGTCTCCGGCACGATGATCCCCAGTGCGTTGCGGCCCAGCACTTCCTCCTCCGTATAGCCGAAGAACTTGAGGGCATATGGGCTCATGAAAGTGAGTTCCCCGGCTGGGTTCATGCTCAGAACCATCACATTGGCCTCATTGACTAGACTCCGGTACTTCTCCTCGCTCCCGGCGAGAGCTTGCTCCAATTCCCGGTGTTCGGTAACGTCCAGCCCGGAGGCGATGACATACTCCACCAGGCCCTCCGGCCCCACCAGCACCGTGTTGTTAAAGGAGATCAACCGGCGCCCGCCGTCCTTGGTGACCCAATGGTTCTCATTGCGATTGGCCAAGTTGTTGATTAGCTCCTGCCATGTGTCCCGCACCTGGTCGGCCTCTTCGGGCAAGACCAAGAAATCCCAGAAGGGGCGCCCCTCGACCTCCTCGAAGGTATAGCCGGTGGTTTCCTCGCAGGCCCGGTTGAAGCGCACAATTCGCCCCTGATTGTCCAAGACCATGATCAGCGTCGCCACCGTGGCCAGCACGGCCTCGCTGAAGGCGTGCTGCTCTGCCAGTTGGCTGGCGGTCTCCTCCAGCTCTCGGGTACGCTCGTCAATCAGCTCCTCCAAGTGCTCCTGGTATTTGTGGAGCTCCTCCTCCGCCCACCGCCGGTAGGTGATATCCCCGAAAGCCACCACCCCGGCGACGATCTTGCCGTCGGCGTCCCTCACCGGCGCGGCGTTGAGTGATATCGTGCCGTGCGTGTCATCGCCGCGGATGATGTCGACCTCCTCGTCGCGCACCACCTCGCCCGAGGTGAGAGCGCGCGCCAGTGGCCACTCCCCCGGCTCATAGGGCTGGCCATCTGGGTGTAGGCCCTGCCAGGCCCGGTACTCGCCAATATCGGCGCTGGGGATGAAGGAGTGTCGGAAGATGCGCTCTACCTCGGCGTTGCTCAGGATCAGCTTGCCGCTGGGAGCCTCGCCGACGATGATCCCCAGCGGCGCCTGCTCTAACACCGCGGCAAACCGCGCCCGCTCAACCTCCAGGTCATGCAACAGCCGCTCACGTTCGGCCTCGGCTTGGCGCTGCGCCACCGCGACGGCCAGGTTGGAGGTCAGCCGCTCGAAGCAGGAAATGTCGTCAAGCGTGAACCGGTCCCGGCCTCGGTCGTTGAACTGCACCAATCCCAGCACCTCGTCGCCGACGCGGAAGGGGACCAGCGCCACTGACTCGTAGCCCTCCTTCACGCAGCGGCCGCGGAAGGCGGCGCCTAGCTGATCTCTCCGGAGCCCCGCCAGCAGGTCGGTAGTGCTGTTGGTCCAGAAGCTTCCTGCGGGCGTGAAGCAAGGCAGGGACGGGTCAACGCGGCCCGAGAGCACCGCGCCGCAGACACACTCTAAACGAGGGTTTCCCTGTTCATCGGTGAGTGGCCCTAGGCGCTCATCGGTGGCACATAGGTGGGTCTCCTTCGCCACGAAATCGGCCGAGAAGCCCGTGGTCTCGAAGTACGGGAAATCGCCTCCGTCGCGTAGGCGGATCCCTACGGCGTCACAGCCCGAGAGTCTCTGTAGGAAGCCGGTGGCTTCCCGCAGGAGGCTGGTCAGGTCCTGGCCGGAGTTGACCAGACGCAGCAGTTCCAGGGTAGCTTGGCGCTCGGCCTCGACCTGCTTGCGCGCAGTCACATCCCGATTGCTGCCCCGCCGTCCCGCGAAGTTGCCCTCCGTATCATAGACAGCCTGGCAGATGTGCTCGAGCCACCGTATCTGGCCATCCTGGCGCACGATACGGAACTCGTAGGCCCTCGGCCGCTCGTTGGCCATCGCCTCCCGCTCGTGCTCCTCCAAACCCGCGACGTCCTCCTCGTGGGTGATCGTGTGGTAGAAGGCCGGGTCGAGCATGAAGCTCTGCGCCGGGTAGCCGGTGACCCGCTCCGCCGACGGCGAAACGTAGGCGAAGCTTCCGTCCGGCCACATCCACCACTCCCAGCCATAGGCGTAGTCGGCCACCGTCCGGTAGCGCTGCTCGGACTCGCGTAGTTCCCCGGTGCGCTGGCTAACCAAGTCCTCCAGGTGCTGCCGGTGTTCCTCCAGCTCCTGCTGCGCCGTTACGCGCTCGGTGACGTCCTTTAGGGAGAATACCAGGTACTCCACCTTGCCCTGGTCGTCCAGGAGCGGAGTAAGCGACAAGTCCCAATAGGTGGTGCCCCACTCCGAGTGGTCGGGAAAGACGAAGGGCCGGGCCTCGGTCTCCCAGGGCTGCTTGCTCTCCACCACCTGACGGAAGGTGGCCTCCAACTCTTCGGAGGGGTACCACACGAAGTGGTTATGTCCGGGGAAGTCCTCCACTTCCTTGGCGCAGGCCTGGGCGTATGCCTCATTGACGCGGACGAAGTTGAGGTTCGGGTCGAGCAAGACCAGGGGCGTGAAGGAGCTGCGCATCAAGCCGTCCAGGATGCGGGCCGATTCGGCAACCCGCGTCTCCAGCCGGCGCGCCTCCTGCCTCTGCCAGTCATGGGGGCTGTCATTCATGAGGTGGTCATCTCTTCCTTCAGCAGCACTACCCCTTGCCGATCGCCCTCCGGCATCGCGAAGAGGATGGCGCTGGCAAGCTGCGCAAACTCCTCCGGATGCATTTGCAGGTAGTCCTAGTAGGCGCCGTAGTCCGGCAGACGCGGGGCGCGGACGTAGGCCCGTGCGCCGCCTCCGGCTGTCGGCTATGAGACTGCGGTGGCGAGGGTCGAGGCGCCCAACCACGCGGACTGGCGTCGCAGCGGCGGCGGGCAGGTCGGAAAGCGCCCGACTGAGGGCGGCCGGCCTACGGCGTCCCCTCCCACTTCTCCTCCAGGAACCCCCATACCCGTTCAGCGTAATAGCGGTGACCTTCCCCGCCCACGAAAAGTTCGATGTTCTCGGGCTTCCCGGCCGCTTGGTAGACCTCCCGGGCCTTCTCGTACGCTATCCGCACACCCGCCAGCGGAAAGATGGAATCCAGCGCCCCGGCGATGATCAGCAGCGGCCGCGGGGCGATCAAGCCGGCCAGATCGTAGTACTCGCACAGGTCCATCGTGCCCGCCACGTAGTTGCACGGGCAGTGGTGAATGGCCATGATCGAGTGCTCGAAGGTGCACAAGCCGCAAGAGGGCAGCGCCGCGGTGATCCGTTCGTCGAGGGCGGCGGCCCAGACGGTGAGCGTCCCCCCGCCGGACTGGCCGGTGGCGAAGATCCGCGCCGGGTCCACCTGCGGTTGGGTGAGCAGCCAGTCCACCAAGCTGGACATATCCCGAACGCGCATCCCCGGCAGTGACTGCCCTACCATCAGCGCCCGCATCGCCATCTCCGTGCAGGTGTTCTCCTTGGCCACCTCCAGCGCTTCAGGAAACATCATCTCGCCAAAGCCGCGCAGGTCCGGCGCCAGGGCCAAGTACCCCCGCCGGACGGCCTGCACTGCATAGTCGCGCTCCCCGGAGATATCCACCGGCCGCCCCCAGTAGTCCTGGCTGGCCGCCGCCGGCTTGACCTTCCCCGCTCCATGCCCGTGCAGGGCGATCATCACCCCCGCCGGCGCCGCCAGGTTATCGGGAATCAGCCAGTACGCCGGGATCACTGCCCCATCCCGCCCTTGCACCCGCAGAAGCTGCCGCCGATACCCGTCCCTCTGTTCCTCCGACACCACCTCTGCACAGACCTCATGCGGCTCATAGACGTCCACGGCGAGCAGCTCGCGCAGCGCTTCGCGCAGCTCGGCCTGCCACTGTTGCCAATCCGCCGGCTGTAGCCGCTCGAAGCTGAGCCGCCGCTCTCCTCCGTGAGCCAGAGCCGCGAAGCAATCGCGCATGGAGTGCGCAGGTAAGGGTAAAGACATGGATGATTCCTCCTGAGATGATGTCCGAACGGAGGGGCCGTGTCGAGCGGCCCCTCCTAGAGGTCTGCTGCTCGCGCGCGGCGAAGCCTTCTGCCATGGATATCAAGCTCCGCTATGGCCGCGAGGGGCTGTCCGTCTGCCTCCCCGACCGCAACGTCAAGCACGTCCTGCGCCTGAACGCCGGAGCATCTCTGCCCGATGTCGAGCAGGCTGCCGCTGTGGCCCTGCGGGCGCCGCTGGAGACCGCGCCCCTGGCCGAGCTGGCCCGCGGCCGGCGGGACGCCTGCCTGGTCATCCCGGATCTGACCCGGCCGCTACCGGGGTCGCGACTGCTCCCGCCGATTCTCGAGGCCCTAGCCTCGGCCGGCCTGGCCCGGGAGGATATTCTCCTCCTCGTCGCCACGGGCCTGCATCGGGAGGCGACTCCCGAGGACCTCGCCGAGATGGTCGGCCCGGAAATCGCCGGCGGCGGCTACCGCATTGAGTCCCACCAGGCGCGGGATATGGAGAGCCATGCCTGGGTAGGCCGCACCCCTCGCGGCGCCCCGGTGCTGGTCGACCGCCGCTACCTCGAGGCCGACCTGCGCGTGCTGGTCTCGCTGATCGAGCCGCACCTATTCGCCGGGTACTCCGGCGGGCGCAAGATGATCCTCCCCGGCCTGGCCGCCGAGGAGACCATCTGCCTCTTCCATTGCCCGGAAATCATCGAGCACGCCGCGGTGGAGATGGGCCGGGTGCGGGGCAATCCCGCTGACCTGGAGACCTGGGAGGCCTACCGCCTGGCCGGGGAGGCTGACTTCTCCGTGGCCTGCACGCTCGACGAGGACCGCCGAGTGACCGGGCTCTGGGCCGGGGAGACTCGCGCGGTCCAGATCGCCGGCATGACCGAGGCCGAGCGCGCGGCAAAAGCGGTGCTGGAGGAGCCCGTCGATATCGTGGTCACCTCCAATGCGGGGCATCCCCTCGATCGCGTCTTCTACCAGGGCCTCAAGGCCCTCACCGTTGGCGGCAAGATCTGCCGTCCCGGTGGCTACGTCATCGTGGCTCAGCAGAACGAGGAGGGCCTCGGCAACCCCGAGTTCGCCGACTTGATGCTGGCGGTGGACGACTGCCACCTCTGGGTGCAGGAGGCCCTGATCACGGGTGCCCATCCCCATGTGGTCGACGGCTGGGGTCTGCACCAGATTGAGATGGTTGCTCGCGACCACCATATCCTCAACTACTCCACCCTCGACCCCGACCTGCAGCGCCGGCTGTTCGTCCAACCGGCAACCAGCGTAGAAGCGGGCGTGGAGCAAGCCCTCGCCGCTCTCGGCCCCGATGCGACCATCGCCGTGATCCCGGAGGGGCCGTACGTCTTGCCCTGCCTGCGGGGGGAGTACGCGGCAGAGCATACGGTGGCAGAGATGATGAGGGAGTAGGGGAGTCGATGGTCGGTAGCGGGGAGTCGATGGTTAGGAGCAGCACGCAGACGAGCTCCGCCTTTGGCCCCTGCCACCGCCAATCCCCACTATGGACCACCGACTGGCGGCCATCGACCATTCCCGAAAGGACCCAACCATGTCGAACCTCAAAGTTGGCTCCGCTACCGTCGTCATCAACCCGCCGCTGGGTAGTTCCATCCCCGGCTACTTCGAGGACCGCCTCGTCACCGGGGTCAAGCACAACCTCCTGGCCCATGCGCTAGTGATCGAGGGCGACCAGCCCCTGGCGATCCTGTCCTTGGACCTCATCGCCATCCCTCGGGAGACCGTGCTGGCGATGCGGCAGGCCGCGGAGCAGGAGCTAGGTCTCCCCGGTGAGCGCCTCTTCGTCCACGCCACCCACACCCATACTGGCGGGCCGGTCTGGGGCGCCTTTGGCACCTTGGGCGACCGCCAGTACCTCGACGATCTGGTCGGCTGGAGCGTGCAGGCCTTGGCTGCAGCCCAGGCCTCTGCCGCACCCGCGCAACTGGGCTTCGCCACCACCGAGGTCCCCGGCTTCGCCTTCAATCGCCGCTACTGGATGAAGGACGGCAGTCTCCGCACCAATCCCGGTATCGGCAACCCGGAGGTCGTTCGCCCCGCCGGGCCGGTCAACGACCAGATGTCCCTACTCGCCTTCCGCTCCGCCTCCGGGCGCCTGACGCTAGTGGTCAACTACGCGCTGCACCTGGACACCGTCGGCGGCACCGAGGTCTGTCCCGACTATCCCGGCTACCTGGCCCGTGCCCTGCAGGCCGAGCTGGGCCCGAACACGGTCGTGCTCTTTCTCAACGGCCCCTGCGGCGACATCAACCACCTCGACGTCCTGGGTGGCCCGCCGCCGACCGCAGTGGCCCACGACCTGTTCATGGAGGTGGCCCGCGAGGGCGACACCGCCGGCCGCCTCGGCGGGGCCCTGGCCGATGCCGTCCTGCGTCTGCTGCCGGACCTGCAGTACGCCGCCACCTGGGCGGTGGGGGAGACCCACGAAATGCTCACCGTCAGCGTGCGCCAAGCCCCCCCGGAGCAACTGGACCGCGCCCGCCAGGTCCGGGACGACCCTCACCACGGCCCCTTGACCAGCACCGACGAGCTCTACGACCGCGAAGCCTTGCTGCTATACGAGGAGGGCCGGACCGAGGCGGAGCTGGAGATTCAGGCCCTCCGCCTGGGCCCGGTGGCGCTGGTCGGCCTCCCCAACGAGGTCTTCACGGAGCTGGGCCAAGAGATCCAGACCCGCTCCCCCTTCGCCGACACGCTGGTGGTGGAGTTGGCCAACGGCTGCGAGGGCTACCTCCCCACCCCCCGCGCCTTCGCCGAGGGCGGCTACGAGATCATGCTCGCCCGCAGCAGCAAGCTAGCCCCGGAGGCCGGAGCACAGGTCGTGGAGAAGGCGCTGGAAGTGTTGGGGGAATTGGCGAATAATGAATGAAGAGCGGTAGTTGGGAAGGCCCGGTGGCTTCCCGCCGTCCGCCCGCCTGATCCGCAGACCGTCGCTCGCGCCGAAGCGGTCCTGACCTCCGGCCAAGCAGGTTGGCCGCACACGCAGGAGGAAGTGTGCGACTCCGAGGCCCTGCAACTGCATCGCCTTGGCGAGACCAGCGTCGACCTCGAGCTCCAGGCCCTCCGTCTGGGCGCGGGAGCGCTGCTCGGCATACCGACGGAGGTCTTCGCCCAGATCGGCCTGGACCTTGCAACCGGCGGTCGAGGTTTTGCAGGCACTCTGAAAGAGGCAACTTATGCTCACCATGCCCGATTCCGCCTGGGAAGCACTCCGGGAAGCCGAACTGACTCAACTACGCGAGGAGGGGAAAGACCTCTCCAACCTCGCAGAGATTTGCCCGGACGAGCGCCTGGCAGCCGACCCCGCCCTCCTGTGGGAGGCCGGCCCGGACCTCCCCTTCCGGGAGGACTGGCCGTATGACGAGCCCTCCAACCTGGAGGAGATCGTGGCGGCGCGGTCCGATACTCCACCCGTCTTCCCTGTCAGCCGCGAGGCTCTCCCTGCCCGCCTGCATGGCGCCTGGCTGGGCCGCTGTGCCGGGTGCATGCTGGGCAAGCCGGTAGAGGGCGCCACCCGCGAACACCTCCGTCTGCTGCTGGAGACGGTCGGCGAGTACCCCCTGCGCGACTACTTCCCGCCAATCCCCTCGTCACAGGAGGGGGTGCGGGAACTGCCCGCCGACTCCCCGCTGGTGCGCGGCAATATCCGCCGCTCCGAACGCGATGACGACACCGACTACCCGGTGGTCAACCTGACGGTCTGGCAGCAGCACGGACGCGATTTCACCCCGCGCCAGATGGCCGACGGCTGGCTGACCTACCTACCCTACTGGCAGGTCTACACCGCCGAGCGCGCCGCCTACGCCAACTTGGTCCTCGGCCTGGACCCGCCCGCCTCGGCGTATCCGTTCAACCCCTACCGCGAGTGGATCGGGGCGCAGATTCGCGCCGACCTGTGGGGCTACGTGGCCCCCGGCCAGCCGGCGCTGGCCGCGCAGTTCGCCTGGCGCGACGCCTGCCTCTCCCACACCCGCAACGGTATCTACGGCGAGATGTTCTTCGCCGCGCTCATCGCCGCGTGCCTGGCAACCCAGGATCTGGCCAAGGCTCTAGAGGTTGCCCTGGCCACTGTCCCGGCCCGCTCGCGCTTCACCGAGATGGTCGGTGACTGCCTCGCCTGGTACGCCCTGGACAATGACTGGGAGCGCACCTGCGATCGCGTCCAAGAGAAATACGGGGCCTATCACACGGTTCACACCCTCAACAACGCCGCCTTGGTACTGATCGCGCTGCTGTACGCGCGGGAGGATTTCACGGCCGCGATCTGTCTCGCGGTGCAGGGGGGCTGGGACACGGACTGCAACGGCGCCACCGCCGGCTCGGTCTGGGGTGCCCTGTACGGAGCAGGGGCGATCCCGACCGCCTGGGCCGCACCGCTCAATGACATGCTCCTTAGCGCCGTTTTCGGCCGTGGTGAGAACAAGATCTCGGCCCTGGCCCAGGAGACCGTCGCGGCGGCGCTGCTCCCCTGAGGGACGCGCTTGTCGGCGCAGACAGGCCGGGACTTTCGCGATCCCTCCATGGCGTGCTATTATGTCAAGGACCCGGCGGCTGGCCCGACTCCGCAGCCGTCCCTACGCTACCCAACCGGAGAACCCATGAAACTCGAGCACATTTTGGACCGCATCAAAGACGCCCGCGCCGAGGTGCTTCTCGTCGCCGAGACCCACCGCATGCCCGAGCAAGTCCGCGACCAGCTCCACCAGGCCGATGAGCACCTGCAGAAGGCCCTGGTCATGCTCACGGAAGTCGATTTCTCCGATGAGGAGGAGACCGGCGGTCCGCCCTACGGGCCCACCTCCACCAAGCCGGTGTGAGCGACCTGTCTCTCGGGGACTGACGCTTTTTCGGTCCGCCGAAGAAGTGTCTGTCCCCCTCGTTTACCCGCCCCCTGCCTACTACCAAGGTCCAGCGAACGACCGGGATTGACACTTCTCCTGCCGACAGGCGTAGCGCCAATCCCCAATAACGGAGGCAACCCATGCGACGCATTCTCGCTGTCCTCACCCTCGCCTTCCTCGCCGCTTTCCCCGCGGCAGCGGAGCTGACTCTCCAGACCGTCTCCGCGGACAAGATCTTCTACGACCCCGGCTCGGAGGCCCAATTCACCGTCGTCGTCGCCAACCCCGACGCGGCGGCGGCCTCGGCGACCCTCCGGGTGGACTTACTCAGTGACGTGGACACCGCGGCCGTTCTCGACGAGCAAACGGTCATCGTGCCTGCCCAGGGTGAGTCCACCTGGACCGGGAAAGCGACCCTCCAGCCTCTCCTCGGCATGCAGCTCCGCGCCGTCCTTCTCCGCGACGGGAAAGCGATCGCCGCCCAGTCCGACTACTTCTCCTGCGCCCGCTCGGTGCACCAGGTACTCATCTTCGGCCGCGGCAACCACGGCCCCTGGCAGTTCTCCGGGCAGATCGACAAGATCCTGGACACGTACCCCGCCGAGTTCGCCGCCCAGTCGCGCAGCACGTACGGCAACTGCGCGGAGAAGTTCGGCTGGGCTCCCAGCGACTTCGACGGCATGTCCCCGGCCTACGACCGCTGGTGGGCGGGGCAGACGGGCTACAATGAGTGCAAGACCAACATGATCGCGGTCATCCAGGCCATGCACGACCAGGGCATCAAGGTCGTCACTTATGGCAAGCAGGCCGGGGACGGCCCCGTGGGCTTCGAGACCCTCCGCCGCCACCCCGACGTGGGGATGTACGCTAATGGCCGCTACGCCGGCGCCAACTACGATGCCGGTTACCTCGATTTCATCACCGCTATGGGCCCCCCGCACGAGGGCGAAAGCCGCCCGGTACCCGCTGCCGCCGCGGAGATGGCCCAGGCCGGCTATCCCGCCGCCGCCTGGTACGAGCCCTTCGTCACCCCGTCGAGCGGCTGGTTTGATGTCTGGTGGGATTGCTCCAACCCTCAGGTTGCCGACGTGGGCATCGGCGAGCTGGTACGCTCGGCCAAAATGTTCGGATTCGACGGCGTGCGCTTTGATGGCGAGTTCGTCGCGACCCGCTCCCAGCGCCTGGATGGCTCCTGGTCGCAGCCGGAGGAAACCGACTTGGACGTCGCCAATGTCGCCCTCACCCGCCAGATGAAGCAAGGGTGCTGGGCCTACGACCCTAAGTACCTTTTCGGCTACAACGCCGGCACCAGCATCACCTGGTCGATCCCCGCCGACAACACCCCGGCCCAGTTCCGCGAGAAGTGCAAAGACGACGGTCTCATCGCCGACGAGTCCTTTGCCTTCCCCAGTGACATCCCCTGGCCCCTATACTGCCTCCGTGTCCGCGCCGCCCAGGAGATCGTCCACCACTATGGCGGCCACTACGCCACCTATGCCTTCAACCGCAGCGGTAACAACCTGTACAATTACCTCTTCCAGTACGCGCTGCGCTCCCACCAGATGGTTTCCTATTCCGGCCCGGGCAGCGAGTGGCTCAACCGCAGCGCCACCCGCTTCTCCAAGCTGCTCTGGGACGACAGCCTCTCCACCTGGCATGCCGGCGCCGACCGCGTCTCCGTGACCGGCAGCCGCCCGGTGATGTGGCAGGAATTTGCCGCCGTCGGCGACGCCCCCGGCGGAGGGACGCGCTATATCGTCCACCTCATCAATCCGCCCGCCTCCCCCACCACCTTCGGTCCGAACCAGCAGCCCGAGGCTCCGGTGGACGGCGTCATGGTCAGGGTCAAGGACCTCGGCGAGGTCCAGCAGGCCTTCGTGGTGGATATGCGCGACACCACCGCCGTCCCCGTCTTCTCCGAGAACGGCACCTTCCGGGTGGGGCCGATCACCTACTGGAAGATCCTGGTGGTGGATGTGGACGAGCCGCGCCCGGCGATGACCTACGATCAGCCCTCCGGCGGCCAGCCCCTCGGCCCCAGCGCGCAGGAGCTAGCCATCGCTCCGCCCTCCAGTGATTCTCAGGACACCTTCCACCAGGTCCTCGAGGCCACCGCGGCCACCGGCGTCATGGTCACCGACCCTGACGCCCTCGATGGTCAGGCGGTGCATATCACTGCCCACGACGGCATGTGGTGCCCCACTTACATGTACTTCTACCCGCGCCTTCCCGGACTCTACCAGGCCACCTTCCGCCTGAAGGCCTCCAACAACACGGATGCCTGGGGCTATGCGGGCGAGTGCTACGTGACCGAGTGGAACATGAACCCCCTCCCTGGCGTGCCGCAGCTCCAGGGCGACGTCCTGCGCCTCAAGGCCACCGCCTTCGCCGAGGCCAACAAGTATGAGGAGTTCACCACCTACTTCCAGCACTCCGACGTGGGCTTCGAGGAAGTCCGCTTCCTCCACCACAGCGGTGACACCGAAATCTGGTTAGACCGGGTGACCATTGACCTCGTCCGCCCCTGGACCGACGCCGAGCTGGCTACCCATTACGCCGGCATGGAGAAGCCCGCCGGCCTCACCCGCGCCCCGGGTGACACCACTGAGGCTCTCATGGTCCGCGGCCTCTTCAACCGCTTCTACCATGTAGACGAGGCTCTCGCGGGGGTACCGCAGCTGAATCTCAACACCGCCTACACCAGCTACGGCGGCCAAGCCGGACTGGTTATCAAGGGCCTCGACTGGGACTGGGGCCCTCTGTGGCAGCAGGATGTGATCATTCTCAACAACTTGGAAGCCAAAGGCCTCAGTTATGGACAGATGATCATGCTGCGCGAATGGGTGAGGGAGGGCGGCGGACTGCTGGTCCTAGGCGGCCTGGTCACCCTGGGCCAGGACAACAACATGGCCCGCGGCTGGCCCGAGTTCCTGCCGGTCACCCTCGGTGGCCCCTGGGAGATCCGCAAGTGCGACCCACCAATGAAGGTGGAGGGCAACGCCGGGGTGATTCTGTATCGCCACATGGTGGAACCCAAGCCCGGCACGACGACGCTGCTTAAGGGCGCCGCCGGTGAGCCCTTGCTGGTCGGCGGCAGTTACGGCCAGGGCCGCGTAGCCGTCTTCACCGGCACCGTCCTCGGCGAAGCCCCGGCGGGCAGCACCGCCTTCTGGGAAACAAAGGAATGGCAGGAAACCGTGAGGAAGGCAGTCGCCTGGGTAGGCAGGAAGTAGACTCCCGGTGGCACCGGCGCCTCGCCGGTGCGAGCTGCCGAGAGCTTGCCGGATAGCCGGTGCCGTGCCGCGCGGGTAGGGGCGGTTAGATTTCCGCCCCCGCGAAGTCCGCGCCCGTAGTGCCTGACCATGTTTCTAGGAGGTCATTCATGCGCCCCATCCTGCTCGTCCTGACCCTCGCTCTCCTCGCCGCGCTTCCCGCGGCGGCGGAGCTAACGCTGCAGACCGTGTGCTCCGACAAGATCTACTACGAACCCGGCTC
>JALGSV010000115.1 GCA_029821755.1 Candidatus Zipacnadum vermilionense | reverse complement strand
ACTCCGGCGCGTCTGCGATGTGCTCGCGCGTGTCCGGTATGCGTTTATCCCTCCCGCTCCCGGCCCCCTTCGCGAGGGCTACCGCCGGCGGTTGGGGGTGTGTCCTCAGGCGATCACTCCGGCGCGCTGGCGGGGTACCAGGGCACGGCCGGCTCCACGAACAGTTCCTCTCCGTAAGCCTTGGCGTTCTCCTTCGTCTGTTGGCACAGGTCGAACAGGGCCAGGCCGCTCAGCCCGCAGGTGTCCCGGAACGCTTCGTACATTGGGGCCAGCACCACCGGCCGCCGGCTGCCCATGACCCCCGCCTTCGAGTGGAAGCCGTCTCCGGTGAACTCGTTGTGGCGCGGTATGGGCACGTATCTGTCCGTGGCGGTGCCGGGCTGAGGGATGCTCCCGATGTAGAAGGCGAAGGCGGGCCACACGCACTCGGGGCGGTCGACCATGCGCGCGATCCTCGACCAGGTCCTGACCGCGGCATCGGGGTCGCCGCCGTAGCAGCCGATCTCGAACCAGTCGATCCAGCCGTTGTTCAGCCACACGTCCGGCCTGCGCCCCTGGAAGCTGGGGCTGCCCGGCTCGTCGTGGCCCCAGTGCGAGAGCTTCAGCCCCGGGCGGACCTCGTCCAGCGCCTCCCGGATGCTCCGCACCAGGTCGCCCACCGCGTCCTCCTGCCAGCGGATATACTCCTCGGTGTATGGCGGCCTGGCGTCCTCCATCAGGTCCCGGCCCGTCAGCTCGCGGTATTCATCGCGACACTTCTCGCAATAGCACCGCTCCTTGATCCGCGTGAAATCCAGTTTGATCCCATCCACGTCATAGCGGGAGGCGACGTCAGCGATGAACTCGACGAAGTACTTGCGGAACTCCGGCCTGTGCATGTCCGCGACACGTTCCGACCGCTCGCCGCCTGCGCTCTCGACCGCCCACTCGGGGTGTTCGACCAGTAGTTGCGGCCCGCCGTACCCGCCTCCTCCGCTGGCGCAATTGACCGCCGGATGTACCGCGATACCCGCGAAGTAGATCCCGCCTCCGAAGATGTTGGCACCGATCATCGCGGTGGCCTGCAGGGCCGCGTCTGCCTTCTCCATTGACTGCCACCACTTGAAGTATTGCCCGTGCGTCCAGAGGAAGCGCGACTCCATCAGGCGCCCGTCAGCGGTGCGGATGTCCTCCCTCCGCTGCCGGTTCTGCCACACCGCCAGCGGCATCGGCTCGGCCTGATCCCGCGTGACCACGCGCTCAATCTGCTCTTCGCGCGTCACTCCGTCCGGCCCCAGAACCCAGACCGTTGCCTTCACCGTGATCTTCTGCTTGTCGTAAAACTCGGGTGGGTAGGTGCCGAAGAACTTGAACCGGTAGTTGACGGTACCCTTGTCGTAGATGCCGCCCGTCGGCTTAAGCGGGACCACGCTGGATTCGTGCACTCCCTCGCCCCACACGATGGCCGTGACCTCCGCCCCGGGCAGGTCGAAGCTCTCGCCGTCCGCGTCGGTGAGCGTCACCACCGCGCCGACGTACCCGCTTTTCTCCCAGTCGGTGGCGATCTCCGTGATGGCTATCTGGTACTCGGTCAGGTTGGCCACGGTGAACCACGCGTCGGGGCCGACCGCGCCCCCGAGGTCGTGCGGCCTGGTCACCTGCACGTGCTCGCCACTCTCGGCGCGGAACACCTGCATCCCCATCGCGTCAAGCACGTATGCTCCCTTGGCGAACGGTGCGCCCATGTAGCTGCGCCAACTGATGATGGGCATGTTCAGCGCGAACACGCCCTCGCCGGTCAGGTCCCACGCGCCTCCCGTATAGAAAACCGTGAGCTTGCCATTGCTCGTGTTTTCGCAGCGCCACAGGGCCGACCCGGAGTTGCAGCGCAGGATGAGGTCGGCGGGCTGAACCACCTCGTAGACGACCTGCATCCCGCCCTGGAACTTGCTCTGGTCCTCGGGATAGTGGAACACGTCGGCGGTGGCGAACAGGTCGTAGGGAAGCAGGCGGGCCTCGTCGGACTTGCCCTCGACGGCGGGGATGACGAAGGTGCGTTCCTCGCGTTCGACAGGGGACCAGCTCTCGGGGGCGATGGTGCGCAGGCGCTCGACGGACCGCGCGGCCGGGGAGGCGTCCTCCCACCACGGCTCGACCTGCCTCGCCACCGTCTCATCGGCCCCCGCGATGGGGCCGATGACCGCGATGAGTGGTAGGACCATCAGCGTGAGGCGTAGCATCCTGCGCATGGTGGCACCTGCTCTCAGTATTCTGCTCGCTCGGCGGGCGTGTCCGGTATGCGTTTCTCCTCCTCCCGCCCGCGTTCCTGCATGAGCGACCGCCGGCAGGTGCGCGCGCGAAGGTCGGCGAAGGTTAAGCCATGAATACCAGGCTTGCGATAGTCGCACTGATGTTGACCGGAGGGAGCCTCGCTATGAGCGAAGTGAGACAGGG
>JALGSV010000071.1 GCA_029821755.1 Candidatus Zipacnadum vermilionense | reverse complement strand
GCTGGGCGACGGCACCATCATCAAGGTGAGCGGGGACTTCGGCACCGACTACGGCTTCCTGTCGGCGCTGGAGGCTACCGCAGCCGGAGGGGGTGCCTCCTTCCGCGGCACCGCAGGCTCCGTGCAGGACCGCCAGACTGGGCTGGTGCTGGCGCTGGGGGCAGCGGGGGAGGTGCGGTACCAGGATTGGGCGCTGAGCGGCGAAGCGTCAAGCCTCCGCGTGGGCCAAGATCGCCTGGTCGTCGAAGTGCCCGCTGATCACGAGAAGACGACGCTCACCATCCTCGCTCCCGGTAGTTGGAAACTCGCGCAGGCGGCCCAGGGCGTCAGCCTGCGACAGCTCCCCCAGGGCCTAGTGTTGACTCTACCTGCGGGGCTGGCGAAGGTAGTGCTGGCGAGAGGGTAGAGGGAGGCAAGGGCGCGACCGCGCCCGACATTCACACGCTGCCATGCAGGGACGGCCAGTGCCGCGCCGGTGAGGTGCGGCCTGAGACCGGAATGCTTCTGCCAGAATTGGCGGGGCATCCCAGCGAGTAGCCCATTGCGGGCAGTTGAGGCCCTACGGAGCGTCACCAGTACCGGCAAAACCGGCTTTATGAGAGTCCCCCGACCTGGAAGGTGTCTGTGGTTCTCCCGACGGACTCGCACGTCAGATGGGCGCTTGTTCATCCCATGGAGGAACGACACCCATTTGGTATGAACAATCCCGGCTGAGGACATGTCCATGCCTCGAGGACGCAGGGACAAGATGGGGTGAGCAACCGTGTGCACGAGATCACAGTTCTTTGCTGTTTCAGTGCTGTTGATGTCGGTTCTGGCTGGTGGATGTGGTGGGGGAGATGGAGTGGGGCCCGCCGACAGAGGAATCCTGAGTGCGAAGGTCATCTTCCCTCCTCGGGACGCCCCTCAACCCGCGGTTCTGCCCCACGCCACTGCCAGCGTGAAGCTCACGCTGACGCCCGGGGTCGCGCCTGGGAGCGTTGCGCCCCCGGCTGTGTCCTGGGTGATCGAGCGTTTGCTGGTCAGCCCACCGGGCGGCGGACCGGTTTCTGCCCAGATCCGGAACGTGCCCGCCGGCTGGGCGCGGATCACCGCGCAAGCCTTCGCGACTCCCGACGCCACTGGTGATATCATCGCGACGGCTTCCCTAACCTTCCGCATCAAGGTCGGACAGACCACCAACGTCGGACTGATCACCGAAGCCCTGTGCACCTCGGTGAGTGTGAAGCCTTCCTCCCTCACCGTCGCGCCGGGAAAGACGGCTTCGCTAGAGGGTACTGCCCACGACGCCGACGGCAACGTACTCTTGGGTGCCACGCTCGACTGGGACAGCAGCAACCCAGCCGTAGCCGCCGTCGACTCCACCTCCGGTCAGGTGCAGGGCGTGACGGAGGGTCTAGCATCCGTTACTGCTAGGGAGAGAGTGACGGGCAAGTTGGCCTCGTGCGACGTGACGGTTGCCGAGTGGTCGGATCTGGTGACCCTGACGATCCCCGTGACGTCGGCGGACGGCGCGCTAACGCCGGTGCTGGAGGCAGGCTGGCAGTACCGCTTTGTGGCTTCAGGTACATGGTGTCCGTGGGGGATTGCCAGCTCAAGACCGGCGGACGCCGCCTGGTATGGCCCCAACGAGGGGGGGCTTCGCGGAGATCCTTCCGCGTGGGTCGAGCATGACAGTCTGCGGATTGACGATGTGATACCGGCCTGGCTGGGTAGTTCAGATGGGGTCAACTGGGCGCCACACACGCTGTCGCTTGCCACGCACGAATACAGATATGGGTATCTGGGGACCGGCGCCCAGGTACGTCTCTGGCTCTATGATCTCCCGTATTTCGACAACACAGGCGGCCTCAGCGTCACCGTACAGCGCCACAACTAGGCTAGGTAGGGACGGCGGTGGCCGCCCCGCCTTGCGGTCGGACATGCGGGGCCATCGTCGTATCAGATATGCAGCGTAAGGCTCTCTTGTACTCCTTTGGTCTGGCCATCGGGCTTGCCGGCGGCCTTCTGGCCGCGTGGGTGTGCCACCCCAGCACCCAGGCCGGGCTCCTGGCGCAGGGGCTGTGGCGTGCGGAACTGGCTACCTACGACTACCGGCTCTCCCATGCGCCCAGCGCGGGGCGCAGCCGGGACATCGTGCTGGTCACCATCGATGACGAGTCGCTCACCCAGCCCGAGCTGAACGTGTGGCCCTGGCCGCGGCGGTTCCATGCCCTGGTCATCAAGCAGCTCAGGCGGGCCGGGGCCAAGCTCATCGGGATTGACATCGTGCTGGCCGGGGCCAGCGGCGGCGGGCAGGTGACCACCTCCGGCCCGCTAGCGATCACGCCGCTGTCCAAGGATGACCAGTACCTGGCGGGGGCGATCAAGGGCGCCGGTAATGTGATCTTGGCTATGGAAGTAGGGAGGTCTGCGGTGGCCGGGGAGGAGGGGAAGGCGGAGTTGGTGGTGGGCAACTTCCCGGCAGAGGATTTCGAGGACGCGGCGCTAGACGTGGCCTGTGCTAACATGCCTCGGGACCTGGATGGCGTGGTGCGGCGGACATGGACCACGCAGGAGTTCCAGGACGAATCCTACGCCACGCTGCCCGTGGCGCTGGCGGCGCATTACCTGGGGGTGGCGCCGCAGGCGCTGGCGGCGCAGGCCCTGGCGTATGGATACGCCGACTACCCGGCGCTGGGCGGCAACAGCCTGCTGATAGACTACGGGGCGCCCATCGGCGCCGGCTTTGTGCGGATTCCCTACTATCGCGTTCTCAGTGGCGATTTTGATGTGAAGCTGGTGCGAGGCAAGATCGTGTTTATCGGCGCCACCGCCTCCAGCCTGCAGGACCTGCACTACACGCCCATGTCGCTGCGCGGAGAGGGAGGCATCGGGGAACAGGCAGCGATGATGCCGGGCGTGGAGATAAACGCTCACGTCGCCGAGGCGTTAGTACATGGTCGCTACCTGGTCCCGCTCGCTCCGGCGCTGGCTAGCGCGCTGGCCGTGGCGATGGCCCTGGTTATGGCGGTGCTGCTGGTTTGGCTGAAGCCGCTCAAGGCGTTCGCGCTGGGCTGGGCGCCGCTGGTAGCGCTGGCCGTGGTGGGAACCTTCGAGGTGTTCTGGCTGCAGCGGGTGTGGATGCCCCTGATCCCGCTGGTGCTGGGAGTGACTCTGTCGTACGGCCTGGGGACGGTGTACCTGGAGCTGACCGCCGAGCGGGCGCAGCGGCGGCTGCGGCAAGCCTGGGCCCAGCGGGTCTCTCCCGAGGTGCTGACGGTTATCCTGAACAACCCGGGCCTGACCAAGGTCAAGGGCCGGCGGTTGACCGGTACTGTCTTCTTCTCGGACCTACAGGACTTCACCAAGTTCTGCCACGCCTCCCCGCCGGAGCGGGTGGTGGAGCAGATCAACCGGTACTTCACGGCTGCCACCGAGGTCATCCGCCAACACGGCGGGACGCTGCACAAGTTCATCGGCGACGGAGCCATGGCCGTCTTTGGGGATCCGGTGGAGCAGCCGGACCATGCCCGGCGCGCCGTGGAGGCGGCACGCGAACTCCGGGCGCGGCTGCGGGCGTGGCAGGAGACCGCGGGCCCGGACGACTGGCGGATGTACGTGCGCATCGGCCTGCATACCGGGGAACTGGTGGCCGGCGACGTAGGCTCGGAGCGCCTGCTGGAGTACACCGTGATGGGCGACACGGTCAGCACCGCCTCTCGCCTGGAGGGCATGAATAAGCAGTTTGGCACGCAGATCCTGATGAGCGCCGACACGGCGCAAGCGGCCGGGATGGGGATGGACCTGGTATCGCTGGGGGACTGCGAGATTCGCGGACGGGAGACGCCGCTGGAAGTTTACACCGTGAGGGAGGATGCTCCAGATGCCTAAAAGCCGCGCGAGAATCCTACTGAGGCTGGCGGGAGGACTCTGCCTGGGCCTGGCGCTGGCGCCGTGGCCGGCCGAGGCGGCGGTAGCCAAGATTAGCGGAATCGTGCTGCAGGTGACGCACCGCCCCGGCGCCCAGGGCCAGTGGCAGGGGAGCTACGTCGGGACACAGTTGCCTGCCGGCAGCCGGGTCCGCACGGCCAAGCGCTCGGCCTGTGAGATCGTGTTCCCCGACGGCAGTCGCGTGCGGATGGGTCCCCGCAGCGACCTGGTCATCACCGACCCGGGCACCAAGCGCTTGAAGGTGGTGGCCGGCCAGGTCTTCGCGAACATCCTTCGCGGCACCGGCGGCGCGCAGTTCCAGGGCGCTACCGCCACCGCCGCCGTCAAGGGGACCTGGGTGATGTTTCAGGGCCCTACCATGGAGGGGGTCTACCCCCAGCGCGACTACGATACGGTCGCGGCCTGGGACGGCGAACTGGAGATGACCACGGCGCAGGGCACGGAGACGCTGGCTGACGGCCAGCAGTCCTCGGCGCGGCCGGGGGAAAGGCCCACCCGGGCTGCTCCGGCCCGGCCCTGGGCCTATGCCAGCGGCACGCTCTACCCCTGGTGGTGGCAACTACAGTCGGGAGTGAACTTCGCTGCCACGCCGGGCACGCCGGTCGGCGTCAGCTTGAAGAACACGCAAACCACCGAGCAGGCCATGACGGCGGAGTTCATGGGGGGGGTGGGAGACGTGAACGTCATTGTGCAGGGGGTCCGTCCCCAGCAGGCGACTGCGGCAGCTGGGCCGCTCCGGCTGGCCTCGCACTGGTCGGCGGCCGATCTGCTGGCCTTGGCTGCGCTGGGGCAGAGCCAGCAACAGGGGGCACTGGGCCAGCGTTTCTTCACGTCGCCCGGTGAGTGGGACCTGGCGGGTGTGCTTTACAACGGCGGCGGCTTCTTGTCTGCCTGGGGCCGGGGATCGGCCGCACGCGGGCACTTCTACGGCGAGGTTGGGCTGCAGAGCCTGACCAGCTTCAGCGGCTCCGTCGACAGCATGGTCAGCGATGCCTTCCTAGTCTACCGCAACGGCCGCACCGAAGTGACCGCGGGTCGGCAGCGCTACCTGGAGGGCCCGGTCAATAACAGCGTCCTGGGCTCGCTGTTCAGGTCGCTCCATTTCGACGGCGCCTCCGTCAAGCATACCTGGCCGCACCTGACCGCGACGGCAGCCTGGATTAACGATTATGACACCTACCTGCCTAACACCGGGCACACTGGCGGCTGGCTCGGCCGCCTAGGCACCCCGGTCCTCGGCGGGACCTTGGGCGTCAACGCGCTCCAGCAGCGGCACGAGGGCTGGGGTTGGAGCGCCGACCTGGCCCTGCCGGTCTGGCGCGGGTATCTGGACGGGTATGCGGAGGTGGGAACAGACCCCGAGGGGCGTCGGCTGTCTACCCTCGGGGTGTACCTGCCGAGGCTGTACCAATCGGCGGGCATTGATTTGTTCCTGGAGTACGCCCAGCGGCATGGCTTCGCTACCACCTGGTCGGCGCTGGCCTACATCGAGAGCGATACCAAGTGGACCGGCCTGGTCGGTGCGCGCAATACCGCAGACAGCGGTTGGGAGTATACCGTCGGCGGGGTGGTCAGGCTCGGCAATCTCGCGTTCTGACCATCCGGCCCGCCTGGCGGGCGTCGAGGGGCCGGATCCAGTCCGGTGACCTAGCCCCCTCCGCAGTTGGAGGCTGTTATCATCAGGGCGCGACTTAGCGACCCGCACCTTCCGCTTCCCCCAGTGGAAGGGGACGGTGGGGAGACGCCATGAGGGTGAGGATAGGGCCAGACAAGACAGCTTTGGATAGACGCGAGGGGGCGGAACGATAGGAGCGGGAAGACAGACCAGAACGCGAGGAAGGCCACAGACCGTACCGGAGAAGGGTTTCTGGTGTCAGCTTTACTTACCGTGCAAGCGACTCGTATCTACATACGGCGAAGACCAACTCAAGAACACCTCCCAGCATGCCTCTGACTTCCAGATTCTGCCCCAACCCACCCGGGGGCCCTGGAAAACCCCTGAGCAAAGAAGAAACTCGCCCTACAGACAGCGTACAACTAATCAGTACTGGGTGCCGCGGTTTTCCGCCGCACTTTCAGACCGCCGTTCGCAAGTCACCAGAGAATGGTGAAGAAGACACAGGCGCTCGAAGTGGTCGGCATAGTCTTCTCCACTTCAGGGACGCCGCCAGGAGAAACACCTATGAACACCATGTTACGGCAGTCAGTCCTTGTTCTCGCGGTCGCCCTGTATGGACTAACCACCGGGGCGAATGCGGCGGACGCGCCCGTGCTTGACGATCTGAAGATCGACGTGCGATTGTACGGGATTGCCGCCGCCAACTCGGGTACGGAGAACACGGCCGCGCTGAACGCCCTATTCGCAAAGGTCCCGGACGGCAGCACGATTGTGTTCCCCTCGGGTGTGCTTGTGTTCGATCCAGGCATCGCGCTTGCCGGCAAAGACGGTGTCAGCAAAGGCGGCCTGAGAATCGAAGGGCAAGGACACGGAAAAGGGACAGGCAGCACCTATTGGCGGGCGAGTGGCTCAGGTGATAGGACAGCAACACTTTTCGAGATCTCCGCCAGCCACAATATCGATATCAGCAACATAACCTTCTGGGGAAACGCTGATAACAGTGCGGGAAAAACGGGAATAGGCACCTATATCCACCGCGGTGAAGGGTATACGTCGGCCATCAAGTTCACGAACTGTTATTGGCGGGCTTTCGAGGTCGGCACGCAGATCGGGCATTTAACGGTCAACGAATCCAACAACGAGAACATGGACTTCTATTCCTGCCAATGGCTGGGGAATACCGTTGGGTATCGGCAGTACTGGCAGAACTCGCTGCTCAACGCCATGTATAGCCCCATCTTCACCAATAATGGCACCAATATCTGGTTGGGCAGCACACTCCAGACCGGTTCTCTTCACCTGTATAACGCGAACTTCGCAGTGACGGATAAGACCGACATCTACTTTGAGAAACCGGCCAGTCTGTCTATCTATGGCGCCAGGTCGGAAACCACCCCGTCGTTCATCAGCGATTCGGGAACGTTCGGCTCCGTGGATTTCCCCAGCATAACGCTGAGCAATGTGATGATGGTTAACAAGACAAGCCCAGTGGCTACGCCCATCGTGAAGATCTCGACGGGTGGACTGGTGGCCATCAACTGTCACTTCGGTGAATACAACGAGGCGGTAGCACGCATAGAGAGCAGGCCAGCAACCGCCACGCTCTCGTTTGTAGGGTGTCAATTCAACGGTTTGCTCGACGACGTATTTCGCCCGGCGAGAGCCAACTCCGGAATACTGTCGTTCATGGGGTGCCGGCAATGGAGCGGGGCTGGCTATGTTCCGGTCGCCGATAATGCGAATGGGCCAGTAGCCACGTTGAGCAACGCGACTCCTGCCGTCAACAATACCACCACATTCTTTACCGGCAACCAGGCCGCGCCAATGACCATTACTGATTTTGTCCGGAGCAGCGGCGCGGGACAGGTTCTCTACGTCATCGTCAACGACAACAATACCACGATCAAGAACAACGACAACATTTCCCTGATTGGGGGGGTAGATGTAAAGCCCCCGAACGGCGGTCGGATGGTTTTCGTATTGATGGACAAATGGTACGAGATGTCAAGGAGTTGGTAAGGTCTTTGAGAAGCAGGTAAGCTGGACAATACCCGTGCAGTTGTCGGTTGACGGCTGTCATCCGACATCTGACAACCACCGCCGCGTGCCATGAGCCGAGCCCCCGGCGATCATGCCCGCAGTAAGGAGCAATTGTCATGCTGTGCCGGTGGTTACTGGCCGCGGTTCTGTTGACGCCGCTGACCAGCGCCTGCCTCGCGCCGGCGGTAGCTGTCGGCCGTTGGTTTTCAGGATGTGGATGCGGTGGGCGATGGGCGCAGGCGGCTTGCGCCCACCCAGCCCGGTCCAGGTACCCGCGCACCACGGTCCCCAACCCGCCCCCCCCACTTCGCGCCACGTCCTGCCCCGCCCCGATCAGCTAACCGGGGACTGTGTGTGTCCCTGGCTCACAC
>JALGSV010000114.1 GCA_029821755.1 Candidatus Zipacnadum vermilionense | reverse complement strand
GGCTCGAAAAGGTGGGGCCGCCCGAAGCGCGAGAACAGGGGGCCACTCGTTGACAGGAGACGCGCCCGGCAGAGGAAGGAGCGGGAACGTCTGGCGTCCTAACCAGCTTTCCCGCATAGTACAGAGCAGGCTATCCAGATTCCGAAGGGAGGGGCGTATGCTTACCCAAAGGTTGCCCAGACTCGTGTTGCTTCTCGCCCTTGGGGGGTGCGGAGACAACGGGGGGATAGAACCGCCGAGCGTCTTACCCGTGAACCTTGGGGGCATCTTTCAGGCCACCACGATAGACAACAAGCCCTTGCCCCTGGTCTTCTACTATCGGGACTGCCCCAACGGACAGGCGCGTATCGGTCAGATCGAAAGCGCGAAACTAACTCTGGCCGATGAAATGGAAGACCCGGCAATCCCCGACTCCGTCCACCTGTACTGGAAGGAGCGTTTTGTGAGGTGCGACTTGACAGGATGGGACACGTCGCACCTCGCCGTCTGGGGCACGTTCGTCGCATGGCGGGACTCGGTGGTGTTCGACTGGCGGGACCCCGAGGCAGTAGACCGAGTGGCGCGCCGGGGCCCGGGTGGGATCCTGACACTCAGGGTAAGGCATCGCGAGGCGTGGCTATCCGTGAGGTTTAAACCCCCGGAACCCTGGTTCCCGTGGACGTAGTTGGGGACAGGGGAAACATTCTTTGAGGAGGGCGAAACGACGGCAACCGGCAGGGTGGGGCGAGTCCGACAGGGGCCGAGCTGCGATGCTGAAACTCATTGAGGTGGCACGCTCGATACCGGGGGCGCGGGTTGTGGTGAGGTAGTACGACAGCGCACTCCGAGCTGTGCTCCCGGCTGGCCGTGGATGGGCCCAGGGGCCTAATTGCCACTACCGAGAGCGGAGCGGAGATCGCCGCCGGACTGTATGACGGCGATGACTACATCCGCACCGTGGACGGTCGGATACTCCGCAACTGGTAGTAACCCAGACCCTTTCAGGAGGACAACATGATCGACCAGACCGGACCCTACGTACACGGACCCTCGCTGCCTCCCCGGGATCATCCCGCCATCCAGGCCGCGGGCATCGACGTGGATGACATCCGCCATCTACGTGACGGGGCGGCTGATGCGAGAGACGCAGAGATGTGTGTGATCTGCGCCGTAGCGCTGGGCGAGTATGACCCAGAGGATGAGGACATCTCCCCCGATCTGCACACACTAGCCGCAGGCCACAACCGGGAAACTGCCGTCGAGGAATGCCGCCGGGTTCTCGCTATCCCGGACGACGCCTAGCACAGTAACCCAGACCTTTTCAGGTTCCGGAAAGTGGAAAGGAAGCGCAATGGACATCGAGGCAACCATCACGGTGTACGAAGGTGAACGCCTGCTACTCCACGCACACATCACCCCGGGAGAGGTTCAGTTTGGTCTTGTCACGCCGGAAAAGATGAATAGAACTAAGGGAAGGCCGCGGCCGTGGCTTTTTTGGGACTTCCCCCGGGTCGGGTACGTGAGCCCCAAGGACACGGGCCGCTTGTGGTGGCGCAGGACGCAGGTGTCCGTCGGTGAGGCCATGCAGGAAGTGATGGCGGAGCTACACCGTCGGGAGTTCTTAATGCGTGAGGCCGAGTCTCAGGTCGAGGCCACCCGAGCGACCATTCGTGCGCTGGCCGAAATCGAAAAAGAGCTGTCCGCCTAGCAGGTGGCGTTTTTTTCTCTCCCGTGTAAACTGTAAAGGTTGACACGCACGTTGGGGAGTTTACATTCGGGAGACAGCGTGACCTGTTCTCATGTAATCGCGATGACCGAGGGGGGCATATGAATAGAGAGCTTGGGGGCTAGTGCCCGGGGAACCAAAGGCGGTGGGTCCGATCCCACTTGAAACATTGTCGGCACGGGAGTCGGCCACTCCCGACCCGGCCAGCCCCCAAGCCTGACCCCTTCAACCCTTGACAAAAATAGACCCCCTGACCATCCGATCAAACACGGCACTTTGGTCAAACACAGGAGGCACCACGAACACGCCGACGATTGATACCGAAGCTTGGGAAGAGCGCTGGAAGATGAAGCCCGGCGCAGACCGCGAGTCTCATTTCTGGCGATTCGTGGCAACGTGTCCAGGCAAGGGCACGCTGACAGTGGAGACAGACGGACTCTTCAAGGCGGCGGCGGTTCGCGCCATCAAGACCATCCGCGAGAAGTTCGGCAAATCCCTGGAGAACGTGGTGATCGAGCTGGCGTCTTAGTACAGGAGGTGCGTCGGCTACATGCACCCGCAGGGCCCGGACGAATTACGGCTGACCGGCTACACGATTATCATGCGTGAGCCAATCGACGGCCACGAGATCCCGCTGTTCGCCGGGCAACCCGACCCCACCATCACCGTCATCAAAACCCCAGCAATCGGGCCGAACGAACACTCGGTACTCACCAGAGGAGAGTTCAAATGATCCAGTACAGCGAAACCAACCGTGGCGACATCCTGCGTATCGTGGGAGCCGGCGCGCCGGGATATGCCAAACTCGGCGACATGGTGCGCGTGTTGAGGCGAACGGCTCAGGGCGTACTCGTGGAGGACAAGCACGGCAAGCACATGGAGTTCGTGTTCAACTGCGGAGCTGCCAGGCTGGAGCCCACCGAATGGAAGGACGACTTCCCTGCCCCGGAGGGCAAAGAGGACTGACTTTCATCACGCTTGACTTGTAAACCCTGACGTGTAACTTCGTAATCCACGAGAGAAGACGCTCTAGTAATAGAAAGAGAGAACGGACCCGCCTCCATGAGCACCTACAAAGCCCACCCAAA
>JALGSV010000016.1 GCA_029821755.1 Candidatus Zipacnadum vermilionense | reverse complement strand
CGGTTTCCGCGCACTTCTCATCGTAGAGAAACTGGCCCCACGTCCCGTCGGGAGACGCGGCGACCAGTTGGGCGGGCGCGTACTTCCAGGCATAGGACGTAGAGACAGCGGCTTGCCCCGCGGAGACCAGCTTCTCGGTCTCCTCGTCGAGGGTATAGCTGCCCTTAGCCGCAAGCTGGAAGGGGTACTGCGCCCAGACGGGGTAGGGGCGGGGGCCATCGCGCTCGGGAACGATCTGCAGGGAGACTTGCGTCGGGGGGGCGGCACAGGCGACACCGGCGGAGACCGCTAAGGCAAACAGAACCAGCCACAGAACCAAGGCGGCGCTTACTCGCATATCCATCACCTCTCCCGGTAATGTAATGCCAATAGATGATATTGTAGGTCAAACCGATAGCGGTGTCAACTCCCTCCAGGAATTCTTTCTGAGGCGTCAGATAAGGGGACAATGTATTGAAGCTGCTAACTACTGGACGTGCCCAACCCGCAGCATCGCCTCCCGCATCTCTATCACCCGCGCCCAGTAGTCCTCCAGACGCTCCAGGCCGAACTCATCTATGATGTCCTCGACGCTAAGATACTCGCGCTTGCAGCCCAGGGCGAAGCGGCCCTCGGGGGCAGTCAGGTCGAAGGTCAGGTCCTCCCCGTACTTCCCCAACATCGCATCCAGCTTGTCCCAGTTGAAGTCCAGGTGCAGCAGGCGGCGGTTGAGGTTGATCGTCTGGGTGATGAGCACATCCTGGTGCGAGGTCTTCAGCACGTGGCCGGTCTGGTCCACGATCTGCCCCAGCTCCCCGGTGATGGCCGACACCAGGTAGAAGCCAAACTCAAAAGCCCACGCCTGCATCTGGCGGCTGCCCCGGTACATGGAGCTGAAGAAGACGACCTCCGCGCGGTTCTTCGCCAGGCCCTCCCACAGCGGGCGCCAGTTCATGTCGAAGCAGATGGCCATGCCGATACGGCCGAAGTCGGTCTCGACCACGGTGGCCTCCTCCCCCGGCCAGACGCCGGCCTCCATCTCGCCGGTGGTGGGGAACATCTTGCTGTAGGCCCCGGCGACCTGCCCCTGACGGTCGAGCACGGCGAGGGTGTTGTAGAGCCGCTCGCCCCGGCGCTCAACCAAGGGCCACAGGACGTAGCAGCTCTCCTGCGCCGCGACCTGCATCATGCGAGTGCAGGTGGGGCCGGGAAGCGTCTCGGCCACCTCCGGCCACTGCTTGATGGTGGCCTGCAGGTGGGGGTAGACCTCCGGGAAGACGATAACATCGGCGCCCATTAGCTTGGCGCGATGGACGTACTGCGCGGCCTGGGTGAGCATTTCCTCCGTATCGGCGGAGGGGGAATGGGAGACACTGGCGACGGTGACGTAACGGGACATGCAGGAACCTCCCGGGATGGCGGTAGCGTTGCGGTGGGCGGTTGTTTCAGCACGGAGGGAGAAGTCACCTGCCTGCGGGGGAACGGGGCGGCAGGAGTAGGCGGGGGGGCTGGCGAAGATAGATAATGCCATGGACAAATCGGCTTCGACCACCGATGAACCCCAGGTCTTCTTCCTCGCCCGGCAGCCGGACGCGGCGGTGGTGATGGTCATCGTGGAGGCGTCGGCTGCGGTGGCCATCCTCGCCTGGGCGTGGGTGCGCGCCTTTCAGACATGGCCTGCGGGGGTCAGCCCGGCACGCTTCGTGGGCGGCATCGCGGTCATGCTGGTATTTGCCGCCGGACTCGGGGTCGCGGGGGTGTTGGCGCTCCACTTCGCACAGCGCGAGAAGGCCGAGGTGACTCAGGCCGGTCTCCTTCGGCACTACTGGCGAAGAGCGCCGGTGCTGATCCCCTGGGGGGACATCGTCGGGCTGTGGTGGCATCGGGCGCGACTACAGAATGTCGCGCGGTTGAACCTGGTCCTGCGCAAGGGCGCCGCGCAATCACGCGGTCGGATCATCCCGGCTACTATTGATCCTCATACAGCCGAGGCCTTGCGCGAACTGTTAGTGGAGTGTCTGGACCTGGCTGAGAACGCGGCGGCCGGCCCGATTCCCGACCAGTGGCCCTGGAGGCCGACCGGCGGAGCGGAGCACCGCTTCTACGCCCGCCCGGAGCAGACAACCGCACCCCGGGCCGATCCGAAATCCCTTCCTTAGTGCCTGCCCAGCCCTTGGGTTCCCCCTGCCCCCGTCCGATATACCCCTCGGAACCACTCACCCCGACAGGAGACTGACAGCCCTCATGGATAGCCCGCAGGTGGTGCGCAAGCGTGAGTTTGGGTTGGTGCGCGAGGCCGACAAGGTGCGGACCGTGATCGTGGTCTTTTGTGCCATGTTCCTGCTCGCCACGCCGATGGAGTCCAACGGGCAGGAGGAGCTGGCGTGGGCGGGTCTAGGGATTGCCGCCTTCTTCACGCTACTGACGCGGTTCTTCGTGGACTGGAAGCAGATGGAGCCGACCAAGGGGGTACCCCTGGCGGCGGCCCTGATCCTGATCGGCGACGTGGCGTGGCTGATGCTGTTTATCGCCGGGACCGGCGGCTTTGGCAGCCCCTTCAGCATGCTGTTGCTGGTGGTGATACTATTCGCCGGAGTGTTCTTCGGCAGCCTGCCGTTGGCCCTGCCCTTGACTACCGCCCTCGTGGTGGCCTGGTACAGTGGGGCGGCGGCGGTGCATGGGCTAAGCCCTCAGGACACGTGGGCCCTGGCGGCGCAGCTCATCTCGGCGATAGCGGTGGGCTGGCTGGGCTGGGCGCTCACCGGGGTGCTGGAGCGGGAGCGGCAGACCAACGCGGCGATCGTTAGCAGCCTGACTGAGGGAGTGCTGTTGGTCAATGAGGCCGGCACCGTGATTCTGGCCAACCCGCGGGTGGGGGAACTGCTCGAGCGGGACGAGGGGGAAATCGTAGGTTGCTCGGCGTGGAGCAGCGGGCTGCCCCAGGACCTGCGGACCGCGCTGGCTGATGTGCAGGCCCCCCCGGGCCGCCCAGCGATGGCGACGCGGCTGGTCGAAGTGGGCGAGGACTGCAACCGCGACCTGCGGGTGAGCACCGTGCCGTGTCCCGCCGGGGCGCGGCGGCCGCAAGGGTGGGTAGTGGTGTTGGAGGACGTCACCGAGCTGCGGGCGGCCGCGCGTATGAAGGAGGAGGGACTGGCGATCGCCTCGCATGAACTGCGCTCGCCTCTAGCCACTCTGGGGGCGTTGTCGCAGATTCTCAACACGCTCGGGGCGCAGATGGACGAGGAGCAGAAGGCACAGGCGGTGTCGGCGCTGAGCGAGGAGACACAGCGCTTGGGGCGGATGGTCTCGACACTGCTGGATGCGGGGCACCTGGAGCGGGGGGTCTACACGCTGACGCCGGAGCGCCTGGACGCCGGGGAACTCGTGGGCCGGGTAACGGTGGCCCTACGCCAGCGGGCCGAGGAGCGGGAGGTACGCCTCGCCTGCACGGTGGAGCCCAACCTGCCACCGTTGTGGGCGGACCCGATGCGGCTGGAGCTGGTGCTGATGAACCTGGGCGACAACGCGCTCAAGTACACGCCGGTGGGTGGCGAGGTGCGACTGGCGGCCCGGCGGAGAGGGGAGCACGTGAGCCTGGTGGTCCAGGACACGGGGCCGGGCATTCCCCCGCAGGAGCGAGAGGCGATCTTCGAGAAGCACAGCCGGGGCTCGCGGCATCGGGCGACCCACGGGCGGGAGGAGGGTCTGGGCCTGGGGCTGTACGTGGCACGGCGGATCGTGGAACTGCACGGCGGCGAGATAACGGTGCAGAGCGAGGAGGGCCAGGGCAGCGTGTTCGAGGTGCGGCTGCGCCCGGCGGAGACGCAGGCGGTCCGGCTGGCGGCATAGGACCGGAGTTAGAGGCCGGCCTCGAGACGGCGGGCCAGTTCGTCGAGGCCCATGAACTCCACCAGCACGTCCTTCTCGCGCGTCTAGAAGGGACGCTGGAGGTCCTGGTCCACGATCCAGTTCTCACCCTCGGAGCAGCGGCGACGGAACCCTTCCCCCTCACCTTCCTGCACCTCTTCCTTGTCTCACCCGAGTTTCCCGAATGTTCTTGACATATTTTCTATTTTTGCTAATATACCAAATATGATCGCTGTTGAGGCTACCACACAATTGGACTATTCCCTCTACGAGGCGCGGGCGCAAGTGTTCCGGGCTATGGCGCATCCGGCGCGGTTGCAGATTCTGGAGTGCCTGAGCAAGGGCGAACGGTGTGTATGTGAACTGCAGCAGGTCGTAGGCAGCAGCCTCCCCACCGTATCTCGGCACCTCGCCCAGATGAAAGCTGCGGGACTGCTGGGCTGCCGACGCGAGGGGACCAACATCTACTACCGGCTGCTAGTGCCCTGCATCACCAGCACCTTCGCCTGTATTGACGAGGCCATCCGCGCAGACAGCGAACGGCGAGCGGAGGTCTGCGCGGCGTGCGCGCCGTGAGAGCATGAATACCAAGATACCGATTGAGTGTGCCTGCCCGGAGGCACCGGCCGGCAAGCCCGGGCTCCTCTCCCCACGGCGCAAAGTCATCTTACTGGTCGTGGGGCTGGTTCTGTGGGTGGTCGTGTACCACTTCATCAGGCCCGGTACCGCCTGGCTGGCGTGCACGGCTCTGTGCGGGCGGACGGACATGCATTTCAAGGAGGCCGTCGCCTTCTTCCTCTACGAGGTACCCAAGGTCCTCCTGCTTCTCACCCTCATCGTTTTTGCCGTCGGCATTGTCCGCTCCTTCTTCACTCCCGAGCGGACCCGGCAAGTGCTCGCCGGCAAGCGCGAATCGGCAGGGAACGTGTTGGGGGCGCTGCTGGGTGTCGTCACCCCCTTCTGCTCTTGCTCGGCCGTACCGCTGTTCATCGGGTTCGTCACCGCCGGCGTACCCCTGGGCGTTACTTTCTCGTTCCTCATCGCGGCGCCCATGGTCAATGAAGTGGCGTTAGTACTGCTCCTGGGCCTCTTCGGTTGGCGGGTGGCAGCGCTGTACGCAGGCACCGGCTTGTTCATCGCTATCGTGGCCGGCTGGGTAATCGGCCGCCTGCATATGGAGAAACACGTGGAGCCCTGGGTCTACGAGATGCAGGCGGGGCCGAGCGCAGGGGAAGAGACGCGGCTCACCTGGAGCGACCGGATTGACGAGGGTCTACGAGCGGTTCGCGAGATCGTCGGCAAGGTTTGGCCCTGGGTAGTCCTGGGCATCGCCGTAGGCGCCGGCATCCACGGGTACGTCCCGGAGGACTTCATGGCCTCCATCATGGGCAAGGGCGCCTGGTGGTCGGTACCGCTGGCCGTGGTTTTCGGCATTCCCATGTACTCCAACGCCGCGGGAATCATCCCGATAGTGCAGGCGCTGTTGGAGAAGGGCGCGGCCCTCGGGACGGCGCTCGCCTTCATGATGTCGGTCATCGCCCTGTCGCTGCCGGAGTGCATCATCCTGCGCAAGGTTTTGCGCCCGCGCTTGATCGGCACCTTCATCGCCGTGGTCGGCGCAGGGATACTGCTCGTGGGGTACCTGTTCAACTTAGTAATGTAGGAGGTCCAGTTGATGAAGATAACCATCTATGGCCCGGGTTGCGCCAAGTGCCAGCAGGCAGAGGAGGTCGTGCGAGGAGCGGCGGCCGCTGCCGACGCGCCGGTAGAAGTGGAGAAGGTCAGCGAGATTCGCGCTATGGTCGCGGCCGGGGTGATCAACACCCCGGCGGTGGCAGTGGACGGCGTGGTCAAGCTGTCGGGACGGGTACCGAAGGCGGAGGAAGTCAGGACGTGGCTGGCAAGATAAGCTGGGCGGACGGAGCGAAGACGCACAGGCTGGAAAGCCTGTGCTACCACAAGGAGGAAGCACAATGTCTGACTGCTGCGCACCGGCGAAGAACGCGGTGATTCTGGCCTGCTCCGGTGGGTCAAACGTGGGGCAGATCACCAACGAGGCGGCCAAGGCGCTCGACCAATTGGGGCAGGGGCGGTTCTTCTGTGGAATCGGGATTGGCGCGGGCCTCCCCAAGTTCATCGAGACCGCCCGCAACGCCACCTGCGTGGCGATTGACGGCTGCGAGGTCGCCTGCATGAGGAAGGCTCTGGAGAACGCCGGGCTGGCCCCGGACGTACATGCGGTGGTGACCGACCTGGGCATCGAGAAGGGATACCATTTCGATCTCGAAGCCGATCAGGTGGCCGAGGTGGCCGGAACGGTAGCGGCGGCGCTGGAGGAACTGGGGACCGGGCCGGCGGGCGAATGCGGGTGCGGCGGCTAATAGAGGCCAAGGTCACGATTCACGCTGCCGTGTGCGGCTTTGTCACCGAGGCCACAGCTAACTCACCGGACCAGCAGCATGTCGAGTTCTGCGTCACGAGCTCCTGCGAGAAGATTCAGGGGCTCGCCGCCTGCCTCCCGACCGTGAACACCTACGCGGAGGTGGGCGCGGGCTTTGAGGGGGAGTTCCACCGGGTGATCCGGGCGGGACTGGGCGGGTGCTGCAGCGGCTGCGCCGTGCCCATGGGCTTGTTCAAGGCCATGCAGATAGCCGCGGGGTTGGCCTTGCCCGCTTCCGTGAGCATGGAGTTCGAGAGAATGAAGGACTGAACGAATGCGCTTGCCCCGGCGCTGGAAACGTGCCCTGGCCATCTTGGTGGCTCTCGGGATACTGGTGTTCTTCGAGTCGAAGGCGGCCAACCGCCCCGCTTGCACGCCGGGTAGTTGCCCCTTGCCTGAGTTCGGTGACTCGCAGTAGCGGGGCCGGGATACGGTTGTCCTGACCAACGCCATAAGGAGACGCCCATGAAGAACTGCTGGAAGATCGCCGTGGTGATAGTCGTACTGCTCGCGGTCGTCGGGATCGCGCAGTTGAAGATAAGCAACGCCGGAACTGCTCCGGCGGTACCCGCCCCGACGGAGTCGGTGGCCTCGCTGCCCGCGCCCCCCGCGCCGGTGCCCGAGGCGGCCCTTGCTCCCGCGGCCGAGACGGAGAAGTCTCCCGTACTCGGCCCGGAGCTACCTCCTCCCGCGGCTGAGACGACGGTGGAATCGGGCGCGATCTGCCCGACCAATCCCGATCCCGCCGCCCCTGCGGAGTGTGCAGCCACGCCGCCGGCCCCCGCCGCTAAGCCGGCCACGGCGGATAAGCCTCCGGCCTCGTCTCCGACCACCCAGTCAGCCCAGGCTCTCCCGCGCATGCTCGACTTGGGCTCACTCACCTGTATCCCCTGCAAGATGATGGTGCCGGTGATGGACGCCCTCAAGCAAGAGTACGCCGGGAAGCTGACAGTGGAGTTCATCAACGTCAACGAGAACCCCGCCGCGGCGGAGAAGTACCGAATTCAATCCATTCCCACTCAGATCCTCTTCGACCGCTGGGGCAAAGAGGCCTTCCGGCACCTGGGCTACTGGCCCAAGGAAGAGATCGTGGCTAAGAGTAAGGAACTGGGACTGCTTTCATAGGGGGACCCCATGAAAACAAGCTATGTTCTGCTGTCATTGTTGTTGCTGACGTTCGCCGCGGCTCTGCTCGCCGCTGAAGAGACAACGCCGGTCGCGCCTCCCACGCTGGAAGCGACCTATCTCGGCCTCAGTTCCGGCCCCCTGCGGCAGGCCCGCTTGCTGGACCTAACGGAAGGCACTATCTTGCGCGCCAACGGCGTGATCATCACCGAGACGCAACTGGCGGCGCGGATCGGCGAAGCCGGTGACGACGAGGCGCTGCGCGGGGCTCTGGAGAAGAACGCGCCCTACCTGGTGGAGAAGATGGCCACCGATGCGCTGTTGTATGCCGAGGCTCAGGCCTGGGCTCAGCAGAACACGTTGCCCCCGGGGAAGGAAAGCCGGGGCAGCCTCATCGAAACCTACCTGCGCAATATCGGGGCGCAGGCGCAGGTGACCTCCGAGGAGGCCCAGGCCTACTTTGAGGCCAACGAGGACCTGTTTGGCGGCGCCAAGTACGAGCAACTCGCCGACGATCTGCGTGCGTACTTGCTGTCGGAGAAGCAAGACGATCTGATCAACGCCCACGTCAGCAGCCTGAGCGAGCGCACGCCGGTGGAGTTCAGCGCCGCCTGGCTCCAGGCCCACGCGCCGGCGCAACTGGATACCCCGGTGGACGAGGCACGCCGTTCGGGCAAGCCCTCCCTGGTGGACTTCGGCGCTGGTGGCTGCGGCCCCTGTGATCGCATGACCCCCATCCTCGACGAGCTGGGCAAGACCTACCAAGAGCAGTGCAACGTGCTGTTCGCGTCGGTGCGCGACAACCCCATCCTGGGCTACCGCTATGGTATCCGCGCCATCCCCGTGCAGGTGTTCTTCGACGCCCAGGGCCGGGAGGTCTATCGTCATGTGGGCTTCTTTTCCAGGACACAGATCGTCGTCAAGCTGGCGGCGCTAGGGGTCAAGTAGCGTGGAGGCACTGTTCATCACGCTTATCCGGGCGGTGGAGGGCACGGCCGGAGTGGCCCTGGGCGCTGCGGCTATCTGGGGCATCCTGAGTATCCTGCTGAGCCCGTGCCACCTGGCCAGCCTGCCGCTGATCGTCGGCTTCATTGACGAGCAGGGCCGGACCTCGACCCGGCATGCTTTCTGGCTGTCCACCCTCTTCGCCACCGGCATCCTGATCACCATCGGGATCATCGGCGCCATCACCGCCGCGCTGGGCCACATGCTGGGGCAGGTGGGGCCGTGGGCCAACTACTTCGTCGCGGCGGTCTTCCTGGCGGTGGGACTGCACCTGCTCGGAGTGATTCCTCTCCCTCTGCCGGGAGCCGGAACCCCGGGGATGAAGCGCAAAGGCCTACTGGCGGCGCTGATCCTGGGGCTGGTCTTTGGCATTGCCCTGGGACCGTGTACCTTCGCGTACATGGCGCCGATGCTGGCAGTCACCTTCCGGGCGGCGGCGACCAACCTGATCTATGGAGCGGCCTTGCTGCTGGCCTACGGGGTGGGGCACTGCGCGGTGATCGTGGCCGCCGGGACCTCGACGGAACTGGTACAGCGGTATCTCAACTGGACAGAAGCCTCGCGCGGGGCGACCTTACTCAAGCAAGTCTGCGGCGCGCTGGTGGTTCTGGGCGGACTCTATCTGGTCTACACGGCCTGAGGCCCCGTAGGGGCGAATGTTTCGCGGGGTCGTATCCTGCGAAACATCCGCCCGCGCCTGCGCTGAACCCTCGGCCAGTCGCGGCTCGGCACCTTCGGCGCTCTACTCGCGGCGGGCACGGGCGACCGGGATGGAGGAGCAGATCCTGGTGGTGTTCCGGCCGGTGCGGGGACGCGACACGGGAGTCGGTGGAGGGAATACCCGACAACTTGTCAGAGACAAATAGCTAGGAGTGGGTAGTCATCTAATGGATATCAAACAGACGGTGCGAGAGGGTTACGCGAAGGCGGCGCAGGAGACGGACGGTTGCGCGGGGACGCCCTCGGAGACGGTGGGCTACGGGGAGGCCGACCTAGCGGCGGTGCCCGAGGGCACGCCCAGCTTCGGCTGCGGCAACCCGACAGCTATCGCAGGCCTCCAAACGGGCGAGACGGTGCTGGATCTGGGCAGCGGGGCGGGGTTTGACTGCTTCCTCGCCGCCCCGGCCGTGGGGTCAACCGGCCGCGTCATCGGCGTGGACATGACCCCGGAGATGATCGATAAAGCGCGCAAGAACGCGGCCCAAGCTGGGCATGACAACGTCGAGTTCCGCCTCGGCGACATCGAAAACCTGCCGATCGAGAGCGGGTCGGTGGACGCCGTTATCAGCAACTGCGTGATCAACCTGGCGCCGGACAAGGGAAAGGTCTTCGCGGAGGCCTTCCGCGTTCTGCGGCCGGGTGGGCGCATGCACGTGTCGGACCTGGTGCTGGGGCAGGAGCCGCCGGAGTGGCTATTCGAGGACGACGCGGCTCTGATCGGCTGCGTCGGCGGAGCCCTTCCCCGGGACGAGTACCTGGCCCTGATCGCCGCGGCTGGCTTCACCGGCGTCACGGTGAACGCCGAACACGACGCCACCGCCTGGCTCAACGGCTATCTGGAGCAGGGAGCCGAAGGCGGCAGCGAATGCGAGTGCGGCTGCTGCGGCACTGCCTGTTCCCTACCGGACGGCCTGGTCGCCTCGCTTACCATCACCGCCCACAAGCCGGCGGCCTGAGCCAACTGGGAGGCTGGGTGCTCATAACCGACTCCGCAGTCAGACGACTTTCCTTCCTCGACCGCTACCTCACCGGCTGGATCTTCGCCGCGATGGGGCTGGGCGTGGGGCTGGGCTACCTGTTCCCGCCACTCATCCAGCGCCTCAACGCCGCCTCTTCGGTGGGCACCACCTCCCTCCCCATCGCGGCGGGTCTCATCCTGATGATGTACCCGCCCCTGGCCAAGGTGAAGTACGAGGAGATGGGGGAGGTCTTCCGCAATGGGAAGGTCCTGACCCTGTCGCTGGTGCAGAACTGGCTCATCGGCCCGGTGCTGATGTTCGCGCTGGCCGTCCTCTTCCTGCGCGGCTACCCGCCGTACATGTACGGGCTGATCATGATAGGCTTGGCCCGCTGCATCGCCATGGTGATCGTGTGGAACGAACTCGCTGGCGGGGACTGCGGTCCACATCACCATCGGCGAGATCGCTCGGAGCGTCTTCATCTATCTGGGCATTCCCTTCCTCGCCGGGATCATCACGCGCTTCTCCCTGCTCCGTGCCAAGGGGCGCGAGTGGTATGAGCAGCAGTTTATGCCGCGGATCAGCCCGATCACGCTGGTGGCGCTGCTGTTCACCATCGTGGTGATGTTCTCGCTCAAAGGCGAGTACATCGTGCAGTTGCCGCTGGATGTGCTGCGCATTGCGGCGCCGCTGCTGATCTACTTCGTGGCCATGTTCTTCGTCTCCTTCTGGATGAGCAAGCGGGTGGGCGCGAACTACCGCCAGAGCGCCACGCTCTCCTTCACCGCGGCCAGCAACAACTTCGAGTTGGCCATCGCCGTAGCCGTAGCGGTGTTTGGGATTCAGTCGGGCGAGGCTTTCGCGGCGGTTATCGGCCCCCTGGTGGAGGTGCCGGTGCTGATCGGGCTGGTCAACGTGTCCCTGTGGCTGCGGGGAAGGTGGTTTGGGGAGGAGGGGCGCGAGATTGCTGCTTGACTTCTGTGCATTTCTATGTACAATAAGATGTACAAGAGAGGTTGATGAGGATGGCACACAGCGCACTAGACCGAGCGGACACTTCCGTGGAAATGACCATGACCGAATTCCGGCAGCGCGTCACGCGCCTGCCCGAGGAGCTGACTGGCGAGGGTTGGACCTCGCTGGCCGTTACGCGGCGAGGGAAGCCGGTGCTGGCCGTGATACCGTGGGGACTGTACGAGAGCATCATCGAGACGATGGAGATCCTGGGCGACGAGAAGATGATGGCAGCGCTGCGGCAGAGCGTAGAGGACGTGAAGGCCGAGCGCGTGCACACGATCGAGGAAATGCGCCGTGAGCTAGAGATGGAGTCATAGGTGTGAGTCGCTACACAGTGGTCTGGACGACCCAGGGAAAGGGCCTGTGGCATGAGATCAAAGACAAGCGTATCCGGGACAGGCTGCTGGAAGTGTCGGCAAGCCTAGCCGATGACCCTTACCTGCGGGGCGCGCCGCTCACTGCCGATTTGTCTGGATGGCAGTCCCTGCACTGGGGGCGCTGGCGACTTGTCTATTCAGTGGACGAGGCGGGGAAGGTTGTGAACATCCACGTTGTGGGGATGCGGGCGCAAGGGAAGAACAGCGACATCTACGCCAAGACGAGGCGTCTGCTGAACCAGGGCCTGATCTGGCTGCCGAAAGAGGAATGAAAGTGGGGATGGAACCGTGACGATTGGAGGGAGCTGCACAACGTGATCATCCTCCCCGCCATTGACCTATCCGAGGGCCAGGTCGTCCGCTTGCGGCAGGGCGACATGGCGCAGAAGACGGTCTACTCCGACGACCCGGTGGCGCAGGCGTGCGCCTGGGAGGAGGCGGGAGCGGAGGTCATTCACCTGGTCGACCTGGACGGAGCGCTGGCCGGTGAGCCGCGCAATCTCGCCGCTGTGGAGAAGATTGTGGAAACTGTGCGCATTCCCTGTGAATTAGGCGGGGGATTGCGCACCACCGAGCAGGTAGGGCGGGTACTGGAGTTGGGGGTGCAGTGGGCGATCATGGGCACCAGCGCCCTGCGCCATCGCCCCGAGCTAGAGGCGGCCGTCGCCCAGTTCGGAGACCGGGTGATCGTGGATATCGCCGCTCGCGACGGGCATGTGGCTGTACAGGGCTGGACCGAGGCCTCCACCGTGGACGCCTACGATCTGGCGCGCCAGATTGAGCGTCTTGGCGCGGGGCGGATCGTCTTCACCGACATCGCCACCGACGGGATGATGCGCGGACCGAACGTGGCGGCGATGAGCTCGATGTGCGTGGCCGTGAGCATCCCCGTCATTGCCTCCGGGGGCGTGACCACGTTGGAGGACCTAGCCGCCCTACGCAAGCTCGAATCCCTCGGCCTGGTGGGCTGCATTATCGGCCGGGCGCTGTACGACGGCAGCCTGAACCTGGCGGAGGCCATCGCGGCGACAAGCTAGCCCCAGCGGGCAGAGGGCCTTCTGCGCCCAACGGAGAACAAAGCCTCGCGCCAGTGTCTAGACACACATGGCGCGAGGCTTTGCTAGGTTCAGACTGACCTTCCTTGGACGCCTGAGCGACCGGACGAGCGGGCTGGAGAACTTCGCCACGGGCAGCAAGGCGTGAGTATCGAGTACTACCTCGCCTCCCCAACCGACACCTCGCGCTCCACGCTGCGCTGGGGTGAGAACGCCTACGGCCTCTATGACGAGTACCAGGACCTGCTCCACTTGGAGCTGCCCGGCGACGGGAATCGGCCTGCAAATCCCCGGGGCCTGGAAGCCATACAAGCCGGAGGCCGGAGTGAAGCTGGACAAGATGGAGGGCGACAACGTCCTAACCGTGCCGGCCGTGGTGGCGCAGGTGAGGTTGGTGCAGGGGTAGCTCCGCGTGGCGCGGGCGTTCCAGCCCGCGCTCCGGTCCGCATAGCCCTGCCAGGACGGGTTAGAAAGCCCCCCACGCGTTTGAAGTCGGAGGCCTTATCCGCATGACCAGCCAACAGCGACTCCTTGCGGCCATCCGCTGTGGCGAGCCCGACCGCGTGCCGCTCAACCTCATGGGCGTGCCCGCCTGGGACGAAGAGTGGGTCGCCGCGCAGGACGAGTCCTACCGGCCGGTAATCCAGCTGACGCTGGAGCATGGCGACTTCTTCCCCAACTGGTACCCGCAGTACGGCCTCCTGCTCACCGCGAGTGAGGACTTCCGCCGTACAAGCGAGACGACCGAGACCGACGAGCGGCTGGAGGTCCGTGAGCGCTGGGACACCCCCGCCGGCCCGCTCTTCTGCGCCCATACACACGATAAGCGTGGGCAGGTCGGGATGCGGACCGAGTACCCAGTCAAGACGCTGGACAACCTGGACCGGGCGCTGTCGGTGCCGTATGTCCCCGAGCAACCGGACTGCATGCGCCATTTCGACATGCAGCGCCGCCTGGGCGACCGGGGCGTGGTGTACGTTTGCATGAGCGACGCGATCCATTTCCTGCAGATGCCCACCGGCTCGGAGACCCTCGCGCTGTGGAGCGTCCTACACCGGGAGCGGGTGTTGGAGGCCGTGGAGGTCTTCACCCGACGCGTCGAGGACCTGGTGAGCTACCTGCTCGGGCAGGGCATGGGGCCGGTCTTCGGCTGGATCGGGGCGGAGTTGGCCGTCCCGCCGCTGCTATCCCCGGCGGACTTCCGCGAGTTCGTGACCCCCTTCGACGCCCGCCCCCATCGCCTCGTCTACCAGGCCGGGGGACTGGTGCACTGCCACTGCCACAGCAAGGTAGGGTCGGTGCTGGAGGAGTTCGCCGCGATGGGCGCCAATTGTCTCAACCCCCTGGAGGCCCCGCCGATGGGGGATGTCACCTTGGCCGAGGCCAAGCGGCGCATTGGCGATCGCGTCTGCCTGGAGGGCAACGTCCAGTTCGGCGACATGCTCCGCGCCCCCGAGCGGGAGATCGCCCGCCAGGTGCGCGAGTGCCTGGAGATCGCCGCCCCCGGCGGCGGCTTCATCCTCACTCAGACCTCCATCCCCCACATGAAGGTCATGGAGGAGCAGACCGTCCGCAACTACGTGACCTTCATTGAGACGGCGGTGAGGTGGGGGAGGTAGGGGGGGCAATGGAACGGGGGTGGAACGGTAGGCATCGTGTCCCCGGAATGCCCCCGGGCGGGGTCGGGCGGGGAAGTGAGTATGGCGCCCCGGAAATCCCGCCGGAACTCCCCGACAACTCAGGAGGCGCCTAAGCACCGGCGGCGATTGCCGTCCTACACGTACGAGAGGTGTTCGCCATGACCAGCAAACAGCGCGTTCATGCCGCACTCGAAGGCAAACCTGTCGACCGCTGCCCGGTGACCTCGCTTTATGGTTTCCTCTATCAGCAGGACCATTTCGCCGAACTGACCGGCCTGTCACCGTGGCAGCTTCAGCAGTGGTTAGCCATGCCTCCCGCCGAGCATGTGGAGCTCCTCGCGCGGATACAAGCGCAAGCGCCGTTTGAGCTGCTCCAGCCGCAACCCGCCGCTTCCTCCCGGGCCTGGCGCGCGCGCCAAGAGTTCCTTGAGCAGGACGGCCACGCCTTCCGCCATGACCCTCAAACGGGTGAATGGATCCAACTGGACCTGCCAACCGTCAGCGGCCATGCGACCGACTACCACGCCAACCAGACGCGGCACGTCTCCAGTCGCGCCGACGTGGACGCGCGCGTTACCGTGACTCCGGCCGCGCAGCAGATCGCCGAGGGCGCCAACGACTACCTCGACGCTGTCGTCGCGCGGTTCGGGCAGGACGAGTTCATTCTCTCCGGGGGGATCGTCGGCACGCTGTATTCTTGCCACTGGCACGTCGGCCAGACCAACCTCTTCTCCCTGCTGATCGAGCAGCCGGAGCTGATCGACTACCTATCCCAGAAGATTCTGGCGCACAACGAGGAGCAGATCCGCCGTCTAGCCGCGGCGGGCGGCGATGCCATCTACATCGATGATGCCACCGCCACGAGCGACATGATCTCGCCTGCCATGTACGAACGCTTCTGCCTCCCTTATATGCAGGCGATGGTGCAGGAAATCCATCGGCTAGGGCATAAGGCGATTGTCATCTACTTCGGCGGCATTGCTGACCGTCTCGAGCAAATCGCCGCCACGGGGGCCGACGGCCTGCTCTTCGAGGCCAGCATGAAAGGCTACACCAACGATATCGCCGAGGTCGCGCGGCGTATCGGCGACCAGATGACGCTGTTCAGCAACATCGATCCGGTCGCGGTGCTACAGAACGGTACGGAGGCCGAACTGGCGGGGGAGATTGCGCGCCAGGTCGAGGCGGGCCGCCGCGCGCGCGGCTTCCTCCTCAGCACCGCCAGCCCCATTACGCCGTCGACACCCTTGGCGAGGGTACGCAGGTTCATCGAGTTGGCGAGAATCGCCGGCGCCCAAGGAGGGCGGTAGGGAGATGACGATCTAGATCGGCCTCTCCTTCTCGATCTTCGGGAAGGAGACTTGTGCGACGGGCGGTCACGCGACTGCGCTCTGCACATCTCGGAAACCGTCGGCGACAGGCACGCCGCGCCCGGCTAGCTTCGCCGGTCCAGAGTCGGCGGGACTACGTCACCTGTCTCCAGAAAGAAGGTGAGCAGACGATCCCTTAGTTCCGCCTCCACCGCCGCGAGCGCCGGGTCGCCGCAGCGATTGTGCAACTCTCCAGGGTCCGCCTGCAGGTCGTACAGTTCGTCCTGCTCGTACAGCCGGCGCACGTACTTGTATCGTTCCGTGCGGCACATCACCGCCTTGGTATGCTCCGGTCCCTCCTGCAGTTGCGCTGTCGCCCGTACCCAGTAGCGGCTCTCCCGCGGAAAGGGTATGCGGTCCACCCCCACCTCACTCGCCTGCCACTCGCCGTGCAGCCTCCCGCCCTCGCAGAAGACCGCGTCCCGGTGCTTCGTAGTTTCGCCCGCCACCAGCGGCGCCAGCGACCGCCCGAAGTGCGTGTGCTCCGGGATCAGCCCGGCCCACTCCTCGATCGTCGCCGGCACGTCCACCAGTTCCACCAGCGCCGGATTCACCCCCGCCTGCACCGGACACCCCGCGGGCGGCTTGACCACGAGAGGTACGCGGGTCAGGCAGTCCTCAAAGGTGTTCTGTGTCTTCTCCACCAGCCCGTAGTCTCCGGTGAAATCGCCGTGATCAGCGAAGAGGAAGACGGCCGTGTCGTCGTAGATCCCGGCCTCTCGCAGCGCCTGCAGCACCAGGCCAAACTGGTGGTCCACCCGCGCACACATCCCATAGTAGGTCGCTCGCAGCTCCGTCCACCTCTCCTCACTCCAGCCCTGCATCTGAGTGCGGTCGTGGATCCAGCGCAGCAGGGAGGGCTTGCCGGTCCAATCGCTGGGCGCGGCGAGGCGTGGCGGCAGGGCCTCCCGGTCGATGGCGCTGTACCAAGGGTCCTCGACGCCGTAGGGCGGATGCGGGTACGTCAGCGGCAGGTAGAGGCACAGCGGCCGCTCCGGCGGAGCGTGGCGGATCTGCTCGATGGCTCCCAGTACCATCGCCCAATCGTGATCGTGGTAGTACGGCTCACCATCTGTCTCGAGACGGCCCACGTAGAAGGAGTAGTACGTATCGCTGTCGGGCGCACCACGCCACTCCGCTTCCCGCTCGGACATGTACATCGGCTTGGTCGGCGTCGGCGGCTGGTACTTGACGTGGCAGAAGTCCTCATACCCGTCTTGGCCGGGCACCAGGTCATTCTTCCCGCCCCACCACACGAAGTATCTGGCCTGCTTGAGCGTCCGCAATAACACCGGCTCATGCGCACGCAGCATGTGCGTCATGGTCCGATGCCCCGCCACATGTGGGTACCAGCCAGTCATCCACGAGCAGCGGCTAGGCGTGCAGACTGGGTTCTGGCAGTAGGCCTGGGAGAAGGCTACGCCGTCGGTCTGCACAAGGTGGTCCAGGTTAGGCGTAACCGCGCCCGGGTTTCCGACACAGCCGAGCACATCCCCCCGCCACTGGTCGGGGTTGAAGATGACGATATGGGGTCGTTGGGGCATGAGGGCAGACTCCTTCCCGCGCTCGCGGCGCTGGTGACACCCGGCTCTTTCGCCAAGGCTTTCCTTCGTCCCTCCCCCACGGTATAATGGAGGGCGTCGCCATTACCTTTGAGGAAGGCCCCCGCCTATGCTAGCCAAACGCATCATCCCCTGTCTCGACGTGAACGAAGGCCGCGTGGTCAAGGGCGTCAAGTACGTGGACCACGTCGACGCCGGTGATCCCATCGAGCAGGCCCAGGAGTACGACCGCCAGATGGCGGACGAGCTGGTCTTCCTCGACATCACCGCCTCCCGCGATAAGCGCGACATCGTGCTGGACATGGTCCGGCGCGTGGCCGAGGCCGTTTTCATCCCCTTCACCGTGGGCGGCGGCGTCCGCACCGTGCAGGACATCCGCGACATCCTGGTGGCCGGGGCCGATAAGACCTCCATCATGACCGCGGGCATCCAGAATCCGTCGCTCATCACCGAAGGCGCTGAGCGCTTCGGGAGCCAGTGCATCGTGGTCGCCATCGACGCCCAGCGCGTACCCAAGGCCGCCCGCGATGACACTTACCTGGGGCACAACCCGGACGAGGAAATCGAGTGGAAGGTCTGGACCCACGGCGGCAGCCAGCCGACCGAGGTGGACGCGCTGTGGTGGGCGGAGGAAGCAGCCCATCTGGGCTCGGGGGAGCTGCTGGTGACCTCCATGGACGCCGACGGGACCAAGGCCGGCTACGATGTGGAGCTGCTGCGGCGCATCTCCGAGCGGGTGGGCATTCCGGTAGTCGCTTCCGGCGGGGCGGGCAACGTGGACCACATGTATGAGGCCCTGACGGTAGGCAAAGCCGACGCGGTCCTGGCGGCCAGCATCTTCCACTTCCGCCAGTACACCGTCCGCCAGATCAAGGAAGAGCTGGCGGCGCGGGGCTTGCCGATGCGGCTGTGACCGCGTGGGGCGGGCTTTCTAGCCCGCCCTCCCCGGCCTGCGCGGGCTAGAAAGCCCGCCCCACGCGGACGAATTCAGGAGTCCTCCCATGCCCACCCTCAAAGTCCATGTCACCCCCGCCGCGGAGGGCCTTCCCCTCCCGGCTTACGAGACGCCTGGCTCGGCGGGGATGGACCTGCGCGCGGCGGTGGAGGATGCGGTGACGCTGGCCCCAGGGGAGCGAGCGCTGGTCAGCACTGGCCTGCGGCTGGAGATCCCGGCGGGCTACGAGGGCCAGGTCCGACCGCGGAGCGGGCTGGCGATTCGGCACGGGATCACCTTGCTCAACACGCCGGGGACCATCGACTCCGACTACCGTGGGCTGCTGCAGGTGGTGGTGGTCAACCTGGGCCAGGAGCCTTTCACCATCCACCGGGGCGACCGCATCGCCCAGCTAGTCATCGCCCCGGTCGTCCAGGTGGAGCTGGAGGTAACGGAGGACCTGGCCGAGACGGAGCGCGGCGAGGGAGGATTCGGGTCCACGGGGAGGCAATGATCCCCTCCGCGTGGCGCGGGCTTTCTAGCCCGCGCAGGGAGCCACATGCCCTGGGGAAGGGTGGGATAGAAAGCCCGCCTCACGCGGAGGGAGCCGCCCCACGGGAACCATCCACCTCTCCCCCACGTCGCTCCCCTTGAACGCCGTTCCCACACAGGAGACCCCACTCGCCATGCTCAACTGGCTTCGTTATCTGCCGCTGCTGCTTGCCGTCGCTCTACTCGCCGGCTGCCCACTTGCCTCCACACCTCTGGGGACCACCACGTCCCAGCCCCCAGCCGGGCCCTGCGGGCCCGTCACCGAGGTCGACGAGACCATCCCCGACCTGACCTTCACCACGCTCCAGGGAGAGACCGTCAGGCTGTCGGAGCTGAAGGGCAAGGTCGTCCTTCTGGACTTTTGGGGCATGTTGTGCGAGGGATGCGTACAGGGGCTAGAGGGCTACCAACAGGACGCCGAGTTCGTCAGCGATCCGGACCTGTACATCCTGGCCCTCTCCCGCGACAAGTCCCAGCAAGCGGTGGCCAAGTTCGTCGAGGAGCACAAGTGGACATTCCCGGTGGCGCTGATGACGCCGGAGTCGGACAAAGCACTGCTGCAGGGCATGCCCCAGACGGCGTTGCCCCAGGTGCGGCTGTTCGACAAGCAGGGCCGCTTGCGTTACCGCCTGACCCCTGGCGACATCACCCACGAACGCATCAAGTGCCTGGTAGGGGAGTTGGGGAAACGCTAGGCGATCCTCCTCGCCTTCCTTTACACTCACCTCCCACCCCCCTATAATCCTCTCGTGTCTCCGACTCGCTTGATGGGCATTGATCCGGGCCTTAATTGCACCGGCTATGGCGCAGTGGACCGCCTGCCCGACGGGCGCTGCTGCTTGGTGGAGGCCGGGACGGTGCGGACGGCGGCCTCCGCCGCGCTGGAGACCCGCCTGCGCGCCCTGTACGACGGCGTCTGCGAGGCCCTCGACGACCTGGAGCCTGAGGTAGTCATCGTCGAGTCGCTCTACTCCAAGTACCGCCACCCGCGCACCGCCATTCTCATGGGCCACGCCCGAGGGGTCATCTACCTGGCCGCGCAGGAACGTAGCCTACAGGTGGAGGCCTACCCGGCCTCGCAGGTGAAGCGCGCCCTCACCGGAACCGGCCGCGCCGCTAAGGAACAGGTGGCCGAAATGGTCTGCCGCATGCTCTCCCTCCCCGAGATCCCCCGCCCGCACGATGTCACTGACGCCCTCGCCCTGGCCTTGTGCCACGCCAGCCCGCAACGCTTCGGGGGCGAGCGGAAGCTGCCGGCGGCAGTGCGCGAGGCCCTCTCGGAGCCTCACCCCCTAACCCCCTCTCCTTGCGGGAGAGGGGGGACTGAGAGAGAGGATTTGCAGCGCACTCCCTCCCGCCATCCACTCGCCACTCGCGACTCGCGACTCGCGTCTCCCCCTCCGGAGGTTCGCCCATGATCCGCCGCCTGCGCGGGGAATTGCTGGAGGTCGGCCCGGAGTGGGCCCTGGTGGAGGTGGGGGGCCTGGCGTACGAGGTGCTGCTACCGCCGCCGGTCCGGGACCGCCTCGCCGAGCGCCCGGCGGGCTCGACGGTGGAGCTGTACACCTACCACTACATGCAGACCGACGGCAACCGGGTAACGCCGTTCCTGCTGGGCTTCGAAAGCGAGACGCAGCGGGAGTTCTTCCAGCGCCTGCTGGACGTGCCGCGCCTGGGCCCGATGTCGGCGCTGCGCTGCATGGTCCTGCCGGTAGCGCAGCTGGCGCACACCATCGAGTTGCAGGACGAGGGCATGCTGAAGAAGCTCCCCGGCGTGGGCCGCCAGCGCGCCCGCGACATCATCGCCACCCTGCAGGGCAAGCTCGCGATCTTCCTGGAGGCCGCCGATCTCCCCGAGGCCGTCCCCCTCACCCCACCCGAGAACGAGACCGAGCAGGAGGCGCTAGAGGTTCTCCTCCAGCTCGGCCTCAACCGCAACGACGCCCTCCGCGCCCTGCGCCAGACCGCTGCCTCCCACCCCGACGCCGGCTCGGAGGAGCTGGTGAGGTTGGTGTTTCAGCAACGCTAGGACGGGCGTCCTCGCCCGTCCCTCCCGTCCGCGACCGGTGAGGGCGCCCGTCCTACCGGCGACGGAACAACCCGGCCCATCTCCCTGTCAAAGGCCCTGAACGCCTCCCGCGTAGTGGGTTTGCAGGGGGATTCCCCAGGGGAATCCCCAGGGAATTCCCCCAACGAATCCCGCCCGCGCAGCCACCTAGTGACATATCAGCCTCCGGGAACTTTCCGGGCGCTCGGGAATGTTCTCCTACCCATAAGGGGGTCTCGCGATGAAACGCACCGCTGTTGCTCTGGTACTCGTCTTGCTGCTGTTGGCCGTGGTGGTGGTCGGACTGTCCTGCGCCAAGCTGGCCCCGGAGTCCTCCCGGACGCTGGGGGCCGCCCCGCCTACCCCCGGTGCCCCGCCTGCCGGCTCGGCGGCTCCAGAGGGCTTGGCCCTGGAGGCCAAGGCGGGTCGCATGGCCGCCGACTCGGCTATGCCTGCGCCCAGCGTGCCTAGCGGCGGAGCTTCCGCCACCCCCGCCGAGAACCAACTGGACCCCTTCAAGGTCCGCGCCCAGCAGATGATCATCTACACCGCCGACTTCACCATCAAGGTGGAGAAGGCGGCGGAAGCAGCCGACAAACTGCGAGCGCTGGCCGAGAAGAACGCCGGCTTCGTCTCCGGCTTGACCAAGAACGTGGACGACAGCGGCACCACTCGGGTAACCATGACGGTCCGGGTGCCCTCCGAGAAGTTCATGGACGTAGTCTCCGGCCTGGAGGGCTTCGGCAAGGTGGACGAGGAGCGTCTGGAGACCGAGAATGTCACCGAGGAATGGGTGGACCTCAACGCCCGGCTGGGCATCAAGCACCTGCGCAAGGCGCAGTTGGAGGCGCTGCTCAAGCGGGCGAACAGCGTCGAGGAGATCGACCAGCGGCAGCAGCAGATCAACGCGGTGCAGGAGGAGATCGAGCGCATCCAGGGCCGCCAGCGCTTGCTGCAGAACCAAGTGGCGCTCTCCACGCTCGACGTGACCTTTTACGAGAAGGGCCTGGCGCCCCTCGACAAGCCGGGCCCATACAGCCCCAAGGACGTCGTCATCCGCGCCTGGTACTCGCTACTGGCCGTCCTGCGGGTGCTGTTCGCCATCTTGGTGTACGTGGGTCTGCCCGGCATGGTGATCTGGGTGCCGCTGCTGCTCTGGCATCTCTGGCGCCGATCGCACCCGAAGCCCAAGCGCCTGCCCCCGGCCCCGCCCGCGCCGCCGCCGGCGGAGTAGGCATAGGTATGACCTTGCGGAGGGCGAGGGCTACGTCCCCCGCCCTCTGCGCCTGTCTCTCTGCGCACGCCGGGCAGGTGTACCGCCATATCGCCGCGAATCTCATCTTCGATGGACGACACGCCCAAACGCGAACGCATCATCAGTGGCCACCAGCAGGAGGACGACCTCGACGAGGTCCTCTCCCTACGTCCGCGCACGCTGGAGGAGTATAACGTCGGGCAGGACCGGCTGATCCGGCAGCTCCAGATCGCCATCCACGCCGCCCAGGGGCGCGGGGAGTGTCTGGAGCACCTGCTCTTCGACGGCCCGCCGGGCCTGGGCAAGACCACCCTCGCCTACATCATCGCCCGCGAGATGAGCGCGGAGATGCACCGCACCTCCGGCCCCTCCCTGGAGCGCGCGGCGGACCTGGTCGGCGTGCTCACCAACCTGCGCTCCGGTGACGTGCTCTTCATCGACGAGATCCACCGCATCCCCCGCCCCGTCGAGGAGTACCTGTACAGCGCGATGGAGGACTTCCAGATCGACTTCGTGGTGGACCGCGGGCCGTACGCCAAGACCATCTCCTTGCGCATCGAGCCCTTCACCCTCATCGGGGCTACCACTCGCTCGGGCATGCTCACCGCCCCCCTGCGCGAGCGCTTCGGCATCTTCCACCACCTGGACTTCTACTCCCCCGAGCAGCTCAAGCAGATCGTCCTGCGTTCGGCCCAGATCCTCCAGATCCCGCTGGACGAGCTTGGCGCGGAGGTTCTTTCCTGCCGCAGCCGGGGCACTCCGCGCATCGTCAACCGCCTGCTCCGCCGGGTGCGCGACTACGCGCAAGTGGTGGCCGAGGGCGTCATCACCGCCGAGGTCGCCTCCGCGGCCCTGGAGCAGATGGGCGTGGACGAGCGCGGCCTGGACCCCCTGGACCGCAAGTACCTGCAGGCGATGATCGACTACTACGCCGGCGGCCCGGCCGGCCTCAACGCCCTGGCCGCTACCCTCTCCGAGGACCAGGACACCCTCCAGGACGTAGTCGAGCCCTTCCTCCTCAAGCTAGGTTTCGTAATCCGCACCGCCCGCGGCCGCATGGCCACCCAGGTCGCCTACGACCACCTGCGCGTCGCGAAGAAAGCCCCCGAACCCCCGGCCGGACAAGAGAATCTGGCGCTGGAGATCTGAGCCCTCCGCACGCCTCGCGGCCTTGCTGTTCCTCGCCTCTCATGCTATGCTGTCGTCAATGTGACTTATAGTCCGTTGACTTGTAGTCTACTGCCCTGTCACGCTTTTGCGCATGGACGACACACAAGAGTTCTTGGTGGGTTTTGGTGATAGGGTTCGCCAACTGAGAAAGGCCAAGGGGCTTTCGCAAGAGGAATTGGCTTTTCGCTCCGATCTCGATAGGACCTACATCAGTGGCATCGAGTGCGGCCGGCGAAACGTCAGCATCATCAACCTATGTGGCCTTGCTGGCGCGCTTGAGTTGCACGTTGCTGAGATGCTGCGGGATCTCCCATCTTCCGCGGGATGTTCCGAGCATTCGCCCCTGGGGAGCTATGTCATACGAGAGGGCTTCGAGATTCAGTGCGGGCTTGCGATCACGTCGGAGGACATTGCAGCGGCTTGCGAGGCGACAGGTCGCCAGCTGGAGGCACTGCCCTTCAGCTTGTTCCAGTGTCTCGACCTCAAGGCGGTAAGTGGAATGGTCGGCGCGCTGTTCGCCAGCAACCTGGCGCCTACGGTAAGCGGAATAGTGAACCCGATCGAGAAGGGGCACCCGGACGTGATCCCGCAGTCTGGCCTAAGTGCAACTGAGGAAGAACTGAGAAACTACCCAGAGGGCTTGGAGATCAAGTGCACTGTCGGCAACGTCGCCAAGGGCAGCAATCTGGAGACGGGACAAAGGCGGCTCGGCTGTCTCACCGGCATTACCTGGCAAGCTCATCACAGAGAAGTCGGTAGCCTCCTGGGGCTTGTGATCGACTTTGCCGGACGCGAGTCGCAGGGCAGGCGTTACCCACTCGTTGCCGCCGCCTTCTATGCGGACGGTCTGATCGCCGACGATTGGGGGAAGATCAGTGGCGTCACGGGAAGGAACACGAAGGTGACAGGCATGCGCTCCTCCGGGAAGAGAAAGATGGGCCGCGGGTGGGTGCTCCAACTGCGTGACGGCGAGTATCGGGAGCGCTACGAGGCAATTCTCCACGCCGAGTCGGCGTGACTCGGCGACCGCGACACGAATGGCAAGAGGGTCCTCGAATGTTCTACTATTACGGCAGAAAGAAACAGATCGCCAAATACTACCCTAAGCCCAACTGCGACACCATAGTTGAGCCGTTCGCGGGGGCGGCGGCGTATTCTCACTATGGCAGCAATTGGACTAGGCAGGTGATCCTGGTTGAGAAGGACGAGAAGGTCGCCGAGATATGGCGCTGGCTCATCGAGGAAGCCACGGCAGAGTCAATCCTTCGGATGCCGGACCTTAAGGTAGGTGAGAAGAGCTCGGAGTTTCTCCATATCATCCATGCGGCCACCAAGATGGCGTTCAAGTTCAGGACCATAAAGGTGACTCCGGTACTGGAGAGAAACTGGGAAATAAGCAAACGGAAGATGGCCGCTAGTGTTCACAAGATCAAGCATTGGCAGATCGTCTGCGGCGATTACACCGAGGCGCCGGACGTCGAAGCCACGTGGTTCGTGGACCCCCCGTACCGCGGCGACTCGGGCATGGGATACCGACATAGCAGTGCCCACATTGACTACGAGTCACTCGCCACTTGGGCACTGGCAAGAAGGGGTGAGGTCATCTTCTGCGAGGGAGATGGTGCAGACTACCTGCCTTTCGTCCCGCTTCTTGACCTAAAAGGCGTAGCCGGGAAGACCAGCAGGGAGATGATCTACTACCAGTCCAACCGGAGACCCCTACAACTGGACCTCCTCGGGGATGGGCTGGCGCACATACAGCCATCGCTCACGCGTTGACCGCGTCGCCCGTCTCGCCATGTCAACATGACACGCAGGTCCGCGGATTGGTCCGCTTGGCTCACTCCCTTCCGCCCCCTCGTGACCACAGGAGTCGCGCTCTGCTCCCCGGATGCCGCAATGGCACCCAGAAAAGGGACGCAAGGGCGGCGCCCGCTGGACGCCGCCCTTGTGGTTCCGCTGCCGACCCGACGATCTGCTACCCCAACATCCCCCGCTCGATCAGCTTCTCCGCTATCTGCACCGCGTTGGTCGCTGCGCCCTTGCGGAGGTTGTCGCTTACTACCCACAGGTTCAGGCCCGAGTGCACCGTCTCGTCCTGACGGATGCGACCGACCAGGACCGAGTCGCGCCAGCCGGGCTTGAGCACATCCGCCTGGGTGGGGTACTGCAGCTCCTCCGGGGCCTTGCGGAGGTCCGCCGCGTTGGGGTCCTGGGTGGGGCCGTCGATGACTACCACGCCGGGTGACTGGTCTGGATCGCTCAGGATCTCCCGCGCCCGCTCGGCGCTGATCTCCTTCTCGAACTCCACGTTTACCGACTCCGCATGCCCCATCATCACCGGCACGCGCACTGTTGTCGCCGTCACCGGCAGGTCCGGGACGCCCAGGATCTTGCGCGTCTCGTTGACCATCTTCAGCTCTTCCTTGGTGTAGCCGGAGGGGGTGAAGCGGTCGATATGCGGTAGGCAGTCCAGCGCGATGGGACGGGTGAAGACGCTGGGGTCAAACTCCACCGGCCCGCCCGCGCCCCACTGCGGGACCTGGCTCTGCAGCTCTTCCATCGCCGCCTTGCCCCAGCCGCTCACCGCCTGGTAGGTGGAGACCACGATACGCTTGATTTTCGCCACCCGGTGTAGCGGCGCCAGGGGCACGACCATCTGGATGGTCGAGCAGTTGGGGTTGGCGATCAGCCGCGTGGTCGAGGTCACGGCGTCCATGTTGACCTCCGGCACCACTAGCGGCACGTTGGGGTCCATACGGAAGTCGGAGCCGTTGTCTATGCACCAGGCCCCGGCATCGAGCGCGCAGTGCCCCCACTGTACGCTGGCCCCCTTGGCCCCCTCACGCCCGGCGAAGAAGACCACGTCCAGGCCCTGGAAGGCCTCTTCGCAGGTCTCCTGTACCAAGAATTCCTCCTCGCACAGCACCTCGGTGCGGCAACTGGTGGCCAGCACCCGCAGTGGCTCGGCTAGCGGGAAGCCATGCTCCTTGAGCACGGCCACAATGGCGTCGCCCACCGGGCCGACGCCGACCAATCCTGCGCGTACACCTGACATCATCCGTCACTTCCTGTCCGTCTCGCGTGGCGCGGGCTTTCCAGCCCGCGCTGTCCGTACCCCCTCTCCTGCTTGCGCACCTGTGGTGCGCAGAGAGGGGGCAGGGGGTGGGGCTCCCCCGCGGCGGGCTGGAAAGCCCGCCCCACGCGGTCCAGCTACATGATATTCTCCAGCCCCACGACCAGCCCCTCCAGTTCCCTCACCTTCCGGACCGCCAGCAGCATCCCCGGCATGAAGCACTCGCGACTGGTGGTGCAATGCTCGATACGCAGTACCTCGCCCGCCCCGCCGAAGACAACCTCTTGGTTGGCGACGTAGCCGGGGAGGCGCACGGCGTGGATGCGGATGTGCTCCTTCTCCCCACCGCGGCTGCCCGGGGCCTTGTCGGCCGTGGTCGGGGTGCTGCTCACGGGGCGCTCGCGGGCCTCGGCGATCAACTCCGCCGTGCGCAGGGCCGTCCCGGAGGGCGCGTCCTGCTTGCGCTCGTGATGGCGCTCAATAATCTCCACCCAGTCGTAACTGGGTGCCGCCTCGGCCGCAAAGCGCATCATCAGGTTCGCGCCCAGGCTGAAGTTGGGGGCCACGAAGCAAGCGGTGTTATGCCGCCGCGCCATGTTGTCCAGCATCTTCAGATCTGTCTCGCCCAGGCCGGTGGTCCCCACCACGCAGGCCACGCCGTGCTTGAGCGCGGTCTCCAGATTGCCCCGCACCACCGCGGGGGAGGTGAAGTCCACCATCACCTCGGGGTGGGTCTCCTCCAGCGCCGCGCCAAGCTGGCGTGCCCCCAGCAGGTCAGCGGCGGCGCGGGGATCCAGCTCCGTGACGGAGTGTCCGCCTCCGGCGGGATCCACGGCAGCGACTAGCTGCATATCGGGTTGCGACAGAACGGCGCTGACGGCAAAGCGCCCCATCTGGCCCCAGGCGCCAGTGATCAGTACGCGAATCGGCTCAGGCGACAGCGACATTATCCATCCCCTTCCGAGGGTATGTCAGGTGAAGAACCTGCTAAGTATATCAAGCCGGGGGCCGGAAGGGAAGAGCGAGGCAGACCTCAGACCGGAGATCTCGGACCGAAGACTGGACCGACGCACGAAGGGGATTCCCTGCCTGCGTCGAAAGAGGCGCGTGCGTCCCACCAATGTCTCAGTCTCCAGACCTCAGGTCTGAAGTCTGAGGTCTCAAGTCTTGTCCTCCGAGGTGATCCCATGAGCAGCCTCCCTGTCGGTCTGCAGTTGTACTCGATCCGCGAAAACACCGCCCATGACCCCGCCGCCAGTCTGGTCAGCGTGGCGGAGATGGGTTATGAGGGAGTGGAGTTCGCCGGGTTCTTCGACTGGTCGGCCCTGGATGTGCGCCGGGCCCTGGACGATCTGCGTCTGTCGGTCTGCGGCGCACATATCGGGATTCAGACCATGCAGCCGGACGTCTTTGAAAGGACAGTCGAGTTCCACCAGATCATTGGCAACCAGTTCCTGATCGTCCCCGGCCTGCCCGCCGAGTACACCGGCAGCCCCGCGAACTACCGCAAGACTGCCGCCCTTTTCAACGAGCTCGCGGAGAAGCTGGAGCCCCACGGCATGTACGTGGGCTACCATTGCCATGCCGGCGACTTCCAGCCGGTGGAGGGCGAGATCCCTTGGGAGATCCTCGCCGACCACACCGAGGACCGCGTCGTCCTGCAGATGGACACCGGCAACTGCCTGGCCGGCGGCGGGGATCCCGTCGCCTACCTGCGCAAGTACCCGGGCCGGGCGCGCACCGTGCACCTGAAAGCGGACTACGCCCACCGGGAGAACTCCCTGATCGGGGAAGACGACCAGGACTACGCCGGCATCTTCGCGGCTTGCGCGGAGGCCGCCGGGCCCGAATGGTACATCGTGGAGCAAGAGTCGTACCCCGTCCCGCCCTTGGAGTCGGTCAAGATCTGTTTGGAGAACCTGCGGAAGATGGGACTCTAAGGCCGGACGACGGAATAGTTCCGTGACCAGTGCGGCGCTGCAGCGCCGATCTGGTCCTTGGTCATCAGGAGGTAAGCATCGTGAAGCTATTGACGGTAATGATGGTGGTTGTGCTTCTGCTGGTACTATGCGTGGCTACCTACGCCCAGGGCGCCAACGCCGGGGGCCCCGCGCCGGGAGCGCAGAACGACGGCGAGGGCCGCGGTTTCAACCGTGGCGACAACGCCGGGCAGCGCGCCCAGGGGCTTGCTAACGCTTTCCGGGCCATGCGCGCCCGGGCCCAGACGCCCCCGCCCGTAGCGATGATCTTCGAGGGCTTCATCTTCGTCATCCTGGGGAACGTCATCTACAAGGTAGACCCCCAAGAGATGAAGGTGGTTGGGGCTGCGTTCCTGATGCCGCCGGGCGTGGTGACCGCCGGGCCGGCCGTGGCTACGCCGCTGGCGCCTGCCCCCGGAGGGTAAGCCCACCTGGTCGCACGGCCTCGGCCGTCGCGTTAGCGGTTGCTCGATCCACACAGGGCGCGGGCTAAGGCGAGTTTCGATTCGCCAGGCGAATCCCGACTCGCCGCATGCGTGTTGTGTGCTGTCCGGTCGAGAGTCGTTATCGATACAACGCGAAGGGACAGTCGTCGCGGCGTCGTCCGGGCCGACCGTTCCCCCAAGGAGGAGTGCCCTGTGAGATTCTGGCTAGTCCTGTCGTTGGTGGTGCTGTTGATGGTTCTGAGTCTGGCGGCCTACGCGCAGCCGCGGCCGCCAGGCGCGGGAGGTCCACCCGGGGCCCCGCCCGGCGGTCCGGGCGGCGGAATGTGGCCCGGCGGCTTTGGGATGCCCATGTCCCCGCCGGTAGTGATGACCTTCGAGGGGTTCATCTACGTCGTCCTCGGCAATGTGATCTACAAGGTGGACCCCAAGGAAGTGAAGGTAGTCGGGGCGGCGTTCCTGATGCCGCCGGGGATGGCTTTCCCAGGCGGGCCGCCGCCGCCTCATCCGCCAGGATTCTAAGTCCGGGCTGTCCTCGAGACCGCAGCCGCTCGTAGCGCGCCTGGCGCGAGCGCCCCTCGTTCGCGCCAGGCTTTCTGTCTCCCTCCTCCTCTCCCCCTCCGCCGGTTCTTGGCCGGGAACCTGGAGCCGCCTGGCCCTTTGCCGATGGATGGAGGTCACACCCGCCGGGGGAGCTTGCATTTTATCCGCAATTCGCTACAATGCCTTATGCTCGACAGAAGGAAAGTGAAGTCGCCGCGGCCGCAGACCATCCGCTGAAGCCTCGAATGCTTGCTCCTTTGCTTCTCGTCAGGGCCCGTGCTATCACTACAGGCGCCTACCCGAGGCGCGAAGGAGAGTCGGAATGCGTATCTATGTAGGGAATCTGCCGTATTCCACCACGGAGGAGACTCTGCGGGCCGAGTTTGAGGCGTTCGGCGCCGTAGACGACGCGGTCGTGATCCGGGATAGCGAGACCGGCCGGTCACGGGGCTTTGGTTTTGTCGAGATAGGCGACGCGGAAGAGGCTCAGAAGGCCATCGACGCTATGAACGGCAAGGACATGGGCGGTCGGGCGTTAACGGTCAACGAGGCGCGCCCACAGCGCACGGGCGGTGGCGGCGGCGGGCGTGGCGGCGGCGGCTGGTAACACCCACCAGTAGTTGCCTCCGCAGACAACTCAGCGGATTGCCGGAGGCGTCCACGTGCCGCTGCGAACGGTCGTGGGCGTCTGCGATTTGGGGATGAGGACGCGCGGGGCGGGTGGCTCAACGGAGGGGCCGAGGACGAGCACGACCGGCGTCTGCGCCGGGCACGCGCAAGTATCCGGCCCAGGGCCTGCACGTGCTCGATGCCGCGGACCCTTTGGAGGTGCGCCAGTCATGGCCCACAAGACCGCCGTCAAGCCCGGCAGCCCTGTCCGCTTGCGCGACCACGATCCTGACGAGTGCGGCGGTCTCGCCAAGCGCGATCCAGAGGTGACCAAGAAGCTGAAGGCCGACCTGGAGACGCTCTGCGAGTTGCAGGAGCGCCTCTATGCCGAGAACTGCCAGGCACTGCTGATCATCCTGCAGGGTCTGGACGCCGCCGGCAAGGACGGCACCATCTCCCACGTGATGCGCGGCCTGAATCCCCAGGGCTGCGCAGTGACCTCCTTCAAGGAGCCCTCGACTGAAGAGCTGGCCCACGATTTTCTCTGGCGCGTCCATCAGCATACCCCTCCCCGTGGGCACCTCGCCGTCTTCAACCGCTCCCACTACGAGGACGTGCTGGTGGTACGCGTCCACAAGCTGGTGCCCAAGTCGGTCTGGAAGAAGCGCTACGACCAAATCAACGAGTTCGAGCAAATGCTGCACGAAAGCGGCACTCGAGTGATCAAGCTATTCCTCCACATCTCCAAGGAGGAGCAGAAGCGGCGGCTGGAGGAGCGCCTTGAAGATCCGACCAAGCAGTGGAAGATATCGGCGAGTGATATCCCCGAGCGGCGGCGGTGGGATGACTATGTGGAGGCCTACGAGGAAACCCTCACCCGCTGCAGTACCGAGTACGCCCCGTGGCACGTCATACCCGCCAATCGCAAGTGGTACCGCAACCTGCAGGTTGCTGATATAATGGTGACAACGCTCCGAGAGATGGCCCCCCAGTGGCCCAAACCGAGCGTGGATGTGTCGAAGATAAAGGTGGAGTGACCGCGGCCCCGGCCAGCCCCTTGGTGGAGGCGGCCTGGGCCCTCGCGCAGATGGTGGAGTCGCCGCAGCCCACTCACCCAACCCATGAAGAATCGGCCCCGCCGCCCAACCGGCCTCTCCCTCTTCGCGCTCCTCCTGCGTTGCGTGATCATCGTCGCCCTGGGGTGCCTGGTGGCGGTGGTGGTCAATGCGGCGCGGCCGGCAGGGCTGCCGCTGGTGGCCGGGGCGCCCTCCTGGGAGGTCCCTTGTCCGGGGGTGCCGGCGGCGTGGTGGGAGAGGATCCAGCAGATCGATGCCGCCCCGGCGCACGCGCTCTGGCAGGAGCCCGGCGTGCTGTTCATCGACGCCCGCCCGCATGCCGACTACATCTTCAAGCACATTTCCGGCGCACTGGAGATGCCTTACCGGGAGTTCAGCCAAGCCCTCGAGCGCGAGGGCGGCAAGCTCACCCCGGGGACGCGCGTGGTGATCTACGGCGCCGACCAGCCTTGCGGCGAGGCGGTGCGGGTGGCCAAGCAGTTGCCGAAACTGCAAGTCAGCCTCCTCACCGTCGGGTACAAAGCCTGGGAGCAGGCCGGCTACCCCACCACCGGCGGCCATGCCCGGGGGGAGTTGGGGTGGGAAGCCAAGCCATGAGCGCCCCCCGCTTCTCCGCTCCCTGGTTCCTCAACCTCGCTCTGCGGCTGGCCATCGCCGCCGTCTTTGTCTGGGCCTCCGTGGACAAGATCGCCCACCCCGACCGCTTCGCCGACATCGTCAAGGACTACAACCTGCTACCGGCCTGGGGCATCAACCCCTTTGCGCTGATGCTGCCGTATGTGGAGGTGACCGTCGCGCTGTTCTTGATCGTCGGGCTGTGGACGCCCAGCGCGGCGCTGGTGGGGACGGGGATGACGGTGATGTTCATGGGGGCGATCACCGCGGCCTTGGCGCAGGGCTACAGCGACCTGCACTGCGGCTGCTTTACCACCTCGCAGGAGGGCAAGGGCGAGGCCTGGAGCCTGCTCTTCCACGACGCGATCCTGCTGGCCGCCTGCGCGTGGCTGTTCTGGCGGATGTGGCGCGCTCCGGAGGGGAAGGTCTCACGTGAAACACATGTTTCACGTGAAACAATCCAGGAGGCTGACAGCGGTGATACAGGCGGCTGACAGGAAACAGAGGAAGCGGCTCCGCGAGATCCTCAAGCGCCTTCACCAGAAGTACCCCGAGGCCGTCACCGCCCTGCACTACCGCTCCCCCCTGGAGATGCTGGTGGCGACCATCCTTTCCGCCCAGTGCCTCGACAAGACGGTGAACGACGTCACCCCCGCCCTCTTCCAGCAGTACCAGACCGCTCGCGACTACGCCGAGGCCGACCCGGCGGAGTTGGAGAAGCTGATCCACCGCACCGGCTTCTTCCGCAACAAGGCGAAGAATATCATGGGGATGGGCCAGACGCTGGTGGAGGAATTCGGCGGGGAGGTCCCGCGGAAGATGGAGGAGCTGATCCGCCTGCCCGGCGTGGCGCGCAAGACCGCGAACGTGGTGCTCGGCGCGGTCTGGGGGCTAGCGGAGGGGGTGGTGGTGGACACTCACGTCAAGCGCATCACCTACCGCCTGGGCCTGACCGAGCAAACCAACCCGGACAAGATAGAGAAGGACCTGATGGCGCTGCTGCCGAAGAAGGAATGGATCTTCTGGGGCGAAGCGGTCATCCTGCACGGCAGGGAGACCTGCGCGGCCCGGAAGCCGAGGTGCGAGGGGTGCGGGCTGGAGGGGGTTTGCCCGAAGGTGGGGGTGAAACAGAGCGCCTGAGGAGGTCGACAATGGCTCTGGTGTACCTGATAACCTGTGTGAAGACGAAGGACGAGCGGCCGGGCCAGAGGCGAGCGCGAGATCTGTACACCTCTCCCCTGTTCCACAAGATGCGGGCGTTGGCCGAGAGGGAGGCCGATCGCTGGTACATCCTATCTGACCACTACGGCCTGCTAGAACCGGACGACGCCGTTGAGTGGTACGAGGTTGATCTGAAGAGAATTGGCCCCGCCGCGCGATCCCGTTGGGCGGGCAAGGTACTGAGCTCCCTGGGGCAAGTCCTGGAACCGGACGACCGGATTGTGATGTTGGCTGGCTCTGTGTACGTAGGGCTGCTCCGAGATGAACTGGAGCGACGCGGATTCGAGGTCGACGAGCCCCTGCACCGTCTGCGCATCGGCGAACGCATGGCCTGGCTCAATGACCAGCTATCGCGGTAGCTGCCACGCCAGAAGATCGTCTGTCACGCGGCGTGGCATGGGAGTTTTGGTCGTTGTTACCTGGGCGGAAAGAATCGGGACAGGCATATTTTGCCGCGCAGAACGCGCCTGTCCCCATTTTCCCGCAGGCCATCCCCCCTACGCAATGAGTACGGTATCCCTCTATCCAACTACCTCCGAATCCGTCCCCGCCGCCGTCCGGACCTGCATGGAGGCGGCGGAGTGGAAGCGCTTTGTCTCGCCGGGGGCGGAGGTCTGTCTCAAGCCTAACCTGGGGTGGGATCTGTTTCTGCCGGGGGCGGTTACCTCGCCTTGGGTGGTGGAAGGGGTGGTCCAGACTATCCGCGATTACGTGGGGCGGATATATGTGGTGGAGGCGGATCAGATACTGGCGGATTGCGAACGGGCTCTGCGGCAGACGCGGATGGACCGGCTGATTCGCGAGTATGACCTGGAGTGGGTCAATCTGGCTGGGGAGGAGTTCGTGGAGGTAGAAGTGCCGGGAGCGCGGGTGCTGCCCACGATTTCCCTACCGAAACTTCTACTGCGGACGGAGATCATCACCATTCCGGTGATGAAGACCCACAACAAGACCACCCTCACCGGGGCACTGAAGAACCAGTGGGGGTGCCTGCCCCAGGATCGGCACCGGTATCATGGGGTGGTGCATGCGGCGATCGCCGACCTGAACCGGGCGCTGGGGGTGCGGTTTGCGGTGATGGATGCGACGATATGCCTGGAGGGGAAGGGGCCGAAGTCGGGGCGGCCGCGAGTGATGGACCTGGTGCTGGCCTCCGGGGACCTAGTCGCACTGGATGCGGTGGCGGCGACGATCATGGGCTTCGACCCACCGCGGATAGAGCACCTGCGGGAATGCGCCGAGGCTGGGCTGGGGACGCTGGACCGGACGAAGATGGAGATCGCCGGTCCCGATCCCGACAGCCTGGCGGTGAGCTTCGCGCCGGCGCAGGACAATCTGGTGTCGCGGGTGGAGAGGGCACTGGGGCATGGGCGGTGCGCGCGGTGTGTGTTCGAGACCTGCGTTTTCAATCTCTGCTGCTGGGGGGCCAACTCGTGGTATTGGGTGTGGTATAATCTGGGGCCGGGGAAGAGGCACCGGAACCGGATGCTGCGGGATTCGAGGTATGGGGCACAGTGGGAGTAGGGGTCGGAATGGCGGGCGGGAAGGCCGCCCCACGCGGAGGGGAGAGTGAGGCATATAGCCAGGCTGGATCGGAGCGACGAGCGGTGGGTGCTGTTGCTACCAGTCTACCAGGATTGGGAGGCGGTGAGCCTCCTGTTGCAGCAGGTTGACCGCGTCCTGACCGGCGTGGGGCAGCAGGCCCGCGTGCTGCTGGTGGATGACGGCTCCCCGGAGGCGGCTCCCGCCTCCCTGATCGCGCACTCGCCCCAGGCCTTGACCTCCATCGAAGTGCTGCGCCTGCGGCGCAATCTGGGGCATCAGCGGGCCCTGTGCATCGGGCTAGCCTACCTGGGCGCGCAGGACACCGGCGAGTCGGTCCTCATCATGGACGCCGACGGCGAGGATAAGCCAGAGGATATCCCCCGCCTGAGGGAGCGGTTCCGCCAGGCCGGGGGGGGCAAGGTCATCTTTGCCGAACGTACTCGTCGCTCGGAGGGCCTGCTGTTCCAGGCGGGCTATGCGCTGTACCGCTTCATGCACTGGGTGTTGACCGGGATCCGGGTGCGCTTCGGCAACTTCAGCGCCGTGCCCGCCGCGCTGTTACCGGCGTTGGGGACCAGCGCGGAGCTGTGGAGCCACTACGCCGCTACGGTGTTGAAGGCGCGGCTGCCGTATGAGGGGCTCCCGACCGCGCGGGGGACGCGGCTGTCAGGCCGGAGCCACATGAACCTGACCAGCTTGGTGATTCATGGTTTCACCGCGTTGTCTGTATTCGCCGAATCGATCTGCGTACGAGCCCTCATCGGCCTGGCGGCGCTGTTTGTACTCGCGCTGGTGGCAGGCGGCGTCATATGGGCCACCTATGCCGGGACGAGCGCACCGTTCCAGGGGTGGGGACTGGCCGCCGGTCTGGTGGTGCTCGCCTTCTTCGTGCAGTGCGGGCTGTTTCTGGGGGGCACCTGTTTCGTAGTCCTCTTCAACCGCAGTAATCTCAGTTTCTTGCCCAGCCGCGACTACGCCGCCTTCGTCGCCGAGGTCACGCGCGTGAGTGGAGCCTCACCCCCTGCCCCTTCTCCCTCGCTACGCTCGGGAGGAGGGGGTGGGGAGGGGGACGGAACCGGTCTGCCATGAAATACGCCGGCACGGAACTGGACGTCTTCGCGCACGCGCAGAACTGGAAGCACTACTGGGCCAGCCAGGTCAACCGGTTCCTGCGCGGGGACGTGCTGGAAGTGGGCGCGGGGACCGGCGTCAATACGGGGCTCTTGTGGAACGCGCAGGTGCGCAGTCTGACCTGCCTGGAACCTGATCCCGATCTGGCAGCCTGCATCGAGGAAATGGGACCCGCGGGGCCGCCCAGGCTTCATCCCTCGGTCGTCGTGGGCACTACGGCCGATCTGACGAAGGCCGAGGCGTTCGACACCATCATCTACGTGGATGTCCTGGAGCATATCGAGGACGACCGGCGGGAACTGGCGCGGGCGTACCGCCTCCTACGGCCCGGCGGGCATCTGATTGTTGTCTCCCCGGCCCACCCGTGTTTGTTCACCGAGTTTGACCGCGCCATCGGGCACTACCGGCGGTACACGCGGCGGAGCCTGGCCTCGGTGGCGCCCGACGGTCTGGTCGTCGTCCGTCTGTCCTACCTCGACTCGGCGGGCGTACTGCTGTCCCTGGGGAATCGCCTGCTGCTGCGCCGCACCGCACCGTCGCTGGGGCAGATCCTGTGCTGGGACAGGTACGTGGTCCCCGCCTCGCGGCGTCTGGACTGGCTGACCTGCCATCGGCTGGGGAAATCGGTGCTGGCCGTGTGGGGCAAGCCGGGGGTCACCGTGTTGGAGCCCGCAAGGCCGGAACCCGCGCCCGCCTGAGCGCCCGCTGCGTTGGCGACCAGCGTCGCCCAAGATGCGACCCGCCCCCGTTGTCTCACCACCTCCTCCCTCTCTTGGGCCGACTGGGCGGTGGTGCCCGTGCTCCAAAAGGCCGGCCGCCGGCACGCTGAGCTTCTCCGACCTGTGGACGCCCTGGACGCAGCACCGGATGCTCGTCCCTCGCATGATCGAGGGGAACTATCGTGCCCGGCTGACCGTCCGTACTCGCAAGGAGAGGGCGCCGGTGGCCCTTCCCTACTTGTACACGGAGTGATCTGCTGCAGTGAGAATCTTGCTTGCCGTTGTTAGCCTGATCCTGGCCCTGGGGTATTGCCTGCCGGGGCAGGCCGCTTTGCGGCCTGTCGAGGAGCTATATTGGCTACTCCCGTGGGACCTGACCGCGCGGAACGAGTCGGCCCTGACGGACCTCTTGCGGGACCGCAGCTACAACGACGCCTTCCAGACTTACGGGGTGCGGGTGCAGCCGCCGACGTGGGGCTTTGACCTCCCGCCGGGGCTGGCGATAGGCAACCGGCTGCAGTTCAGCTACCCGGACGGGCTGCTACTGACCACGCCGGTGGTGGGGACGGAGGGCTGGGAGACCAGTTGCCGTGCGCCGCGGGGGCGCGAGGGAGGAGTCTACACTCCCGACCGGGCCATGACCCAGACGCAGTGGCTGGGCCAGTTGGCCGACTACCGGGGGCCCAAGGTGGCGCTGGTGCTAGCGAAGTTGGCCACACTGGACCCTGAGCCGACGCGGGTGGCGGCATACGTGCAGACCTTCGCCCAATGGTGCCAGGACCACGGCAAGACGTCGTATGTGTGGCTGTCGGTGCAGGCCTTCCGGCGGCCAGGGGGCGAGGCGTTGCTGAAGGCGGTGGTCAAGGCTTCCGGAGCCCTGGTGGATCAGTGGGTGTGGATGGACGCGCCGGGGATGGTCTACGGGACGGGAGAGACGGACCTGGCGGGGATAATGGCGCGAATCACGACGATCACCCCGCCGGCACAGACGGTGCTGCAGTACGCGCGCAATGTGCGGACCATCAACAACCCGCAGCGCGCGGAGGAGTACATGGCCGCCGCCCAGGCGGCGGGGATCAACCAGTTCGTCGTCCTGGGGGCGCCGGAGGATCGGACAGAGGACGGTTGGCGGGATTTCTACGGAGGGCTTTCCCTGGTCGTCATGCCGCCACCGTGCGGGGCGTTGCCGGGATATGGGTGAGGCGGCTAGAACTTCGGCTGCCCGTGTGGCAGCCACTAACAGGAACAGCCCCGGAGGAGCCGGATAGGTAGCTGCGTCTGTGTGAGCGAACGTAGACAGAACCCATCCGGCCCTTCTCGTATCGGCAGCGCCCCGGAGGGGGCCGGATGGAATCTGTCGGTCCCCTCGCTTCTCGTATCCCGCTACACGGCTCCTCGTCGTTCTCCCGTGGTCCCCCTTCGGCCCCTACAGCTTGTACCTCATGTTCAGCACGGCGACTCCCGGCACCTGGCTAAGCCTCAACTGCAGCCATAGCGCGCTGTGGTTGTGCAGAAGCGACTGCCAGAAGTTGTCCACTATGAACTCGGGGAGGATGACCGTGACCGTGTCGTAGCCCTCCTGCTCCTTGACCTCCTGGATGTACTGGAGCAGCGGCGTGGTGAGGCTGCGATAGGGGGCGGGAAGGATCACCAGGGGGACCTGCTTCTCCCACTCGCTCCATAGGCGCTGAATCCGCGGCTCCGCTTCTCCGCCCGACTCCACGTGCACCGCCCGGGCGGAGGTGGAGAGCGTCTTGAGGTACTCCAACGCCTGGAGCGTGCCGCGATGCATGCCCCCTACCAGTAGCAGGTTGAGGTTCTTCATCGGTTTGACTTCGCCAGCCATATCCAAGCTCAAGCGGACGGCGACGTGGTCGTAATGGCTCTTGATCTTGCGGAAAACCAGGGTCAGCAGGGGGATCAATAGACAGATCAGCCACGCGCCATGCACGAACTTGGTGGCGGCGATGACTACTAGGACCACACCGATGATTGTGGCGCCAAACCCGTTGACCACGGCTCGGTACCGGCCCGTGTCTTGGCGCAGCCAATGCACCACCATCCCTGCCTGCGAGAGAGTGAAAGCCGTGAAGACGCCCACCGCGTACAGAGGGATAAGCCGGGCGACCTCCCCCTGAAAGACGACGATGAGCATCGCGGCTACCAGCCCCAGGATGAGAATCCCGTTCGAGTGAACCAGCCGATCCCCTAAGTTCATCATCTGGCGCGGCACGTAGCCGTCCCGAGCCATGAACGCCGCCAATCGGGGAAAGCCAGCGAAGCTCGTGTTGGCGGCCAAGATCAGAATCAGAGCGGTGGCAAGCTGCATGGCGAAGTACCACGCTCCGTGGCCGAACACGCTCCGCGCAATCTGGGAGGTTACCGTCTCCGTCGCGATGGGAACGACGCCCATCTTGTGCGCTAGCAGGGAGACGCCCACGACCATGGCGGCCAGTAGCATGGCCAGCAATCCCAGCACCTTTGCCGCGCGCCGGCCAACGGGCGGTGCAAACGCCTGGACCCCATCGGCGACCGCCTCGATACCGGTGAGACTGGCACACCCCGAGGAGAAGGCGCGCAAGATGATGAAGAGGGTGAGCGGTTGAAGCGCCCCCGTGGGCGTGGGCGGAGCCAGCGGGGTCAGTGCTCCCTGGGCGGTTTTCCACAGACCCAGGCCCACCAGCGCCAGGGTGAGGACAATGAAGCCGTAGACCGGGAGGGCAAAGGCCGCGGCCGCCTCCCGTACGCCGCGCAGATTGACGAAGGCGATCAGCGCCACCGCCGCCACCGCAAGCCAGATCCGTTCCTCATAGAGCGACGGCCACGCAGAGGTGATGGCAGCCGTCCCGGCAGCAACACTGACGGACACAGTCAGGACGTAATCGGTGAGCAAAGCCCCCCCGACTACATGCGCGGCAGAGGTACCCAGGTTGTCCCGGGCGACCACATAAGCCCCCCCGCCCCCCGGGTAGGCCATTACCGTCTGCCGATAGGAGGTGGCCACCACGAAGATGAGTACGGCAATGGCGATAGCGACGGGGACGGTGTAGGCCAGCCCGGCGTTGCCGGTCGGCGCTAGCATGTGCAGGATCTCTTCCGGGCCGTAGGCCACCGAGGACAGGCCGTCAGCGGCGAAGACAGCCAGTCCTCCTAGGACACCCACGCGCTCTGCCTCGGCCAGTTCCGTAGCCAGGGGGGCGCCAAGCAGCGTTTGCCTAATCCATCTTCTCATCAACTAATCACCTGCGCGATCACGACGCGATCGATATGGGCGGATCTGGTTAGAGCTTGCACCTCATGTTCAGTGCCACCACTCCCGGCACCTGGTGCAAGAGAAACTGCAACCGCAGCGCGCTGTGCGGATGTAGTCCAGGAGCGGCTCTGTCAGGTCACGGTAGGGGGCGGGGATGATGACCAAGGGGAGGTCTTCCTCCCAGTCGCCCCACAGACGCTTGAGGCGCGGCTCCGCCTCCCCACCCGCCGCGACGGTCAGGGCATAGTCGGTGGGGAGCGCTCCCCCGGCGATTTGCGAGGGCACCGTGCCCAGATTCTCGCGCGCTACTACATAGGCCCCGCCGCCGGAGGGATACTCCACCACCGTCTGCCGGTAGGAGGTGGCGACGACCCAAATAAGCACCGCCAAGGCGATGCAGACAGGTAGGGCGTAGGGCAGGCCCATCGCTCCCGCAGCCACCAGGACCAACAGGACCTCTTCCGGCCCGTAGGCCACCGAGGACATGGCGTCAGCGGCAAAGACGGCCATGCCGCCAAAGATCCCGACCTTCTCGTCCTCGCTGTGTTCAGTAGCAATCGGCGTGCCCGTCAGGACGCGCCGGAGAGTCTTCCTCATCGTGGTTACACCTCTGCACTAGCGAGAATCATACCCCAAGAACGGGCGACACTGCAACTGGAGAAAGCGTTTGGAAGCGTCGTCCGTTGGCCGGCAAGACGCCAAGGGGCTCCCCGGAAGGGCCGAGATGAACGCCGCAACGCAGGTGCGCAACGCCGCGGAGCCGCGCTAAGCGAATCCGGCCCTTCCCTTGGCCAGTAGGCCCACGCGGTTTTGTGCCGCAAGCGGAAGGAGAACTCCGCTGCCTGGCGAATCCTCCCGTAGTGTCTCGTAATCAGTTCGTTAGGGAGGCTGTGCTATGGACATCTTTTGGATTATCGTCGGTGTGTTTGTGGTCTTCATTCTGCCCTCGATTCGCGTCATCGGTCCTACGCAGGTAGGCCTGGTGGCCAAGCGCTTCGGCTTCAAGAAGCTGCGCGAGGACAACCCCATCGCCTTCCACGGCGAGGCCGGCTATCAGGCCAACCTGCTCATGCCCGGTTGGCGCTGGGCCTTCTGGGTATTCTACGGCGTGAGCAAGCACCCCTGGGTGCAGGTCCCAGCCGGGGAGATCGGCGTGGTCATCGCCCAGACCGGCGAGCAACTCCCCATCGGCGCCAAGTCCGCCCTGTACAAGCCGGAGTTCGGCAACTTCAACGACCTGCGCCAGTTCATCGCCCTGGAAGGGCAGAAGGGCGTGCAGCGCCCCGTGCTGCCTCCGGGTACCCTGATGCCCATCCACCCGGTAGGGTTTCTGGTGATCACCAGGCGCCAGGTCTATGGCGTGCCTGTCACTCCAGAACTGGCGCACAAGACCGCCGAGTCCGGCGGGCGACTCACCCCTGAGGCCTTCGGCTTGCAGCCGGAGCACCTCAACCTCGTCCGCATCGGCCCGCAGCCGCAGGGGCCGCAGGGGCAAGTGGTGGACATGATTGGCATCGTCACCACTTACGAGGGCGATCCGTTGCCTTCCGGCGATATCGCTGGGCGCCTGGGGGGCTTTGCCGATGTGCGGGAGATGGAGACAGCCGACAAGAGCGACGCCGAGATCATCGAGACGCTGCTGGGCACCAAGAACTACATGCACAACAACTACCAGGACTTCCAGGCTTTCCTCGACAACGGGGGCCGGATTGGCCTGCAGCACGATCCGCTGCTGTACGGCGCGTTCGCGCTCAACCCCTTCTTGGTCAGCGTGGAACTGGTGCCGATGCTGGTGGTCCAGCAGGGCGAGGTAGCGGTGGTCAAGGCCTACGTCGGCCTGGCTACGAAGGACACTTCCGGGTCGGAGTTCAAGTTCGGCTCGCTGGTCCGACCTGGGCACCGCGGCATCTGGCAGGAGCCCCTGCGCACCAGCAAGTACCCCATCAACCCCCGCTGCTACCAGTATGAGATCGTGCCGACCTTCATCCTCACGCTCAACTGGGCGGCGGCTACCTCGCAGGCGCACAACCTAGACGTGCGCCTGGAGACCATCGAGGCCAAGTCGCGCGAGGGCTTCATCTTCAGGATCGACCTGCAGGTGCAGATCCACGTGCCGGACACCAAGGCCTCGCAGGTGATCTCCAGTGTGGGCACCATGTTCAATCTGGTTAACGAGGTCCTGCAGGCCGCGGTAGGCAACCACTTCCGGGACAAGCTGCAGTCGATGCCGGCCATCACCTTCATCGAGACCCGGCAGGCCGTGCAGGAGGAAGCCTACCACCACATCGCCGAGCAGCTCATGCAGTACAAGGTGGAAACCAAGGGAGTGTACATCCAGGACGTGGTGCTGCCCGAGCAGTTGGTGTCGGTACTGACCCAGCGAGAAATCGCCAACCAGGAGATCCAGACCTACCAGAAGCAGCGCGAGGCGCAAGAGCAGCGCGTCACCATGGAGGCCTCCAAGGGAACGGCCGACATGCAGGCGCAACTGGCGCAGGCCCGGGTTAACGTGGACATCCAGACCAACAACGCCAACGCGCGCAAGGCGCAGGCCGACGGTGAGGCGACGTACATCCGCGAGACCGGCGCGGCGGAAGGCGCGCAGGTCGAGGCGGTCGGTCTGGCCCGCGCCACGGCCTTTAAGGAGCAGGTGGAGGCGCTGGGCTCCAGCGGGACCACGCTGGTCAACGCGGTGACGGCCCTGGCCGAGCGAGGGCTGAAGTTCGTGCCAGAGATCATGGTGGTCGGCGGGGAGGGCGGCGGCTCGATAGACGGCCTGGCCGCCACGTTGATGAAGTACCTGGGCGGAGTCGGAGGAGGCGAGACGGGGGAAACGGGACTGACCCCGGCGACGCGTCCGGCCGAGCCCATCCCGGACGCCCCCGAGAAGTCTGCCACCCCCGCGCCCGTGCAGCCCCCGGCTCCCCAGCCGCCGGACAAGGCCTAAGGGCGCAAGCGGACCCCGAATCGCCACTCTCCCCCGCCCGCCCCGGCGGGGGAGAGTGCTTCTCCTCCGAGGCCGCCAGAGCGGCTACTGCTTCTGCGGTCCCTCGAACGTCAGCCCCCTCACCTCGCCCGTGCACGCCGGGTGGACGTTGAAGCGGTCGGCCCATTGGTCGTCGCCGGGGAAGTCGCCGTACCAAGCAGGTTGGCCGCTGAGGGGGAGGGTGACGTTGGGCGGGCGGCGCTCCTGGCCGTCTACCGTCACGCTCATTCCCCGCGTGCCGTAGGTCAGAGTCACCTCGTGCCACTTGTCCTTTTCCAGGGGTGCGCCGCTGGTCAGGGCGTGCCAGCCGGCGGGGTCTTTGAGGACGCTGTCCGTGTTCTTATCCCAGAGGCCGAAGAGCAGGAAGCCATTGGGTTCGATCTTCACCATCCAGTCGCCGGGCGCGGCGGCGTTGAAGCCAACGGTGTCGAGGACCGTGCCGGGCTGGGTGTATTGGAGCCAGAAGTGGAGCGACCCGTCGGTGGTGGGGTAGACCTCGGGGCCGGCGGTGGCGCTGGTGGGGCCGGTGATCGCGACGCCGGGCTCGGTGGGAGGAGCGACGGGCGAGACGCCCGTCGTACCGGGAAGCCTGCCCACGGCGAACTCCTTCTCCGCCAGGACCTTCTCCCCCTCGCGCATCTGCACCAGGTAGTCCCCCGGCGCAAATCCTGCACCGATCGCGGCCAGAGCGAACGTGGCCCAGCCGGTGCCGCCTAGCTCCTGTTGCGAGCGCTGCAGTTCCTGCTCCCCGCGCTGGAATAGGCAGGTCACGGTGGTCTCTTCCGGCAGGTCGTGGTACTTCCAGTACGCCGACAACTCCGCCGCCTCGGGGAAGTTGTCGGCCACGTACTGGGGATAGCCGCCGACCACGCGGCGGCAGACGACGAGGTCGGAGTCGGCGGCGAGGAGGCGATCGAGGGCGGCGCCGAGCAGGGCGGGGCCCCACTCGCGAGGGGCATCGGTGAGCGACAAGAGGAGTCTAGCGCGGCGGCAACGGCGGAACGGGGGATCGGCAGCGTCGAGGCGGGGGTCATCCGGCACGGGCGGAACCGGCGGGCCGGCCCTGCCCATGCCTTCGTCCCAGGCCAGCTTGCAGGCCGAGGCGTTCTCCCAGAGGGATAGGCCCACGTACGCCGATTGGTCGGTGCCAGGGATAGTGAAGTACTGCGCGAGGCGGACGCTCCAGAGCGACCGCGGCTCCACTCCCGCGAGTGGGGTCAAGGCAATCTGGAGATTGTGGCTTCTAAGACGGGCACCCTCGGGGAGGGCGGGGAGGGGGAGCAGGAAGGGCCGCGGATCGAAGTCATTCACCCAATCCGGATACGGCTGTCCCGACGTGTTCTCGGGCAGGGGAAACTCCTCGTCCCAGGCTAGGGCAGCCAGCGGCAGGAGCAGGAGGACGAGAGCGGCGAGGGTGGTGGCGGGGTGGGAGAAGTTCGGCATAGGCACCTCCGGTCAACGTTGGTGTTTGGACAGTATTGGGCGCCGGAGGGTTCATCCCTGCCGCGCGGGCGTCAGAGCAGGTGAACGGGTGACTATGGCGAAAAGTTAGAGCATGGCCCAGACCTCTCCCAACATCATCGTCATCACCACCGACCAGCAGCGCACGGATAGTCTAAGCTGCTACGGCTCGGAGTTCACCCATACGCCGCACCTGGACCGGCTGGCGGACGAGGGGGTGCGGTTTGACCGGGCGTACTGCGCCAACCAGGTGTGCACGCCGGCGCGGGCGAGCATCTTCACCGGGCGGCATGTCAGCCGGCAAGGGGCTTGGAACGTGGGGATGAACGTGCCGGAAGACGAGGTGATGATCTCCCATCTGCTGGGGGCGGCGGGATACCGGACACACTACGTGGGGAAGATCCACTTTCAGGCCTTCGGGGGGACGGCCGAGCAGTCGCGGGAGTCCATGGGGGAGTGGGACCGCATCTACCCGGAGTGGCGAGGGCCGTACTACGGGTTTGAGACGGTGGAGGTGGCGGTCGGGCACGCGCACTGGGGGATGGCCGGGCACTACGGGGCCTGGGTGCGGTCGCAGTTGTCCGCCGCCGAATATCCCGAGTACATGCGGGTTTCCACCGACTCCCAGCACCACTTTGGCGGGGAGGCGTACGACTGGCCACTACCGCTGCGGCTACACCACAGCGTGTGGACGGCTGATCGCACCATTGACTTTCTGGAGCGGGAGGGAGGCGAGCGGCCCTTCCTGCTGGCGGTGGGCTTCCCCGACCCGCACCACGCGCACAGCGTGCCCCGCGAGTTCCAGGACCGGGTCCGGCCGGAGGAGGTGCCGCTGCCCGACTTCACCCCGGGGGAGCTGGACGACAAGCCGCCGTTCTTTCGCCTGGCGCACGAGGGGCGGTGGCTGGAGTCGGACCTTATCGGTGACTATGGCATCGCCGGGCAATGGCTGGGCGGGTACGCGGACTTCCGGGAGGTGACTGAGGAGGAGGCCCGCCGGGGGCGGGCGTACTACTACAGCCTGGTGCGGCTGATCGACCAGCAGATGGGGCGGATCCTGGAGGCGCTCGACCGGCTGGGCCTGAGCGAGAACACGCTGGTCATCTTCACCACCGACCACGGGGAGCTGCTGGGCGACCACGGGGTCTGGATGAAGGGGCCGTTCTCCTACGAGCAGTTGGTGCGCATCCCCATGGTCCTGCGGTGGCCGGCGGGATTCGCGGGAGGGAGGAGCACGGAGGCGCTGCTCAGTCAGGTGGACCTGGCGCCTACCGCGCTGGCCGCGGCGGGGTTGCCCGCGCCGGGGAATCTGGACGGCGTCAACGCTCTGCCGCTGCTGCGCGGAGAGGCGCAGGCGGTGCGCGAGACGGCGCTGGTAGAATGTGTAGATGATCCGCGGGGAATCCGCAGCAAGACGCTGGTGACCCCCGGCCACAAGCTGACGTGGTACGCGGGGCAGGACTATGGGGAGCTGTACGACCGGGAGGCCGACCCGCGGGAGAAGGTGAACCGGTGGGAGGACTCGGCGTACCTGGAGGTCCGGGCGAGGCTGTTAGGGACGCTACTGGACTTGCAGGAGCCGCTGGAGCGGCGGGCGGAGAGGTACTGCTACGCGTAGGAACGACCGATGAAGATCGCGACCGCCTGGCTCTTCCTGGCGCTGCTGTGGCTGGTCGGTTGCCTGTCGGGCCGACGGCGCCACCATGTACGACCCCCTCGCTATGTAGGTGGCGGAGGCGGTCGGCCGCGGCGCCGGCCCCTGGGTGAGGCCCGGCTCCCTGGCGTGGTCGGAGTAGGGTAGCCGGCGGTGTTGTTGTTCCGCCATGCGACAGGCGTTAGCTGGTGAAAAGGGCGGTGCCTGCTTGCCAGGTCCCGCGGCCATATGATAGAATGGCTGTCCAGCGGAGAGGTGGCCGAGTGGCTGATGGCGATCGCCTGCTAAGCGATTATGGGGGTCAACTCCATCCCGGGTTCGAATCCCGGCCTCTCCGCCATTTCACGACAGCCGGAACGGCAGTCGGAGCGCAAGTGAGGGCGGAGGAGTATTCTTGGCTGGCTGCTGTTCTCACTGCCGTCCCCACTGGCGTTTCGATTGACGTTGAGCGCACCCGTAGCTCAGTGGATAGAGCACCGGCCTCCGGAGCCGGGTGTCGGGCGTTCGAATCGCCCCGGGTGCGCCAGAATGCGACCGCAGAATAACAGCACGGGCGGGGACCAACCCGCTACTTGGAACTTACCTTGCGCGCGCTCGTAGCTCAGTGGATAGAGCACCGGCCTGCGGAGCCGGGGGTCGGGCGTTCGAATCGCCCCGGGCGCGCCAATCTTGCGGCAGGCACAACGGCAGGCACGACTACAGGCACAGAGACAAGCACAACGGCAGTCGGAGGGGAACAGTGGCCAGTTTTGAGTCGCTGAAGGCTTGGCACGCTGCGCACGAGGTGGTCCTGGCGGTCTACCGGCTGTCGGCTGAATTGCACGAACAGGATCGTTTTGGGGTAGGGTCGCAGATGTGCCGGGCTGCGGTGTCGGCCGCCGCCAACCTCGCCGAGGGCCGGGAGCGGGAATCGGATCGGGACTTCGCGCACTTTGCCACCATGTCCGCCGACTCCCTGGGGGAGGTGCAGTACTACCTGATCCTCCTCCGGGACCTGGGTGTCGTTGCCGACAGCAACATCGCCCCGGTGGTCAACCTCGCCGCCGGCGCCCTGCGTCTCACCAAAGCGCTGCGCGAGTCCCTGCGCAAACCACCGCCTTAGCGTCCGACTGTCGTTGGGCCGGCCCTTGTGCCTGTAGTTGTGCCTGCTGTCATGCCTGTCGTCCCTAGCGCCCGCGTAGCTCAGAGGATAGAGCAAGAACCTCCTAAGTTCTAGGTCGCCCGTTCGACTCGGGCCGCGGGCGCCACTACCGCTCTGCACCCTTGGCGCTACCCCTGCTTATCGTACTGCGCTTCCCACTTCTGCAGCTCCTCCGGCTTGACCAGGGCCGCCACCTCGGCGTGGCTGGCCGCGGCGAACTCGTCCTTACCCCGATAGCGCAGGACCGTGCCCCCGGCTACCGCCCGCTGCGCGATGGATCCATCCACCCCGTGCACCACCACCGCCACCAGTCCGTCGGTGGCGATGGGCCCCGCCTCCGCTAGCTGCCCGGTGTCGTTGAGCATCACGCAGACCTCGTTGCGCACCTTGTGCAGCGGGGCGATATCGCAGAGGACGCGGACGGCGGCGACCTGGTCGGTGTCGGCCAGTATCTCCAGGTATTTGGGCTCCTCCGGCTGGAGCGGCTCTATTAGCTCTCGCGGCTTGAAGACCGGGCCATGCGGCAGCAGCACTGTAGTAAAGACTATCTCCTGCCCGGCCTGCACGTTGCCGGTCCAGACTTGGCGCAGTTGCAGCGGCGAGTTGCGGAAGGGGTTCTCGTCGTAGCGGTCCAACACCGTCTGGCTACGCCCGTCGCGCCGCGTGAAGTACACCAGCAGGTCCCAGGCGGGGTTGCGGTAAGTGTGGACGTCTATCCCCAGGCCCGCGCTGCCGTAGTTGAGCTTGCTGTAGTAGGTGTTGAACCAGTTTTCCCCGCACTGCGGCCCCAAGTCGCGAGTCTGCCAGCAGGGGCCCAGGCGGACGTTCTCCAGGGCGGCCTCGAAGCGGGCCCGGTCGCGGACCAGGACGAAGCCGTTCTTCACAAAGAGGATATCGCGGGTATAGGTTACCGGCAGGTGCTGGTAATTGGCCGTCCTCAGGCGCACGAAAGTGTAGGCGGGGTCGTCGATGAAGACCGGGACGCTGGTGGTCAGGGGCTGGTCGTTGAGGGCCGACTTGAGATTGTCCTCGTTGATCCAGAGCAGATTCTGGAAGTCCGGAGTCTTCTCGTAGTACCCCTGTCCGGCCAGCAGCGCCGCGTCGTAGCGCATCAGGGTGATGAAGTTGCCGGGAATCTCCCCGCCGTGACCCGCCTTGGGCACCAGTTCCACCAAGCCCCACAAGCCGGCGGCGTCATTGCCGCTGGACAGCACCACCTTGTCCGGGAGCCAGTGATAGGGGTCCATGCTGTCGGGCGCGACCTGGCCCGGATGGGCGGCCAGCGCCTCCGGGGCTGTGGGGACGAAGGGATGCCGCCAGGTCACGCGACTCTGTGGGGAGTAGGCCATTGGCGGGACCGCGTCATCGGCCAGTAGGTAGGCCATGGTGAAGTTGTTGAGAACGCCGTAGTAGATCCCCCAGCTCTGCAGCGGGCGCTCCTCGAAATGGTTGTAGTAGTACTCGGCCATGCGCTGGGCGGCCCAGCGGTAGCGGCCATCGCCGGTAGCCGCCGAGGTCAGCTCCAGCAGCCACATCCCCATGCCCACCTCGTGCCAGCCGCTACTAGCGGCGAACTGTGGGCAGCCCCCGCTGGGGGCGACCATGTCCGCGTAGCGCAGAACGACCTCCGGGAAGTGATTGCGCTGGAAGGCCTCCCAGTCCTGGGTGTACAGATACCAGCCCAGCGCGGCGTCGAGGAAGACCCAGTGGTAGTTGGCGGAGGCGTCGTCCGAATCGCCCGTCCAGCCCACCAGCTTGTCGTGGTAGTCAGTGTAGTCCACTACGCGCGGGTCCACCGGCTTGCCGTCCTCCTCGGCGACGGTACGGGCGACCTTGAGCATCATATGCCGGGACCAGGTGCGGTTGTGCGTCCCCCACTCGCCAAAGAGCGACTCCACCGGGGGCTTGGCCGCCGTGGCCGCCATCGCCGCGCGGAAGCGCTTCTCCGCGTCCGGTGGGGCCCAGGGGCTCTGCGGGTCTTTCTTCCAGGTCAGGTTGCGGTAGATCAGCACCGCGTTCAGCCGGAATCCACCCCAGCCGTAACCGACCACGTCCAGCGCCTGGTTCATGATTTCCCGCCCCAGGCCGATGTATTCGTTATCGTGGGTCAGGTCGTACATCGCCAGGCAGTAGAAGGCGTAGGGGTAGCTCATCAGCTCCTGGCCCTTGCGGTCCTCCGGCAGGGCCCGCCCCCGGTCGATCACCAGCCGCGCCTCCGCCTTCAGCCGAGGCTCCAGGTGGGCCCGGAGGAAGGGCGCGTAGTCCGCTTTGCCTTGCACGAAGCCGTGGCGGTAGGCGTGCATGTGATCCTCCAGCCAGGCGTTGGCCCACACGCGGTCGGCGCCCATGTGGGAGATCTGCCCCGGCCCCGGCAGGGGTGCGGTGAGGGGCGCGGGGCCCTGGGCGCAGGCGAGGGGAGTGAACAGCACACAGAAGAGTAGAGCCGGTAGAAGGCGAAGCATGTGGGGGTCCCCCATATCTGCGGCGGGGCAATGCCGCGAGTGATTTCTTCGCCGTCGGCGGGGGCGATACCTACCATACAACGGCTATAATGCGGGCCACGAGGCCTCTCCGACCCGCGGGGTAGTCGCTTGACTTGGGGACCAAGGGTGCGCTATTATTGCAGGGTAGGCCTGCCCCGGAGTCGACCGAATCGGCAGGCCTGATGGTTCATTGTGCCTGCGGGCGCGCTGGACGGGCGGAGAGGTGGCTGAGTCCGGTTGAAAGCGCACGACTCGAAATCGTGTAGCGGGTTTATCCCCGCTCGTGGGTTCGAATCCCACCCTCTCCGCCAATAGTCCGACAGGCCCAACGGCAGGCCCGAAGGCAGACACAGAGACAGGCTCAACGACAGTCGGGAACGGCGTCGGGAGGGCCTGCACTCCTGGTTCGTGACCTTTGACAATCTCGTCGCATTCATATACTCAACGGCAGGCGCTGCGCCCTCCCCGCCGATCATCGTCGTGCTTGCCCTTGGGCCTGTTCCTGTGCCTGCTGTTGTGCCTGGCGTTCTAGCGGAGAGGTGACCGAGCGGCCGAAGGTGCACGCCTGGAGAGCGTGTTGTCGCGTAAGCGGCACGTGGGTTCGAATCCCACCCTCTCCGCCAGTCAATACGACAGGCACGAGGACAGGCTCAGAGACAGGCACAACGGCAACGGAGGGGTCCCGGGATGGCGCCTGCGCTGAGCCTCATAACCGGCCACACTTAACACCTTGGTGCGGTCCGCCGCTTCTGCGACGGGCCGTTTGGTCCTGCTCCGCTCCTGTCCCGCTGCTGATGTTGTGCCTGCCCCTGGGCCTGTCGTTGGGTCTGCCGTATCCTGTCGTTTCTCCCGGCCGTGCTAGGTGGGGGACTAGCGGTACCCTGTACCGGCAATCCGCTAGAGCCGGGCCGAACTCCCCGCCCCCGGGCTGCGTTTGTGGGGTCTGCCCCCCGTAAGTGGTGATGAAGGTCTGGTCCCGCGCAAGTCGACGCTGCTGAACCCCGTCAGATCCGGAAGGAAGCAGCGGTAAGCATTCCGTCGGCTGTGCCGCGGTCAACCGGGCTGGAGCAAACTGCGAGGGTAACGCCCGTAAGCGTCAGTTCAAAGGTGGGGTGCACGGCCGGGAGAGACGATAGTAAACGGCAGTTGGGACGGCAGTCGGAACGGCAGGTCCCGAGGTAGGGGCGGCACTTCATGTGCCGCCCGGTGGTGGTTGGTGGGGTGATCCCCGGATGGGAGCCATGTACAGCGGCGTGACGCAGTCGACGCAACAGGAGGTCTGAGATGCCAATCCCGCCAGCCCCAAGCACGGCCACTACGCCGATGACAGCCCTTGCGGGAACCCAGGCAGGGTTCACTCCCTTGCAGCGGGACTTCTGGTTGAACGTCTTCGGCGGCGTCCTCGCCGCCGTGGCCTTTGCCCTTCTGAGTTGGTTCATTGCACGTGTCCTCTCGTGGGTCCAGCACCGCAGGTTCAGGCAGGTCTTCGGCGACGACGTGGCGACACAAGACCTATACCACCTTATCTACGGCCAGTATAAGCTTGACGAATGTCTCCTGAAACTAGCGGTGGCGGGAGCCAAGAACGCCGGGATGTCCGACTGCAAAGCGAACAAACTCGTCGGATTCCCCTATGTCAGGCCACACCGGCCTCATCTCCGGCTCTCCATAGGAAACCCGGTCGGCGGCAGCGCGGTCCCTTCGGCCCAATACCTGTTAAACGCAATCGCCAAGCACACTGGTACTGCGGCAGTGCTTACGCCGGACCAGGGGACGGAAGCCAAGTTTGACGCTTCTTTCATCGCCATCGGGGGGCCCAATTCGAACGACTGGACGCGGGAGGCCCTGCAACTGGCCGCGAACGACGGCGTGAAGATCAGCCCGGACGAAAAGAATACGGAGCACGAGAAGATCACCATTGACGGGGAGCACAGTTACTTCCGCTTGGATGAGGGCGGTGACGTCGGGCTGATTCTGAAGGTGCATCCGGACCAGTTCCCCGACCGCACGTGGATTGTGTGCGCGGGGTTTACTGAGTCGGGGTCCAAGGGGGCTGCCTGGTATCTAGCGAACAGGTGGCGTGACATTCGCAAATGGGCGCGGGCCGGCCCATTTGCGATGCTGGTAAGAGTTGAGGCCGACTTGGACGATTCAGCCAAGCCCATTGCCAAGGCCACTCTGGGCAAGCGGCACCGCCCAACACTCCCATGTCGTACCTACCTTTCGCCCTAAAATATCGGCCCCAGACCTTTGAGGAGATCGTGGGGCAGGAGCATGTGGCTCAGACGCTGCGTAATGCCGTGGCGGCGGGGCGGGTTCACCATGCCTACCTGTTCGCCGGGCCGCGGGGGACGGGGAAGACCTCCACCGCCCGCGTGCTGGCCAAGGCGCTCAACTGCGAGCAGGGGCCGACGTCGGAGCCGTGCGGGGAGTGTGAGGCCTGCCAGGCCATTCAGGCCGGGCGGTTTATGGATGTTATCGAGATTGACGCCGCCTCGCACAACAGCGTCGATGATATCAGAGACCTGGCCGAGAAGGTCAAGTACTCCCCGGCGCAAGGCCGCTGCAAGGTCTACATCCTCGACGAAGCGCACATGCTGTCGACGAGCGCCAACAATGCTCTTCTCAAGACCCTCGAAGAGCCGCCGAGCTATGTGCACTTCATCCTGGCGACGACCGAGGCGCACAAGTTCCTGCCCACGATCATGAGCCGCTGCCAGCGGTTCGACTTCCGGGCCATCCCGCCGGTGACGATTGTGGAGGCGCTGCGGCAGATCGCCGGGCGCGAGGCCGTGACGACTGACGAAGCGGCGCTGTGGACCATCGCCGAGGCCGCGGGCGGGGCGATGCGCGATGCCGAGTCGATCTTCGACCAGGTCGTCGCCTATGCCGAGGGACCGATCGACCGGGAAACGGTGTCGGCGGTGCTGGGGTTGACGCAGCATGATCTGCTGGAGCGCAGCGCGCGCCTGCTGGGCGAACGGGACCTGGCGGGGCTGTTTGCGCTGGTGGATGAACTGGTCGCCGAGGGCAAGGACCTGGGGCAATACCTGAAGGATTTGACCGCGTTCTGCGGGGACCTGCTGCGGCTGGAACTGGGGGCGGCCCCGCCGGCCTGGGCGCAGGGCGAGGCCGAGCCGGCGGCCCGGGCGCTGGCCACCGGCGTGGGGCGGCGACGACTGATAGGAATAATCACGGTGCTGACCGCGGCCTCGGAGCGCCTGCGCGAGGGAGCCCAGGAAGTCCTGACCGTCGAGCTGGCCCTGGCCGAGGCGGCCGAGGGGCCGGCTCCCGCGGCGCCGGCTGCGAGCGGCACCGCCGTCTCGGCGGTGCAGGTGCCCGCCCCGGCCCGCGCAACGCCTGCCGAACCGGTCGCCCGATCAACACCGAAACCGGCCGCGCGACCGGCTGCCACGCCGGAGGAGAAACCCGTCGCACCGTCTCCTGCCGATCGCCCACGGCCCGTCGTCACACCGGTGCCGGTGGAGGGGCCGCTGACCCTGGAGGTCGTCCAGGACCGCTGGCAGAACATGCTGCAGGACCAACTCAAGCGGATGCGCCACAGTGCGACCTCCGCGATCGTGCTGGAGGGCTTCCCCTCCGCAGTCAACGGCACGGAGATCCATCTCGTTTTTCCCGTTACCCACGAGTTCCATTACCGCAACGCCTGCGGCAAGCACAAGCCGATAATCGAAGAGGCTCTGACCGCAGTATTGGGGATGCCGGCAACGATCACCTGCAGCCAGGGGGAGCTGCCGTCGCCCGGTACGGCGAGTGTCGCGCCGGAGGTGGAGTCGGCGCTGCCGGTGGCGGAGGCTCCGCCCCCTCCCACCCCGGCCGAGGAGAGCGTAGCCGAGACGCCGGTGCCAGCGGAGGCCACCCCACCTCCCGCCCAGCCTCCCCAAGAGGCGGTGGACGAGGCGGTTCGTCAGACTCTCGAACTGTTCGAGGGCAGCCAGGAGCTGCCCGAAAGGTAAACATGCGTAACCCGCTTCAGTCGTTAATCCAGAGCCAGGTCGCCGCCTTCCAGACGCAACTGGTGGAGGCCCTGGACGAACTTTCCCGTATGGAGTTGGAGGGGTCCTCCGGCGGCGGCGCCGTGAAGGTGCTAATGACCGGCGGCGGCGAGGTACGCCGCGTGACCCTCGAGCCGGCGGTCCTGGAAAACGCCGACAAGGAGCTCGTCGAGGATCTCGTCACCGCCGCCATGCGCGATGCCCTGACCAAAGTCTCGCAGACCAAGCGCGAGAAGATCGTTTCCGCCACCCCCCTGGCGGGAATGGGAATGGACCTTCCGGACATCTTCTGAAGTGTCAGTGGACAGTGTCAGTTGGGAAGCGGCCCGCTTCCCGTCCCCAACTGACACTGACGACTGACACTGACACTTTCCCACCACTATGCTCCGCTATCCAGCGCCGTTAGAACGTGTCATAGAGGAATTCGAGCGATTGCCAGGAATAGGACCTAAGAGCGCCCAGCGCTTGGCGTTCTTCCTGCTATCGCGCCCCCGCGACCAGGCCCAGGCCCTCGGAGAGACCGTCCTCCTTCTGCACGAAGGCATCCAGCCCTGCGCCGAGTGCGGCAACTACGCCGCCGCCCGTCTTTGCCCCGTCTGCGCCGACGATACCCGCGACAAGCTGGTCCTGTGCGTGGTGGAGACCGCCACGGACCTGATGGCGCTGGAGCGGGCCGGGGAGTACCGAGGCCTGTACCACGTCCTGGGCGGGGCGCTCTCGCCGCTGGCCGGCGTCGGCCCGGCGGAGCTGCGCATCGGGGAATTGCTGGAGCGCGTGCAGCGTTACGGGACGGAGGAGGTCATCCTGGCCACCTCCCCCACGGTGGAGGGCGACGCGACCGCGGAGTTCCTCCGCCAGCGCCTGTCCGCTACCGCGCCGCAGGTAAAGATCAGCCGCATCGCCCTGGGCCTGCCGGTGGGCGCGGATATGGACTACGCGGACCAGGTGACGCTGGCCCGGGCGCTGAGGGGACGCACTCCCATGTAGGGGCGGCACTTCATGTGCTACCCGGTGGTGGTTGGCGGGGTGGTCCAGTGTTCGGTGGAAAAAGGAGCGTACCATGCGCCGCAACCTTTCCTGGCTCGTGCTTTTCCTGGCCGTAGTCATCCTGGGGGTGGCACTGCCGGCCCTGCGGACGCCGCCGGCTCCGGCGCAGGAGACGGCGCAGACTACACCGGCCGCTCCGGCGACCGATATAACCGTTGCCTTCTCGCGCGACGACGACCCCCGGGCGGTGATCCTGGGGACGCTGGGGGCGGCCCACAACTCGGTGCTCGTGGCGATGTACTGTTTCACCGACCGCGATCTGGCCGCGGCCCTGGTGGCGGCCCAGCAACGCGGGGTGCAGGTGTACGTGTTCCTGGACCGTTCCATGGTCACCAGCCGAGATTCGGTGGCCCGCTCCCTGGTGCAAGCGGGCGTGCCGGTGCGGATCAGCAACAATCCGAAGATCATGCACAACAAGTTTGCCGTCGTGGACGGCACGACGGTCATCACCGGCTCGTACAACTGGACCATCTCCGCCTCGAAGTACAACGACGAGAACGTGCTCCGGATCACCCGCCCGGAGCTAGCCCAGCGCTACACGGAGCGCTTCGGGCAGCTCTGGGACCAGTGGGACCCGGCGCTGACGGCGGCGCTAAACAGCCCGCGGGGACCGGGGGATAATCCAGAGAGAAACTGACACTTCACCCGACCCGACTTGCGACTCACCGCCCGCCCGAGCGGGCTTCCCAAGGAGGAGTACAATGGCATCATTAACGGAAGTGCGTTGGCATGGCCGGGGGGGCCAGGGCGCCAAGACCGCCAGTTACATCCTGGCGGTGGCGGCGGCCGAGCAAGGCCACCTGGTCCAGGCCTTCCCCGAATATGGGGCCGAGCGGCGCGGGGCGCCGATGAAGTCCTACGTACGCATCTCGGACAAGCCCATCCGCCTGCGCTCCGGCGTGCCCGAGCCTGGCATCGTAGTCGTGCTCGACAGCAGCCTGATCGGCACGGAAAACGTCGCGGTGGGTGTGCCGGAGAACGGGATCATCCTGATCAACGGCACCATGGACGCGGCGGAGGTCAAAAAGCGCATGGGCGTGCCGGATTCGGTGAAGGTGGGCGTGGTGGATGCCACCACCATCGCCAACGAGGCCATCGGCCGGCCCATTCCCAACACCCCCATGCTGGGGGCGCTGGCCAAGGTCAGCGATATCGTGACCCTGGAGGCGGCCAAAGCGGCGCTCCGCAAGACCCTCGGCAAGAAGCTGTCCCCGGCGGTCCTCGAGGGCAACAACAAGGCTGTGGACCGCGCTTACGAGGAGGTCAAGCTAGCATGAGTCACTACGCCCCCGACGCCAAGTATCAAGAAATGGCTCCCGGCGGCATTATCCCGCAGGCGGGCAACGCGGTGGAGTACAACACGGGTACCTGGCGGCTGCAGAAGCCGTACCGGCGCGACGAAGACTGCATCGACTGCCTGTTCTGCTGGGTCTACTGCCCCGACGTCGCCTGCTGGACCAACGGCGACCCGGAGAAGCCCTCGGTGAAGGGCATGCAGTTCGACATGGAGCACTGCAAGGGCTGCGGCATCTGCGCGCAGGTCTGCCCCAAGAAATGCATTGACATGCTGCCGGAAGGCGCCGAGTAGGGGCGGCTCTCGCGGAATGTGTTCCGCGACAGACGCCCGTTCGTTGACCACGCACTTGCCGCACCGGCGGCTGTCGTGCGCACGCCGACGTACGTGCGGACGGCCCGAAAGCCGCCCCACAACTGAGGACGAACAACTCCCACTAGGAGGGATTTTCCTATGCCCGAAACCAAACCCATGGAGGGTAACCACGCGGTAGCCGAGGCCATGCGGCAGATCAACCCTGACGTCATGGCGGCTTATCCCATTACCCCCTCGACCGAGATCGTCCAGACCTTCTCTAGCTTCGTCGCCAACGGCCTGGTGGACACTAACTTCGTGGTCGTGGAGAGCGAACACTCGGCGATGAGCGCTTGCACCGCCGCGGCGGTAGCCGGGGGGCGCGTGATGAACGCCACCTCCTCGCAGGGCCTCGCGCTGATGTGGGAGATCCTCTACATCACCGCCTCCCTGCGCGCTCCGGTGATCCTCACCGTGGTCAACCGCGCCCTGTCGGGGAACATCAACATCCACTGCGACCACTCCGACTCCTACGGCGCCCGCGACACTGGCTGGCTGCAGATCTTCGGGGAGAACGTGCAGGAGGGATATGACAACCTCATCCAGGCGGTGCGCATCGGCGAAGCTCTCGACGTGCGCCTGCCAGTGATGAACTGCCTCGACGGCTTCCTGGTGAGCCACTCGTACGAACTGCTGCAAGTGGAGGACGATCAGGCGGTCAAGGACTTCGTCGGCCCCTACCAGGCCGTCAACCCGCTGCTCGACCTCAGCAATCCCATCTCGGTGGGTCCGCTGGACCTGTGGGATTACTACTTCGAGCACAAGCGCAGCCAACTCGACGCCTACGGCCCGGCCAAGGAGGCCATTATCGAGGTCGGCAAGGAGTTTGGTAAGACCTTCGGCCGCGAATACGGCCTATTTGAGGAGTTCATGCTCGAGGACGCGGAGTACGCCGTCATCGCCCTGGGCTCGGCCGCTGGCACCGCCAAGGACGCCGTGGAGGCCCTGCGCGCCGACGGGATGAAGGCGGGCTTGCTCAAGCTGCGGGCCTACCGCCCCTTCCCCGCCGTCGAGATCGCCGCGGCGCTTAAGGGCAAGAAGGCGGTCGCCATCTTCGACCGCGCTGCCTCGTACGGCGCGGATAGCTTCCCGCTGTTCTCCGAGGTCACCTCGGGCCTGTACACGGCGGGGCAGTTGATCCCGGCCGTGAATATCCTGTACGGCCTGGGCGGCCGAGAGATCATTCCAGATCAAATCATCAGCGTCTTCCGCACGCTTCCCAGTGTCGCCGCCACCGGTCAGCCGGTCGATCCAGTGCAATACGTGGGGGTCAGGGAGTAAGGGCGGCTTTGTAGGGCGCGGGCTCGTACCGCGCCTCGCCTTGACGCACGGCACGCCCGTTCTGGTTGGCCGATAGCGGGGAGGGCGCGGCACGAGCCCGCGCCCTACAACGAGGTCTGTTTGCAGCGCCTTTAAGGAGGCTTTTCCATGCCCAAGAATCTCAAGCAACTCAGCCAGAGTGAAGTGCGCCTGACGGCTGGCCACCGGCTCTGTCCCGGATGCGCGGAACCTATTGCCGTGCGGCAAGTACTGATGGGGACCGATGATCCGGTCGTAGTAGTCTCCGCCACCGGCTGCACTGAGGTCTCTACCACCATCTTTCCTTACACGGCCTGGGCCGTGCCGTGGCTCCACATCGCCTTCGAGAACGCCGGGGCGGCCGTCTCGGGCGTAGAGGCCATGTACAAGGCGCATCTGTCCCGGGCCGCCAAGGGCCAACCGCTGCCGGACTACGTCTCGGCCGACAAGCCCTACAAGTTCGTGGCCTTTGCCGGCGACGGCGGCACCTACGACATCGGGCTGCAATCCCTCTCGGGCGCCGCCGAGCGCGGCCACCAATTCCTCTATGTCTGCCTCAACAACGAGGCCTACATGAACACCGGCGTGCAGCGTTCCGGGGCGACCATCATGGGGACGCATACTACCACTAGCCCCGCGGGCCGGGTCAGCCAGGGCAAGCGCGTCAACCGCAAGGACCTCACGGAGATCATGGCCGCGCATGACATCCCTTACGTGGCCCAGAGCAGCACCGCCCGCTGGCGGGACCTGGTGAGCAAGTCCGAGAAGGCCTTCGCCATCGATGGCCCCTCGTTCATCAATTGCCTGACTCCCTGCCCGCTGGGCTGGATCTACGACTCGGGCGTCACCGTTGAGATCGCCCAGCTCGCCTCCGACACCTGCGTTTGGCCGCTGTACGAGGTGCTCGACGGACAGTACAAGCTCACCTACCGGCCCAAGGAGAAGAAGCCGATTGAGGAGTACCTGCAGATCCAGGGCCGCTTCCGGCACTTGTTCAAGGGTGAGGAAGGCGCGGAGATGCGCAAGATGATGCAAGAGTGGGTGGACTGGAAGTGGGCGCAGCTTCTCAAGAAGTGCGGGCAGGAGGTCTAGCCTCCCTCCCCGTGGGGCCAAGTGCATCCCGATGCGCAGGGCTTAGAGGCCTGGGCCCCAATCTGAGCCGCCAAAGGGCCCCCGCGGTCATTCGCGGGGGCCTTTGCGCATCCGGCGGCTCAGGCTCCGTCCGTCTACCTCAGCCTCAGGCCCATGAACATGCGGAAGGCCGCGGGCTGCAGGCCCGCCACCTGCAGCAGGCCGGCCGCCTGCTGCATAATCCCGCGCCGCTGAGCGTAGGCCGCCAGGTTGAAGCCCGGCGCCTGCGTCATCAAATAGGGCTGCACCGCGTTTGCGGGTGGGTTGTCCGAGATGGCCCACACCGCGACCTGCGCCACCGGGTGCGCTACCGGCTGCAGGTCCAGCACCGCCGCCACCCGCGCCAGCCGCGCATCGGGGCAGGGCATCGGGATCATCACGTCTTCCGGCGTCGGCTCCGGCAGGCCGAGGGCGGTACAGGCTGTGGCGATTGATACATGGGCCAGTTGCCCCTCGCCAATGTTGAGGTTGAGCGAACCCAGGGTGCTCATCCCCTGCCGGCCGGGCAACTGGGCCATGAACTGCGTCCCCGAGGGAATCTGCACCTGCAGCGGTCCCGCGCCAACTCCGCCGAGGACGCCGGTCACCGACGATCCACCGGCCCCGCGGAACTGCGCGAACAGTCGGCCCTCCCGCAGGCCCGTCAGCAAGTCGATCGGCGCTCCCGGCACGGCCGCCCCCTCGCCCGCGGCCGCTGGCAGCACTAGGCAAACCAGCATCCCGACCAGGATCACGTTACGCCACATAACCAACACCTCCCCGCAGAATAGCGCTCCGCCGGCCTCTGTCCGCCGTATGTGTACTGACGCCGATACTGGGCAGCCAGTTCCCCCGTCCGGAACAGCAATTCCTCCCCGCGACAGCGTTAGGCGGTCTTGGGTGCGAAGGCGTTGTAGAGCCAGGCGAAAATGAGGCCGCCGATCCCCGCGTCCACGAAGCCATAGACGCCACCCAGCACTGCGTCACTGAGGCTCACTGCCCCACCATACCCGGGGTAGATCGTGCTCATTCCGGAGAGCAAGCTGCCCCCGTAGGAGGGCTCCCAGAGGTGCACAAGTCCCACCAGGAACATGGCTGCTCCCCACATCAGCCCCCAACTGAGTGCCATCGCCTTGGGCGAAAGTCGCATGGCTCTCTCCTTTCCAGCGCGAGCCGAAACCAAGTTGCTACTCCAAGAGACGCCCAGCCTGTGCTCCGAGTTCGGGCCGCAACCAACCTGGAAACCCCGCCGCGAGACAGGGTGTGACCGCTATGTGTCGGTAGGGGGGATGGGCTGGATTCGCCTGCGGTCGCATAGCGACCGCAGGCTCATCGCGGTCCCTCCTCGGATGCGTCGCACTGCCGTTCTTGCACCTCCTCCGTGCTTGGTGTATCATGAATCGTTCTTCCACGACTGGTTTTTGAGGTACCACATGTTCATCTTGAAGATCGACCCGGAGCGCTGTAAGGCCTGCGGGCTTTGCATGCACTTTTGTCCTGTGGGCGGGCTGGAGTACTCCGAGGAGTTCAACTCCGCTGGCTATCACCCCGCCCGACAGACGAATCCGGAGAAGTGCACCGGGTGTCGGCAGTGCATCATCATGTGCCCGGATGTGGCGATCGAGATGTACAAGGATACGACAGGCGCCAAGGCAGGCTCAAGGACAGGCACGGACGGGGAGTGAGTCCCGCCACCGAGCACCGGCGAGACGCCAGCCCCACGCGGAGCAGAGAGGTACAGTCCCCATGAGTGAACGTACGCTGATGGACGGCAACCGGGCGACGGCGGAAGGGGCCATCGCTGGGGGTTGCCGTTATTTCTTTGGCTATCCCATCACCCCCCAGAGCCATATCCCCGAGCGGATGTCCCTGCGGCTGCCCGAAGTGGGCGGCGTGTACCTGCAGGCCGAGAGCGAAGTGGCAGCCATCAACATGTGCTACGGCGCCGCCGCCTGCGGGGCCAAGGTCATGACCACCTCCTCTTCCCCAGGCATCTCGCTGATGCAGGAGGGCATCTCCTACATGTACGGGGCTGAGCTGCCCTGCGTGATCGTCAACATGGTCCGCGGCGGGCCGGGGCTGGGGAATATCGCGGCGGCGCAGAGCGACTACTGGCTCTCCACGCGCGGCGGAGGGCATGGCGACGGGCAGATGATCACCTTCGCGCCGTGGTCGATCCAGGAGGTCTACGACCTGACCTATGAGTCCTTCGATATCGCGCTCAAGTATCGGGCGCCGGTGTCACTGCTGGGGGACGCTATCCTCGCGCAGATGATGGAGCCGGTGCAGGAGCGGAAGCCTTTGGACGCGGCCCTCTCCCAGACCGACTGGGGCATAGGCGGGGAGCGCCACGGACGCGAGAAGAATGTGATCACCAGCATATACATCCAGCCGCGGGCCCTGGAGGAACTAAACCACCGTCTGTACGCACGCTACGCCCAGGCGGCGCGGGAGGAGACGCGCTGGGCGGAACTGGGCGCAGAGGATCCCGAAATCCTGGTCTGCGCCTACGGCATTGCGGCGCGCATCTGCCAGACAGGCCTCGAGCTGGCGGCGGCGGCGGGGGTCAAGGCACGACTACTAAGGCCTATCAGCCTCTTCCCTTTCCCCACCGCGCCGATCCGGGAGTGGTCGGAGAAGGTGCGCAAGATACTGGTAGTGGAGCTGTCCATGGGGCAGTTCGTGGAGGATGTGCGGCTGGCCGTGGAGGGCAGATGCCCGGTGGAGTTCTCGGGGCATACCGGTGGGGTGGTGCATACGCCGGAGGAAGTAGCGGGGGTGTTGGGAAATCTATGATGCATGATCTGGGGAGGGAACAGCGGAACGGACTGGAGAAAGCGTCGTAAGGCGGGCGTCGCGCCCGACACCGGCGAGACGCCGGTGCCACCAGAGGCGACAGGCTGCGAACCGGAATTCACCTAACGCCCGTCGTACCGGGAGTAGAGCATGATTGATACACTGGAGACAATGGACGATGCGGGGCTAGAGCTGGTTTACACCGTGCCGGCCTGTATGGAGCCCGTGCCGATGCGGCTATGCCCCGGCTGTACCCACCCCATCGCGCACCGACTGTGCGCGGAGATCGTTGACGAGCTGGGGATCGCCGACCGCGCGGTCCTGATCTCGTCGGTGGGCTGTTCGGTCTTCGCCAACGAGTTCTTCCGGCTGGATGGCGCCCAGGCGGCGCATGGGCGGGCCCCGGCGGTGGCGACCGGGGTCAAACGAGTGCATCCGGAGAATATCGTCTTCACCTATCAGGGCGACGGAGACCTGGCCTCCATCGGCCTGGCGGAGACCATTCACGCCGCGGCCCGGGGCGAGGATATCACTATCGCCTTTATCAACAACGGGATCTACGGCATGACCCGCGGGCAGATGGCGCCCACCACGCTCCTGGGGCACAAGACCACCACCAGCCCCTACGGGCGCAGCGCAGAGGACACCGGCTACCCACTGGACGTGTGCGCGCTGCTGCAGACGCTGCCGGGGGTGGCCTTCCTGGCCCGGGAGAGCCTGCACGCTCCCAAGTACGTAAGACGAGCCAAGCGAAGCCTGAAGAAGGCCTTCCAGTGTCAGATTGAGGGCAAGGGTTTCTCCCTGGTGGAGATGCTCAGTACCTGCCCCTCCTGCTGGCACATGGAGCCCCTGGAGGCGTTTGAGCGGATCGAGAAGGAAGTCATACCGCAGTATCCGCTGGGGGTGTTTGTGGAGAAGTAGGGTCAAGACGTCAGACTTGGGATCTGGCCGGGACGGATTCCGGGGACCGACGTTTGTTCACAACCTGGGACCCGCGGTCTGGTGTCCCTGGTCTGAAGTCCGAAGTCCACTGTTTGAAGTCTGAAGTCTCATGCCTGACGTCCGAGGTCTTTCCATGCGTGAAGCTATCTTTATGTCGGGGCGCGGTGGGCAGGGAGTGCTGCTCGCCGGGCAGTTGGTTGCGCAGGCGGCGATGGAGGCCGGCCTGAACACCTCGTGGTACCCGGTGTACGACCCGGAGGTGCGCGGCGGACGGACGACCTGCGTGGTCGTCGTCGCCGACGGAGAGGTGGGCAGCCCGGTGGCCGGTAAGTACTCGCTGGCGGTGCTGATGGACGAATTCGCCGTGCAGCACCAATTGCGGGAGCTGGCCGAGGACGGGATGGCCATTGTCAACACCTCCCTGGCGATGGTACCGGAAGAGGCGAAAGACCGGTGTGTGGGCCTGCCGGCGACGGAGATGGCCGAGAAGATCATGGATGAGCGCGCCACCAATATGGCGTTAATGGGGGCGCTGGCGGCGGTGCGGCCGCTGCTGAGAGTGAAGCAGTTGGCGGCGGCGCTCAAGCAATTCCTGCCGCCCCGGCGGCACGACCTGATCCCGATGAATGTGAAGGCGATGGAGGCGGGCTTTGCGGAGGCGTCACGGCTGCTCAGCAGCCGCTGACCGGTCGTCGGGGCAGGAGGCACCTAACCTATGCTTACGGGAATAGAGAGGATCTGCAATCAGATACGGGTGGAGCTGGACCGGCAAGACGTGGCCCGGGAGCAAGCCTACACGTTGTCGCGGCAAGTGGTACGAGCGGCCTCGATGGCCATCAAGAGCATCCACCGACGCGAGAACGAGGAGGCGCGCCAGCGCCTGGCAGAGTGCCGGCGCCTGACCGGGGAGATGCTTGCGGCCCTGGCGCACACCCCCAGTCTGCGCTTCGGCGGGTTCGTGGGGGATGCGGAGAAGGAACTGGCGGAGGCCGCCATAACCATCGCCTGCATCGAGGGGGAGGCTATCCCGGACCAGGCCGCCCTGGGCGTGGATGGGGCCGCCTGGCTTAACGGATTGGCCGAGGCGGGGGGAGAATTCCGCCGGCACGTGCTGGACGTGATCCGGGAGGGAGAGCTGGACGAGGCGGAGAGGTTTCTCACCGCCATGGAGGAGGCTTACTTCGCCCTGCTGGGCTTTGACTATCCCTCGGCCATCGACCGGGGCCTGCGGGGGCGTTGCGACAACCTGCGGGGGATGGTGGAGCGCACCCGAGGTGACCTGACCAACGCCCTGCGCCAGGCGCGGTTGGAGCAGAGGCTCAAGGAAGTGGAGGAGAGTCTGGCGGGAAAATAGCCGCCGACCCGGTGCTGCTCCCGCGCTGCCCATGCCCGAGGTCGTCTTTCTTACCACTAGTCTGGCCACTGGCGGGGTCGCCTCGGCGATCCGGCAGATGGCGCCGGTCCTGACACAGCATGGGCTGAGCAGTGAGATCTGGGGGCTGACGGACGGGCAGGAGGAGTCTCCGACCCAACCGGTGCCAACGCGATGCTTGGGGCTCTCGCGGAAGATGGCCCATGGCACACTGGTGAGTCGGCTGGCCACGGAACTGGCGGCGGACCGTCCCCTCGTGTTGCATGCCCAGTGCCACTTCGCCCACCTCCTCGGCGCCCAGGCCGCCCGCCGCAGCGGGGTGCCGCGAGTGCTGGTCTCCTTCCACGATCTGCGGGTAGGCTGGCGACGCGCGCGCCTCTGCCGGCAGGTAGCGCCGCTGGTGGACCGCGTGCTGGTGCTCAACGAGTACATGCGGCAGCTCTACGCACAGCGCTGCAGGTACCCGGAGGAGAAGCTGTGCTTGCTTCCCCACACCGTAGACACCGCGCGCTTTCAGCCCCGCCCCAGGGACCGGGAATGGGCCACGCAACTGGGGCTGGGGCCGGAGCAGTTCGTGCTGGGGTCGGTAGCGCGGCTGGCGAAGGTGAAGGGATACCGCTACCTGATCGAGGCGCTGGCGCTGCTGAGGCCGCGTCTACCTCAGGCCCGCCTGGTGCTGGTGGGAGAGGGGGGCGAGCGGCCGGCGCTGGAGAGGCTGGCCGGGAAGCTGGGCGTCGCCAAACAGGTGATCTGGGCGGGGCCGCAACAGGATATCCCGCGGTGGATGTCGCTGTTTGACGTGTATGTGCAGCCCTCGCTGATGGAATCGCACGGGCTGGCTCTCCATGAGGCGCTGGCTATGGCCGTGCCCTGCGTGGCCACCACGCAAGGAGGGCCACCGGAGCTGCTGGCGCACGGCGAGGCCGGGGTCCTGGTACCTCCCGCCCAACCGCGGGCTCTCGCCGAGGCGATCCTGGACCTGGCGAACAACCCCGAACGGGCACGGGCGCTGAGCAAGGCCGGACGACGACGGGCCGTGGAGGAATATAGTCCGGAGCGGTATGCGGAGAGGCTTTGGGGAGTGTATGAAGAACTGCTGAACGAAGGCGCCTGTCCCCCTCTCCCCCACGGGAGAATGGTAGGCACGGGCGTTAATGGTAAGGAGAATCAAGATGCAACTGGCTGACCTTAGCAGCATGCAGGAACTCAACGATTTCATGACCGAGCCCACGCCGGGCCTCGTCGAGATGATGAGTACGTTGGAGGGCGAGATCCTGGTCCTGGGCGGATCGGGCAAGATGGGGCCGGAGCTGGTGGAGACCATCGTGCGTGCCGACCGGGAGGCGGGTAACACACCGCGCGTGACCGTGGCCTCGCTCTTCCCCCCGCCCCGCGGGCAAGAGGTCAGCGACCGCTTCCAGGAGTTGGGCGTCGGCGTGATGGATGGCGACCTGACCGATCCGGCCTTCCTGGGGAGCATCCCCAAGATGGCCAATGTGATCTACATGGTAGGCTTCAAGTTCGGGTCAGCCGCCGATCCGGGGCGGGCCATCCAAATGAACTGCGTCCTGCCGGCCCAGGTGGGCATGGCCTTCCCCGAGTCGCGCATCGTCGTGTTCTCCTCGGGCAACCCCTACGAGTTCGTCCGGGCCGAGACGGGCGGCTCGAGCGAGGATGCCCTGCTGGTCCCGCACGGCCTGTATGGCTGGAGCATTATCGGCCGGGAGACGGCCTTCCGCGCCACCGCCGCCGGCTACCGACACCAGAAAGTAGCCCTGTACCGGCTGATGTACGCCCAGCACCTGGCTTACGGCGTGCTCGTGGACCTGGCCAAGATGATCGTCAAGGGCGAGCCAATTTCGCTGGCTATACCCTACGTGAACCTGATCTCGCAGCGCGATGCCAACGACCGGGCGATTCGGGCGCTGTTGGTCGCGGACAATCCGCCGCAACCCTTCAATGTCAACGGGCCGGCGGTGCGGGTGCGGGAGCTGGTGGAGAAGCTGGCCTGCCACCTGGGCAAGACGCCCAACCTCGTGGAGGACGAGGCCGAGGAAGCGCGCCTGGGGAACGACGGCTTCTGCGTCGAGCGCTTCGGGCCGTACCGGGATGGGGCGGAGGAGATGATCCAGGCTGCCGCGCACTGGATAGCCCAGGGCGGCGAAGACTGGGACCTGCCCACGATGTTCGGCAACGTGGCGAGTCAGTACTAGGGGAGAGTGGGGGTGGATCGCGGGGAGGGGACGTCGAACGTCGCGGGTAGGAGGGACGGCGTGACCCACAGTCCACGGACCACAAGCCACGGCCGTTCAGGGAGGCACGGCGATGGGTGAACTTGCCGACAAAGCAAGAGAGTTCTTCGTCAGCGACGACTGGAAGTTCTCGGACCTGGAGGAGGGGGTGCTGCGGATGGGGTTCGCCGGGCGCAACGGCAACTGGACCTGCATCGCCCGCCCCCGCGAGGACCGCGGCATCTTCTTGTTCTACTCCATCGCCGCCGTCAACGTGCCCGAGGAAAAGCGCCTGATGGTGGCCGAGTACCTGGTCCGCGCCAACTACGGCCTGCCCCTGGGCAACTTCGAGATGGACTTCTCTGACGGCGAGGTGCGGTTCAAGACCTCCATCGACGTGGAGAGCGAGGAGTACATGCTCACCCCGGCGATGCTCAAGTCCCTGGTGTACAGCAACGTCCTGACCATGGACCGCTACCTGGGCGGGCTAATGGCGGTCATCTACGGCAACGCGGTGCCGGAGCAGGAGATAGAGAAGGCGGAGGGGTAGGGGGGAAGCGCGGTTGGTTTGCGTGCAGCCTATGAGCGAGTGGCCCGAGAGTTCTGCCCAGGTGAGGGCGCTGCCGCTGCGGGCGCGGACCGAGTACCTGCTGCGGCGGTTTGACTTGCAACCGCGCAAGTCGCTGGGACAAAGCTTCCTAATCAACGAGGGCGCCGCCCGGCTGATTGCCCGGACGGCCGCCGAGCCCGGCCTGCCCATGGTGGAGATCGGGGGAGGTCTGGCGGCGCTTACGGCACCCTTGGCTGAGACCGGGTTGCCGCTAACCGTGGTGGAGATTGACCGGGACGCAGCCGCAGCCCTGGCGTGGCTGGTGGGAGATCTGCAGAACGTGCGGGTGGTGGAGGGAGATTTCCTAAAGCTGGAGTGGGAGGAGTTCGGGGAGAGTAGCGCCGTCGGCAACCTTCCCTACCAGAGCGCCGGAGCGATCCTGCAGAAGCTGTGGGCGCCGGAGTCGCCGTGTGGGTTGATTGTGGCCATGGTGCAGCGAGAGGTCGCCGGGCGGCTGCAGGCCACCCCGGGAACCAAGGCTTGGGGGCCGTTAAGCGTGCTGGCGGCGCTGCACACCGAAGAACGACAAGTGGTGGCGAAGCTGGGCCCGGACAGCTTCTTCCCGGCGCCGAAGGTGGAGTCGACGGTGCTGCGCATGCGCCGGCGAGACCTGCCGGGGGAGCTGTGTGCCTATGGGGCGATGCAGGCCGCCATCCGCGGCGCCTTCGGCACGCGGCGCAAGAATTTGAGCAATTCCCTACGAGTGAATCTGCTCCTGGAGCCAGAGACGGTGGCCGCGGTGCTGCGGACAACTCGACTGGACGGCAGCCGGCGCGGGGAAACCCTCACACTTGCTGAACTGATAGGACTAGCCAACGCTCTATATGAAGCATGTAACGAACGCCGATGACTAGCCCCCGACAGGTCCACATCCGGGCCTATGCCAAGGTAAACTTGACCTTAGAGGTCCTGCATAAGCGGCCGGACCGCTACCATGAGCTGCGCAGCGTGGTGCAGACGGTGAGCCTGGCTGATGAGATCACAGTGCAGCCGAACACGCCGGGAACGATGCTGCGGGTGAGCGGTTATCCCGTCCCCGGCGGTGACGACAACCTGGTGATGGCGGCGATTCGGCAGGTTGCCTCGCGGCTGGGAGTCTCGCGAGACCTGGAACTGGCCCTGCGTAAGGTCATCCCCTCGGGGCGGGGCCTAGGCGGAGGCTCCTCGGACGCCGCAGCGACCCTCCGGGCGTTGGGATGCCTCCATAACTGGCAGATCGACCGCGAGACGCTCAATAGCATTGCCGCCGAACTGGGCAGTGACGTGCCTTTGTTTCTCAAGGGCGGGACGATGCTGATCTCGGGCCGCGGCGAGACGGTGCAGTGCCTGCCCGGGCCCGAGCCGGGATTCAGCCTGGTACTGGCCTGGCCGGAGGTCTCGGTGCCTACGGAGGTGGCCTACGGCCTGCTGCAAGCCGAGGATTTCAGTCAGGGGGAGGCCAGCGCCCAATTATGGGAGGCACTCCAGCGCGGGGAGAAACCCCGGGCAGAAGGACTGGTCAACTGCTTCGAGCGGGCGGTATTCGCGCAGTGGCCGGAGGTGCGAACGCTGCACGAGCGCCTGAGCGAGCTGGCCGGGGTACCGGCGCGCATGACCGGCAGCGGATCGGGGGTCTTCGCCCTGACCGACCAGGCGGAGGCGCTCGCGCAGGCCATCCGGGCGGAGGGCTATGAGGCGCATGCTCTGAGGTCGGTGCCCTGCGCGCAGGAGTTGTCGTGCGCCAACTCCGACGGGAGCGACGCCGCGGTGTGCACGCGACGAGAGGAGTCGCAAGATGGCTGAGACCGTACCGGCGGTGGTGCTGGCCGGAGGGCGCAAGCCCGAGGAGGTGGCCCGCGCGTTGGGCTTGCCCCACAAGGCGCTTACCCCGGTGGCGGGTAAGCCGGCAGTGCGCTGGGTGGTGGAGGCGCTGCAGAAGGCGGAGTTGGTGGGGCCCGTCGTGGTGGCGACGGAGCAGGAGGAGATAGCGCGAGCAGTCCCGGAGGGCGTAGCGGTGGCCAAGCCGACCGGGGGCAGCATGCTCGACACGGTGCTGGCGGGCTTTGCCGCCTTCCCCCAGGCCGAGCGGGTGGTGTTGTGCACCAGCGACTTGCCGCTGCTGACCCCGGCGGCGGTGGACGACTTCACCCGGCGCGCCCTCGACAGCAGAGCCGAATTCTGCTACAGTATTGTGCGTGGCGACCGGCTCCAGCCGAACTCTACAGGCGAGAAGCGGACGCTGATTCCCCTGCGGGACGGACCCTGCAGCGGCGGGAATATCTTCTGCATCAGCCGGAGGTTCCTCCAGGAAGGAGGACCCTGGGTAAACGCGGCTTTTGCGGGACGCAAGAGCCCCCTGAAGCTGGCTTCTCTGCTGGGGTTCAGTCTCATCTGGGGTCTGCTGTGGAAACGGCTATCCCTGCCGCAAATCGTCGACAAGGCGCAGGGGAAGCTGGGCATGCCCTTGATGGTGGTGGATTCGGAGTACCCTGAGGTCTGCTTCGACATAGATAAGCTGGCGCATGTAGCAGTGGCGGAGGCGGCGCTCGGGGGAAGTGACCAACGGTAATCGATAGACGCTAAGGGCAGGCCGAAAGCGCCGGGATTTGGCCGTAAGCGTCCGGAACGGTTTCCCTTATCGTTTACCAATCATCGTTTATCCTTTGTAGTTCTTCTGGGGCGTCGCCAAGTGGTAAGGCGCGGGACTTTGGATCCCGTATTCGAAGGTTCGAATCCTTCCGCCCCAGCCATAGTCTTGCTTCGTCAGCAACCAGTTGACGCCACCGGACCCCACGGGCTCGGTGGCGAGTATTTTCCTGGGCAGACGCCTACTGGACCCGGGGCCGCGCGGTCCGGGCCAGGACGGTCGGCCGGAGGGGCATCCTGATATGGAAAAATACGGCGACCTACAGGTGTTCGCGGGCAACTCCAACCCGGGCCTGTCCCAGCGCATCTCGCAAGCCCTGGGTGTGCCGTTGGGTGACTGCGAGGTGGGGTGCTTCTCCGACGGGGAAGTAGCCGTCAAGATCAACGACAACGTGCGCGGCACTGACGTTTTCCTGCTGCAGTCCACCTGTGCGCCCTGCAACGACAACCTGATGGAACTCCTGATCATGATCGATGCTTGCCGGCGCGCCTCGGCTCGGCGAATCACCGCGGTCATGCCCTACTTCGGCTACGCGCGGCAGGATAAGAAGGCGCGCGGCCGTGAGCCCTTGAGCGCGAAGCTGGTGGCGAACCTGATCACCATCGCCGGAGCCGACCGGGTACTGGCGCTGGACATGCACACCGACCAGATTCAGGGGTTCTTCGATATTCCGGTGGACCACCTCTTCGCCCGCAAGATAGTGGCGGAGTGCTTCCTGGGGCAGGGGCTGGGCGAGGAGGACATCGTGGTGGTCTCGCCGGACGTCAACGCCGTGAACGAGGCCATGAACCTGGCGGATGATCTGGATGCCTCGCTGGCCATCGTGGCCAAGCGGCGGCCCGGACCGAATGTGGCGCAGGTGGTGGAGATCATCGGCGACCTGGAGGACCGCGTGTCGATCATGTTCGACGACATGATCGACACCGCCGGGACGATGGTGGAGGGGGCACGCGGCCTGCTCGAGCGCGGCGCGAAGGAAGTGCACGTAGCGGCGACGCACGCGGTGTTGTCCGGTCCGGCGGTGGCCCGCCTGGGCGGGTGCGACGAGATCAAGTCGGTGGTGGTCAGCGACAGCATCCCCATGCCCGAGGACAAGCGACTGGACAAGATGTACGTATTCAGTGTGGCTCCGCTGTTGGCGGCAGCCATTGACCACATCCACCGCGATGAGTCGGTGTCGGTGCTGTTGGCGAACCGCAAGAAATGCGACAAGACGGGATAGGAAGCCTCACCCCCTGCCCCCCTCCCTCACGGGAGAGGGGGAGTGGCAGGCCTCCCCGGCCGTGCGCTGCCCGTAGCGGCCGCTCCGCCCACGCTAGCGCGCGTAAGCAAGAGAAACAGGGAGCGAGAGTCAGTCGGGGACGTAGTGTCCCGCCTTACACCACGGTAACTACCCAGGAGGTAGAGATAGATGGAACAGATCGTCATTGAAGCACAGCGGCGAGCGGAGAAGGGCAACGGGCCGGCGCGGCGCCTGCGGACGCAGGGCCTCATCCCGGCCGTTGTGTACGGGCAGGGCTACGAGAACGTGTCGGTAGCTGTGCCGGTGCGAGCCGTGCAGGATGCCTTGCGCCACGGCGGCACCAACGTTCTCGTGGACCTGCATATCCCCGACATGACCCACGCGGGGTCGGTAGCGGCGATGATCCGGCAGATCCAGCGGGATCCCGTCGGGCACCGGCCGCTGCACGTGGACTTCCAGTGGGTGTCGCTCACAGCTACGGTGCGGGCCATGGTGCCGGTAGTGTTCGAAGGCGACGCGCCCGGCGTGCAAGTCGGTGGCGTAGTCGATCTGGCCATGTACGAGGTGGAGGTCGAGTGTCTCCCCACCGCCATTCCCGACCGCCTCGTGCTAGATATCACCGGCATGGAGATTCGCGACAGTAAGCAGGCGGCGGACCTGCAAGTGCCGGAGGGCGTTACCGTACTCACGTCGCCGGAGGAGACGGTGCTCAGCATCGTGCCGCCGATCAAGGAGGAGGACCTGGAGGCGCAACTGGGTGACGAGGAAGCTCTGCTCGAGGGCGAGGAAATCGAGGGCGAGGAAATCGAGGGCGAGGAAATCGAGGGCGAGGGCGAGAGCACGGAGGAGGAGCAGGAGGAGGGGGAGGGGTAGGAGACCCCGCCCCCAGTCCCCCTCTCCGAGAGGAGATGTATCTAGCAGGAGAGGGGAAGCAGCAGGACCGGAATCCCGTACTCGCGACCAGCAACTCGCGACTTCCCCACCATGTACTGCCTGCTGGGCCTGGGCAATCCGGGCAAGGAGTACGCGGCGACGCGGCACAATACCGGGTTCCGCGTTACGAACCTGCTGGCCGCCCGGCATGGGGTGCGGCTGCGTTCGCGGCTGTATGCGCGGACCGGGGAGGGCTGGATTGCCGGGCAGCCAGTGATCCTGGCCCAACCTCTCACTTACATGAACGAAGCGGGCGGTGCCGCCGTACGACTGCTCAAGCGGCATGACCTGACGCCTCAAGGCCTCCTGGTCATCTACGACGACCTGGATCTGGACCTGGGGCGTCTGCGTTTGCGGGGAGAGGGCAGCCCGGGCACCCACAACGGCATGCGCAATATCGTGCAGCGCCTGGGAACCGAGGACCTCCCCCGCCTGCGGGTGGGCATCGGCCCGAAGCCGCCCGGCGCCGACGCGGCGAAATGGGTCCTATCCCCCTTCCGCAAGGGCGAGGGGAAGACCGTGGAGGAGGTGCTGGTGCGTGCGGCGGAAGCGGTGGAGTGCTTCCTGCAGGAGGGGCTGGAAGTAGCGATGAACCGGTACAATGGGTAGAGGCGAGTCGCGAGCAGGGAGCGGAGGGCGGGAAGGCCAGGAGGCGTCATGAGGCACTTGACACGGCGGGCGGGACGGGGGGCCAAGGGCTTCCTGGTGGCTCTGCTAATCGCGATTGTACTGGGCACCGCGCTGGGGATGTTGTGGGGGAGGCTGCCGCATGCGCGCGAGGTGGCCGACAAACCCGGCGCGAGCAAGCCGCGGGCGACCACCGACAAGCCGGTCCCGGAAGGGCCGGAGAAGCTGGTGCTTAGTGAAACTCAACTGACTGAGATGCTGCGGCAGGCGGCGGGGACGAGCGCCCAGGACGCCAAAGTGTTGCTGCAGCCGGGGCAGATCGTGGTACAGGGCACCGTCAAGCACGCCGGCCTAGCGGTACCCACGCGGGCGATCCTTGAGCCCTACGCGGAGGGCGGCTCCATCTCGGTGGTGGTGCGCGAGGCGAAAGCCGCGGGCGTGCCCCTGCCGCGGGGCGCCGTCGCCGCCCTGGCCGACCGGGTCAAGCACATGCTAGGGGAGCAACAGCAGAAGATAAAGGGACTAGTGGTGGATACGGTAGAGGTGAAGGACAAGGAACTGGTATTGACAGGACACTTTGAGCGAAGCTGAAGAGCGGGAGCCTCACCCCCTGCCCCCTCTCTGGGCGCAGACGCCCCTGACCGAAGAGAGGAGCGGAGCGAAGGCAGCCGCTCTTTCGCAACTTCCAACTTCCCCGGGAGGGTCTCTCATGGAAACACGACGACTGGGCAATTCTGATCTCGAACTCACGGTCATCGGGCTAGGGTGCTGGTTGATGGGCAAGAGCGACTGGCATGACGTGGATGACGCGGAGTCGGTGCGGGCCATTCATGCCGCGCTCGACGGGGGGATCAACTGGTTGGACACAGCGGAAGCGTACGGCGGCGGGCACTCGGAGGAGCTCATCGGCCGGGTAGTGGCCGAGCGCGGGCGGGACAAGGTCATCGTTGCCACCAAGGTGTGGGCCGGCAATCTGACCGCAGAGGGCGTACCGGCAGCACTGGACAAATCGCTCCGGCGGCTGGACACCGAGTACGTGGACCTGTACCAGATTCACTGGCCCAGTAGCGACATCCCCCTCAACGAGACGATGGAAGCGCTGGCGAAGGTACAGCAAGAGGGGAAGATCCGACATATCGGTGTCTCCAACTTCAGTGTGGAGCAGCTACGGGAAGCGCTCCAGTACGGGCCGATCGTGTCCTCGCAGCCGCCCTACAGCCTGTTCTTCCGCTACATCGAGAAGCGCGGGGTACCCTTCTGCCGGGAGCACAACATTGGCATCCTGCCCTACAGCCCGATGGCCCAGGGGCTGTTGACGGGGAAGTTCACGCGTGACTGGCGGCCCCCCAGCGACGATAACCGCCGTTCCAATCTGCTCTTCCAGGAACCGACTTACGGGGTGGCGCTGGACGAGGTGGAGGTGGTCCGGCAGATCGGCGCTAAGTACGGCAAGACCCCGGCGCAGACCGCTATCCGCTGGATGGTCCAGCAGCCGGGCCTCACCTCGGCAATCGTCGGAGCGCGCAACGAAGCGCAGGTCAAGGACAATCTCGGCGCCGCCGACTGGGAGCTGGCCCCAGAGGACGTAGCGGCCCTGTCGGCCGCGGGGGACAAGGTTATGGCAACCTTGCCGGAGGGCAACGAAGAGGTCAATATGTGGGACTGGAGCTAGCTAGACGCGGATCACGAGTTGCGAGCACACAGTGAGTCATACCGGCGTTGGTAGGAGTAGGGTGAAGACGGCGCCGGCTTGTCTACAGCGACATTTCGTGCATGTTCACCGTGAAGAAGTCCGGCCAGGTGGTGCTGCGGGGGAAGAAGGTGGGAAGGAACGAGGTGGAGGTGCGAGGGGAGTAACGTCTTGCCCGGACCAACCGAACGGAGGGCCCAACCATGCGAAATGCTCTATGGATAGCCCTATGCGGAATGGTGTTCTGCGGCGGCTGCCGCGCCGCTGACCTGAATCTCACCGTGGCCGACAATCTTGGCCGCGCCTGGACAAATGAGCCTATCTACTGGGAGATCGCTTTCCAGCCGGAGGAGTGGCAGGGCGGGCCAGTACGGGTGACCCGCGACGGTGAGGCGATTCCGGCGCAGGTGTATGTGGCGGCCCAGCACCCGGACGGATCGGTCAAGACCGCGCGGGTGACCTTCATCATCGACCAGCTGGAGAAGGACGGCAAGACCGAGATCACGGCCGAGCTGGGCAAGGCCGGGCCGCAAGGCGCGACGGTTTTCGTGCAGCGCGAGCCGCAGTGCCTGATCCTGGGCAACGAATTCACGGCCATTAAGCTGGCCGACCTCAACGGGACGAGCGCGCCGGAGGGGAACTTTACGCCGCTGGTGGGCGTGCGAACGGCCTCCGGGAACTGGACCGGCAGCGGGCGATACGAGACGCAGACGGCCCAGCCCGTGGAGTCGCAGACGGAGCTGCTCGAACAGGGCCCGGTGCGGCTGATGGCGCAGGTGACCACGACCTTTGATAACGGGCGCACGCACGTCCTGACCGCCTCGCTGCTGACCGGCTCGCGCGAGGTAGTGATCGAGGAGCAGTTCAACCTGGGGCCGGACGACAAGTACCAGTTCAGGCAGTACCAGGACGACCCCGACGAGCTGGCCTGGGAGTGGTGGTCGTGGTACGGCAACAGCATTGACCCCAGCGCCGATCCCCATCCCAACTACTGGGTGTTCGACCTGGGGTCGGAGGGCTTTGCGCCGAAGGTAGCGCGCTACTCGGGCGAGAACGCCAGCGACGACAGCAAGCGAGATACTGGCGACGGCTACGACCTGCTCTTCGCCGCGCCGCGCATCGAGAAGTTCCTCGAGCCGATCACCTGGTGGCGACCGGACGGGGTCTCCTGGTACGCGCTGAGCCCCTCCCGGGAGGGCAACGCCGACGTAGTGGCGCTGTGTGCGCATAGTGCGGGCAAGTGGCGCAATCCCAATGTGCTGCCTGAAACTAACATCACGCTGCGGACGCGGACCAACGCGATCCGCCTTCTCTCGGCTCCCGACCGGCAAGTGAGCGCTTGGTGCCCGATCGGGTTGGGCACGCGGATCTGGTCCATACGGACTTCCGACTTCCAGGAGTCCTACGTGCGCACCGCCGGTGGCGTCCTTACCTCCGATACCGTGCGCGACGCCAATGCACAGGGCAACGCCCCTGACGCCCAGACCGCCCTCAATGTGGGCCACGACTTCAACCTGGACACCACGCGCAAGTGGATCACCGACTGGGATATGACCCTGGACTACCCCCGGCTGTTCATCAAGCCCGCGGACAAACAGGAATACTACGCGCGTCTCCTGGGGCAAGGCGTCGGCATGCCGGGCGATGCCCTCAATGACTTCCTGAGGGATCAGACGGAGGCGACGACCCAGAAGTACTATGCGGGGCTCATTGAGGGCATGGACAAGATGATCAACGGCTATTTCCAGGGGGGGGCGAACGGCTACCCCGGCTGGATGATGGGCTACTGGTCAGGGATAGTCGCCGCCGGCGGCCTGGACAATCTGTGCGGAGTGCCGGCCTGTACCCCGGAGATGACCCGGACGCTGAAGAAGAAGATGGCGATCCTGACCTACATGCTCACCCACCCCTCGAACTGGCCGGACAAGCAGGCGAACTTCGGTTGGGGCTCGATGAACATGCCGGTGGGGCGCTGGGGCGGCCTGGTAGTAATGGCCTCCAGTATCAACGACCATCCCGACTGCAAGATCTGGCTGAAAGATGCCGACCGCTACTTCAAAATGCTGCTGCAGACCGAATTCGCGCCGGACGGGACAGGGATTAGCTGTCCGCATTATATCGGCGCGTCCTCCACCTCCTTCTACGCCTGGGCGATTCTGGCCAACACGGGGGCCGGGGAGGATGTGTCGAAGGAGTCCGCCCTACGCAACTTCGCACGGTACTACATGCAGCTCATGACCCCCATCGATGCCCGGTGGGGAATTCGCACGCTGCTGACCGAGGGGGATTCGCGGCCGGGGAGTTCGCCGACCCCGGGAATCCTGGCCAACATCTTCAAAGAGAGCGATCCGGACCTAGCCGGGCAGTTGATGCAGATCTGGCGAGACGGAGGGAGCGACCTGAGCGCGGGCATGGGTATACCCGATGCGTTGATCATCGACCCCAAGATCCCGAGCGTCAAGCCGCAGCTAGGCCCCGAGGTCTTCCCCGGCAGCATGGCCGTCTTGCGCTACCGGGAACTGGGGACTCCGGAGGAGGCCTACCTCACCTTCCTGGCCGGCAACTTCATGATCGACCACACCAAGGAAGACCAGCTGGCCTTTGGGTGGTATGAGAAGGGCGTTCCTCTGACCCCGTACATGAGCGACATGTACGTCCCCGGCGAGCGATCGGCGCTCACGCACAATACGTTGTGCTGGGACGTGCGCCCCGAGGGCGAACCGACCCCCGGGAAAGACCAGCCGGGTGACTACTACCACGACCACGGGTACCCGTGGGTAGACCACGTGAACAATCCGCGCCTGCACTACGAGATCGCCTGGGACCAGGAGAAGCAGAAGATCACCGATACGCGCGGGATGGTGACTCTGGCCGGAGACGCCCCCGGCGCAGCGCTGGTGGAGGGCCAGGTCCGAGTGCTGGCGCTCGCCGAGACGCCGACGAAGGCCGACTACAGCCCAGCGATGGTGCAGCAGTTCTCCCCCAGGGCGGAGAGCTTGGCCCAGCCCTTCACCTGGACCCGGCGGCTGCTGTACGTCAAGGCGCCGACCTCGGCTGGGATGAACTACCTGGTGGTCCGCGACGACACCGGCGACTTCGCCGAGCGGACGCCCAGTTTCAACTACTGGTCGCTGTCGGAGGACGTGACCCTGGGGAACAACCAGGCGCACTTCCGCGGGCAGTTGGGCGTGGACACCGACCTGTTCGTGACGGTGCCGGGGCAGGTGAAGCTGTACCAGGACTCCTTCACGCACACCAATTGCGAGGGGATCGTCAGCGGACTGCACCAGCAGAAGTTCGGGGAGCCCTTCTCGGAGAAGCAGGTCCTGGCGCGCGTTGAGGGCCAGAAGGGCCAGGGCTTCCTGGTCACCATCTTCCCGCGCCAGGCCGACGAGCCGCCTCCCACCGTCGAGCCGTGGCTGAACGGGCAGGGGGTCAAGGTCACCTGGCAGGGCGAGACGCATTACGTCCTAATCTCCCTGACCCCGCAGGCGGTGGATGTGAACGGGATCAAGGCCAATGCCTCGTGCCTGGTGCTTAAGACGCGTGACAACCAGAACTGGAGCCTGACCCTTCCCGCCGGTGGCGAGGCCACCTACCTCGGCCAGACGATCAAGAGCGAGGGGCCCGTCGAGGTGGCCATGGTGGCGGGTAAGGTGACCAAGACGGAGGGCAAGGATTTGATGGCGCAGGGGAAGTAGAGACTGCGCGTGACCGCGGACAAGCGACAGGGGCATCGGTCGTGAGACCGGTGCCCCTTCTGCCTCTAGCCGAACTCCGCCACCACCTCCGCCTTGCCCTTCCAGGGCTCGACTGTCACCGTCTCCGTCGCGGGGTCGTACTGGCCTCCGGTCACTCGCACCGCTCGTAGTTCTCGCGGATGCGGCAGGCGGATCGTCACCCGCGCCGGCTGGCGGTCGCCTGGGCACTCTATCACCGCCGTGATCCGCCCCTGCTCCACCTCCGACTCCACCGTGAGCGACAGCTTCCCGAAGTAGCTGGCCGCGTTGCGGACCTCCAGCATCTTGCCCTCCTCCAGCCACGCTCGCGGCACCCCGGCCAGTAGCCGCAACGTGTCGCCCTCCTCCAGCCACAGCATCCAGCGCGTCTGCATCAACCACCAGGCTTCCTCGTGCGTCTTGTGTGGGCTGGCGTGGAAGAAGTGCTCCCACCAACTGTAGGTCTCCCGGTCCGCCAGGCCGGCGACGCCGTTGTAGAATCCCTTAAGGAAGGCGCGCACCTCCCCCCGGCGTAGGTGCGCCCAGGGGTGCGGGCAGTAGAAGGGCTGGCTGAAGCCGACGCCCCGCAGCAGGTAGAGGTCGCTGTAGTGCTGCATCAGCAGCTCGGCCGCGGGCTCGTCGGGGGCGAGGACCTCCTGGAACAGCAGGTACAGCGGGCCGACCATGGAGTCGCGCGCCAGGAAGGTGCCGTGCGTCCACCAGTTATGCTCGTCGGTCAGCAGCCCCACCGGCCCGCGCGCCTCGGCCCAGGGCCCGGCCGAGGGGCACCAAGTTCCGTCGCCCAGCGGTACCACCGGCGACTGGGCCAGGTTCTCCTCGAGAGCCAGCCCGATATCCTCCCGCCAGGCCTCAGCCTCGCGCGCCACTCGCTCCGCCTCCTCATGCCCGACTGCCGCCAGCATCTCCGCCACCCGCGCCAGACCGAGGTAGGCGTAGCCGTTGAGCATGAAGGCCCGGAAGGGATCCTCCGGGTCGGCCACCTTACCCTCAATCATCCCGTAGCCGTGGCCCCGCAATTCCTCCCGCTGGTTGCGCTCGCGCCAGGCCAACAGAAAGTCACAGGACTTGAGCAGCTTCGGCGCCACTTCCCGCGCCCAGGCCTCGTCGCGCGTGTAGCGGAAGTGCTCCCCGAAGGACCATAGCGCCGCGCCGGTCTCCAGCATGTACCCGCCGAAGTTCTGCAGGAAGCCGTCCTCACGCTGCTTGTCGAGGAAGTACTGCAGCGAGCGGCGGGCGAGATCGTGCCAACCGATGGAGTCCAGGTACTGAATGATAGGGCTGCTCTCGGAGCCGATGGGGCAGTAGACCCCGATGGTGGCGGCGACGGTGCCCTGGGGTTCCAGCCCGTAGGCGACCAGGTCCAGATGGAGCTGTCCGGCCCGGATCATCTCGGCCAGGCGGGGCTCGGCGACGTTGATCGTGGCAGCAGAGGCCAGCTTGGCCCGCCAGAAAGCGGCGCACTCCGCATGGCGCTGGGCGAAGGACTGCTTCGCCAGGGCCTCCGCGCGCTCAGGGCTGAGCGGACGGTGGGGGATCCGGAACTCGAAGCTGACCGAGCCGCCCGGCGGGAGGAGCACGGCGACCTCCGGCTTGGGCAGGGGCGCGCCGTCGAGCAGCGACAGCGCCAAGACGCGGCCGTCCTCCAACCGGCCGCAACCGTGCTCACCGTCGAAGCCGGCTGGGGCGGAGGGCGGAAGCCCGGCGAGGTGCGGCGCGCGGAACCAGGCGTAGCGGGGGACCGGGCCGGTGTTGACCGCCTGGACACGCCAGTACAGCACTGTCTCCTCGTCGCGCTCCAGCTCCTCCGGCAGGAGACGGTCGTGGTCCGCTTGCTGCTCCTCGGTGAACATGTGCCCGATGCCGTGACCATCGGCGACCAGGTAGTGGGTCCCGCGCAGATGCGCCGCGGTCAGCGGCGAACGCTCCAGAGTGGCGAAGGCGACGCCGCAGTACTGGACCTCCTCGTCATCCACGGTGGTGTGCAGGATCGGCAAGACGCCGTCCTCCAGCCGACGCGCGGTCAGCGCCTCCGCGCAGCCTGCGCCGCGACCGTAGGCGAAGCGGAACTCGGCCTCCTTGCCCCCTAACTCCGGCAGTATCCGCCCCAGACCGTGGAGTTTGGGCTTGACCGAGAAGTCGGGCACCTCGCGGTTGACGCCCACCTCGAAGAGGCGGATATCCCGGCTCAGACCCAACCAGGTGGGGCACTGGAGAGAGCGCGTGGCCGCGGCCGCCTGCTCCCAGGTCTCCTCCGGTTCGGAGGCCAGCCGCTGCAGGTGAGTCTGCATCCCGCGAGCGCGAATCGCCTCCGCGATCACGCGATAGCTGCGACTGTCGGATTCCTCGGTCACCGCCACGCCGCAAGCGGGGAGCCAAATGGGGAACTCGGCAGAAACGTCGCGGAGCAGGAAGGTGAAGGGGCGGGTCCCGGCGCGTACGGTCACCATGGTCGGGTGCGCGCCCCAGGAGAGGTTCTCCTCCTCCACGGTCACCAGCAAGCGGCACCCCCCGTCGGCGTGCAGCGAGAACCGACTGCCCTCGATCGTCCCCTCCCCCCGCCCCGAGCCGAGCGCCGCCAGGACTCCGTGGGTTACCTCGAGGCAGCCCTCGACCTTATCGCTGTGCCATTCAATGGCGATGGTTATCATGGGCAGGGCATTCTACGCCGGAGGGGGCGCGTCCTTCCCTACTCGCGCGCAGGATTCCCTTCCGTGCCTGGGGAATGTCCAGCTACTATGATGCCCAGACTCCTGTGCGCCGTTCTCCCTGTGCTACTACTCTCTTCCGCAGTCCCCACGCTCGCCGCCCACTGGTCTTCCGTGCCCCTGGCGCGGTGGACGCAGATGCCGCTGATCGACTCGACTACCGAAGCCATGCCGCCCGACGGGCCGCCTTCCATCCCGCCTGACCACCGCGCCGCGGTGCCCGTGCCCCAACCCCCCTACGGTTGGTGGTCCGAGGCCGGCAGAGAACTGCTGGCTATCGGTCGGACCAATTCCTGGAGCACTATGCTCCGGCCCGGCGCGGAGGGAGCGGACACGCGGGTGAGCGTGGGCTTCACTGTAGAGCGCAGCTGCCAAGCCCCGCGCCAGTTGCCCGGCGGCTGTGTCCGCTGGGGGTTCCACTGGGGGGAGAACCTGCCCGGCTGGGACGTTGGCCTCGTCTTCGGCTACCAGGACCCGCTCAACTACTACCGCCTGCAACTCTCGACGGCCAATGGCGAGTTGGCCCTATGGGATGCCACGGGCGGCTTGCTGCAGCTTATCCCGTGCAAGCTGGCGTTGGGTGAGTCGCACGAGCTGGTCCTGACCCAGCACGGCGCGCATATCCAGGCGCAGATAGACGGCAAGGCGGTCATGGACTACTGGGACCGCTCCCACCCTTACACCGCGGGCCAAGTCGGCCTGTCGGTGTGGAAGAGCCGAGTCCGCTTCGATCGCTTCGCGGTGGAGCGGTTGCCGGTCGACTCCGCGCCCCTACCGCCCCACGTGCCTGACTTCCGGGTGGAGGTCTCGGATAACGTCCTGGGCGGGGGGCACCCCGCCTTCCACCAGGACCCCCAGACGGCGCTCGTCCTTTTCGACGGCTACGAGCCGATCAGCGCCTTCTGGAAGGGCAGCAACCTGATCCAGGAGGCCGTCAAGCTCAAGCCCGGCTGGCGTGCGCCTTACTACACCCCTATCGGGCCGACGATGAGCGGCACCTGGCCACCGCTGGTCGGGGAGATTCCCGACGCCCTCCAGGTCACCGGCGGGGGCCAGGAGATTACCCTGACCTTCGCCACCGAGGAGCCGGAAGTCGCCCATACCGACTACAATCTCGTCGTCAAGTGGGACGCGGAGCGCGGGGTGTATCGCTACGAGTACCAGGGCACGCTTGAGGTCCTGGGCCCGAAGCTACTCAACGAGTACGAGCTCTACGACCCCCTGACTTACAACAACCGGATCCCCGGGCCGGAGGTGATCCACACCTGGAATCCCGTGGGGCACCGCTGGCACGTCTACCAGGGCCCGGGTGGCAAGTGGATGCGCTATCCGATCGTGGACTACCTCACCGACTATAACAACAACGAGGTCAACTGGCCGAAGTTCAAGGACTTCCTCTACCCCGACCCCATAGCGCCCCCCGCCTTCGAGACGGAGATGGGCTGGGACCGGCCCGAGGGCCGGCGCTTCTTCCTCGGCCTGTGCACCTGGGGCTACGACTTCCACCACTCCGAAAAGGGCCGTAACTACACCATGGACACCGGTACTGAGCGCCCCTTTGCCTTCACCTTCACCGCGCTGACGCCGGAAGAGGCCCAGCAGCTGTACGACGAGTCGGTGCTGCCCGACAAGATAGCGGCCGATACCACCAAGCTGATTCCCTTCAACCCCCGCGGGACCGACTTCCAGACCACGGCGACTTGGCAGAACCCCAGCCCCACCCCCCTCTGGGCCGGTAGGGGCGCCGGCCTGGACACGACGGTGGGGCATGGCGACCAGGCCTCCTTCCGCATCGACGGGCCGGGAACCGCAGAAGTATTCCTCTATCAGTACATCTTCGAGCAGTACGCGGAGAAATGGTGGGTGCGGGGCTGGTTCAGGACCAAGGGCGTACGAGGGCAGGGGCTGAAGCTCCAGGTGAGCTATGCCTACGACAAGGAGGCCCAGGATGACTTCTACCTGGGCGGCCGGGGCGACCAGGACTGGACCTATTTCTCCTTCCTCACCACCGCCCCGCGACTGCGGGACGCCTCGCGGCTTGTCTTCTCACTGGACGGCGGTGGGCAGACCTGGCTGGATGACGTCGCCTTCTCGGCCGTGACCGAGACGCAGCCTCCCCGGGTCACGACCTTCGCCATGCCGGACAGCGTCAAACCCCGCTCCGACCTGTTGATCGACCTGGCCCTGACGGAGAAGCCGGACCCCGCAGCCTTCGACATGAGCTATAACGGCCACTCACTGGTGCTCACAGGCACCAACTGGCTGCAGGAGGCCGGCCGCAGCTTCCTGCGCTTCGACGGGCTCAAGGACTCGGCCTCTATCCCCTTCACCAGCGTCCTCGAGCCCATCCCGGGCCCCCCCGGCGATACCGCCTACCGGCCCGTATTCCCCCTGCAGCAGTTCTCGTATGAGTTCTGGGTGCGCCCGCGCCCTCCGGCCACCCCGGGCGCGGGCAAGATGATGATCTTCCACAGCCGCTTCAACCCGCAGGTCTACTTCGACCAACTGAGCGCCAAGCCGGGCGAGTGCCGCTTCGTGTACCAGAACAACGTGTACCAGGGCGCGCCCGTGGTGCTGCAAGCGACCGTGCCGTATGACCAGTGGCTGCACATGGTCGCCACGCACGGCCAGGGGAAGGTCGTCCTCTACCTGAACGGCGTCCGGGCCGGCGAGACCGCCTATGACCCCCAGGCGCCGGGCTTCGACTTCAGCGGCGGGGAGTGGGGCCTGTGGGTAGGCGCCTGGAGATACGGCGGCCAGAACCTGACCGGCGACCTGGGCCCCTTCCGCCTCTACACCAAGGCTCTGAGCCCGACGGAGGTGGCTGAGCATTACCGCCCGTAGAGTAGAGGAGAATGTCTACCTTACCACACTATGACCACTGACCCCTTCGCCTCCACCAAAGCCTTCCTCCGTGACTTCTACCTCGCCGACCGCGCGCCGGAGCGCCCGGCGCTGATTCTGCACGAATACCGCCCCGCTGCCGAGGGCGAAGTCCCCACCGATCCCGACCCGATTCGTGCCCAGGTGGTGGCCGAGGAGTACCAGGCCCTGCGCCTGCGCGTGCGCAACGGCGACGACTACGTGCCTCAACTCAATACGAGCAACGGCACCAGCGCCATGGCCTCGGCCTTCGGCGCGGGGCTGCAGGACGTGGGCGGCGGGCACTGGGCCGAGACGCTCCTCAAGGACCTCGCGGAGGTAGACTGCCTGGAGAAGCCCCCCGTCACCGCCGGGCGCATCGGCGAGGCCCTGGAGCACACACGCGTGGCGCACGCTCTCTCCGACCTCCCCATCCGCTCCCTGGACACGCAGAGCCCCTTGACGGTGGCGACGCAACTGGTGGGCGTCACTGAGCTTTTCATGGCCATGTACGACCAGCCACACCGCGTGCATACGCTCCTGGAGATCATCACCGATTTCTTCATCGACGTGGGCGAGGCCCAGCGAGAGGCAGCGGGTGACCAGTACGTTCCCGTCTACTGGCCGCACCTGTGGGCGCCGCGGGAGGTGGGGTTCGAGGTCGCTGATGACTATCTGCTGACGCTCTCCCCGCCATTGTATGAGGAGTTCTCACTCCCCTGCCTGGTGCGCCTGGCGGGGCATTTCGGCGGGCTGTTCGTGCATTCGTGCAGCCTCTACCGGGAGCACCTGCCCTGCCTGCGGAAGATCCCCAACCTGCGCGGGGTCAACTGCGACCTGTCCATGGCCGCGCCACTCCGGGAGATCATGGACGCCCTCCCTGGCGTGGTTTTCACGCCCCACATCTATATGAACAAGGAGATCACCCGCCCCTCCCAGGCGGCGTGGCTAGCGGAGGAGCTGGCGGCGTGGAGGCCGGGCGACCGGCTGGCACCCGTCGTCCTGGCGGTCATCTACGATGCGGAGACCAAGGGCGACCAACCCACTAACTGGGAGGCCTGCCGCCGCGTGTGGGGGGAAGTGGGGTGGGAGCTGGGCGAGTAGGCACGGTGGCCCCGTCAGGCCCTACCGCGCGCCAGGGGCCCGGGTTTTTGTGAACCGGGGCAGGACAACGAGCGTCGACGGAGAAAGAACACAGGCGCGGCGCATATCAGCGAACTGCAGGGCAGCCGAGCTGACCCGCGGAATTCCCGTTCTCATCGGCCCAGGGAGGTAGCGTTATGCAGACCGAAGGCAACTGCCGGCCAGCAATCCTGGCTGGCTGTTTGGTGTTGGGTGTTGTCTTGGTCGCGACTCTCGCCGGCTGTGGCGGGGGGTCGTCCGAGCTGGCGGCCCCCGGACCGGAGCCGGCGGTGCAATCGACTCCCTTCTGCTTTGTGGGGGACCTTGTGACCGGCGCGGTGACCGCCCTCCCGCCGGGGGACAGCCTTGATGCGGTCAGCCCTCAGGTGGTGGGCCTCAATACCGGTGTCGGCTCAGCGCTGCTGGTGACCAGCACCGACTTGGCCATCCGCCCCGGCAACCCCGGCTGGCGCGTAGTCAGAATGCGCGTCACCAACAACTCGGGGGTAACCGTGGGGGCACTGCCCCATGCGGACGCTCCGAGCGGAATCGACTTGGTCTTCGTGTCTATCGCCTTCAAGAAGGCTAACGGGACGCGGGTGCCCGGCGGGTCGGTGGCGGACCCTGACGGATATGATCCCCATGCCGGGACGCCCATTATTCGTATCCCCGGCCCCCTGGTGAAGGGCGGGACGGCCTCACGGGAGGTCGGCTTCCAAGTGCCGTTGGGGGCCACCCAGGTACTGTGGAGCGTGTATGTGCGTACTGATTCCGCAGTGGCAGGAACCTTCCCCCGATTGCTCTCCCACTGCTACGTGTCCACGGTGGCGGGCTCGGAACCGTTCGGCTACGTCGACGGTGCCGCCGACCGGGCCCGCTTCCTTAGCCCGTCCGGCCTGTGCGTCCAGTCCAGTGGGAGCATCCTGGTAGCGGATCGCTTCAACAACGCGCTGCGTGAGGTCACGCAGGCCGGTATGGTTCGCACCGTCAGTAGCCTGGGTACCCCCCTGCTGGAGCCCACCGACGTGGCCGTCGACGAGATCCATTCTACTCCCAGCGCCCAAGTCGTCTACGTCTCCTGCGCGGTCGCCGAACGCGTATACCGAGTGGTCCGCGACCCCGGGAGCAACGTGACGGCCAGCGTTACTTCCGTGGCCGGCGGAGGAGGCAGCCCCACGGCCACCATGGCGAACAACCTCGATCTGGGCACCCCGCTCGGACTGGCCTGCGACCGTACTGGCGCCTTCTGGGTGGCCGACGCGGGAAACTCTCGCCTCTATCAGATCCGCCCTTCCCCTACCGCCAACGTACTTATTGCGCCGGCGAACAAGTACATGGTGGTACTGAATCTCAACAATGTCGGCAGTCCCCAGGACTGCGCCGTGGCCGACGACGGTGCGGTCTTCATCGCCGATGGCCTGTCCGGTACGGTGTTTCGGCGCGACCCCAACAGCGCCATCACTGCTATACCCTACCCCGGATCGCCACCCTCTGCCGTCGCCGTCAACCGGGCCGGGACTATCTGTTATGTACAAGATCCAGTCACCGACGTGATCTACCAAGTGCGCCAGCTCAGCGCTAATCCGATGTTCAGCTGGATCGCCGAGGCGATGACCGCAGGCGGCACCGGCTACCGGGACGGCTCGGGACTGGTGGCGCAGTTCAAGCTGGGGAGTCCCGGCTTGGCCCTGGACTCCGCCGGGACACTTTACGTAGCTGACATCGACAACGACCGCATCCGACGCATTGACCGGATAGCGGGCGAGTAACGACGTCTTGCATCGACCACCGTTCCTGACCGGCCGTCTGGCGCTTCCCGGCCTGGATGGCAACTATCTCAACCTTACCCACGGAGGAAAGCAAATGCGCAGACACCGAGTGTACGACATGAGGCAGTGTGGTGGTGCCGTAGTGGTGGTCTTGCTGGCCGCGGCCCTCGTGGCCGGCT